>JBKEHH010000010.1:0-111015 GCA_046710535.1 Pseudomonadales bacterium
CTATGTAAAAATCCTTAAAGACATCCCTTGTTGTGAATCCGTGGAAGACTATGAAGCTCTGTTGCCCTGGAATATCGAACTGGAGAAAGTGGGTACCTTGAAGGTAGCGGCTTGAGCCTTAAACAGACCTGCAATTCGCTCGGCGCGGTTTGTACGCGCAAGAGGCCCCCTGTGGACCTCCTACTTATACACTTTACAGATTCGTCCAAATATTTATATCAAACCGCACACGTTTTTAGTGATAAAGTTCGCAGCATCAGCTTGTCTATAAATGATCCGATCTGAAATTACAGTAACCGATTCAACAACGACTCCAACCCTCTAGATTAAACTGGGAACATCGTGGCAAATAATTCGATATTGATTACCGGCTGCCAACGCAGCGGAACTACATTGATGCATCTTATTCTTAATTCACACCCTGAGATCGTTAGTATCGATGAGGCGCACTATATTCCGAATCAGCACCAAAACTACCTAAATAATCCAGACTACGGCCCCAATGTCGCGTTCAAATTACCAACCACGGCCCATAATATAAAATCTTTAACACAACATCGCGGTAAAATCATTTGGATGCTGCGTGATCCGCGTGATGTCGTCTGCTCCATGCTGAAGCTAGTTATCAATGCCTACAACGTGAAATGTCCCTGGGCCTGTCACCCTGCAGGATCAGGCGCGGAAATTTACCACTCAGCCTCAACCATCTGCGAGTATCTGAAAGAACCACTGGAATCCCTTTTACAGGATTACTATCCAATAGCAGTTAAACCAACAGAAATCCGCAATCGCCACGATGCCATCGTCGCTGGCGCTTTATGCTGGGAGTTAAAAAACCGGCTACTGCAAATCTACCAGCAGGAGGGGATCGACTTTCATCTATTAAGTTATGACGCACTGATCGCATCGCCACAGACTGTGTTGCTGGAAGTTGTTGAGTATCTAGAACTACCTTGGAATGACGATATGCTTCGTCACCACCAACTGCACAATGGAATGTCGACAGGGAACACGGATAATACTCGCCCAATTGATCCAAAAAACAACAAGAAATGGCAAAGTTTTTTCAGCGATGAGGAGGTAGAGTTGGTTATGAGTTATTGCGCTGCCACGGCGAAACGTTGTGGCCTAAATATATTTCAGTAACGACACAAATCATTGTGTAGTGGCATAGTGAATTTGGCCACCTGATAGGAGGTGATATTATCATCTCCATAACTGGTACTGCCAAGTTAACTTCCTTAAACCAAAGTAATCACAGTTCGTTTGCTAGATAACCGCATTCGCCCAAACGTCAAACGCATCTTCCCTACTGATCGAAGTTAATGATTAACCAACCAGCTCAAAATTAGAGAAAAAAGTTGCCCCACGGTTGCCCAGCACATTTTGATAGGACAGAAACAAGAAAGGCCACCTCTCGGTAGCCTCTAACTTGCTGTATTCTAACGGTAAATTGGTGGAGCCTAGCGGGATCGAACCGCTGACCTCAACACTGCCAGCGACACGCGTACAAAAACTTAAACCACTGATTTAATTAGTAAATTGTCATTATTCCAATAACGTAAAAATAGTGTTTCTGACGTTTTTCTTAACATATCGTACAAAAACTAATTTGTATTTGGAACACTGTAGCAACTCTAGCTAACGTAACGATACGCTCATATGTATTCATCAGCCAAAATGTAAAAAATACTCGATTTACTTTCAGTACCTACAAAAACCATCTAGAGTAAATCATTTAATCCGTGTCTTAGTCCTAAGTGAACGATGCCTGTTAAAATGCTTTCATTCTACCTTTAAATATTTGCACTTAAACTTTGTTTGATTACGATGCAGGTTGTTCGACACATTGGTCTATTAAAAAGGAACACTTATCAATACTGATGCACGTTATATAATTTGGTTATTGGACTTTTTATCCAGCTTAGGTATGGATACACAAAGCATAATAGCAAATAACGGCATTAGCCAAGTGGCGTTGCAAGACTCTAACGCCTCGATAACCGCCGCGCAACATCGCGGCCTTCTCCGTCATGCTCAGCGGCACTATGATGGCAGTGATTTAGGATTGGCACTGGGGCTTCATCGCTCTATGGCCACTCTTGACCAGCTCGCTTATTTAATGATGAGCAGCGCTACATTGCGCGAAGCCAGTAATGCAGGGTTAAAATACCAAAACTACACCGGCAGATTTTCAGGCAGTTTGATTGTAACGTCTTTTAGTGAGATTCAATCGGAAGGTTGTTACCAAATAGATGCCAAGACAGAATTAGGCGACTTGCGATTATTAGCCATAGAAGACATCCTGACCAATATTGTAACGACTTGCCGCTGGGTACTGGGTAGAACATTACCTATAACTAAGCTTCGCTGTAATTATCCTGCCCCACCTCACGCTGAGCGCTATTTAACTATATTTCAGTGCCCAGTAGAGTTTGATGCTCCTACAACACAATTGTTTTTTGATGCAGCAATTCTTGACCAACCGCTACCGCAATCTAGCCCGCAAAGTGCTGCCTTGTATAAAAAACTATGTGAAGAAAAAAGCATCGCCCGCAATCAAGGTGATGTTGCTTGGCGTCTTTGGCAAGTTATTGTCGACGATCCTGCTAATCCGCCCTCTTTACTCCAAGCGGCTAAACTGCTCAATTGCAGCAGCCGTACATTGAGCCGCAAGCTTTTAGCCCAAGGTTGGCAGTATCAACAACTCATTGATCAGATACGTGAAATTCATGCGCGTCGCTATTTAAGTGACCCCACAGTGTCTATTACACGTGTAGGGCAACAGCTGGGTTATGCCGATAGCTCGGGGTTTCATCGCGCATTCAAAAAATGGACAGGGATATCTCCTAGCGCCTTCCGCGACTCATTATTTACGATTAAATAACATTTCGCCCATGGCTAGATCGGATAACAATTTGTCTGAATCGGGCAAGCTTTAATTTTTCTTCCTACCTATCATTCTCCTACAATTACAATATCTATCTTTCAAACAACAGAGCGATAATAATGAAAAAATACGATGGCCTTCAACAAACAATGGTTGAGCGTTTCGCTCCTAATCCAGGTCGGCACACACTGCTACCCGAGCTTAGCGATAAAGCACAAGTAGCGCTTATGTGCCGCATGCTGTTTCAAGAAGGCTGGAACGAGCATATAGCTGGTCACATCACCTATCGTCTAGCAAATGGCAACATTTTAACTAATCCTTGGGAGCTTGCGTGGGATGAACTAACAGCGAGCGATATCGTAACGCTCGATCCTGAAGGCAAGATCATTGATAGCGAATGGAATGTTACACCAGCTATTGGTTTGCATATTCAACTGCATGCGCTGCGCCCTGATGTGCATGTGGTAATACACAACCATACGCACTGGAGTGGTATCTGGGCAAATATGCAACGTGTACCTGCAGTGTATGACCAAACCGGCGCACATTGCGGGATGAAACTCCCTTTATACAACGAGTACCAAGGCACTTTTGAAGACGAAGCAACCTCCCTCTCGGCAGCAGAAGCTCTCGGCGATTCTAAATGGGCCCTACTTGCAAACCATGGCGCTTTAGTTGTCGGTAAAGACTTACGTCAAGCGCATCTGCGTGCGATAACATTGGAATGGCGTTGTAAGCGCGCCTATGAGGTGGAGCTCGCCGGCGGTGGCGTGCCACTGACGGAGGAAGAAGTTGAAAAAGTCAGTATTACCGATACTTTTGGCTTTCCCTTTTGCTGGGAAGCGATGGCCCGACGAGAACTGCGTCGCGATCCACACTTAGTCGATTAACCGCCAATAATCCATCCATATTCACTAGGTATTTAGTAAGGAATTAACCATGACACTTACCGTAACTCCTCTCAATAATATTGGCGTAGAAGTCTCTGGATTCGATATTAATGAACCAATTACTGATGCAATCAAAACTGAGCTTAAAGCATTATGGGCTGAACACGCCGTTATGGTATTTCGCGAGCAAGATATCAATGCTGAAAAACAAATTGAATTCAGTCGTATTTTTGGCCCGCTAGAAATACATCCGCTTAAGGTCAATACCAGCGAAGAAAACCCAGAGTTATTCATATTGGAAAACGGCGGCGATAAAGACCAGTTTTATACTGCCTTTTATGACGGCGAAGAAATTGTCGGCCGCTTAGATTGGCATATGGACTTACACTACACGGCGCGCCCTAATCATGGGGCACTGTTACGTGCCGTTGTGGTGGCAGAGGAAGATGGTCTTACCGGTTTTGGCGATCTTGCCAAGGCCTATGATGCATTAGACGATGACACTAAAGCACTGATTGAAAAACTAGAGGTAGCCTACAGCTTTAGTATGCAACGTCGTAATATGCGCTACGTGAATACTAAAGGTTACCAACCAGGACCATACAGTCCCAAAAAACCAAGCGATGTTAACTTCCCTGACTTTGCTGATGCGGTTTATCCAATGGTGGTTACCCATCCAATCAGCGGGCGCAAAGTGCTTGAAATCGTCGCCCAATTTTTGGACCGCATTATTACACCGCAGCAGTTTGGCGTGTCTAATGACGAATCTATCGAGCTATTAAAACGATTAGTGGCGCACGGTCAAAAACCAGAGTTCACTTATTTTCATGACTGGCGCCAGGGCGACATGGTGCTGTGGGATAACTGGCGCGCCATGCATTGTACGACAGGAACGAAGCCGGGCATTAAACGTGTCATCAACCGCACAACCATTGAAGGTGACATTCAGTTAGGCCGTGTATTAACCGCTGAGTAAAGGGCATTAAAGGGGTAATAAACACCCCAAAAACAAGCTTTAATGTTACTAATAGAGATTCAATCTCGAGGCCGCTAATGAACAAGCTAGATCTATCTAACACCGACGACAGAAACTTCCCGCTCATCCTCAAAAAACAGGCAGCGCAAAGCGGCGATGTTGCATTTTTAGTCACCGATACCGCCAGTATCAGCTTTGCACAAGCCGATGAGATAAGTGACCGGTTGGCTACTGGCATACAAAAGCTTGGTGTTCATACTGGTGATATTGTTGCCTTATTTTTGGGCAACCGACCAGAAATGGTGTTACTCACTCTGGCGATAAACAAGCTAGGTGCGATCTGGACGCCAATCAATGGCGACTATAAAGGGCAATGGCTGTTGGACAATCTAACAATGTCACGCGCTAAGGTGCTAATCACCGACGACCAATATCAAGATCGAATTGCTGACATAGAAAACCAACTTGAAATTGAAACAATTGTTCTATTAGGTGATTTAACAAAAAGCGGTCTAACAAGCCCCGTTGATTATCAGCAACTTATTACACAAACAATTGCCACTCTAGATTATTCTAATCAGCACTATGGCGATAATTGCGCCATTCTTTGGACCTCAGGCACGACGGGTAAATCTAAGGGCGTGCTGCAAAGTTATAACAGTTGGATACGCCCAATAGTTGAAGGCTGCAGCCCCCAATATAATTCCCAATCGGGCGATAGTATTTACTGTGTATTGCCGCTGTTTCATACCGCGGCGTGAATAACGTCGATCTATCGTGCATTAATAGAAGGTATCCCTTGTATTATTGAGCCACATTTTTCTGTCACTACATTCTGGGATCGGATTAAACACTTTGGCGCTACACAAACATTTTTACTGGGTGCCATGGGTGCATTTCTACTCAATGCACCCGAGCAAGATGATGATAACGACACACCGCTTCGTCTTGCCCAAATAGTCCCCTTAGCGCCGAACCAATGGCCAATTTTTGAAGCACGCTTTGGTTTACAACTTATTCGAACAGGCTTAGGGCAAAGTGAATGCCAACTGGTTATGACCCAGTTAGAAAACCGTGATGATGTGCCAGTCTATGCATTAGGGTTTCCGATAGATGACACCATAATTCATTTGTTAGACGACGATGGTAAACCTGTTGCGCTAGGCGATGTTGGCGAAATTTGCATCGAACCATTAAAACCATATTTACTGTTCAATGGTTATTTTGACAACACAGAAGCCACTGCTGAGGCATACTTTGGTGATTATTTCCGTACTGGTGATCTCGCCAAACAAGATCTAAGCAGCGGAGCCTATTTTTATGCCGATCGTAAAAAAGACGCTTTGCGCTTTGCTGGGCGTAATATTTCGACTCTTGAAGTAGAGAGCGTTGTACGCAGACATACAGCAATAGCTGATGTTGCTGCGTTTGGAATAGCGTCAAAGGAAGTAGTAAGTGAACAAGAACTTAAACTGAATATCATTTTGAAAAACGGTAAAAATTGTACCGCTGAAGAGCTCTGCGAGTTTATCAACGAACTAGCTCCGCACTATTTTGTCCCCCGTTATATAAATTTTGTTGAATCATTGCCTTACACGCCAACCAATAAGGTTCAAAAGTTTACATTGCGCGATGAAGGTCTTAACGAAAACACGTGGGATCTCAAAAAATCTGACTATCAAGTACAAAGATAAACTTTACCCTAATGTAAAAAGCTACTTCGACGCCAAATCGAAGTCTCTTTTTCATGCCACGCTACCAATGAATTGGGCGACAACCCTTTATTACTGTTCTTTTACCGGTTCAGCAGACAAACGAACGGGGGTAAGAAAAATAGCTGAGACAAACATTAGACCAGCAGATATCCACAACCCAAGACTGAAACTGCCGGTTACATCATACAATCTGCCCACTAGCGGAAACCCAACCATAACGAATAAGGTAATAATGGGCCCCATTAAACCAAAGGCTAAACCGTAGCTGTGCAAGCCAAAAATATTGGCTATTAAACTTCCCCATACCGGCAACATGCCGCCGGCTGCTAAGCCCATTGAAATGCAAGCTGCCACCACCAGAACATAAGGGGGTTCGATTGCAAACAATACGAACGCGATAACTAGCAAACACTGCGCCGCCCACAGTGCTACTTTTTGATTCAACATATCTGCCGCCGCGCCAAACAGTAATTTTCCTATTAGGCCGCTGACAGCAATAATCATGATAAGCGCGGAAGCAGACGTTTCACCGAGGCCAAGTTGCGCAGCATAAGGCGTTAAGTTAGAAAGAATTGCGGTATAGCTACTAAAGAGTAAACCCAGCGCAATACCAAGCCACCAAAAGTTAGGGCTGCTAATAATTTGTTTTGCAGTGAATGGCGCTGAAGTTGCGACAGAGCTAGTTTCTACTGCGGTTGATGAATCGTCAATGCTCACTTCAGACGGCCAACTACGAATAGACCAAATCATAAATGGGAGCACGAAAACAATAATTACGATGGCCAAGTTTTCAACCGCGCCGCGCCACCCATAGTCGGGCAACCAAAATGTGATCAACCCAGGAATGACAACGCCACCTACTGACGTACCTATTGAGGCGACACCAAGCGCCTTCCCTCTATTTTCACTAAACCATCTAGACACCACCGCTGAGGAAATCATCGCTCCTGCTAGGGCATTAACGAGCGCCATCGTTACGCCAAAGATCGCTATATACTGATAAATAGACGTAGTCTGAGCTAATAACCATAAGCCAACAGCAAAAATCACAACTCCTAAGACAAACAGTTTTCGTACCGAGAATTTATCTAGCAGAGAACCTATTATTGGCATAGCAAAAAGGCCGACCAAGGTGCCCAATGTTAGTCCATACATCACCATTTCAATACTGACATTAAAGGTTTCTTGCACAGGCTGGGTTAGCAAGCTAACCGCATAGGTGAAGAAGCCGACCACAAAGCCCTGTGAGACAAAACTACCACCAACCACTCGCCAACCGTAAGACATTGCGTTACTCCGTTTTAATTACACCGATGTATAAATATTATATTCGAGAAATTCACATTTGTTGCTGACCTATTAGTACGCGCAAAACCATTGCTACATATTCCAGATAAGCGTGATAGAACCTGCCTACATTGACTGTACTATTCATTAAATAATCAGTTTTTATTAACACAAAATCATAGCTCACTTTAGTATTATCCGAGGCGCTTCAACAAGTGATTCTTTATCACAATCTGACAGATAACCATCTCGGCTTGAATGAAAATTTTTCTATACAGACCACTGCAAAGAACACCTAAAAGCGCAGCAACTAATAAAATTATATTGTTTACATGAAATATTAACTTATACTTTTTTGTAATTATTTTATAGGGCTCTCTAACTTCTGACTGCACAGAGACCGATTGCGCAGAGTTAGATAAACCAATAATTTTCTCGACAACTAAAGCGTTAGTGACCAGCCTTAAGTGAGTCTATAACAAATGTCGCGGCACTATCATTACAAGGGTCTCTCGGCACAGGAAAGGTAAGCACGCCTCCTAAACCGTCAAACCATTTGGTTAGCAGCTCCCCAATGTCGCTATAATGGCCCGTGGGTATAAATGCATCCAGCATATCTTCGTTAATCAAAGCGTTCATATCTTGCCACCGATTCTCGCGGGTACAGGCAAGTAATTGTTCGCCGACATTCTGCCAACCAAATAGCTCTAGGCTGGGCCAATATACGGGGGTAGAGAACAAGAACGCGAGTAGTTTTTTATATTTTAATCTCTCAGCAGCAATACTCTTATCATCAACACCAGTCGCCACAAAAGAACCTAGTATTAATTGAAACCCGCCAGGAGAGATCGAATCGCTGACGCCGCCCTCTTCCAGTCTAGGCAAAACAACTTCTCGAATGTAGCGTGGCTGAGTATTCGTTGGATGAGTCAGCATACCGTCAGCGAGATTACCTGCAAGGTTAGTCATTTTTGGGCCGACTGCGCCCATCAATAATGGAATATGCGGGTGCTCGATCGGGCCTGGATTAAAAAACGACTGCAGGCGAGTAAATTGATAATTTTCGCCAACATAGTCCAGTTTTGTACCATTTTGAAAGGCATCAAAAATAGCCCTCAAGGACTCAATATATTCACGCATACGCTTTAATGGCGGTGTCCATGGAGTACTATAACGTTTCTCAATATTACCTTTAACTTGTGTTCCCAAGCCTAGTTCAAAACGTCCGCCCGACAGTCGCTGTAAATCCCAAGCGCTGATGGCAACATTCATTGGGCTTCGAGGAAATATAACTAACACTCCAATACATATTTTTAAACGAGTTGTTGCGTTAAGAGCCAGTGCAGCTAACAAAAAGCCATCATGTATAGCATCAGCAACTTGTAGCCCGTCATAACCCATAGCCTCCACTCGCTGTGCAAACACGGCAATGTTCGACGGTGACATGTCTTCCGGAGCAACCGCATATACTTTGAACATAGTTTATCTAATCCTAATGACGCTAACTAATGATACAAACCAAGGGCAACCATGTGCTTACTAAACAATCCTAGTACCCTAACAAATATTGGGCTTTCACCTCAACTCGCGTTTTACCATATCAATAAAGTCGTAATATTGAAGCGACACTATATGTCTATAAATTTGATGCGCTTTGCACTATTGCTATTAACTCTACCCTTTAGAATCTTTCCGCACATTAATGTTTGGCGATTAATGTGATTAAAACTGGCGCTTTAATTAGAATAAGAAACCGCAAACATAAATAAGTAATAGGTAGAAATAATGACAAGGACCATAGAGCAAAGAATTGAACGTCTTGAGTCTACCGAAGAAATTCGCCAACTAGTTGCTAAATACTATCTTTCATTAGATATGCGCGATCTTGACGCCCATGTAAATTTATTTGCCGAAGATATTCGAGTAAGTCGCGAAAAAGTTGGCCGCAGTCATTTAAAGGCATGGTTAGATGACACATTGAGATTGCAATTTACTGGCACCTCTCATCACACTGGCAACCACATTATTGAGTTTGATGACGACGACAATGCGCATGGCATTGTGTACTCAAAAAACGAGCATGAAACGCCATCAGATAACGGCGATGAATGGGTGATAATGCAAATGATCTACTGGGATAACTATCAACGAATTGATGGTCAATGGTATTTCAGGCGACGCTTCCCTTGCTACTGGTATGCCACCGACTTAAACAAACCGCCGGTAGGAGACAAGAAAATGCGCTGGCCAGACAGAGATATCTACGATGGCGCGTGGCATCAGTTATTTCCTAGCTGGGAGAATTTTTGGCAACAGCCACCAACAAGTAATCAAGCTGAAGTTGCTAAGCCAGCGCCAATAGGGGAATTTCTAAATACTATGCGCGGTGACGGCCCCTTTCCTAAAATTCAAATACGTTAATTGACAAAACTATGCCTAATTCTATCGACGATCTAAACGACCTACTGTCACCTACCATGCTTGGAAAAATCGCTATTGCTAACCGAGTTGTCATGGCACCAATGACTCGCTCTCGAGCAGATAGCAACGACTGCCCTACTCAGCTACACATTGATTACTACAGCCAAAGAGCTAGTGCCGGACTTATTATTACTGAAGGCACGCAACCTAGTAAAACTGGTAAAGGATATTGTAGAACGCCAGGTATTTATAACACCGACCAAATAAGTGCATGGGCCAAGGTCACTGAATCTGTACATGCGAAAGGCGGTAAGATTGCCTTACAAATAATGCACTGTGGACGAGTTGGTGGAGCGGCTAATAAAGCGATAGACGCTGATACCGTCGCCCCCTCGGCAATAGCCTGTGAAGATGAAATATTTACTGAACATGGCATGCAGCCAATGGTGACACCTAGGGCCTTAGATTTAGCAGAAATACCCTCAGTAATCGCCGAGTACAAACAAGCAACCATTAATGCTTTTGCGGCGAGTTTTGACGGCGTCGAATTGCATTGCACTAGTGGCTACTTACCTGCGCAGTTTTTATCTACTGGCACTAACAAGCGTGATGATAACTACGGTGGCTCGCTAGAAAATAGATTGCGGTTTGTGCTAGAGGTTTTACAGGCAATGAATAGCGTCGATGGTGCTGGTCGTGTCGGGGTAAGAATTTGCCCTGGCAATCCCTTTAATGGTTTACAAGATGATAACCCCGGTGAAACATTTGCGGCACTATTAAAAACTATCAGTAATTACGGTCAAGCCTATGTGCATGTTATTCGCATGCCTAAGGGGCCAGTAGATAATTTAGCACTAGTAAAAAATAACTATGAAGGCGCAGTAATCGTTAATGACAGCTATACCGCCCGCGAGGCAGACGACACGATCCAATCCAATGAGGCTAACGCAGTATCGTTTGGGCGCGATTTTATTGCTAACCCTGATTTAGTTTACCGCCTAAAAAACAACATTGCGCTAACGCGCTTTGACATGAAAACGCTATATACGCTAGGTGCAAACGGGTTTAGTGACTACCCCAACGCAAGCTAACACAATAATTATTAGATAAGCTCAGTTAAATACTATGACTATACCCATAATCGACAAAGCTATTATCGACTCATTGATCGGCAATAAAGTTGGCCCATACAACAGTTTTAATGCGGTTAACGAAATACAAATTTGGCAATGGTGCAGTGTAGTCGGAGACAATAATCCACTATTTACCAGCGCTGAGTATCGCCAGCAAAATAATATCAGCGCCCCTCTGGCCCCGCCTAGCATGATGCAAATGTGGACTATGCGCGATGTAAATGACGACTATGCACCAGGCTCAACCGCCCAAAGCCCCTATAAAGTTTTTGATGAAATGACCGTGCTTGGATATGAGTCTAATGTTGCGGCGAGTTACGACATTAGCTTTAAGCGTTATTTAACCGTAGGTGAACGACCGATGCATTACACCAGCATTTGCAATATTAGTGAGCAAAAGAAAACGGCTTTAGGCTTAGGCTATTTCGTTACTGAAAAAGTAGAATATAGCACTACCGACAACGCCCCATTTGCTACGGCGCTGATCACGTATTTTCAATATCATGCCGTTGAGAAAACTCAAGTGGGTGACAAAGGGCCTAAGAAAAAAATGGCAGATAATGTCGAGAGCCGCGCTGATGGGAGTTCCGTTAAGGAATTTTCGCCAATGGATATTGCGCTAGATATTCTTGAAGCCGGCACTGCCCTCCCTAGCATATCAATACCGATAACCCATAAGTTAATCGTTGCAGGAGCCATTGCGAGTCAGGATTTCATCCCTGTTCATCACAATGTCGAAGCTGCTAAAAAAGCTGCTATGCCAGATATTTTTATGAATATACTCACTAGCTGTGGCTTAACTGCGCGCTATATTAGTGACTGGGCTGGACCGAGCAGTAGACTTAAAAGACTGCAATTCAATTTAATGACGCCTAATTTCCCCGGAGACAATATGCTAATGCAAGGCAGCGTGACAAAAATCAATCAGCAAACTGATGGGGCCGATATCAATATTGAGTTTAACGGCAACAATAGCTTAGGGCCGCATGTTATTGGTAGCGCAACCGTAGCAATTAACAATTAATCGCAACAAATAATCACTTTTAAGGTGTAAACATGACGCATAAAAGGTTTGACGGAAAGGTCGCTATTGTTACTGGTGCCAGTATGGGTATTGGCCGAGCCACAGATATCCAGCTCTGCGATGAAGGCGCAATTGTTATTGGCTGCGCAAGGCGCAAACCTAAATTAGATGAGCTAGTTGACGTTATTGCCGCGCGTGGCGGCACGTTTATTAGCGCTGGCCTGGATGTCGGTGATACTGACGAATTTGCCAAACTGATTAACGATACGGCACAAGAGCATGGACGCTTAGATGTTTTGGTTAATAACGCACCGTCAGTGATCGGCGGCATGGTGGTCGATCAATCGCTGGAAGACTGGCGATCAAATTTTGGTATTGGTGTTGATAGCGTGTTTATTGGCGTGCAAGCGGCAATGCGTATCATGATCCCTAAGCGTAGCGGCTCTATTATTAATATATCGTCTGTAAGCAGCTTGCGGGCTGGATTAGCGGCTGGTGCTTATGGCAGCGCCAAGGCAGCACTGAACCAATTTAGTCAGTGCGCTGCAATGGAGGCGGCACCTCATAATGTTCGTATTAATGTAGTCGCACCTGGTGCAGTAGACACTCCTGAGCTAAATGCTGCTACCGGAAAAAATGCACAGGTGAAAAAAATTATCTGTGATGCTATTCCAATGCAAAGAGCCGCCACACCGGAAGAAGTTTCTTCGGCAATATGTTTTCTTGCATCAGAGGAAGCTTCATTTATAACTGGCGTTATTTTACCAGTAGACGGTGGTAAAACTCCGCAAATGTATGTGCCCTCGTTTGATATTACTAACCTAGATAATCAAGCCGACAACCGTTAATTAATCAGGAGTATAAAATGACTTTATTGGACAATAAAATTGGCTTGGTTACCGGCTCAGGCATGGGCATAGGTCGTGCAATTGCCATGTCATACGCGCGCGAAGGTGCAAAAGTTGCCGTTGCCGACTTCAATGCTGAAGCAGGACGAGAAACCGTAACGTTAATCAAACAACTGGGCGGCGATGCTTTTTTCATCCAAGGTGATGTCAGCAAAGAAGATCAAGTTAAAGACACCATTGATGCGGTGATAAAACAGTACGGCCGACTCGATATCGCTTGTAATAGCGCAGCAGTCAGCCGCGGCTCTGGCCCAATCCACAAATATGAGCGCAGTGTTTTCGACCAGACCTTAGAGATGTGTTTAACCAATACTTGGCTATGCATGAAATATGAAATTCCAGCTATGTTAGAAAACGGTGGCGGCGCGATTGTTAATATTTCATCCAATGCCTCACTAAAAGGCCAAGCGCATAACACCGCATATGCTGCAGCTAAGTCTGGCGTTAACATTCTCACTAAAAGTTCAGCCGCTGAATATGGCGCACAAGGCATTCGTATAAATGCGGTATCACCTGGTGTTATTAGAACTCCTGGCGTCGAGAAATATTTTGCTGATCAGCCGGAGATGGCGGAAGGCCTTAAACGCGCTGCCGTGATGAACAGATTAGGCGAGCCTAATGAAATAGCCGAAGCAGTGACTTTTCTATCGTCTAATCGCGCATCTTTTGTAACAGGACAAATTCTATCGGTAGATGGCGGCGGCTCAGTTCGTTAATAATACTTACGATAGTATCAATCGTTTGTACTGAATTATTTATCGTCTTTTATAGGCCTGATAGTAAGCAACCGCAACGATACCTTACATAGCAACCTAATCTTGAACGACGAACAGCCAATAACTGTGAACTTATATGTTAATTGAATCGGCTTATATCGTCATACAAAAGTATCTTGTTCTAACTACTATAGAAATCAGAAATAAGCGTATAACAATGTATACCTATATAAATAACCAATAATAAAGGGATCACGATGAATAAATCTAACTTTAAAATGTCGCTGCTAGCTATGAGTATTATTGCAAGCGGACAAGCTGTTGCTAATGATGCACTAACACTAGAAGAAGTTATTGTCACTGCACAGAAAAAAGAGCAATCGTTAGTTACAACCCCACTTGCGGTTAACATTATCGATGGTAGCGCTTTGTCAGAATCTGGATTTTTCCAAATTGACGAATTAGATAAATTAACTTCAGGTGTGGAAATACGCTTTGAAGGTACTCAAAACGATGGCGTTGGTATTAGAGGTGTGGGTACTTTTGCTCGTCAATCAGCACCTCCACGTGTTGCAACCTATGTTGATAACTATTTTATCGGCTCGCAGACCAGCTTTGCTTTTGCAAACACCTACGACATTAAGCAAGTGCAAATTTTACGTGGCCCGCAAGGTACGCTATACGGTCAGCCATCACCTACGGGAGCTTTGTTAATAGAAACTGCTGATCCTGACATGGAAAAAGTAACCGGTTATGTACAAGGTTCTTACCTAGCCGATCCTGGTGGTTATAATGCTCAAGCAGCTATATCTGTACCTGTTATAAAAGATCAATTAGCAGTACGTCTTGCGGTACTTAGTGACGAACGTGAAACCGGCGCGGAAAATATTACTCGGAATTTCGACCAAGAAGTTGGCCGCGACGGTGCTAGACTTAAAGTTCTATGGGAGCCTACCGATGGTCTATCTATCGGACTTGGTTATCACTATCTACGCACTAAAGATTCTGATACCAGCGAAATATTAGAATCAACTAGTCCGCTAAGTGATTTTCAGTTGGATGCAGAGGATCGCACCATTCTTGCCGATGCAGTTGACTCGGTTATTGACAAGAAAGATATCTTAACAACATTAAAAATAGACTGGGCCTTAGACTGGGGCACAGTAAGCTGGTTTAGTGGTAACTTCACTTCTGACAACTTACGCCTTAGCGATGACGACAGCACCAACTACGTAGGCTTAAACCAAATTGCTGACACCCGTTTTAACCATAATATTCAGCATGAGCTGCGCATCACTATGTCTCCTACCGACAATTGGGAGACTCAGTTTGGTGGTTTCTATCAAGACTCGGATAGTGAAACCACAGTAAGCTCAATTGCTGGTGAAGCAACATCTGGTGGCGCTGGTGTTTTCGATATAAGTCTAAAAATTCCAACGCAGAGTAAAGTAAAGGCTGTCTTCAGCCATAACGAATTCAAATTTAGTGAAGAAACTACCTTAACAGTTGGTCTTAGATATAATATTTTTGACTCATCTGCTTCTAATAATATTGACCAAGACTTTTATATTGGTAGTACCTTGGGTAGCGACAACTCAATCTCTGATCCACTGTTTATCTTTCCTTTCGCCCTAGGTTGCCCTTCGGACCCTACTCAAACAACACCACCTTGTACGGTAGGCGTCAGTGAAGAAGATAAAGAGTGGACTGGTACTATCAAACTAGCTCACACATTTAGTGATGAATTAAATATCTATGCAACGCTTGATCATGGTTTTCGTCCAGGAGCACCAAACTTTGATGTAAATGGTGCACTCCAAGCAACACCACAAGACCCAGATAGTGATTTTAACTCTTTTGCCGGTGAGACTGTCGATAGCTTTGAGATTGGTGCCAAAGGTGATTTATGGGGCGGGAGAGGCCGTTATAGTAGTGCATTATTCTATAGCGTTTACGAAGATTACCAAGTTCGTCCAACCGTATTGGTTTGGAATGCGTTTGGTGCGAGTGGTGCGGGTGAGCAAACTACCATTAGTAATGCTGACGTAAATGTTGATGAAGCGCGTCAGATTGGTATTGAAGGTGAATTAACCTATTTGCTGACTGAAAACCTAGAACTATTTGGCTCAGTAACATATGCCAAAATAGAATTTACTGATGGCGAGATCCCTTGTACTGACCCTAGCCAAGCTGCGGTAGATGCAACTAATCGTTTCAATACTTGCAATGCTGACGGTGGTGTAGCCAGTGCGCAGCCAGAGTTGTTTGCAACATTTAGAGCCTCTTATACTCAGCCTATTGAAGATATAGGTATGGAGTTTTTCGTTAATGGGCTACTGAACTATCGTGACGATGTAGAAGTACCTGGTGATACCCTTGGAAATTTTTCAAGCGACAGTTTCACTACAGTTGATATAGTGACCGGCCTTCGTTCAGACAACGGCTGGCAAGCGCAGGTTTTTGTTAAAAACATTACCGATGAAGCTGGCGTGCTAGCACGACGCCCTATTGGTAGCACCGGAACAACTGCAGCAGCATTTAACGGTGGCACAGCTTTGTATAATGAAGTGAGTTTAACGCCAGCGCGTAGTGTGGGTGTAACAGCTAGCTATAGCTTCTAGACCATAAGGTCTCCCCCCTTATTTCGCCCGGTTAAACCCGGGCTTTTTTTATCTATTAATTGCCCAACAAAATCATCTTATCTCTGTAGGCTTTAGGGGTTAGCCCCGTCCAGCTTTTAAAAGAACGTACAAAAGAACTAGCTTCGGTAAAACCTAAATACTCTGCTAAATCAGCTACTTTAATATTTTCGTTTAACAACTTATCTATTGATATCTCACAGCGCACTTCATCTTTTAAAGCCTGATAGCTTATATTTTCCTTTTGTAAGCGTCTGCGCAGGCTGGATTCAGACATGTGTAAACATCGGGCAATATCGCTAAAGGACGGCATGCCGTCTAGCATATCTATTCTCACTAGCGTTTTAATCGCAGCGCTAGTGCTAGCAGGTTCACTCTCTGCCGCGATTAATTGATAGACTGAATTTTCTAAAAAGTCAGGCAATGAATTCGCGCTCTGCACTAACCTAAGCTCTAACGCACTGCGACTAAACTCCAAAGAATGTTCAACTGCATCAAATTTAATTGGCGCCCTAACAACCCGTTCAAGGCCATCTTGATAACGGACGTTAATGAGAGGCGCTGCAATATTCATCTGATCTACTTCCAAAATCCTACCCGTTAACCAGCCGCAAATTGCGTGCCACACTACTAAGCCTGACGAGTGAGCGACTGCATCTTTATATTCAGCCCGGTCCCATTGCTCTGGTACAAAATCATCACTGCTAGGCGCTAGTGCTACTCTATAAACCAACTTAGCCTTATTTGATTCTCCTTCAACAAGCTGCATTTTATAACCTAACATCGGATAGAGCATATGGTCATAACGACTGGCTAATCGCAGCGCGTCACCGAGAGTTGTAGCGCCAATAATACAGTGACACATTAATGCAAAAGCCTCGCTCCCCAAGCCCGCGGCCCAAGGTAATGGCTTTTTAAATTTCTGCATCTCCAACACAGTGGCTTTGTATAATCGGGAATACTGCTGCGCTGGAAGAGGCTCATTTGCATCTAACTGAGCTAAGCGCTCTGGGCGAAGACTGACCGTGCTGGCAATAGTTCTCGAATCTAAACCGATTTTATCAATATAATCTAGTATTCGTAGGAACTTTTCAGCTGGTACTGTTATTTCACTCATATTCCACTCCGGTTTTTTATGTGCATCAATCTGAATTAAAGTGTCGTTTTCTTATTATCGGTAAAGATTAACATAGATATTGTCGATAACTATGAGTATCACCAAGACGACATAGTGTTGGGTTATTGCGATGTTAATGTCTGCATTAAAGGCCCCATCGAAGTAGCTTATCAAATTAATATCAGAATCAACAAACAGGCTTTAGCTATGTCTAACAAATACCCTCACCTAATGTCTGGCGGACAAATTGGTCAGCTTCAATTAAACAATAAGATTGTTTTAGCGGCTATGGGTTCTAATTTTGCTGGTAGTGATGGCCATTGCACTGAACGATTAATAGCGTATTACGAGGCTAGAGCAAAAGGTGGCACTGGACTAATTATTGCTGAGACCTCAGCGGTTGGCTGGCCCAGAGGTGCCACCATGCCCAATATGCTGGGATTCTCCAAAGACGAGTTTATCCCTACCCTTAAACAGCTTACAGATAGAGTTCACCTACATGGCTCCAAAATCGCTGCGCAGTTAACTCACGGCGGAAAAATGTCACAGGAAGACACCGTGGCGGGCCGCCCTATTTTAATCCCTTCACTAATTAAAAAAGGGGTAAGCGATATGTTCAATGTACTTAGCCCCGCTGAAAAAGGTAGCTTTATAAAATCTGCGGGGCCTGACGGCCGAGGCCCTCAGTATAGTGAAATGAGCATCAGTGATATTGACAGCCTGGTTGAGGAATTTGCGCAGGCTGCCTTGCGGGCTAAAAAAGCTGGGTTTGACGCAATAGAGATACATGGTGGTCATGGTTATATAATTGCTAATTTCTTATCACCCGCTAGCAATAAGCGGACCGACAAATATGGTGGGAGTGCTGAAAACCGAGCTCGGTTTTTATGTGAAGTAATCGCTGCGACGCGGGAAGAAACAGGTGATGACTTCCCGCTCTTAGTACGTATTGATGCTAAAGAATTTCGAGTTGCAGGAGGTATAGAGATAGCTGATGCGATAAAAACAGCAAAACTAATTGAACAAGCCGGCGCAGACGCTGTTGATGTTAGCGCCTATGGCAATATTGCTCACTCTATCGCTTTCACCGAAGCGCCTTTAGTTCATGAACCTAATGGCTTTGTCGATTTTGCTAGAGCGATTAAAAAAGCGATAAATATTCCCGTAATTGGCGTTGGTCGCATTGACCCGGAACAAGGGGAAAAACATATTGCCGCTGGCGATTATGATTTTCTGGCCATGGGTCGTAAGTTAATCGCTGACCCAGAACTACCTAATAAGTTAGCCGCCGATAATGATAAAGCTATCATTCCCTGCATTTATTGCTATGTATGCGTTAGTAAAATATTTATTAACCAGCCAATGTGTTGCGCGGTTAATCATCATACTGGCCGAGAACACGAAGGCGATATTATTGCCCGGTCTAGTGAGAGCCAAAAAATATTGGTGATCGGCGCAGGGCCGGCCGGTATGGAGTCAGCTAGACTACTCGCATTGAAAGGCCATGCCGTTAGTTTATGGGAAAAAGAAAACGATCTTGGCGGCACTGCTCGTATTGCTGCATTAGCTTATGAACCCAACCAACAGTTAATTAGTTATCTAAGCCACGCTATTAAATCTTTGCCTATAGACTTAGAACTTGGTAAAGAGGCTGATATTAATAATATACAGGCTAACAATTTCGACCATATAATTGTCGCTAATGGCGCAAAACGAACGGCACCTGAAATACAGGGCAAACAACTGCGCCATGTTTTTGATGGCGATGAGTTACGTGGCGTTTTATTCGGCAATAACAAAACTGCAGTCAGTAAACTGTCGCCTTTTCAACAATTTGTTTTATGGGCTGGTCGAATCAGCCAGTTACTGCGCTCGATCACCCTACTTCGTCAATTGAGTAAGTTATGGATGCCTCTAAACAAGCACATTGTGGTGATCGGTGGTGGCTTAGTGGGCTTGGAGCTCGCAGAATATTTAGTAGAACGTGGCCGTAACGTAACAGTATTGGAGCCCAGCGAAACACTAGGAACTGAACTAAGTATTGTGCGACGTGCACGTGTCATTCATCAGCTTAACGCGCATGGTGCAAGCTTACTACGCAATGCAAATGTTAGCTCGATAGAAACCACTAAAGTTAACTATAGAGTTGGCGATGAGACTTTTAGTGTGCCCGCTAACCAAGTCATTATTGCCTTAGGGGCACAAGCGAACACTAATCTAGCCGACGCGCTTAACGGCCAAATTAATAACAACAGTCAAGTTCACAACATTGGTGACGGGCGCGAAATTGGCTATATAGAAGGCGCCATGCTTGACGCCAGAAATCTCGTTAAAAGCTTCTAAAAACTTTCTCAATAAATATTATTAAACAGGGCAATAACAATGAAAACGTTTGTACTGACAGGTGGCGCTAGCGGCATCGGCGAAGGCATTAAAAAACAGCTGATTAGTGAAGGCCATAAAGTTATTTCGATAGATTTACACAATGCCGATATAGAAAGTGATCTTGGTAATAGCACAGGACGCCAAGCGGCCATTGCTAAAGTTATCGAACTCACGCCTGCTGGCATTGATGGCTTTATTGGCTGTGCTGGCGTCGGCTCTAATATTGTAAACGTAGCATTGATCCCCAGTGTAAATTTCTTTGGCGCCATTGATTTACTCGTCGGATTAAGAGATTTAATCGTAAAAGTTCGTGGCAGCGTAGTTCTAATATCATCCAATTCTGCCCCTGGCGAAACCAATCCAGATTATCTAGAAGCGCTATTAAATCATGATGAAGCAGCCGCCGTGAATATTGCCCGTAGTATGCAAGGACATCCAGCCTACTCCGGCTCTAAGCTGGCATTAGCTCGCTGGATGCGCCGCAACAATGCTGATTATGCCAAGCAAGGTATTCGGTTAAACGCTGTGGCTCCTGGTTACATTCGTACAGCAATGACAGCATCTGTCGAAGCTGATCCTGATTATGGCCCTGCAATTAAAAATTTTGTTAATTCAATACCAATGCAACGCCCTGGTGAGCCAGAAGATATAGCCAAAAGTGTGAGCTTCTTACTTAGCGACGCTGCTAGTTTTGTTAGCGGCAGCCTACTATTTGTTGACGGAGGTCATGATGCAATGCATCGACCTGATTCTATTTAAAAAACGATAGTTTAATCAGCGAAAATAGGAGTTAACAATGAAATTTTCCCTTGCACTAGCCAGCGAACCTAATGATCACTATGTACCGTTAGCACAAGCCGCCGAAGAACTAGGCTTTGATGCGGTCACTATTCCCGACAGTATTTGTTACCCCAAAGAATGCGACAGTAAATACCCATACAACGCCGATGGCAGTAATGATTTTTTGAATGGGGTTCCGTTTATAGATCCCTTTATTCAACTTGCCCGCTTATCGGCAGTTACCACCAAACTGCATTTTACCACTGCTGTAGTTAAGTTGGCGGTTAGGCATCCTGTACTCGTTGCCAAAATGTTATCAAGCCTTGCAGTTATTTCAGATAACAGAATATCGCTAGGTGTCGGTCTAAGCCCATGGAAAGAAGATTTTGAGGCGACACAAATACCGTGGGAGCGACGTGGAAAACGTATGGACCAAATGATCGATATTATTAATGGTTTAATGACCGGCGAGTTTTTCAGTTATCAGGGCAGCGAATTATCTATCCCTGAAATTAAGCTTTGTCCTGTTCCGACGATACGGGTGCCAATTTTATTAGGCGGCCATGGCCCTGCGGCGCTGAAGCGAGCCGCGAGAGCTGGTGATGGATGGGTAGCGGCTGGTGCGGAGATTGAAGAATTAACCCGAATGATTAATGTCATTGGCGAGCATCGCAAAGAATATGGCCGCGATACCGGTAAATTTGAAATTCATACAACGGGTATCGATGCGTACAGTCCTGAAGGCGTAGCGAAACTCAATAGTGCTGGCGTAGATTTGTGTTATGTCGGATTTCATAATATTTACGAAGGGAAGCCAGACATCCGTACTTTAGACCAAAAAATAACACAGCTTGGGCAGTATGCTGACTATGTAATTAAGCCAAGCAAATAATATCGCGTAGTCAGGCGCTTTATAGGCCAACAAATAACTTGGAATTATTGTGATGAAAAAGTTAACAGGAAAGATCGCACTCGTGACTGGTGCGGGTCAAGGCGTTGGTCAAGGCATAGCGCTAGCACTAGCGGCAGAAGGAGCCAAAGTACCGGTGACCGGCAGAACACTCGCCAAATGTGAAACAACCTGCGAAGAAATTGAAAGCCACGGTGGAATAGCTATCGCCATTGAATGCAACGTTAAAAACAACGAATCACTAAAAGCCTGCGTGCAAAAAACCATCGATACTTTTGGTGGCATAAATATTTTGGTGAACAACGCGCAAGAAGTCCCTAATGGAAAATTACATGATGTTAGCGATGATGCGTTTGAAGCTGGTTTCCAATCAGGTCCATTGGCAACCTTTAGATTAATGAAATTATGTCATCCACATATGGTTGGTGATGGCTCGATCATCAATCTCGCTAGCTCGGCCACAAAACGCTGGGACATGTCGGGCTATGGTGCTTACGCCGCCGTTAAAGATGCCATTCGCTCACTTACTCGCGCGGCGGCTTGCGAATGGGGTGAAGACAATATTCGCACTAATGTCATATTTCCCCATGCTAAATCACCGGGACTTGAGTGGTGGATGGGCGCAAACCTACAGGAGGCCGCCGAATTTGTAGCGGGCATTCCGATGAAGCGCGTTGGCGAATGTGAAGAAGACATCGGTAGATTTGTCGCAATGTTATGCACTGATGATGCATGCTATGTAAATGGACAAAGTATCGGCCTTGACGGTGGTCAAGCCTACTTAGGGTAGCATTAACAAAAACCGCCCTATTAATAGTATTGGCAAGTTAACTCAGCTTAGCCAAGTAAATCTATACTTACATTCCAGGCTACTCCACCTCCCCAATTTTTAAAGGCATCTTCCCTAAGACTTCGATAATGATTTGCTGAAACTAAATGACGGCCTAAGTTAAAGTGATGACTTACGGCAGCGTGTGTATCCAGAAAATTTTGCGCCTGCTTGACAGTACTGGCAAGTTAACTTACTTCATCGAAGTAAATATATTATTACAAAGTAACTGTGTAGATTATTGAGAGATATGTAAAAGTAATCGAGGTGGTTATCTGTTAATTATATTGGAATCAGACGAGCACACCTCGAAATATCAAAAACCTGAGACGTACAAAAACTCCCGCATCACACAGGAAATAAACTATTGATATATAAAGGAATTTGGTGGAGCCTAGCGGGATCGAACCGCTGACCTCAACACTGCCAGCGACACGCGTACAAAAACTTAAACTACTGATTTAATTAGTAAATCATCGTTATTTCACTAATGTAAAAATAACGGTTACGTCACTTTTCCTAACAACTTATACAAAAACTAATTCGTATTCGTAACACTGTCTAAACACTAGGTGACGCAACGATATCCTCGAACATATTCATTTTCAATTATATCAAAAAGGCTGTATTTAAATGCCAGAACACTCGCACCAATATTCTATCAAAAAATATCAGTTAGCCTGTCAGTACCTAAAATATGGTGGTCATAATTAACAACAGGGAGAGTATTGCTAACAATTTTTTTTGCTGTGTAATCATAGTTTTTTTCCAAATAGAATTTAACTTGAAATCTAAAAAGTATATAAGACGCCAAGCCCAACCGTCATAAAGGTATCTTCTTTGATAATAGAGCTATCCTTTGCGTCGCCAATATATTGAGTTGCAAAGATTGATCCAATTATTGATATTTTTTCTGAACTTGCATATAAAATAGTCGCACCGAAGTCAACACTATTGAAGCCATTTTCTAGAGTATCTGTCGATTTTGGTAGCACACCTGTTGAGCTAGGTTTAACTCCATAATATGTATCGTTATATTCTGTACTACCGTAATTAAGACCTACCATAGTAGTTATTACAACAGGGAAATCAGGTACTAAATACACATAAGATGCATTCAAATTTGCGACCCAACCATCATATGTGTCTGAGGTATCAAACAAAGCGTTTACACCAATCACCAATTCATTGTTAACTTGATATGACATGTATGAACCCACTTCGAAGGCACTATCAATATCTGACAAGCTATCAAAGTGTTTGCGATCTGACCTGTCTTCTTCCTGCCTGCTATTACCAATAACACCGATGCTAAACACATTAGAGAGCTGGTAATTCAAGCCCATCACTGAGTTGTTCAAAAATAGGGTACTTTGTTCAGAAAGAGCAAAATAGCCATTGATAACCACAACGCCCATGAGGTCATACTCGTCAGAACCGGTGAACTCCGGTGTCGTTATTAACAATCCTCCCAGCGTCAATCCCCAGTTTTTTCTTGGTTCTTTGCACTTTCCTGTGCCTGTGTCGCTATTGGCAAACCACCTGTAGTCAATCCCCAGTTTTGTTCCTGCTTCTGTATATTTTCCTGAGAGTGCGCACTGGCAACATACATTGCGCTGAAAAGAAAATATAAAACAATAGATTTTGTATTAAGATAATTCATGATTACATCCTGATTAGAGTTTAAGCTTTATAGTGAAGGAACCATTCTGGTCCTCTCCACTGAGTTGAAAGAAATAGGGAACATCGTTTTCGTTAACCGCAAGCCAAATATTTAGAGACTCAGAATTTTCTGAAACCAAGCTATAGTGATTTGTTAATACCCTAGTATCATTTAATGTCTTTACTTGAAGTCCTCTATACTCGACATCTATCTGCTCAATAGAGATTGTTTCAATATCTAATAAGTTAATTTTAGAAGGTAGCGTCAGCTTTTGTTTTGACCAGTATTGAGGCAAATGAGCCCACGTGGTGTGATGAGAACCTTTAGAGACAAGCAAGCTTTGTGGTGTGACGGTACCATCGGAGAGTAATAAATGAGTGAGCCCAACGGCCTCATCAGCGGCGGGAACAAAATTATTTAAGACGGCCATAGATAAGCCAACTACTTCCATTTCTTCCTTTTGTGCCTTACTTTGTATTTCAGAAAAGCTCATCCAAAGATGTTGCTCGGAGCTATCAATTTTTGACCAATAGTGTTTCTTTTTATCATAGGTTTTTTTATCAGCGCTAATAAAATTATCTTCAGACGAATACAGTTCATTCGATATTGATCTTAGTTCGACCTCATTCCATACACTGTCTTTATAAATTGACGTATTCTCTATAATTTGATATCCGCCTTGTGCATTTTTTGAAATTTTAACCTGCATATTCCCAACTTCGTCGCCTTCATAGAAAACATTATAGTCAAAAATAGTATGTGTATTATCAGCTTCTTCTAGGCCTTGGGCTGATGTCGCGATTAAAAGGATTACTGCAAAAAGACTGTGTCTAAACATGGATTTACCTATTTGAGATTTGTTGCTTTGGATATACGGTTGAAAATTTTTCCAATCTAGTCATCTGTAGTTTTTAAATTGCCATCATTTGGCTTCCATCCAGGCCGCTGAAATGCATAGCTGACTTTATTGAAGGCACCTTTGGTCTGCATTACATCCTTATATACCGACCCAAATTCTTGAAAGTTAATAACCAGAGGGTTGGCGGAATCAAGTTGTCTAGTTATTCCATAAATTGGCGTTTCAGTTTCGCATTGATAGGTTCCGAACAGTCTGTCCCAAATAATCAGCATGCCGCCATAATTCTTATCGATATAAGTCGCATTTATTGCATGGTGAACGCGATGTACTGACGGTGTATTTAAAATTCCTTCTAACCATCCTAGCCGGCCTATTTTCTCGGTGTGAATCCAAGTTTGATAAACAACTACGATTAATAGTGAAGCCAGTATTTGGATGGCATCAAATCCTACTAAAAGCAAAGGAATAAAAAACATCCATTCATATAGACTCTCTACCCACGACAGGCGGAGGGCTGTAGATAAGTTGTATTCTTGAGAAGAATGGTGGACGCTATGACCAGCCCAGAGGATACGTACCTGATGCTCAACTCTATGCATCCAGTAATACGTAAAATCGACACAGATGATAACAAGCACCCAGGTCCACCAATTCACCGGAATTTCAGAGAAGGCGAACTGCTCAGTCACCAGAAATCCAATTAGGAAGATAGCACCTATGATCGTATTATCGAGGACACGATTACCGATCTCGATAGTGACGTTGGCTAATGTTTGTTGCCATCCAGTTCGTCGCATTGTTGATACGTCGTAGATCGTTTCAATAATTGTGAGTATGTAAAAAATAACGCTAATTATGCCTATTACTGTGAACAAATTACTATAATCAACTATGTGAGTCTCAGATGCGTTCATATCATTACCTATACCCTATTTCAGTGTAATATTTTGAGGTACAATTGAGTTGTTACCATTGTTATCTCTAATGGATGGAGTCTACGCGGCCAATGCGCAGCCACGATGGAGACTATGTGGAGATACTATGGAGAGAGCTAAAAAGTGAGCTAATAAAATTTATAAAGAATCTTATTTCTCTATGAATTAACTGACGATTAATCAACAAGTAGACATAAACCAGCTATGAACAATGCCTTAATTTTAGTTGCTGAAGATGAGCCAGAAATTTTAGCAATAGTTATTCCATACTTGGAAGGAGCCGGATTTCGTACTATTCAGGCAAGTGATGGTGCCTTGGCTTATACCTTATTTCAGCAGTTGAACCCCGATCTTGTTCTGCTTGATATCAGAATGCCAAAACGCGATGGAATCGAGGTATTGCGCGATATCCGAAGAATTTCAAATACGCCAATCATTATGCTTACTGCAATGGCAGATGATATCGAGAAGATTTCCGCGTTGCGCCTTGGGGCCGACGATTACATTTTAAAACCATTCAATACGCTTGAAGTCGTAGAACGAGTCAAGGCTGTATTACGTCGCACCAAGGGCTTTAACAGCGAAGAACATTTAGTGCGTGTAGGGATCTTGGATATCGATTCAAGTGCACATGCAGTTTTCGTTTGTAAGGGAGATGATAAAAATATCCTTTCTTTAACTCATACTGAATTCTCGTTAATAGAACACATGTCAGCTGCTCCGCGACGGGCTTACAGCCGCTCAGAACTTATCGACGCATGCCTTCCAGAAGGCGAAGCATTAGAACGGACTATTGACAGCCATATTTCAAACGCAAGACGAAAGTTAGAAATTGCTGGCGCCGGAGGGTTTCTCCAGAACGTAAGGGGTGTCGGCTATCGACTGGAGCCGCTGCTATGATTTCTAGACGCTTACACCTTCGCACACAACTTTCAATAGCGATGATATTCACTTCAGTCACAGCGCTCGCAATTTTTATATTTGGCATGATTGGATTTTATATGTATGTTCAGGAACGCTGGATAGAAAGTTTAAGCGTATCCAATCGTGAGGCTTTAGCAGCGCTTATCGGCAATGAGAGTGTAGATGCGGAAGTATTGACTACTTTAGTCAATGTGTTTTCAATATCCTGGGCTGAAGGCTATGCAATGAAGGAGATTACGGTTCTACTGATCTTCGTTTCAATTGCGATAATGTGTTCGATCTTTGTTGGAATATTTGTCGCGCGACGTCTTAGTCAACCTATTGAATCTGTAACGCATGCCGCACTCGAAGTCGCAAATGGCGCGTTTAATTATCAGCTAAATCATAAGCAAACGATGTCACTGGAAGCACATAACCTTGTACTTTCGTTTAATAAAATGACCCACTATTTAGATTCTGCCGAACGTGAGTCAACAGAATCGGCGGCCGCTATTGCTCATGAACTGCGTACTCCATTGACAGTGTTACGGGGGCGTCTTCAAGGAATGTCTGATGGCACTTTTCAGGCTTCACAAGGCTTATTTGAAGCTTTAATAGGACAAGTCGACACCTTATCTTCTATAGTCGCTGATCTGGAAACGATTTCACGTCTCGGCTCAGGCCAATTTAAACTTGAAAAAAAACCAGTTGATTTGGCTGATATCGCGCTATCGGTGGTAACAAGCATGGCACCAGATATCGAAAGTAATGGCACAGCTTTTGAACATGAGCTCCAACCAGCGGTTGTCAGCGGCGATGCAGCACGAATACGCCAAGCTCTAAACGCTATTGTTGAGAACGCTAGACAATACGCCGCATCAGGAAAGTTCATCAGAGTAGAGACTGGTGTCAGCGGCAACAATGGTTACCTTAAGGTATTAGATAATGGCCCCGGAATCGTTAAAGAAAATCGTGAACGAATATTTGATCGATGGTGGCGTGCAGAGAAATCTAGATCTCGCATTAGCGGGGGTTCAGGACTTGGATTGTCGGTAGTTAAAGTAATTACTGATGCTCATGCAGGCAATGTTCAGGTTTTAGATGGTAGCGATGGACAGGGTATTACTTTCGTTATATTAATCCCGCTGCTGGTTGCCGCAGACTAGAGACATAAATTAAATACCTACGAGTTTGTTATCATCAAAAATATCCAAAATAACAATATTGCTAATATAATTCTGGAAGGAGAAACACAACTTAAAATATCAATCATGCAATTAGTATCATTATAAAAATTCCAGTGTCGTATAAATAACAGTATGAAGCCTTAGTTGATAGACTAACAAGGCAATATTGCCCATCGGATAGCCTATTCTGCCTGTAATCAAATTTTTAGTTTGTAATAATGTCTTTTATGGATGCTAACCAATTAACATTTTATTGCGTTAAAGAAGATCTAAAAAATTGTTATTAATCAGCTGATTTCAATGAAAAAAGTCCACCTCTACAATAAGGAATTATTAGAACAATTTTTTCTGTAGCTTGATAGATAATGGCCTATGTAACTCAATAGCAATATTAAGCATTTACTTTACTAGACTAATACCTTTGACCTTGAAATCTAGAAGCTATAACTCTGCGTTTATAGTATATTTTTTTCTACTGCGGAATAACCACAGTTATTTCTTGCCGAGAGCTATAAGCGTTGCCCTAAAAATGGAATCAATATGTTTTCCATTTATATTTGAAATTTTCAATTAAATTTTTTTGATATGCAGTTTAAGCTTTACCACTTGCTAAAATTTTATGAAAACATAGTATTGGCATTAAAATTATGCTCACCCAAAAGTTAACAAATATAAAATTATAGCTTTCTATAAGAAAAATAAGGCATATGGATATGGATATGGAGAATAAGTGTTATAGAAATTTTTGAATCTGGTTTTAAATTTTGCACTACTCCTAAGATCATTCTACAACCAGGTGGATGCCGACAGCTGGGAGCACTGTGCAATAAATTTCATGCTAGCTCTGTAGTATTGATCACCGACCCGGCTATAAAAACTAGGCCTGATTGAAAATGCTATTGATTCACTTACTGCGGCCGGACTGAATGTGAATATTTTTAGCGACGTCACGCAGCTCCTTCAGACCATACGGTATTGCAGGCAGTAGCTTATGTGAAATCGGTAGCGGCGAATGTTGTCATTGGCTTTGGCGGCGGTAGCTCTATGGATGTTGCCAAATTGGTTGCATTACTGGCATCGCCCCATAATTCGCAAACACTATCAGAAATATATAGAGTTAATAATGTACGTGGCAATCGGCTACCGCTGATTCAAGTGCCTACAACCGCTGGTACTGGCTCAGAGTTAACACCTATAGCTATTGTCACTATCGGTAATACCATTAAATCAGCTATCGTTTCAGAGCAACCACTAGCTGATCTAGCATTATTGGACGCTGAGCTTACGCTCAAGTTACCGACAACTGTGACCGCTGCCACGGGCATTGATGCAATGGTCCACGCGATAGAAGCATATACTAGTCTTATTAAAAAAAACCCACAGTCTGACTTGTTAGCCAAAGAAGCTGCACTATTCAATAATTATTCTAGGTAGCCTTTTTACTATAACTTTCTAACCAAGGTAACATGGTGCTAAAAAACTCTGCCACAAAAGCATCCTCACCCATCCATATCAGCTTTAACCATTGTGTAAAACTAAATGATTGAGTATTAAAAATATCTGCTTTCAACATCCCATGACTGGCATTAGGTATTAATTTGGTGCTAACAAGTTGATTATTATGCTCCGGAGACTGCCACCAAGAAAATTCACTCTTCGCATCTACATTTAGATCAGCTTCGCCCCACATTAGTAAACTAGGAACTTTTATATTGAGATTATCCAACGAAGCATCGGACAGGCGATTTTTTAAAACAAAGTCATAGCGATCTTTCTTCATTGCATCCTGCCCGACAAATTCGAGGTATTCATAATACGAAGGCGAGCTTTCAAAAAATTCTATTTCTTTTGTTCTTTGATGCAGTTGTGAAGCAATCTGATCTCTATCGGCTTCGATCAACTTTAATCGAGTCTCAGTATGATAAAGTCCTTGATCAAGCCAGCTTCTTGCAAAACCAACACCTATTATAAAGCCGATATTGTCGGTATCGGAAGCCAAGCGAGGCAATACCCAACCGGCCTGACTAAAGCCAATAAGACCAGTATTAGATGACTCAAACTTATAGTTTTCCTGTACTGCATGAACTGCAGCTAACACTTCTGCCTGTCGATCGGCCATAGATTGCAGCATCCAATTTCCTGAAGAATCACCAACTCCGGGCTTGTCCCAACTAAAGGCAGCATAACCCCGCTCTCTCAATAATTGCCAAATAATGTCATAATATCCCTCAGCATTATATGAAAGTGCACTATCTCCATGAACAAATAACAACACAGCCTTGGCTGGTTGGTTATCAAGCGGCGCTAGATAATGACCTGAAAGATAATTGCCTCCCTGTTCAAATATTAAACTCTCAGCATTCGCTAATGGAGTAATTAATAAAGCAAAGATACAACAACGAAAAAACAACATACCTGCTAATTCCTTCTATTAAATTAATTTTTCAATAAATCACTTTTTTCATCAAATTAGTGAGTGAACTAACTACTATAGTTTTAAAAATTAGCCACTGGCGTAATAGCGACTGAAAACCTCAAACCTCTCATAATCTTTAGGGATCTTGGGGTATATTATTACTAACTCATATAGTACTGGCAAGTGAACGGACCTCGACCAAATAAATCTATACTTAAATTTCAGGCTACTGCCCTTCCCCAATTTTTAAACTCATCTTCCCTAAGATTTCGATAATGATCTGCTGAAACTAAATGCCAGCCAAGGTTTAAATGGTTGCTCACGGCAGCATGTGTATCCAGAAAATTCTGCGCCTGCTTAACCGACTTAAATCTTCTCATCACGCGCTCTCTTACCCTTGTCGCTTCATACCCATAAAGCGGGGCAGGCTCTGCGATTGCTCTGCCCGATCATTCGTATATTGCGATATATTATGAATGAAATCAGGGATGAATTCTCTATGAGTTACACCATAACTTCGCAGCTTATCAGTAACTATATTTCTAGGTTCACCGCCATGGCGTTTCAAGATCCGCTTTAAAGAAACACTTTGCAGTAGCACCATTGCGTCTCGATTGGAGATACACATCAACAACCTCACCATACCCAAAGCACTCGCTACGCTCATGGGGCAGGCTCTCTTGATCGACAGCTCGCCACAGATAATGCTGCTTCCCACTGATCTTTACGAAGACTTCATCGAGAAAGAATGTATCACCAAAACCACGATGACTCTTCTTCAAACCTCGAGTATAAATCGAGCCGAACTCAATACAGAGCCTGCCCATGAGCGTAGCGAGTGTTTTGGGTGCCAAGAACAAATCGCTTCGCGAGAAACTATAACTCCTCGTTCAGCAAGTAAGTCTTCGACGTCTCGATAACTTAGATCGAAACGATAATAGACCCAAACGGCGTAACTGATGATGTCGGGAGGAAAACGATGGCGTTTATATGTATTCATCAACCGATCATATCAAATCAAATTACTTAACTTGCCGATACCGTTTTTAACAATAAATAACCTTTTTTGTCGAGAATTCAATCATCAAGCCCCGACGTAATATGACAAGTGTTTGACGTAATAAAACAAATAGAGGGATATCCTAGCTGATAACTTACTAATCACTGATGGGAATAGTTTTAAAGCAAAAAAAACACCTATAACCCTCAGTACTTTAAATAGCCGAGGCCAGTTGCAGTTTGTCAAAGCAGGGCGAGAATAATATAAATGCCTAAGCGCAAATGCATCGACCAGCCAATATGTTACACAGGAGTTAAATAATGATAAAACGTAAAAAAATATTACTCGCAGTAAACGCGACCACAGCGGCCATAGCTTTGGCGGGTTCGTCCGTAAGTAGCGCGCAGGAGGGTCAACGTCAGTCAACTGTCTCAGTGCTGATGGAAGAAATTGTAGTCACCGCACGGAAAACTGAGGAATCAATGCAGGATATTCCCGTGGCCATAACCGCCGTGAATTCCCAGCAGATCGATGCGCTCAAAATTCGCAGTATCCATGATCTATCGATCGGCATACCCGGAGTAATGCTTGAAGATGCTGGTACCCAGAAAAATACAGCCAACTTTTCTATTCGCGGTCTCGGCATGAGAGGATCGATCCCTTCCTTTGACCCATCTGTAGGCCTTTTTATTGATGGCGTCTATATGGGATTGAATAACGGCGTCATGATGGATACCTTCGACCTGAAGAGTATTGAAGTGTTACGTGGGCCCCAGGGAACTCTGTTCGGACGTAACACCACAGGTGGTGCAGTATTGATCAACTCGAAAGCGCCCAGTGATGAGTTTGGCGCTAACATCAGGGTCGCCGCAGACGGCAACCCGAATGGAGACGGCGGCCTGAACACCTATGTAATGGGTGCAATCACTGGCCCTCTAACAGATACACTATCTGCAAGACTGGTGAGTTACTCCAACAAGGATGATGGCTGGTTCGTCAATGAATTTGACGGTGAAGATGCTGGTGCATCAGAAACCCAGATGCTGCGAACTTCACTGTTGTGGACGCCGACCGACGAGTTTAACCTGACTCTCCGCTACGAACATCAGGACACGGAAAGTGATGGCCCCGTAAGCCAGACTCATACCAATGGTAGCGGCGTATCCGGAACACCTTTGAATTGGGACAGAGATAGCCATGAGTTTTCAAACGATGAGCGAGGATTCGACGATGTAGATGTTGAATTTGTTACAGCAGAAGCAAACTGGGACATAGGTTTTGGCGAAGGAACCATCACTTACATTATGGGCTGGAGAGATTACGAGTCCGAAGGAAAAGCAGATATTGATTCGCAACCAGTCGCGCTCTTTCACAGCACATCCGAGATTGAATACAAGCAATTTAGTAATGAAATTCGCTATTCAGGCACTTTCGAAAAACTGCGCGTAACGACGGGTATATCGCAATTTTCCAATGAACTTTACTACGGCGAAGCTCGAGAGCTTTTGGGCGGAGTATTGACTCAACATGGCGGTGGCGTGCAGGAGGTAGATTCAATTTCCTGGTTCGGCTCGCTTGATTATGACCTAACTGACCAGCTAACGTTAAACGCCGGTATTAACGTCACCCGTGAAGAAAAGGATGTCGATGTGGCCACCCTGGTTTTTAATCAAAACTCTCCTTGCAGTATTATCTCTAAAAGTTGTCCAATTGATTTCTCAGACGACGATGACTGGACAAATGTTTCACCACGCCTAGGCTTAAGCTATACCATGGACGACGATACATTGTTATACGGAAATTGGTCTCGTGGCTATCGTTCTGGAATTTACAACTTACGTAATACGAATGCAGACCCGATCAATTTCGGACCCGGGCCAACTGACCCAGAACAAGTCGATAGCGTCGAAATTGGTTTCAAAAAAGATCTGAATGGCATCGCCCGCATTAATGGAGCTGTGTATTACACAGAACTGCAGGACGCACAGCGGGCCATACTTGAGTCCGACCCTAACTCGGGAGTTGTGCAAACATTCCGTAACGCGGGCGATATTGGAATTTTCGGCGCCGAAGTTGAAGCACAGATAGCATTAAGCGGCAACCTGCTACTGACTGCCAGCGCAGGCTACATTGATGCCCAATATGATTCAGTGGCCGGCGATCTGAATGGAGACGGTGCCATCGATGACCGGGATAAAGCACTGAAAATTAGCTCCGTACCGGAATGGACTTATTCAGTTGGCCTTGTGCACGATATGGAATTGGGTAGCTGGAACCTGACCTCCAGAGTCAGCTATGCTTATCGCGACAAGATCTATACAACTGACAATAACCTAGGTTTTGTCGACGATATAGTGAATCTACAAGCGGGAGCAGATTTAATATCAAGCGATGGTAGCTGGACACTCAGCGTATACGGAAGCAATTTGCTGGATGAGGTGAACTTCGGTGGTGACCTCGGGCTGCCTGATACGGCTGGCCCGATCCCATTGGGTGGCACCTTCTCCCCGCTGCAAAAAGGCCGGGTAGTTGGTCTTCAGGTTGAGTATAGCTTCAACTAAGCTGAAGTCTGGGCTGATCGTAATTTCGATTTACCCAAGGGTTTATTCCGTGAGTACCTTCAATACACTATTGAAAGTACTCACGGCCTCGCTACTCTCCACCCCCCACACAACTAGCAAGAGTAAGAAAGCTATGACATACAGTTCACTGAGTCTGGACATCCAGGATAAAATTGCCCACGTGCAGTTTACTCGCCCCGATCAGTACAACACCATGAATACCGACTTCTGGGTCGAGTTCCCAAAGGTAATACAGCAAATCAGCGATAAAGCGACAGCCCGCGTTATCGTGCTGTCGTCTACTGGCAAACACTTTTGCGCCGGGATGGATCTCTCAGTCTTCACTACCGGAATCACAGACGATTCTGCTGTGGAGCCCTGCCGGCAAAGTGAGAATCTGCGACGCTCTGTGCTACAACTACAATCCGTCTTTAATCTTCTGGAAACTGCGCGCATGCCAGTGCTCGCGGCTACGCACGGCGCTTGTATCGGTGGCGCCATCGACATGATCAGTGCCTGCGACAGTCGTTATTGTACTGAAGATGCTTTCTTCAGTATTGAAGAGACAAAATTAGGGATGACAGCAGATCTAGGCACCCTGCAGCGTCTTCCCCACTTGATTCCACAGGGACTTATGCGCGAACTGGCCTATACCGGCCGGAAAATGTACGCGGATGAAGCCAAGTCGGTTGGGTTAATTAATGAAGTCTATGCCAATCATTTAGACCTACTCAATGGTGTGATGGATATAGCTGGCCAAATAGCGGCTCGCTCACCGCTCGCAGTCTATGGATGTAAGGAAATGATCAACTACGCTCGCGATCATAGCGTAGCGGACAGCCTAAATGCCATGTCTTATTGGCAGAGCGGTATGTTTCGACCGCAGGTCGATATGGCAGAGACTTTCAAAGCGAAAATGGAACAACGCGATCCGCTCTTTGGCGATTTGTGTGAAGTGAGCCCCCCTTTTTAAACCACATACAAACCATAAAATTTGGAGGCACACTTGCGCAGGCACATTGACATCATAAAAGTTGATTTGGGTTAACCAAGCTTTTATATGATTTGATATGAACAAGTTAAGGGCCGCGTTCGCGCCCTTTTGATATCTTTTGAAATACAGTTTTATTGAGGTTCACTATGACGGGGCAACTCTTAATGTTTATTAATGGTAAAAATCATGTCCCTATTTCCGGATATTTTTTCGATACTCACGATCCTTCAAATGGAGCAGTTTTTACATCAGTAGCAAAAGGGTAACGATAAGGATGTGGCATAGTTGTAACGGCTGCAGAACAAACATCTGAGTCGTGGGCCTCTTTATCTCCTATAGAGCGCGGCAAAATACTACATCGGGTTGGACAGGTAATTCTCGAAAACCGAGATCGACTGCCCTATATGGAATCGCAGGATATGGGTATGCCCTTTAAGGCATCACCTAGTATTGTCTAGAGTTCTGCGGAATACGTTGAATACTACGGCGGTCTGGCACCCTCACTTTTAGCCGATATAATACCGGGGTAGCAAGAGAAATTTATTTATACCACCCATGAATCCTATGGTGTCGTAGGCGTAATTACGCCTTGGAACGCGCCGCTTAATCAGGCCGCTCGGAGAGTTGCACCAGCGTTGGTCGCAGGAAATACAGTGGTACTAAAGCCCAGTGAATATTCTAATCTCACGGCCTTAAAACTTGCAAGGTTTGGATCGGAGGTCGGTCTACCTGCTGGCGTGTTAAATGTGGTCACAGATTTTGGTGACGATGTTGGTGCGGCCCTGGTTTGACATCCTAATCTGGCAAAAATTGCGTTTACCGGCTCTGTCCGCACAGGGAAAATTATTGGTGAACTGGCTGCGAGAAAATTGATGCCAGTGACTCTTAAGCTGAGAGTCAAGTCTCCAAACATTGTATTTGAGGATCCCAAGCTAGAAGCAGCGATAACCATGATGTTGTTTGGCTTCATCGCTAACAGTAGACAGATTTGTTCTTGACGTACACGTGTTCTGGTACAGCGTGGTATTTACGACAAGTTTAGCCAGATGCTGACAGTGGCTGCGCAACAAATTTACATCGAAATTGACAACCACTTCCCGACCCTTGGCCAATCTCCAACCAGATGCAGTACGACAAGGTGATGGCGTATTTTGATACCGCTAGAGACGGGGCAAACATTTTTACCTGTGGGGACAAGGCAACCGATGAAGGTTTGGACAAAGGCCATACATCAAGCCGACTATTTGCACAGATGTAACTCTGGACATACGCATTGTGCGTAAAGAAATATTTGGCCCAGCCGGTATTCTGATTCCTTTCGATACTGAAGAAGAAGCTATCCGCATTACCAACGATACTGAATACAGCCGTTGCTCTAGCATTTGGAGCCAAGATGTCAGTCGTGTTCATAGTGTGGCAACGAAAATCAAGACTGAAACCGTTTAAGCTAATACTTACCACAATACCCATTTAGGCGGCCCAATGGGAGGATACAAAAAGAGTGATAGTGGCCGCGCGAGAGGCATACGGGCGCTAAAGCAATACAGTCAGGTCAAGACTGTCACGATGAACCTTATTTGAGAATATAAGTAGAATAAATGTATCGAGAAGCTAACTTTTTGAGGTCAGAGAAATCGACACTCAGACCTCAAGCAACTTCCCACCCCACTCATTGAACGTACTTACCTGAGATTCCTATAGCGCTCGGCAGCAATCGGTTATTTTTGCAAATTGTCGATACAAAATGTCTCACCATAGCCCGAGTGTTTTCGTTTCAATTTTCTGGCGTATACAACTTCAAGTTTAATACGGAATTTGCCTCATGGGCGCAGCAAGTGCTTAAGGGACCACAGACGAATGTAAGTATTCACCTAGCGGTTCTATAACTATCACCCTTTCACGTGCCGATACCTTTTCAAGACTTAAACTCGTTTTCAGAAGCCTGAAAAAAGATATGGGATATCAGTCAGCTAGTAAAAGAAAACACTTCAGCAGCACAAACAAAGTATTGGTGGAGATCACTAGCGTCTGATTAACTTTAAAAGTATTCGAGGCGCGGAAAATCACTTACCCAATTTTTGTGAAACATATACGGCAACATCCCGCAATTGCGCATCAGAAAGTATCTCTTTAAAAGCGGGCATCTGGCCTTTACCTCCGGTCGCTGTGTAAGCAACAACATCAGACGAAGTGACGGCGATTATGTTCGGCCCCACACCGTGACTGCCGCCGCCGTCGTTGCCATGACAGGCCGAACAATGGGTGGAATAGACTGTTTTACCCGCCTCAAGATTAGCTTTCTCAACGTCGACACTAGGAATGGAATCAGAACCTGGCGCATTACCCGGGCCCATTTTTCCATCCAGAGAAAACAACCACACGCTGTCACCTGAAGGCGTGCCGGCAAATAGATTACCGGCGGAATACACGACCACTTTTTGTTTGCCTTTGTGCTCAAAAGTTGTGGCCGGGGCATTGACACCAGCACCGGTTTGAAAATTCCACAGTTGATCGCCCGTATTAGAATCCAATGCCGTTAAGTCACCGTCATTGCGTCCGACAAAAACCAAATCCCCCGCAGTATTAATAGAACCACTCCAGCAACTGTCTTTCCAGCGCTGACTCCATACTACTTTATTGGTGGTCATATCCATCGCTGAAAACACGCCGTTTAAGGGGATTTGTGTTCCTCCTGATCGGCCATTGGTATATTTTTCACCCGCCACGGGTTCCTGTTCATGGGTTCTGACAAAAACGCCCATTAGGTCATTGGAGCATGTGTAAAGTAATCCGGCTCGTGGGTTGTAGGAACTGGGGGGCCAATTACCCCCGCCTATGCCACTGGGTTTCAGAACAACTTCTTCATCCCAAAAGGGTGTGAAAATACGGCCTTGGTTGACCAAGCTATAACCTTCAGGTGCAATATCAATGTATTGCGGCACAGTTGAATCACCAATAGGAAAGGGCTGAGTAGGTGATGTGGCTTGACGTGGATCCTGGGCAACGGGCTTTTCTTCAATGCCAATTAAGGGCTCACCCGTGACGCGGTCAAGTATGTAAACCCATCCGGTTTTTGCCAGATTAGCCAAGGCTTTGCGCGGCTCGCCTTTATAATCAACATCAAATAGAACAACCGGATTTGGGGCATCATAGTCCCAAATATCATGGTGAACTTGTTGGAAGTGCCAACGGTATTCACCCGTCTTGGCATCAACGGCAACAATCGATGCAGTGTATAAATTGTCCCCAGGGCGCACCGAACCATCGTAATCTGGACCAGCATTACCTGTAGAGAAATACATCAAACCCAATTCTGGATCCACTGCTGGCGTCTGCCACACAGTACCGCCACCGAATTTCCAGGCATCCGTATCTTGCGGCCAGGTTTCAAAGCCTGGCTCACCCGGCCCAGGGACTGTATAAAAAGTCCAAATCAATTCACCGTTATCGGCGTTATAGGCTTTCACCCGCCCCCGCGAACCAAACTCCGCACCGGCAAAACCAGTAATCACCATACCGTCGTAATATAAAGGGGCACTGGTAATGGTATAGCCTTCCTGCCAATTCTCTGCCTGCACCGACCACAGCTCTTTACCGGTTTTTTGCTCGAGGGCCATTAATTTTCCATCGAGTCGGCCGAGGAAAACCTTGCCGTCACCCAGGCCAACACCGCGGCTCGTCCAACCACAACAGACAGTATCGATTGTGCGATCAAGGTTGGCTTCATAAACCCAAAGGTGCTCGCCGGTCTCTACATCTAAGGCGAATACATCATCGGCCCCAGTAATAATAAAAATAACTCCGTTATAGACAATGGGCTGCGCCTCACCGGAAAAGGGAGGCCCTACACCTGAACCATTTAAATGCGTGCGCCACTCAGCCTTTACATCTTTTACATTGCTGGTATTAATCTCTGTTAGCTTTGAATAGCGCTGGTTATAGAGATTACCGCCATTGGTTATCCAATTTCCCTTGGGTAACGCTGTCAATTGCTTGGCTGAAAACGCGGGAGCGTCCTCAGCACTGCTCGACTGAGACAGCATCAATACAGATAACAATAAAGAAGAGGATAGCTGCGAGAATAGTTTCATTGGATAACTCAGGTTTATTATGAACAGTTTTTTATAAAAGACGTTAATACAAAGTTTTAAATTAACAGTCTCAAGTAAAGCTGCGTCCACTGCTGTGCAGCGCAGCTATTACCTTAAGGCCAAGAGCTAACGGTGTAGCGCTTGCGCTGCCACTTCATGTGGACTAGACACAAACAAGAGGCCAAAGCTGGGGGGATTCACTGTCCGTTACCAGCCGACCGAGCCGACGTGACCAGATCATTTCGTTGCCAAACTCTTCACGCCAAGACCAAATTCTTCGGGTAAATCGGTGAAGCTCGTATTTTTCAGTGAAACCGATCGCACCATGTACCTGGTGGGCAATTCGAATCACCTTTGCTCCCGAGATACCGGCTCGCACCTTTGCGGATGCGATAGCAATATTGGTACCACTCGAGTCAAAGTTGTTTTTGACCAAGCTGAGACTGGCCACATCTGCAGTGCAGGCTATACTCGCCACCTCACCAGCCAAAGTCGCAAGGTGATGCTGGATGGCCTGAAACTTAGCTATTGGACGGCCAAACTGTTCACGGATATTGACGTAGTTGACACAGATTGCCAGGATCGCCTCAGAGGCTCCGGCGATCTGCTGACTGCGCACCACAGCGCCAATATCGTCGATCGTTTTTTGCACATCGGAAAATGTCTCATCCGATAGGGCCAGTACTTTGGCCTTTTCGAAAACGCATTCACAACGGGGTTCGCCGGCCATGGTATTTTCCACCGCGGACTGATTTCCCGAATTTTCAATCAATGCAATTCGCGAGCCTGTCGAGGTCTGTACTGGGAGCAGCAAATATTGAGCTTGGTTTGCAAAGGTGGTGACACTGCATCTTCCACTGATCGTATCGTCACCATTTATAACCAGAGGTTCGTTCACTGACGTATTGGCAAACAGCACCAAAGCGTCCGGCAGTTTCAGCTTAGCTCGCGTGGCTATAGCTGATGCAATTAAGGCCTCCGCTATCGGTAAGGGCGTGCCATGGCGCCCGGCCAGTCTGGCGATCGTAAATCCCTCCACTGGGGCCAACTCTATGCCCCCAAGATTCTCTGGTAACCATGCCTTCGGCAGTCCCATTTCTTCAACCTGCGCCCATTCAGAAGCGGGCCAGTAACCTTTTTCTACGGCCAAACATAATTCGTTGGTGGATATATTCCCCAATAATTTTGCTACCGCATCTGCAAGTAAGGTATCTGTATTCGAAAGTCCCATCTTTAACTCCTTAAACAATCATTTTAAACGTCGTTGAGGTGTAGCACCTGTGCAATACAATTTAAAGCTTCACTCAACCACAGTGTTCAGCTGCTAACGCAAGCCCAATCCTCTAGCGATAATTCCACGTAAGACTTCCGTGGTGCCGCCCTGAATAGTGAGTTTTGGAGCAATCTTCAGCATCCTATCAATAACGCTGCGAAGCTCAGGTTGATCACCAAAATCACTCTCGCCACCGACAATGCTTCTGACCCGCTCCGGCAAGGCCTGCTGCCATATAGTGCCCAGATCTTTTACCAGCGCAGACTCCACCATGGGTGCTTTACCCTGCTCAAGCATCATCGCTACCGACAGGGACATTTGACGGAAGCTATAGAGGTCAGCGACCAAAGTTCCTAAGGCTTCCTGCAAATGAACCTTGGGATTCTGATACACATAATCAGCCAGTGCTTGAAACACACTGAATGTCTCCAGAAATCGTTCAGAGCCACTGCGCTCATAGGCGAGTTCTTTACTCGCCTGCTTCCAGGCACCATTGATTTCACCCAAGGCATTGTCCGAGGGAATAATCACATTATCGAAATGCACCTCATTGAACTCGGAGTCTCCCGCCATATTTTTCACCGGTCGAACAGTAATCCCCGGCGTATTCATGGGCACTAAAAACTGGGTGAGTCCATGGCGACGATTATCCTCGGTGGCTTTTTCGGTGCGCATCAGAGCGATCATATAGTGGGCTTGACGGGCGCCACTGGTCCATAACTTGGTACCGTTTAATGCCCAACCCTCGCTGGTTTTTTTCGCGGCAGCTTTTGCGGCGAATAGATCCGAGCCAGAGTCCGGTTCACTTAATCCAATGCAGAAAAATAATTCTCCGGCGACAATTTTTGGAATAAGATCATTTTTAATCTCTTCTGAGGCATAGCCCAATAACATCGAGCCGGACTGACGATCAGCAACCCAGTGCCCCCAGACTGGGGCCCCGGCGGCCAACATTTCCTCACAAACGATATAGCGCTCGAGAAAGCTTTTTTCTCCACCTCCGTACTGCTTGGGCCAAGTCATACCAATATATCCTGCCTCACCACAGAGTCTGCTGAACTCCGGACTAAAGGCGCTCCCCATCTCAGACTTGTTAGGGAGGTATTCTCTCTGCAGAAATTCTCGCACGCGCTCGCGCGTAGCTCGCAGATGATCCGGTAACTCAACCGCATCAAAATCTATGAATGTCTTCATCTTTCTCTCCGTATTTCTACTCATTTAATATCAGTGCCGCTGCACCCTTACTTGTCACATACATTGCTTGTTACATATTTTTTTGTCATCGTTGATCAACTTGTTGAAATTAACTCCAGTCCTCAGATTTTTTAACCGCGGCAGAAAACGCATTCAATCCCCGCCAAAAAAACCATGCGGCCACTGGCAGCAGGCCAGCTGAAATAAGCGACAGGGAATGCATCAGCGCACCTTCATCAATAAATACAAAATCGGTGAGCACAGCGACCATGGTTGAGCCCAGTGCCAGTCCCAGCATATTGGTGGCAAACATATAGACGGCGGTCGCTTGGCCGCGCATCTGGTTAGGCGTCACCATTTGAACAGCAGCGGCGGCAACACCCATATAAGAGGCTTGGAAAAACACAGTGACGCTCAGCAGAACCAGTGCCATAACGTAGTTTGACATCTGTGGGGCGGCAATTGACGTTGGAATAAGAGCAATGGATAAAAACATTAGGACACGCATATTCGAGTCAGAAAAATTACGTCTTTGAAAAAATCCAACAAAGACTGGCCCTGAAAAAACACCCAGAAGTCCCGAGAAAATAAACACCGACCCCACCAGCGAACCTGCATGACTGCGCTGCAAAGAAAAATTGCGAATCAACATTTCGGTGAACCAGGACGAATAGCCCGCTGCCACAATAGCCAGTATCGAACAGCCCACAAACAGACTGATATATAGCTGGCGGTGTTCAACAAACATAAAGGCAAAAACTTCTCGGACTTTCAGTGACGCTGGCAGACTGCCATCATCGGATCGGATCATGCCTTTACGGGTGGGCTCTTTAATAAAGAGAATCATAAAGGACAGCAAGAACCCTGGCAGCCCCACGGTAACGAAGGTTGCCTGCCAAGCGTTTATAGCGCCCAATAGGGGAAATGACAAATCAGGTATCGCAGCATAGTAGTCGTATATGTAACCACCCAGAACCAATGCCAGGCCACCTCCGACATACAAACCGGCCTTATAAATAGCCATAGCTCGCGTCAGTTTTTCTCGGGTAAAGCTATCAGAAATCATCGAATAGGCTGCTGGGGATAACGCTGCCTCGCCTACACCAACACCCATTCTCATCACAAAAAGCTGCCCAAAGCTTTTCGCCATGCCACAACCGATGGTCATCAAACTCCAGCCAAAAACCCCTATAGCGACGATGCGTTTTCGGTTCTTAGTATCTGTCAATCGGCCTAGAGGAATCGCCATCACACTATAAAGAATTACGAACGCAGCGCCTTGCAGTAAACTAAATTGAAAATCACTTAGCCCAAGATCTTCCTTAATGGGGCCTACCAGCACGCTAAGGACTTGCCGATCAATAAATGAAAGGACGTAAGCTAAAAACATCAAACCCAGAATATAGTTTGCTTCCCGAGAGCTCGGGTATTCATCGGGTCGGAGCTTATTTTTAGTATCACAGACTGATTCATATTCAGGCATGTTTTTTTGTAATCCTTGGGTTGATTGTCAACTGTTGCTTCTTGCTTACTATCAGCTCCCTGTAAACTCAGGCTCTCGCCTTTCGTGTAAGGCTTTTATTGCCTCACCAAAGTCTTTAGTTTTCATCTGCACCATCTGCAGTGCTTGTTCACGCTTATTGGCGGTGCGAACCTGCTCTGCCAAATCCATTCTCATTGTGGCTCTGGTATTCTGCACTGCCAGTGGTGCACAGGATGCAATCTCTTTGGCCAGATTCACTGCAGACGCAAGCACATCATCGCGTTCGACCAACTCGCTTAGCAAACCCAAATTCATAGCTTCCTGGCCTTTGATACGCCTACCGGTGTAAAACAGTAATTCAGCATTACTGACGCCAATTATTCGAGGGAGTGTTATTGACATTCCAAATCCGGGATGGATTCCAAGGCGGGTAAAATTTGCACTGAAAGTCGATTCAGGGCAAGCGATGCGAAAATCTGCCAGCAGGCTCAAGCCAAAACCGGCGCCGATCGCCGCGCCCTGGACCGCCGCCACAATGAGCTTTTTTGTCTCAAAAAGTGTCATTGCAACTCTGTAGAAATTCGACAACACCTCATTGGGATCAATTCCTTCTGCCTGACCCGCCGCAAAATCCGCCCCGGCGCAGAACACCTTTCCCTCAGCGGCCAAGACAATGGCACGGCAGTGGTCATCGGCATCCAACTTTTTGAATGCCCACTGGAATTCCTCTAAGGCCTGCAAGGTCATAAAGTTATTAGGAGGACTACTAAAGGTCACCACACCAATATTTTCGGACATTTCTAGCGTGACATATTCTTGCTCTGACATGATATTTCTCACAGATTAACGTATAAGGATTTGTAATAAATAATAGGCGATAATCACTTGTTAGTTGGGTGCTCGGTCTTGTCATAGATGCTGATGACTCCAGCTTTCTGCAGACCTGCAATTTCCTGATCGGACAATCCCGTTTCTCTGAGGACCTCGACAGTATGCTCTCCCAAAACCGGCGGGGCAGACTCAACATAACCATTTATTCCACCTGCGAGAAAACCAACTCCGGGAACTGAGTATTCTCGACCTAGCTCCGGAATATCCACCTTGTGAACAAAACCTCTTTCCTTGGAATAAGGCAATTTGAGCGTCTCTGGCATACTGCGAAGTTTGCCCGCCGGTACATGCGCGAGATTTAGTAAGACCTCCCATTCGTCAGCTGACTTCGCAGCAATCGCCGCTGTCAGACTGCCAGAAATCAGTTCCAATACCTCAGAGTTTTCTCGCCAATTGCGCACTTTTGGGTTATCCCAAAGACCGTCTAACTTGAGAACCTTCAAAAGACTTTTTACTTGAGCTGGAGTATTGGCAGTGACGATAATCGCCCCATCTGCGGTAGTGTACGTACCCGAAAATGGACTACCCGAAAAGGAGCGGTTGCCGCGTAGGGCGACGGGTGCGTCACCAATGTGATGCATGGCAAACACAGGCCCCATAATAGACATGGCCGAATCCAGCATCGCAACATCTAGCACCTCGCCTTCTCCGGTACGAGCCTGTTTGGCAACAGCCGCTGAGATAGCGAAGGCCGCCATCAATCCTGTTAAATAGTCGATGAGAGGGAATCCGGCCATTACTGGTCCACTTTCCTCAGTACCTGTGATGGCCATGAAGCCTGACATCGCCTGAATAATGTCGTCATAGGCAGGTCGATCCTTCCAGCTACTATCCTGTCCGAAGCCACTGATCGAGCAATAAATTAGATGTGAATCTTCCTGAGTCAATGCCTTAGCATCTAGGCCATACTTTTTAAGAACGCCGGGTCGAAAATTCTCGATCACTACATCAGCATTTGCGATAAGTTGGCGGGCAAGGTCCTGGCCTTCTTTACTGCTCAGATCTATTGCGACGGAGCGCTTATTGGCATTGGCTGCAATAAATCCCGCTCCCATGCCTTTGGCCAGACGAGCAGGATCTGCGTCAAGTATACGAGGCAAGTCAACTGCAGCCGGGTTTTCAATGCGAGTAATGTCTGCCCCGAGTAAACCCAACTGATAGGTACAATAGGGCCCAGCCAACACATGGGTCAAGTCGACTATTTTTATACCGTCGAGTAATTTGGACATTAATATCACCTCTCGTTACAGGGCTAACCTGATGGCCCCGCAATGCTAAAATAGCTATCTGCGTATGTAACATTCACGTATCAGCATTCACAGTAGCTTGAAAGTCAACATCTAACTTGGCATTACACGACACTCATTTGTCTATTTACGTCACAATACTGCATGAAGTAGACTCAGCCGAATCTAAAATAGGAGGTCTTTTGAGTGTAAGCATGTTGGGAACATATTTGGCGGGGATGTCAGTAAGTTACTGGCAGAAACGGAGTGCCCTAGCAATATAATCTATGGTACAACAGAGCTTATACACTACAGTTAACATATCGAAAAATTTGATTAAAACGATAAAAGGTGCAAACCGCATAGCTGATGATATCGTGAGGAAAAGTATGGCGTTTATAAGTATTCGCCAATAATCATATCGAAAGGCTGAGTTAACATGTGAGCATAAAAAATGGCAGTTCCTACTAGTAGGAACTGCCTAAAGTACTATATATAATAGTACGTGGGGGAAAATAAGAGACTGACAAAGTAATTCAGCCAAAGTATAAAAAATTACCTTTTAATTTCATAAAACTACTTACTTTCGTTATTGAAGCTCATTATTTCAATAGGGGCCAGCCAACACCTAGGTCAGATAGACTATTTTTATACGTCGAGTAATTTTCACATTAATATTACCTTTCGTAACAGGGCTAACCTGATGGCCACGCAATGTTTAAATAGCTATCTGCGTATGTAACATTCACGTATTGGTATCCACAATAGCTTGAAAGGCAATACCAAATTTGCCATTATGCGACACCTATTTGTCGGTTTACGTCACTAAATTGTACGACGTAGGCTCAACTGAATCTAAAAATAGGAGGTCTTTTTGAGTGCAAGCGTGTTAGGAACATATTTGGCGGGTACAGCCGAACTCTATGAGGAGCTTGGCGGAGATGTCAGTAAGTTACTCGCAGAAACCGGGTGCCCTGGCAATATACTCTATGGTACGGCAGAGCTTATACCCTACAGTTATTGTGCCTACCTATTAGAAGTCGCTGCCCGACAATTGGACCGCGTTGATTTTGCCCTACTCCTTGTCGAGAAACGCAAGGAAATTGGCTACAATCGTGACACTGTAGCCTATGGCCGCGCGGCGAAAACCTTTAAACAGGCGATTGAGGGTGTACGGAATCATGTGAGAGCACGTGCTATTGGCATGCAATACTCTCTGGAAACATGGGCCAAAGTGACCTGCTTTTCACGATCTCTAGATACACGAGAAAGCACACGATATCCTCAGGGAAGTATTCTTTTTTTTGCTTCACTTCACGGAATGCTCAGGGACGTGACCGATAACAAATGGGAGCCTTCAAGCATCTCGTTTACATTCAAAGACACTGGTTATGCTGCGTCTTTGAAAAATCACTTTGGATGCCCGATTCAATTTGACGGGGAGCAGGATGCAGTATTTTTCCCCAGCCAATTTCTTGACCACAAACTGCCTGCTCGCGACGACAATGCTCATGAGCTGCTGTCGGAATACCTCACAAGCTTGCACCTAGCCGATAAACCTGATTTCCGGGAAACCGTTAAATTGATGATTCAGAAAAATCTTGTCATGGGAAGGTCTGACATTGAAGCATTGGCCTTACTTCTTCCCTACAAAACACGAACAATTCAACGCAAGCTCAAGGAAATGAGAACAAACTATAGCGAATTACTCAACGAGTGTCGCTTTGAAATAGCGGAAAATCTACTAACGAATAGTGACAACCCTTTGACGTATATCGCCCAGAGGCTTTGTTTTAATGATTTAAGTGCGTTTTCAAAAGCCTTTAAAAAGAAATATGGGGTATCAGCCCGCGAATGGAGGAGCACACATCAGCAACACAGATAAAGTATCGACGTTTATCAACTCGATCGACAATACTCACAAGAGTATTGGCAAGTTAATCTACCTTAGCCAAGTAAGTCTATACTTAAATTTCAGACTACTGCCCTTCCCCAATTTTTAAACGCATCTTCCCTAAGATTTCGATGATGGATAGCTGGAATTAAATGTAATCCACGATCAAATAAATCACTAACTAACAGACAATAAAAAACCCGTATCTTTCGATGCAGGGTTTTATATTTGGTGGAGCCTAGCGGGATTATTCGGCGCAAGCGCCTCACCCCTTTGGGGTCGCCCTGATGGGCGATCAAAATTGCTGCGCAATGTTTGTGTAACCGCTTTGTGGAATACATCCATGTATTCCATCCTTCGGATCATCATATTTCATATGATTGACTAAAATTGCTCCTAGCAATTTTATCAGCGGTTCAGCTCATTAACATTCGCCCAAATAAAAACCCCACATCTTTCGATGCAGGGTTTGTATTTGGTGGAGCCTAGCGGGATTATTCGGCGCAAGCGCCTCTCCCCGTTGGGGTCGCCCTGATGGGCGCTCTGCGTCGCTGCGCTCCTTGTGAACCGAGAGCTTAAACTCCTTCCCAATAACTATCAGACAATAAAAAAGCCGCACCCAAAGGCACGGCTTTTTCACTTGTTTGGTGGAGCCTAGCGGGATCGAACCGCTGACCTCAACACTGCCAGTGTTGCGCTCTCCCAGCTGAGCTAAGGCCCCAAAAATCAGGCGCCATTCTATGGGCGCCCTAGGGTCAAGTCAAGGCAGAATAAGCCTTTGAGACCGATTAATTGGTCTCTAATGCGTAGTAAGCTTTTTCTAACTTTTTCAGTTTTTTCTTACCGACGCCGCCTAATACGTCTATTGCACTGCGAAGCCGTGCTCGGCTCATATCTGGGCCTAGCAACACCATAGAATCCATCACTGATATGGATGCTGCATTACCGGCTATGGCGATAAATAATGGGGCTAAAAACGGCTTGAGTTTTACCTCCATGCCTTCGGCAACTGACTTTAGCTCACTAAATATGTCATCGCGCTGCCAGCTGCGCATTGCTTCTAGGCGCCATAGGGCAAACTGCAGAATAGATATCACTTGATCGACTTCTTGGCCGCCACAGATAGCTTCTTCGGTAAGGTCTAACTTGCCTGACAGTAAGTATGAGCCCAGCGGCGCTAGGTCTGAAAAGGTTTCCATGCGTTGACGAGCATGAGGTAAAAACTCTAGTAAGCGGTCTTTGTTTAAGGCCCATTCGATAAGTTTGTCGGCTAGTTGCTCGTCAGTTAAGTCTTCTCGTATCCACATGCCGTTTAGCCAGCTAAGTTTTTCTACGTCAAATACGGGGCCACCGAGTGACACTCTTTGGATATCAAACTCTGCCAGCATTTCAGCGAAGGTAAACTTCTCACGCTCATCGGGCATTGACCAACCCATGCGGCCCAAATAGTTAAGCATCGCTTCAGGTAGATAACCCATACGCTGGTAATACAAAATACTGGTGGGGTTTTTACGCTTTGATAGTTTACTTTTATCAACATTGCGCAGTAGCGGCAGGTGAATAAAATCTGGCAGATCCCAACCAAAATATTGGTATAGCAAAATATGTTTGGGGGCTGAGTTAATCCATTCTTCACCGCGAATAACGTGAGTAATTTCCATTAAGTGGTCATCAACCACATTGGCTAAATGATAGGTCGGCATGCCATCGGCTTTCATTAACACTTGCATGTCAATTTGAGTCCAGTCGATACTGATTTCACCACGCAGGCGATCGTTAAAATTACAGCTGCCTTCACGTGGTACTTTCATTCTGACTACATGGTCTTCGCCCGCCGCTTTGCGCTCGGCTACTTCATCACTGCTTAAATGCACACAATGGCCGTCATAACCCAGTTGCTGCTGATTTTCCATTTGCTCTTTACGCAAACCGTCGAGGCGCTGAGTGGTACAGAAACAACAAAAGGCATGTTCGCTATCAACTAATTGCTGCGTGTATTTGGCGTATATATCGCTGCGCTCGCTTTGGCGATAAGGCCCATGGGGGCCGCCAACATCAGGCCCTTCATCCCAATCGAGCCCTAACCAACGCAGCGCATCTAAAATAGTTTGTTCAGATTCAGGGGTAGAACGGGCTTGGTCGGTATCTTCTATGCGCAGTAAAAACTGCCCACCTTGGCTTTTGGCAAAAGCCATATTAAACAAGGCCACGTAGGCGGTGCCTACGTGTGGGTCGCCAGTAGGTGAAGGAGCTATGCGGGTGCGCACGGTCATTCTGGTATATCTCCGAAATGGACTAAAATAATTAGCCGAATTATACGCATAGCCAGCTCACAACTCACGTCTAATATTTAGCTGTAAGCCAGAGGTCACAAAGACCCCGCCGGGCCTTTTACAAAAACATTGGCAATAGCTTTATAAGTAACTGACACCGGTCATTTGTTCTGACAACTGCCAAAGCTGCTGCGCTTGTTTACTATTTTTACGCTCGCCTGTTATTTTTATTGACGGGCCAGAGGTTTGACGACGACGTGAAGGCCCGTAATAGCCGCCTCTGTCAGAAGATGGATCGGTGGCGGCCTGCAAAGTTGGCCATGCGCCCTGTTCGGCGGTATTAAATAAAAACTTAACTAACGGCTCAGCGATTGAAATCCAGCCTGGCAAATAGCGCGACAATTCGGTGGTTGCCACACCAGGATGACAAGCGATCGATATGCACTGTGCCCCGGCTTTTCCCAAGCGTTGATCAAGCTCGGCTGAATACATCAAGTTGGTAAGCTTGCTCATGCAGCAGCGTTGCATAGCTTCGTAGCCGTGGTCAGCATTGACGTCATCAAACAGTATTTTGTCGCTGTTGGCGGCAAGACTGCTGGTATTGATAATCCGTGCGCCACAACAGTGAATCATTTTGTCTAACAACAAACCCGTTAATGCAAAGGGGTCCAAATGATTAATCCCAAACTGAGATTCAAAGCCGTCGGTGGTGCGCTCTCACGGCGGCACCATAATGCCAGCGTTGTTAATCAATAAATCTAGCTTATCTAGGCCGCTAAGTTCGCTAATTGCACGTTTAACACTGCTTAGTCATCTAGACTTAAGGTGATTGACTACACGTCAGCAGCAGGCGCTGCTGCTTGAATTGCCGCGACTGCTACTTTTACTTTATCAACATTACGACAAGCTATAATTACCCGCGCATTATTTGTAGCCAGAACTTTTGCGGCTTAAAAACCAAAGCCAGTATTTGCTCCGGTAATAAGGGCTACTTTGCCCACCATATTTAGTACATTTTTAGCTGTGAAACCTGCACTCATAGTGACCACCGTTTTTATTATGAGTAATAATACTAAGCTTGGCTTTTCTTTAATGGCAGCCAATGGACGAAGCCAAATACTAGGGTGTGAAGAAAATGACCGGCCATTGGTCCTGGCGATGCTTTAAGCACTTTGTAAACCATAAAAAACTCAAACAGGTGCACAACTAGCAAGCCAATAAATAACCATTCAACAATAGTAACTAATATGGTGGAGTTAAATACTGCTGAGGCAATTGCCATTAATCCATAAACCGCCAAAGCCTGCCATTTCGTTGTTGTCATATAATCACTCTATTTATAAGTTTATTGTTAAACCATATTAACGACTGGCCCTACAGTGCACAACGATTTAACTGTCCAATATCGTTCACTTTATTGTTGTCCATAAAAAAGCCCGCTTGGTCGCGGGCTTTGGTTACTTAAGGCAAACAGTTTTAATTACACTTAGAGTCGCCGCAGTTAAGACAGGTAACACAGCCGTCCATCATGATTTTAGCCTTGGTATTACACTTAACGCACATCTGAGCCGTTGATGGAAACTCACCGCCGTCGTCAACTACCGCGTCTGCTTTTTCATGAGCTTCATATTCAGCGCGCTTAGCAGCGATTAGCTTTTTCTGTCCTTCATCTAAGCCAACTGAGGTTAACAATCCGATCACTTGTAAATGGTTTTCAATCACATAGCCAATTTCAGCAACCATTGATGGCATGAAGCGACCACCTTTTTTAAAGTAACCACCTTGGGGATCAAATACTGCCTTCATTTCATCGACTAAGAAAGTCACGTCGCCGCCCTTTCTAAATACCGCAGACATTACCCGCGTTAGCGCCACAATCCATTGATAGTGGTCTAAGTTTTTAGAGTTGATGAATACTTCAAATGGGCGACGCAGTTCATGCTCAGTGCCTTGATTCAAAATAATGTCGTTAATAGTAATATAAAGCGCATGCTCTGAAACAGGCGTTTTGATTTTATAAGTAGAGCCGTGCAACATCTCAGGACGATCTACTTTCTCATGCATGTGCACAATATCAGCAGTTTTCTGCTCTTCTACTGCGAGTGCTGGCTCGTCGTTTTTAACAACTTTGTAGCCGGTTATTTCACTATCTATTTTAATAGCCATTGTTATCTCTCTCGTGTCCCTTGTTGCTATACGGGCAGCTTTAAAGCTTACCGTAATAGCCTTCTTTTAATGCGTCGAATAGGTTGGCCGCAGTGTGCGTTTCACCGTCATATTCAATCTCTTCGTTACCTTTAACATCAATGCTTGAACCATCGGCTAAAGCAAACTGATAGGTAGTATTTTCTAGATCGGACTCTTTTACTAATACACCTTGGAATGCTTCAGGGTTAAAGCGGAAAGTAGTGCAACCTTTCAAACCTTTCTCGTAGGCATAAAGATAAATATCTTTAAAGTCTTCGTAGTTATAGTCAGTTGGTACGTTAGCTGTTTTAGAAATAGATGAATCAATCCATTTTTGTGAAGCGGCTTGCACGTCTACATGCTGTTTAGGATGAATATCGTCAGCGCTGATAAAGTAATCAGGTAACTTAGTTTCTTCATCAGTGGCAAACGGCATTGCTTTGGCGTTAATCAATTCACGGTAAGCCAACAACTCATAAGAGAAAACATCGACTTTCTCTTTAGCCTTACGGCCTTCACGAATTACGTTACGTGAATAGTGATGGGCAAAGCTTGGTTCAATACCGTTACTGGCATTGTTAGCCAGTGATAAAGAAATAGTGCCTGTAGGTGCAATAGACGAGTGATGACTAAAGCGAGCACCCTTCTCTGCTAGGGCTTCACATAGCTCGGGCTCTACTTCAGCAACACGTTGCATATAGCGGCTGTATTTAGCATGCAACACACTACCTTTTACTTTGTCGCCAACTTTAATACCGTCAGTGCCCATTTCAGGTCGCTTGCGCATCATGTCAGGAGTTACTTCAAATTCTTCGTTCATTATCGGCGCTGGGCCTTTTTCTTCAGACAACTCAAGCGCTGCCTTCCAGCCAGTAACTGCAAGTTCTTGGCTTACTTTTTCAGTGAACTCTAACGAGCCGTCGTCACCGTATTGCATGCGCAAACAGGCAAGAGTTGAACCTAAACCTAGAAAGCCCATACCGTGCCGACGCTTGCTGATAATTTCATGGCGCTGCTGTTCTAATGGCAAACCATTAATTTCAACGACGTTGTCTAGCATTCTGGTGAAAATAGACACCACTTCGCGGAATTTCTCCCAGTCAAAAACAGCATTTTCGGTAAATGGCTCGTTAACAAAACGGGTTAAGTTAACCGAACCCAACAAACAGCTACCATAAGGTGGCAATGGCTGTTCACCACATGGGTTGGTTGCACGAATATCTTCGCAGAACCAGTTGTTGTTCATCTCATTCACTTTATCGATCAGGATGAAGCCAGGCTCAGCAAAATCATAGGTAGATGCCATGATGACATTCCACAATTTAGACGCCTTAATCGTTTGGTAAACGCGACAGGCGACTAAGCCATCATCATTGACGATGTCGTTGTCACCGGCTTGCATTTCACGCCAAACAACTTGCTCAGGGCTTTCCATGTCAACATCTTCAAGTTCAGACTGTGACAAAGGGAAAGAGAATGCCCAGTCGGTGTCGTTCTTAACTGCCTGCATAAACTCTTCAGTAATTAGCAATGACAAGTTGAATTGACGCAGACGGCCGTCTTCACGCTTGGCTTTGATAAATTCGATTGCATCAGGGTGAGCAATGTCAAAGGTAGCCATTTGGGCACCACGACGACCACCAGCTGAAGACACGGTAAAACACATTTTGTCGAAGATATCCATGAACGACAATGGTCCAGACGTATATGCACCGGCACCTGACACATACGCGCCTTTAGGTCGCAGCGTTGAATATTCATAACCAATACCACAACCCGCTTTTAGAGTTAGCCCAGCTTCAAGGTTACGGTTCAAAATGCCATGCATTGAATCAGGAATAGTACCCGAGACAGTACAGTTAATAGTCGAGGTTGCAGGCTTATGCGCTAAGGCACCAGCATTTGACGTAATACGGCCAGCGGGAATAGCGCCATGGCGCAGTGCCCATAAAAACTTCTCATGCCATTCTTGGCGTTTTTCTTCTGTTTCTTCAACATCAGATAACGCTTTAGCAACTCGTGCGTAGGTTGCATCTATGTCCGTATCCACGGCGTTACCCGCTTTGTCTTTCAAGCGATACTTCTTATCCCAAATATCAAACGATGCCGCTTGTAGGGGAATTTCTTTCATTTCGTTCGGTGATTTAGCCAATTCTAAACGCGTCATTTGTCAGGTTCCTATCAGGACTTTTTGTCTATATGTTTTTTGTATTAATAATCTATATACGTAGGCATAAACGCATTAACTGATGTCAAAACATCAATTTAACGCCGCCAATATGGAAAAGTCTAACACAAGATGTAGTGTTTAAAAGTGCAAATTTAGAATATTTACACTATATGTAGATATTGGCCCATTTTAAAGTCTAGGCCTAATTTTAGAAAATCCAATAGAATCAATAAGATATATTGATTAGCTCTACGCTATATAAAGTTAAAAAATATTATTTAAAAACAAGAAGCCCTTACCGAAACCAATACGCATTAGCATTAGCATTAGCATTAGCATTAGCATTAGCATTAGCATTAGCATTAGCATTAGCATTAGCATTAGCATTAGCATAAAATAAAGACACTGCGTCCGCTTAATTATAACGACGCATTAACTCGCGTGGCTTTTCTTTAATCCAACTGTCAAAGCCCAACAACTCTTCATAACGACGAGCAATGACTTTAAGCTCAGCTTTGGATTGGGCGTAGGGACCAACCACAATATGATACTCGACTCGACCATTATTAGCGCGCTGGTAATACTTAATATATGAACCGCCAATGTTAAATTTGGCTAGCTGATTTTTCGCCTGCTGGCTGTCGAAATAAGTCGCCAACTGAATAAATGAGTCTGAACCATCACTTGGGCAAACTTCAAGATGAATGAGAGTCACGTTAACCTCAGGCCCAGAAGACGAAGCGATTACGGCAGTACAGGAGCTTCATTGACATCGCCAGCCACAACAGCTGTTGTATCGACCGCCTCAAAGTTGTCATTAATAACTATTACTTTTAGTACAGTGGGTTTTACAAGGCTAATTTCTTCTCCTGCCCCATCTTGCACCACAATATCTTGGCCGAATAAAAACTCGTTGGTAACGACCACTTCTTTTGATACTTTTCTATTATTGCCGGAATCATCAACGAACTCTAAAACAAACTGATATGTCCCCGGCACAAGTGAATTGACTCGATATAATCCAAATTGATCGGTCACAACCCGCGAAACATTATTGCCAGTCTCGTCAAATATAGTGACTTTTTGGCCGACAAACCTAAAACCTCCAACAGTTACCGCACGACCAGCCACTGAATATGATTCACTAACGTTGAGGGAGAATGAAGTAACAGCACCACGCTTTACCTCCATTTTATAAATACGCTCATCTGGAGTATATTGAATTGGCAAATACTCTCCATCCAAGCGAACGTCATATATACCCGGCGCTATGGAATCGATAAAGAAATAGGCGTTAGCTAAATCGACATCACGCGTTCTACCATTAAGAGATATCGATATCCGATCAAGATTTTCAATATTTCCAATAGACTTACCGCCTACCAATAGCTCACCAGAAACAGAACCTGAGGACGCAGAACCAAAGGAGCGAGACGCAGGGACAATGCTGCCTTGTACAAAGGAAAAATTTAACGACAATTCCCATTGAATTTGTAACCCAACATTCGTATCTGCCCGAGCATTACCAGACGGTTCATCATCCAACCGCAATGAAGATGTAACGCCAGGATACAACTGCGTGCGCCAGTCAATATTATACCCAAACTTCCCATTATTCAGACCAACAATACCAGCTCTCAACTCGTTCACTTGATTATAGCCATCAAAATACCAACGCCCACCAGCCTCATGACGAGCAGCGAAATTGGGAGTATATGAACTTTCTAAATAAAACTCAGTATTGGGAGTTAACGAATGAACGTATTCCGCTCGATAAAAATCATCTTCATAGTTAAAAGTAAATCTGTCTTTTTCGAAAGCAAACACAGAACCGTCTATACGATATGAACCGGTATTATTTGGCACCGCGCCAATGGATAAAACACTATCAAGGTAATACCACACAGAAGGTAATATAAACCTCTCGCGACCCGAACCGTTATAGTCATCTACCGCAACAAAGCCCGATGTCCAACTATCGTTGATGATTTGACGATAATTAGCTCGGCGATTCCACGCATTAGAACTAGATTCAGAAAAATAGAGATCCTCATAATCATTACTCAACAAATCAAACTTCCAGCCATCACCAACTCCAGACAATTCTACTTGGTAACCTTTTCCCGAAAAGCTGCTCTCACTGACTGACACTGCTCCAAACCAATTTTTTGCAAATGAGCTATTTATGCCAAATAATTGATAATCAATATTACCGTTATCTTGAAAGCCCGCTTCAACAGTGAAATCTTCAAACAGACCATAACGTACGCTAACCATGCCCGCGTCAGGCTTGCTGTCTTGACGCTCGTCAAGGACATTACCTTGCTTGCCTCCCGACGCATATACAGTAAACTCACCGACATTTTCAACAACTGAGTTTGACGATACGGAATAATCATGTGTATCAGTTAACGTTAAACTACCTCTATCGAATAGCCTAATCTGAATATCGTTATATCCTCTAGAGGGTAATTCAACATCTAAGAATTCATATACCCCATCAAGTCTGACCCTCACGCGAGAAATAATAGCACCATTAATCACCAACTGAGCAATGTCACCAGCACTACCTTCGCCGATAATATCTCTAACAGAGCTGCCACTTTCACGGGCAAAACTACTACGTGAAATATCATCAGTACTATCAAGATCAAACTTCTCAGAGCTAAAAATATATGATGCCCCTGACACTTCAATATTCGGCACCAATGGGTGTATTCCAGTAGGGTTTTTACCAATTAACAGTTGTTGATAATCATATTGACGAATCCAAAACCATTCATCCAGTCGAATCTCATCGTGAAGATTATCAGCTGCCCGTAAAAACCAACCGCCGTCAACAGCGGCACCAGCAAATGTATATTGCGCTGAATCTCTTTCACTAAGATCATTTTTATCGTAAAAATACTCGGCTTGAGCTTTACGTAAACTAAAACTTGATGGGGGAAAATCTATATTGCCTCGAGGAAAATTAGAACTGCCCATCCACTACCGTCCTGTTCACTCCACCACGGCAATAAAACTTTTATCGCATATAAAGATTCGTCAAATTCTATATCAAGCTTTAACTTATTGATTAACGCGCTTTGTTTAACAAACACCAAATCCTGAGTATAAACTAAGCTATCCCGTTCTAAATACACATCACCGCCAGGTGATGATACGTTTAAACCTCCACCGACAATTCTCGCCCCAACTCCCAAGTGAGGCAATAATGTACTAAGTGGGAAATAATACTCATTGTCATCGGCCAGAATGTGAATGACACCAACCTCAGTTCCATCAATTATTAAGCCAACTAACAAACTCTCAGCAGGCTTAGCTTTACCGGTGCTATAAACACCACCTACATTGCCAAATTTCTGGTAAGAATATGTATCTAACTGGCTAAAAAATTGTGCATCTAGAGAATCGACTTGAGGGCCATTAGCAACTATTTGTTGCGCCTGAGCATACGGTAAAACAAGCATTAAAAAGACAGCAACCCAACGTAGCATAACAATTACATTACAACGGAAAGCGGTACCGCACGCTTATACTCCGTCTCACCTAATGAAAATGACAACATAATCATTAAATCAACCTTAGACCCCTTTTTATAAAGTTTAGCGTCCAGCTCAGGAATTAGCGGCTGAAACCATATTGTTCTCGTATGACCTGGCAACACAGGTCTGTCAGGTATACCGGCGAGAACACTATTGTTAGCATACTGCGGGTTTACGATACCCTCAGCATCAATTAATGCGTCTAATGCAGACTCTTCACCTGGCCAAACAGACTTTTCCCACACCCCATATCCCCCGTCTATTCGAACATAAGCATTGCCGTTAGATGATATATCTAAACCAATGGCTGGGGTTTTCGGTTTATCGATATTTTTTTTAACATTATTTAAAACACCGATACGTTTGATATCCCCCACATTGACATAAATAGGAATACCAAATCGATACGTTAGCGAAATACCGCTTTCCTGTTCCCCTTTTTCAGATATTTCAGTTAAGTAAACCATTACCCTATGTTCACCATCGACAGGTTTTAATTTCGGCAATATAGCCCATCGAATTGAACGTGTTTCTTTAGGCTTAATAGTTGCATCGGTAGGGTTAATAATCATCCATTGATCAAGGCTAGTTTTACTCGGTTCTAGATCTACGACTTTACTCGATTCATCTAAAGTCCAAGGGCCAACTTCAACAACTAATCGTTGAGCTTTATCTGTTAAATTAATTACATTAATAGTCTCATTAACTGTGCCGGAATCTAGGCTGACATTAAAACGAGCAGGAGAGAAACCTACATGAGGCTGCATACTTGGCTTTTTTTGAGCAAAAGACTGATTAGCCAGTAACATACATAACAATAAAGCAGTGGTTATAATCTTATTATTCACAAAATCCATCTATCAATACTCTCCAGTGCAGGCCTGTTAACAACTATAAAAAATCTGCTGTAACTTCTACTGTAATGCTGTTCGTATTAACTTGATATATACCATTTTTTTTTGCATTAGTAATATCAAGTTGGAATTCTACTCCATTATCAATTCGCTTTGGATCACCATTATTTCTGTATCGTGTTGGCCGATCAAAAGTAGTGGGGGTAATCACGATAGTACCGCTACCAGCCCCATCTTGATGAGTCATCAAAATGGTAGACCCACTATTAATTACAGTCACAGAGTCTTCGGTCCATGATGAATTCCAAACACCGATGTCAATATTAGCGCGCCATAACAAATTTATTTTAAAGCGGGTGGTGTTATCAATCATCGCATCAAACGGGTCGTTAGCCAGCGAATTAGCTATTTGAGCATCAACGCCACTTCCTAATACGATAACAGTACGAGTACCAAAATTACTATTAGTGCTTACCTGAGCTCTTTGCTGATTAGCTTGATTACTGCCTAAAATATCACTTACCCTAACTTTAGGGATCTCAATATCTTCAACACGAAAACGAATTCCGTCAATATCTTGATCACTTGCAGCCAACACAGTTATTGGCTGTAATAAAGAAAAGGCTAACGCTAGCAACGAAAGCACCTTTATATTTTTATAATTCAAAATAAACAATTATCTAAGCTGCATAGGTATTACTTATTACATCCCAGCAACAGTGATAATGAAATCACCAGTGTAAGCAGCCGTGGCTCCAGTTGCATTGGTTATATCCATGTCAAAAACGATATCGCCTTGCTGAATTGCTAAACCAGCGGTTGAGCCGGTATCATTAGTAGCACCGTTAGAGATAGCAATGGAACCACCACCACCGGTTAATGTAGCCGGACCTGCCACACCCGCTGTTAATGTAGTTGCTAACGATCTAACCGCCCAAGCATTATTTATTTCAACCGAGATAGAATTGCTTCCCGCTCCACCTGTATGGGCAGTCGCAGAAACGGATCCGTCACCTAATTCAGAGATAGTTTGCACACCTAAAGCCTCAGTACCGTCATCAACACAGGCACCATCTGTAGCTGTTGGGGTACATGCCGCAGCTGTTGGAGTACCGTCTACTAACTGAGCTAATTCAACTGCACTAATCTCAAAAGAAATGTCTGAATAATAATAAAGAATTACAAACGGGTTTAATGTCACGCTTATTGTAGTCGTTCCGACTGCAGCATTAACCGGTGCACTTACTGATACAGCTAATAAAGAAGTTGCAATAGTCGCTGCCAAGCCTTTCTTAATATTGGTCAAAATCATAATAACTCCGCACTTATAATATGAATGAATTGAATATTTCTTTGTTGAATTGACTATAACCAATGAACCTGAACGTCACTTGAGCAAGCCTTGCAGTTACAGAGTTTACAGCCATAGAACTGAGCAACGTCACATAACAAATGACCAACGGTCTTGCGAGCAGGTAGTAATAGCAAACGGACAGTGCTGTAGTAAAATCTCGCTCAGGTCACTCAAAATATAACGGTATTTCAAGCAGTTAAGGCAATTATTTAAATAGCTACTTAAGAAGGCGTGCCATTAGGGGGATATAAACGATCAAGTTGTGCTTTGAACTGGTCAGCGGCCTGGGTATGGCCCAGCTTTTGGTAGTAATACACCAAGCCACTGAGCAGCTGATAGTCTTGGGGTGCCCACTTTAAAGCCTTAAGTAATTGATCAACGGCTTGTTGAGTCTGACCTGCACTATCGAGCGCAACCGCGTAGACATACGCATAGCGGATGGTTTCAGGGGCTAATTCGCTGGCTGTTTTTAGGCTAACCAATGCATCTGTTAATTGTTTTTGTCTGACTAACAGCAACCCTAATGAATGATGCGACGGCGCTTGGTCTGGCGCTACTGCAATGGCTTGTTCTAACAACGGCTTAGCTTGCCAGTCACGGTTTTGGCTACGATAAAAATCAGCCAAATTTAACAGCGCTGGCACAAATTTAGGCGCAAGACGCAGTGCATGCTTGTAAGCCACTTCAGCATCGGTAAATTGGCCTCTGGCAGAATAAAACACGCCCAAATTAAGCTGTGCCCCGGGCATGTCGGCATTAACCATTTGCGCCGCTATATATTCATCAAAAGCTTCATTCACCATACCAATAACTTGTGGTGGAAGGTTCTCTTGCGGCATAGATGCTAACAGTCTTGCCACCTCAAGCCTTACCGCTTTTGACGGGTCATTCAATAACTGTAACAACACCACTCGGCGCGGAGCTGGCAAAAACTCTAAGGCTCTTACCGCGCCTATGCGCACTTCGGTATCCTCTGACTGTAATGCGGTCATTAACACTTGTAGCGTTTGCTGACTGGGGTAATTACCCAATATTTGCGCGGCACTAGCCCTGAGAATAGCGCTTTGGCTATCGTCATTTACTAGCGCTATTAAGTCTGGTGCAGCGCTGGCATCGCCCACCCACCCTTTTGAAAACAAGTCTGCTGTATTTGGATGACTAGTTAGGTTATCAAACCATGTTAACGAAATATCGGCCGCCCATTGATCGGTTTTATCGCTATGGCACTGGGTACAAGCGTTGGGCGTGCCGTGGGTGACACTAATATCTGGACGCGGAATTTTAAAACTGTGATCACGCCTCGGGTCTACCACCATATAAGTGCGCTCGGGCATATGGCAATTGACACATTGTGCACCGCTGTTATCTTCGTGTTTATGATGTTTTGGTGTATTAAATTCAGCAGGGCTGTGGCATTGCAGACACAAACCATTGCCTTCTATTTTTAGTTTGCTGCTGTGCGGTTCGTGGCAGTTAGAGCACACCACGCCTTCGCCGTACATTTTACTTTGCTTGAATGAGTCGTAGACAAACACTTCATCGCGAATTTGGCCGTCAGGAAAGTACAGTTGTTCGGTCAAAAACTGTGATTGATGGCCATCGAAAAAAGCATCACCCACCGACGCTTCTTTCGTTTCAGCCCGCCGGGAGTGGCATTGCGCGCACGCTTCTATTTGTTGGCGCGGACGCTTGCCATCACTGCGCTTAGCAGTTGTTTGGTCGCCACTGCCGGTAAACATTCCAGCATCATCCAAGCTCAGCTCAAACCCTTTAAACAAAGCATCTGCTTGCTGCTTTTTAGTCCAGTCCAAATGATTTGAAGCAGGACCATGACACGACTCACACGCGACGTTAACCTCTGACCAAGAGGTGTCGTATTTGTCGGCCGCAAACGAATAATTTTTTTCTAGATTAGTTGAGTGACAGCTCGCACAGCGACTGTTCCAGTTGAAAAAGGCACCAGTCCAATGCAACGGGTTTTCAAAATCAACTTTCTCATCGGGGTAAAGATGGAACCAGCGCTGGCCACCCTCTGCTTTCAGCCTGCTGTCCCAGGCTATGCCTAATGCTTGATAACGACCATCGGGAAATTTAATAAGGTATTGCTGTAAGGGATCAAAACCAAAGGTATAGCTGATTTCAAATTCTTCTAATTTACCTTCGCTGTTGTCGGTTTTGACAAAGTACCGATCTGCTTTTTTGTAAAACTCACTAACCAAACCAAAGTGTTCGAAAGTCACTCCGGAAAAGTCTCCTAGGACCGTCTCAGCATTAGCTTGTTCCATTGCTTTATGGTGATGCGACTGCTGCCAAAGCTGGGTTTCTTGCTGATGACAGTTGGCGCATGCTTGACTGCCAACATAGTCAGCGCCATAAGCACCAAAAGGCATCAAGAACACAACAAGACAGAAAAAAGTACGCAAAGTAGACAACGACATCAACCAACTCAAACCTATAGAATTATTAAGCGTTGCAGTATAGCAGCGCAGCCGCTGCAAGCTTTATATAATTACCAAAGGCGTTAACTAATTTTGATTACCGTAGGGGCCTTAAGCTGAGCGGCAATCGCTTTCGATTGCGCTATAACATTTTGATTAACAAAGGCCTCATGATTTTCTTCCACATGATTTAGCTTATAGCCATAGTTAGCCAACATGCCGTAAGACTGGCTGATGCCATTGGCAGAAATATCGCCAAGCCAGTTTAATTGCTCAACTCGGGCGCCATTACCTAAATGGAATCTGGCGACTGGATCTAATGGCAATTTACCGCGTTTTTCTGCTACTAAATAATGCAAACATAAGCGCATTAAGGTTTCTTTTGCGCGCTCACTATTAATCGCATCTAGATGCCAACCCGGTTTTAATGCAGACACTAGGGCTTGGTCTTCTGCGGTCACATAAGGCGAGCCGCTGTTAACCAACTGAGCATTCAACCAGCGGGAAAATCCGGGGATAGGCGACAAGGTGGCAAAATGTTTTAGCTTAGGCAGCTCTTGTTGCAGCTCCATAACTACTTGTTTGATTAAAAAGTTGCCAAACGAAATACCTTTTAAGCCTTTTTGGCAGTTACTAATAGAATAAAATATGGCGGTATCTGCTGGCTTAAGCTCTGCTGATTTGGGCGCTAGTAGCGGCTGTACTGCGGCGGCTAAACCATCAACTAAAGCCACCTCGACAAAAATAAGTGGTTCGTCTTCTAAGGCGGGATGGAAAAATGCGAAACAGCGCCGGTCATCCTCTAACCGGCGCCGCAGGTCATCCCAGCCATCCATTTGATGCACGGCCTCATAAGCTATTAGCTTCTCTAGAATGTGGGCTGGTGTGCGCCAATCAATTTTTCTGATCTTTAAAAAGCCACGATTAAACCAGGTTTCTAATAACAGTTGTAAGTCACTATCGACTACTGACAACTGTTTATTAGCCTTTAGTGCATGTAGTAAATCTTCACGCATATTGACTAATAAATGGGTACCATCTGGCGCCATATTAATACGCTGAAATAATAGCCGACGCGGCGACCTGACAGCTTTGGTTAATGACGCTAAATTAGCCGCACTGGGCTGCGCTTTATAGGCGTCAGCGTGGCGAATAATTTCGCTACTATCTTGAGAAAAATCTGCCAGTAATAATTCAAAAAAATCCTGCCTGCCCTGCTCATCCAACTCTTGATAGGCTTGTACCACCGCATAGGCCAAGGCAGTACCCATTGCCTCACCCTTGTTAGAGCTAAGCTGCTGACACAAGTCCCTAATCGACTTGCCATTGCGCTGGCTAGCTTTAATCCAAAGCTCACGACCAGCATCAGCTATTGAGTTAAGCCAAGAGTTCATTGCCATAATATTTCTCTGTTTTTATTCAAGTATTGCCGGCGACGAAACTAGGCCAACTCAGCTAGTGATTCCCCGAGAACATTCACAATAGTATCTATTTCACTCGCATCAATAATAAATGGCAAACCAAGTTGAATGGTGTCTCCGCCATAACGCAGATAAACGCCTTTTTCCCAGCATTTCATAGCAACCTCATAAGGTCGCCGTGCGGGCTCACCAGGATAGCTTTTAAGCGTTAACGCCGCCGCTAAGCCATAGTTTCGAATATCATCAACATAAGGGCTACCTTTTAATTGATGAATGGCCGTCTCTAACACTGGCGACATGGTTTTTGCACGTGTTATCAGCTGGTCATTTTCAAGTAAATCTAAGGTTGCAATGCCCGCTGCACAGGCAACCGGATGCGCAGAGTAAGTATAACCATGAGGAAATTCGACCATATAATCTGGGCCGCCAGTTTCCATAAATGTATCGTATATTTCTTGCTTAGCAATGACGGCGCCCATAGGGATTACACCATTGGTGAGCTGCTTAGCAATATTAATAATATCAGGCACAACACCAAAATCTTCGGCGCCAGTTTTCGCACCAATGCGACCAAACGCAGTAATTACTTCATCAAATATTAATAAGATATTGTGCTGATCACATATTTCTCGAAGCCGATTTAGATAGCCAACTGGTGGCGGTAATACGCCGGCAGATCCTGCCATTGGCTCTACTATTAATGCCGCAATATTACTCGCATCATGCAGGGCAATAAGATCTAGAAACTCTTCAGCTAAATGCGCGCCGTATTCAGGCATGCCTTTAACAAATTTGTTTTCGTCTAATAAAGTATGGCGAATATGCGCGGCATCTACTGCTTGACCATACATCATGCGATTACCTGGAATACCACCCACTGATATGCCGCCAAAATTTACTCCATGATAACCCTTGCCACGGCCAATCAACTTAGTTTTTGACGCCAAGCCTTTTTTACGCCAATAAGCGCGCGCCATTTTTAATGAGGTATCAGCGCTTTCTGAACCTGAACCGGTAAAGAAAACTCGATTAAGACCCTCTGGCATCCACTCGACAATTTTATCAGCTAGCTCAAATGATTTAGGGTGCGCAAACTGAAATCCAGGACTGTAATCTAAACTAGCAACTTGCTTACTCACTGCTTCACTAATTTCATCGCGGCAATGGCCTGCGCCACAAGTCCACAAACCCGATAAACCATCAATTATTTGACGACCCTTATCATCAATATAATAGGCCCCTTTAGCGCTAGTTATAATACGTGGATTTTGTTTGAACTCTCGATTGCCGGTAAAAGCCATCCAGTGAGAATCCATTGAGTAATTTGTATTTGATGACGTCATATCAAAAAACCTATTTCAAACTGTCAATAAAATTAAGAGCCAATACGATCAAGTAAAGCATAGTAGCTCATACCCGCTACTAAACCGGGCCAGCGCAGCCATGTTCCACCAGGAAAAGTATGGGTTGGCACCGACTCAAACACATCAAACTTTTCGCTATCGCCACTAATTGCTTCAGCCAATACTTTGCCTGCAAATGTCGCGGTAGGAATACCATGACCACTATAGCCATGCGCAACATAGACATTATTTTCTGGCCGATTGAAATGCGGCATACGATTCATGGTAATCGCTAAGGTGCCGCCCCAGCCATAATCTATTTTAGTGTCTTGTAGCTGCGGGTAGATTTTAAGCATGCATTTTTGCACAAAGGACTTAATATCCTTAGGGAATTTTGAGGTGTAGTTTTCACCACCACCAAACACTAAGCGATTGTCGCCAGAAAGCCGCCAGTAATTAATAACAAATAGCGAATCTTGCACGCCGACATCGTCCCTAATTAACTCTCGCGCCATTTGCTCAGGCAATGGCTCGGTGGCAATAACGAAATTATTAATAGGCATGATTTTACCAGCCGCCTTTTTATTTAGCTTGCCTAAATAGCCATTACAGGCCAGCACTAGCGTCTTGGCTGTTACCTGCCCGTTATCGGTATGAATAACCGCAGGCGCTTTATAGTCAATTGAAGTGACTCGACTGTTTTCATAAATCGTTACCCCAGCGGCTTTGGCCGCTTTGGCCAAACCAAGTAAGTAATTAAGTGGATGGATAGTGACCGAGCGATTATCTAAATGCCCGGCATGGAATCCTTCAGAGCCAATCATCTGACCAACTTCTGCTTTGTCGCAATAACGAGCATCTTCATAGCCATACACTTTATGTAAGTGCTCTATATCTTCTTCCATACCGTCTACATGGCTATATTTTGACGCCAGATGAATAATACCCTGCTTCATATCACAGTCAATATCGTGTTTAGCAATAAGGTCTTTAACTAAGTCAGCGGCTTCGATACCGTATTGCCATAGCTTTTTTGCATGCTCTAGCCCTACCATTTTTTCTAAGGAATCTTGCTCTATGCGCTGACCAACGCCAACGTGGCCGCCATTTCTGCCCGATGCACCCCAGCCGACTTTTTCGGCTTCTAACAATGTAACCTGGTAACCTTTCTCGGCCAAGTGCAAAGCGGTAGACAGGCCAGTATAGCCACCACCAACAATACAGATATCAGTCTGAATAGATTCATTTAAAGCAGCATGACTTTCAAAACCATGGGAGGAAGCTGCGTAATACGAGTCAATATGTCCTTGGAGCATCATAATAGAACCACTTAATTTGCCAAATTAGATAACTGTCAATATCGAATATATAAAAGCAGGTTAGCTCAAGCAGACATTCGGTACAATTGAATCTTGAATAATCATTCGGTTTTACTTGTATCAACCCAAAAATTATAGGCATAATTAGAAATAGCGATGATAATAGTTATAATATTTACGCTAACATAAGTGGACGAATTATTTACTACGCAACGAATTGAACCCTAAAAAGGTGACACATGAAGTACTCGAACGAAGTTGAACAGTGGCTTAAAGAACACAATGTTGAAGAGGTCGAATGTCTCATACCAGACATCACTGGCAATGCCCGCGGGAAGTTTATCCCTGCAAAAAAATTCGTTAAAGAAGATAGCCGCCTCCCTGAAAGTATTTTGGCACAAACGGTTACTGGCGATTATGCCCAAGAACATGACGATTTTATGGACCCACTTGACGTTGATATGTTGCTAGAACCAGACCCAACGGCTATGCGCATGGTGCCCTGGGCGAAAGAACCTACCGCACAAATTATTCACGACTGCTTTCGCCGCGATGGCACGCCCCACCCTATTTCTACTCGCAATGTTTTAAAACGGGTATTAAAGGTCTATGAAGACAAAGGCTGGACGCCAGTTATTGCTCCAGAAATGGAATTTTACTTAATCGAGAGAAACATTGACCCAGATATCGAGCTTACGCCACCAATCGGCAGATCAGGCCGACCAGAGTCTGCTCGTCAAAGCTATAGTATTGACGCCACCAATGAATTCGAAAATATTACTGAACTAATGTACGCATACTGTGAAGCTCAGGAGCTGGATGTAGATACATTGATCCATGAATCTGGCGCCGCCCAAATGGAAATTAACTTCCAACATGGCGACCCCTTATCGCTTGCCGATCAAGTATTTACCTTTAAGCGAACAATGCGTGAAGCTGCTATGCAAAATGGCATTTATGCAACTTTTATGGCAAAACCAATGGAAGACGAGCCTGGTAGCTCGATGCATATTCATCAAAGTATTTTAGATACCGCTACCGGTAAAAATATATTTACTAACATTGATGACAGTGAGTCAGAGCTATTTCGCTGGTTTATCGGTGGTCATCAAAAATATGTGCCGCATTTAATTAGCTTATTTGCACCCAATGTAAATTCCTATCGCCGTTTCACCAAAGACCAATCGGCGCCGATCAATATGGAATGGGGTTACGACAACCGCACCGCTGGACTGCGTATTCCGCATAGTTCACCGGCGGCTAGGCGCTTGGAAAATCGCTTCCCCGGCGCTGATGCCAATCCATATTTAGCTATTGCCGCATCGCTTGCTAGCGGCTTGCTTGGCATTATCAATAAAGTTGAGCCCTCTGAGGCTTGCACTGAAAGCGCTTATGACAAAGACATTACGATTTCCAGAACCCTAAACGAAGCCTTACTTCGGTTGGATGATTTAGATGAAATAAAAGAACTATTAGGCGAAGAATTTATCACCGCTTATATTCATGTTAAGAATGAAGAGTACAACGAGTTCAACAAAGTCATTAGCTCGTGGGAGCGCGAGTTCTTATTACTTAGCGTGTAAACAGAGATAAATCAATAATGGCAACGATAAGCATAAACAACCCTTTGGCAAGAAAATTGTATGTAGCGTTTAAATATATAGTTTTCATTTTGCTCAGTATTAACATATTTGTATTCTTGCAAGATGAGCTAGATGCAAGTACGCATATTTTTGGTAATGGCGTTCGTTTTTCTAATATTATCGAAGCTTATGCTGCCACGATAGATACCGCGTCATGGGTAATACTACTGCTATTGTTTGAGCTTGAAACCGAAGTAATAGCTGATGAAAAAATCAAAGGCCCTACTAAATGGGTAATACACTGGACTCGTTGGCTTTGTTCGGCATTTATTATCTATGCATTATATGGCTATATCGCTAAGTTACTGGGCTTATCCAACTATCAATTAAGTGAAATTAGTGATTTATGTAGCCAGAATATTGATTGGTCTTTTCTAACGACGCTTGATGAATTTACCTCAATTACTTTAAACAACTGCGCTGCGCTAGCAGCTCCGGAATATTTACAACTTTCTGATAAAAATGTTATTGCCACGCATGAGACACTAAATACGGCAAAATGGTTAGCATGGATTGATGTTGTAAACGCTTTTACCTGGGTATTAATCGTTATCATGCTAGAAATTGATGTGCGTATTCAGCTGCGTAAACACGTCTATAAAACGTGGGAGTTTATTAGCGGCATTACTAAAATTATTTTATATTGCATCCTATTTTTCGCTGCGATCATATGGGGGGTTGATGGCAGTTTTATCGACACATGGGATGCTAGTTTGTGGTTAGTCGCTTTTATATTTATTGAAATGGACGTATTTGACTGGCAAGAAGAAATTGCGGCCCAGCATAACTAATTAGTGGGTTGACTAAATTCTGGCGCGGGTTAACAGGCAGTTAACCATCGCTTTTAAATCGTCTAGGGTGCGCTTAGCTCGCTTGCCTTTTTGTTGTACAACTACCAAGGCGAGAGCGTGTACCACTTCCAAATAAGAACGCGCTAGACGGGCTAACTCTACCTGAGAGCCTTGAATACCGAGGTGTTTAAAAACCTTTCCCATACGATTGATTACCAGTTCATCATGGGCTCCATCTAATGGACGCAATTCAGGCACCCCATATATAGCCTGTACCAATGGCAAAATACCTTGCTGGCGACGATACGCTACAATCATTCTGTCTACTGACAAATCACTAAATTCTGCTAACGAGCTTGCCTCTTCTGCTACTTTATCAATTCCATCCAGCGCTATCTTAACCTCATCTATCCACTGGCTTGCCAAAGCATGTAAAACCGCCTGTTTATTTGGAAAATAGTGGTAAAGCGAGCCTACTGAAATGCCCAAACGCTTAGCAATCAAAATCGTCGTTAAATCATCAAAACCAACTTCATCTAATAGTTGCGCAGTTATAGTTAGGATTTGCTGGCGGCGCTCTAACGCTCTCGCCTGAGTTGGATTGCGCCGAGCCGCTAATGACGGGGACTTCTTTTTGGCAAGCATGGTTAAATCTACAAGAATGAAAGTAACACTATAACTTATCGGCGAGCTCAGATCAGTAAGAAAAATTAGCTCAAGCTAACTCTCTGCGGGTATATTTTTTCTGTTCATACATTGAGGCATCAGCATGACTCATCAGTGCTTTATACGTTTGCTCGTCATCAGGGTATATAGCTAGTCCTCGTGAGATTGAAATCTTCTCCACCTGTCCAGCAAAGCCGATCTCTCGCAGTAGACGCTTATATATTTCTTCATCGCGCTCTAAGGCTTTATTACGACCGGCAACATCTTTGAGAACAATAGCAAACTGGTCACCATCGATACGGGCAACGAAATCATTGCCGCGTACTGCAGCCTTTAGCCGTTTGCCAACAATAGCCAACAACTCATTACCCGCCTTAGGTCCATAAATGTTATTAATTCTTTGGAAATCATCGATATCAAGATAGACAATTGCAAAGCGTACTTTGGATTTAATCAATACTGCTACCTTCGTCTCAAATGCTTCTTTACCAGGCAGCTCTGTCAGCTCATCATTGATTTCCATCGTACGATAATGACGACGTTCGACTTTAAGCTGATCATTGAGACCTCTCAGCGTTAACTCATATAACATTACCGCTACAAAAACAGTTACCGCTATGACAAAAGACATTGCTAGCTGGACAATAAAAGCCTGACCTGCAAGGTGTGGCTGAATGAGCACAAAGCTATCGACATGACTAAGATATATTTTTACCAGAAAAACTTGGCTGGCAATTGCTAAGCTTGCATATAAGACGCCCCACCCCTTACCTATCAGCAAAAAACCCACCACCGGTAGCATCAGCACCACATACGATAAAATATTGAAGTCACTAACTAAGAAGTATGAACCAACTGAAATACCAGCCAATATAGATAGTAATAATATACATGCGGCGGCAAAGATCTGCTGTTTAGCAAAAAATAGATATGCCGAAAGACTATATGAAAAAGCTATTAGGACAATAATTGAACGATCTAATCGCTGAGAGCCATTGGCGATGAAGTCGCCATTAGAAAAAATAGTTAAGGCGACAAAAGCAAACACTAATACCCCAACAAACAAAGCAAGCAAAGTAATGAATAACCTCGCCCTATAATGAGACTGGGTGTTACTAATCATTGAACTAGGTATCAAGCTATCGAGCTTGAGGTATAGCCGAAGTTTATTCAAAACTTCCATAAACAGATGAACCTCAGGGTATAAAATACTATCTCTTTAAATACAATTTATAAATATAGCAGAGCTGTAATTTTTTTGTTTTTACAGGTTTTTTTAGTTGGCATACAGCAGAAAACTTTAACTGCTAGCTTTTCAACTGCGCCAACATTTCACCCATTTTTTGATGCACCAGATTCACCGCCTGTAGCGGTCTGATCATCACTCTAAACTCTACAATTTTTCCTTCATCATTACATTCAATGATATCGACGCCATTAACATATTTGCCATCAATTTCTGTTTCAAATTCCAACACCGCCTGATTACCGGCCAACACCTTTTTTGTATAATGGAAACAACTGCTTCCGTCTGGTTTCACCGAGCCGCTCAATGTATGCATAGCGCCGGTTAAATAAAGCTGAGTAATGTCCTTACCGTGTTGCGGGGTAAAAACAACTGGCGATAAAAACACTACATCATCAGCCAAAATTTCGCCTAATTTAGCAGAGTCTTTCGATGCCATTATTTCATGCCAGTGGGCAATCGTTTGCTCAATCATTTTTATCTCACTTACATTATTTGCTATTCAATTCAATACTATCTAAGACAGTTATCCTACCTTGAATGTCATTGGTTTGGTAACTGCAAAATTTCACTTCAGTGACAATATGAGGTTTGACCATCGCCATGTTGAAAGCGCTCATAGTTTCACCAATGGCTATGGTAAAAAACTCATCTTTATACAAACCCAGCGTTATATGGGGCTGATAATTTTCTAAGTTATCCTCACTCGCTATTGCCAACAATTGTTTACGCAGACAATCCAGCCCTCCGTCAGTATCTGCTACGGTTAAATATGGCGCACTAGTAAAACTGTCTAGCCCCACTAAGCGAATGCTAAACGATGGCATACTGGCCTGTAGCAATGCTTGTTTGTGCTTATTTATGATTGTCGGTGAATAATACTGCTCGCTCATTAACCCACCAGCAATGATGGATACATGAGGCTGACGGCGATACTCTTTATGCACATAAGGACTAAGACAGCTGGCAGCCTCGCTTACTACCTTTAGCCATTCGCTATCTTCAATAATAAGCGCCCAAAAGCCATAATATTCGACACCACCATGCCAGTCATGGAAATCAATATCGTCCCAGGCGGTGGTAGTACCTGTATTTATAAAGTCTTGATTCACAATTTTACAACATCGTTAAAAATAAAAAAGGCGGCATAGTGAAACTATGCCGCCTTTATCTGCATGAATCTAGTGCTAACCAAATTTTTCAGCCATAACCTTTTGAGTATCATCTAAGGCTAATTTAGCTTTGTCAAAAAGCTCATCAATTTGCTCCAGCGTCATAATCAGTGGTGGCGCAATAATCATCGTATCGCCCGTTGCACGCATTACTAAGCCATTGGCGATAGAGGCATCACGACATGCTGCACCGGCATCACTATTATCGCTAAAACGGGTACGACTAGCTTTATCTTTAACTAGCTCGATAGCGCCAACCATACCCACGGACCTGACTTCGCCAACTATTGGATGATCTGCCAGCGCTTGGAGACGCTTGGAGAAATGTGGCCCATTGACCTTATCAACATTTTCAACAATATTTTGCTCGTGTAATATTTTCAAAGTTGCCAGTGCAGCAGCACATGCCGCAGGATGACCCGAATAAGTAAAACCATGGCCAAACTCGCCACCGTCTGCTTTCAGTACATCGGCCACTTTGTCAGCAATCATTACGCCACCTAATGGCTGATAGCCATTGGTAACCGCTTTAGCAAAATTAATTAAATCGGGTTTAGTGTCATAGTAGTCACAGCCAAACCACTTGCCGGTACGGCCAAAGCCAAATATCACTTCGTCGGAGACAAACAAAATATCGTACTTATTTAAAATACGCTTCACTTCTGGCCAATAAGTTGCTGGTGGAATAATAACGCCGCCCGCTCCTTGAATAGGCTCGGCAATAAAACAAGCAACGTTTTCTACGCCTAACTCAAGAATCTTATCTTCTAGCGACTTGGCCGCCTTTAAACCCAGTTCGTCAGGTGTTAAGTCTCCACCTTCACCAAACCAATAAGGCTGATCCACATGCACAATATCTGGCAATACATTAAATTGCTCATGCATAAAGCCCATGCCACCCAAGCTTGCTGCCGCCACAGTACTGCCATGGTAGGCATTTTTACGACTAATAATGACGCGTTTATCTGGCTGGCCTTTTAAATCCCAATAGCGACGAACTAAGCGAATAACAGTGTCATTACCTTCTGAACCAGAATTGGTATAAAACACATTATTAATATGATCTGGCGCTACTTTTGACAGCTCTTCAGCTAGCTGAATAGCCGGTGGATGAGAGCATTGAAAAAAGCTGTTGTAGTAAGGTAACTTTTGTAGCTGCTTAGCCACCGCATCAACAATCGATTGCTGACTATAGCCCAAGTTACAGCACCATAAGCCTGACATCCCATCGAGTAATTTTCCTTCAGATGAATAGATATAAACATCTTCCGCTTGGCTAACCAAGCGAGTGCCGTTTTGACCTAATTGTTTAAAGTCGCTAAACGGATGTAAAAAATGGGCTTTGTCACTGGCCTGTAAGGCTTCATTCGATACTTTAGACATATACTTATCTCACTCTGTCGGGGACATAATTTGGCCGAAACCAGCACAGCGAACAGGCGCTGCGCACTCATTAATTGAGGCCATCATACAATGTGATCACATTTTTGCAAGAGTTTGTTAGATATAGGCTACAGCCCTTATATATCAACAGATATAGTTAGAAAACAATGGTCTTATTGTCCTTAATAATCACCCTATCTTCGATATGAAAGCGCAATGCCCTGGCCAAAACGGTCTTCTCAACATCGCGCCCTAAGCGCACCATATCGTCCTGACTATGGTCGTGATTAATCCGGATCACATCTTGATCGATAATGGGCCCCTCATCCAAACTATGAGTAACATAATGACTGGTAGCACCAATCAATTTAACACCACGTTCATAGGCTTTTTGATAAGGGTTTGCACCAATAAATGACGGTAGAAAGCTATGATGAATATTAATCATCTGACCACTATATTTTTCACACATAGCTGGCGGAATAATTTGCATATAACGGGCTAGCACCACTGTTTGGGTATCATAACTAGTCAGAATATTGTCGATTTCATCAAAGGCTGCAGACTTATTGTCTTTATTGATAGGCACATGGTGAAAAGGAATGCCATGCCACTCAACCATGCTACTCAGATTGTCATGATTGCTAATAACACAAGGGATATCACATTGAAGCTCGCCGCTATACCAGCGGTGCAATAAATCTGCCAAGCAGTGAGAGGAGTGACTAACAAGTAATGCTACACGGCGCTTTTGTTGTGCATCGTGAATATACCAATTCATCTTCAATTCTTGCGCTAACACGTCAAAGCGCAAGCGAAACTCTTCAATAGTTAAGTCTAGTGAATCTGTGCGCACCACATTGCGCATAAAAAACCAGCCGCTATCTGGGTCAGAGTGATAACTGGCTTCTGTTAACCAACCCCCATGATCGGCTATAAACTGAGTCACTTTGGCCACAATACCGACCTGATCGGGACAAGAAATAATAAATCGATAGGTATTTCCTATTTCACCTGCCATTGAGATTCCAAATAATTATAGAGTTATGGTTTAAGTTAGCGCAAAAGTAAGTCAGATACCCGATTTTAATCCAATGATTGAATAGCATAAGTATCAAACGGTACAATAAACGTGATCACATTTAGTGATATTAATTAGAGTCAGCAAATAATGAGCGACGACGACAATAATCCGGAGTTTAAAACCCAGCAAGAACGCGTTTACCATCAATTACGCGAAGCTATTTTACGCGGTAAGTTTAAGCCAGGAAATAGCGTAACCTTGCGCGGTATCGCCGCAATGCTAGATGTAAGCTTAATGCCGGTAAGAGATTCTTTGCGCCGCTTAACCACCGAGCGTGCTTTACAGTTACTTGAAAACCGACGCATTGCAGTGCCTGAAATGTCACCAGAAAAACTAGAAGAAATTTATCAGGCTCGTACTGCGCTGGAGTGTTTAGCCGCTACCCGTGCCATGCCTTATATTGATGACAAGGCCATTATTGAACTTGAAAAACTAAACGATAAACATAATTTAGCCATTAGCTGCGGCGATGTGGAAAACTATATTTATATTAATTTCCAGTTTCATCGAAAGATCTATAGCTATGGCCAACCACAAGCGTTAATGCCCCTTATCGAAAGCCTCTGGCTACAAATAGCACCGTTTATGCAATCTATTTTTGCACAAATTAAAGAGGCTGATTCATTATCACAAGGTAATGATCAACATAGACAAGCTCTGGACGCAATTAAGGCCAAAGACGCCAAACTGTTAGCTGAAGTGATATGTACAGACATATTAGATGGCGCCATTGGCTTACAACAAGCAAAGGGGTGGCCACTATGAGGCCATACTAGTTTACTGAACGCTTAAGAAATAAGCCTTTCAAACGCTCTATAAGATTGATTGTAAGGCGCATCAATTTCTATACTGGCAAAGTAATCCTCACCTCAAATTGCTTGGTATCTTTTTTGTAGGCGTAACTAAAAGAGCCGCCATGCATTTCACAAATACGCTCAACCATAGATAATCCTAGCCCTGAGCCAGTTGAGCGACTGCCAGCGGGCCGATAAAAGCGGTCGCCAAGCTTTGCCACGTCTTCATCAGCAATCTCGCCACAATCATTAACTATGGTCAGAGAAATTGCTTCGGTTTGAGCTAGGCGCACAGTTACTTGGCCATTATCAGCCGTATATTTAAAGGCATTACCTAAAATATTACGCACCAATATCGACAAACCTTCACGATTACCACTAATCAATACGCTAGTGTCGGCTAGGCGAATAGATAAGTTTTTGTCTGCCGCTATATGACTAAGTTCGGCACTGACCTCTAACAGCAACTCATTAAGGTCAATCACGTCGGAGCTTAACTGTAACTGCGGATCGAGACGCGCAAGGGTCAACAACTGCTTAACCGTATGCGATGCTCTGTCCACACGATCGTTAATACGCGACAGCATTGCTTTCATATCATCATCTGCGACCATTCGCTGACACAGTTGCACCTCAATTTTGATAGCCGCTAGCGGTGTTTGCATTTCATGGGCCGCATTAGCGGTGAATCGTTGTTCACTTTCCAATGCACGTTCAAGCCTCGCTAACAAACTATTTAATGAGCTATGCAAAGGCTCTAATTCTGAATAAGGGCAATCTGCCTCAATAGGCGCTAAGGATTCTGGCGTACGTTCAGAAATTTGCTCGGCTAATTTGCGCAATGGCTTAATGCCATGGCTAGTACCGTAGTAAATAAATAAGCCCGTTAACGGTAACACTATTAATAGCGGCATTAACATACTGGCAAAAATCCAGCGCAAGCTATTCTCAGCACGGTTTAAATTTACTCCGACGGCAAACCAAACGTCTAACTCTTCATCGTGACTATATAACACACGCCAGACTTCTTTAGGCTCGCCAATACGGTCGAAAACTTTCAACTTAGCTTCATTTGGCAACTGAAATATCGGTGTACTTTCGCCAACAACAAGCTGTTGTTCACCAATAAAAATATTAATAGCGGGCGCCAGTGGACCATCGTCTACCCCTACATCGGTAATTCTTAACGCCTGTCCTTCTTGCTGCATTCGGCTAATAAAGTAGGCCTCAACCTCTTCCTCTCCATGTACCGAAATTGCTCTAAATATACCTTTAGAAGCACCTAAAAATAACGCTAACTGATTATCAATTTGCTCCAGTAAAACCTTGCTGGAATAGAAAAAAGTGACCGATGCGGAAAACAGCCAGCCCAGTAGCATTAATGCTAATAAGACCATGACTAAACGGCCTTTTAATGTTTTTTTCATTCAGTAATCCTATAACCAATTCCGCGCATTGTTTGAATACGCTTGCTGCCAAAACGCTTGCGTAATTTAGATATATAGACCTCAACCGTATTAGAACTCACTTCGTCGCCCCAGCCATAGATGCCCTCTTCTAAGCGGATTTTGGTAACAAAACGTTCTTTATTGCGTAATAAAATTTCTAAAATAGCGAGTTCTTTAGCGGTTAAATCTATCGCGTCGCCTCCATATTTAACACTTCGTTCAACGGGGTTAAACTCTATATCAGCGCAACTTGTAACAGCCACTATGGGCCTATGAGTGCGCCGCATTAGCGACCTGATACGCGCTGACAGTTCATCTATATCGAAGGGTTTGGTTAAATAATCATCAGCACCAGAATCTAAACCTTTAATTCTATCCGGCACCGCATCTAAAGCGGTCAACATTAACACCGGCAATAGGCATTTTTCAGTACGCAACTGACTAACTACCTGAAAGCCGTTCATTATCGGCAACCCTACATCTAAAACGATTAAATCGTAAGGCGTGACGTTTACCGCCGGCATTACATGATCACCCCGCTCCAGCCAGTCAACCGCATAACCTTCAAATACCAAGGCGGTTTTTAGCGATTCACCTAGCTGCTTGTCATCTTCGACTAGTAAAATTCTCATAGCCAAATCCTGACCGACATAGCCTTATCTGTAAAGACAAAAAAGCCGACACTAAGGCCGGCAATAAATACGAGACACATCTATTTGCTATAAGCTAAAACCTAGCACTGGAGTATTTATTCGCTAACGTCATTACCTTCACTTGAATCGGCGATTAGTTGCTCTGTAGCAGCTTCCCAAAAACTATCGAAGCTAACATTGTCTACTGTCATTTCAGCTATCACTTCAGGCATAGATATTGTTGGCATACTTAATGTTGGCATACTTAATGTTGGCAACTGTATGTCTAGCGGTAAAGCCATGCTAGTAGTTGATACTAGCGTTAAAGCTGCTACTGCGATTAGTTGGTTAATAGTTAAGTTTTTCATTGTCTTACTCCAGGTCATTTGCTTTTGTTACTGCATATTTTGCACTTTGAAACTGAAATGAACCTGAAACCGATGAACTTTTTTACTACTTTTTTGTTAATTTGGTAACAACCTATACAAAACAACAAGAATATTTAGGAAAACAATGAAAATTAAGATTATTTTGCTATTGCTCGCCTTGGCACTGGTCGCACCAATGATAATTTCTGAACCTGATGGCAACCCCATAATGACGGTAGATGATTGGAAGCCCGACACCAACATGCTCGCCAAAGTAAAAGAAATAGCGAGTTCGACTATTCAAGTGATTGAAGAGCTAACCAATACATCCCTAAGCGACGACAGTTTAGATACTGGTAATGTTATGCACAAATGGCAAGACTCGGAGGGGCTTTGGCATTTTTCAGATAGTATTCCTGAAGGTAGCCAAGTCAAAAATCTAACGACAGGTGAGATACCTAAACTAGCTAATGACACTATAGTCGCGGAGAAAGTAACCATAGCGACTAACAACAAGAGTGAGGCAACTGAACTGCCATCATCACCACTGGGTTCGCCCACTAAAGTTGCTCAGCTGAAGTCAGACTCAGAAAATATTAAGCAGACGTCGCAACAGCCCGCAGACACGCTGGAATCAATGTAAGTTATTCCAGCGGTCTTAACATATGTACCCCACCCTTAGGCGCGATAAACAAACCTTCGCAACTTGCGGTTTTATGATCGCCATCAAACATCTCGCCGTGAATAACAGTTTTACGGCCATCTACTCTTTCTAACCAAGCTTTTAGTTGTAGCTGTTTATTTAATGGCGACCGAGCATGATAATGAACAGTTAACCGTCCCGTCATTCCCGGCTGCTTACCAATCATTTGGGCCATGCCCAAAAATTGATCAAATATAGCTGCCACAAACCCGCCATGAATTGTTCCCGGCGGGCCTTCGTAAGCCCAACCACAAAATACACTGCCAGAGGCTTTGCCATCTTTGACTTCAATTGTCACCGGCGGTGACAACGGGTTTGATAAACCACTTAACGGGCTTAGCTCATGGCTGACGTCACTAAATGATTGATATGGGCCATTCTCAAGATAATCTACTTTGCCAAAATAACGTGGCGAATTTTCTAGCGCTGCCACTGCACCATCAAGTGAGCTGGAAATATTATCCAACACCTCAATATCAGCGTCACTAGTCACTAACAATTCGATTAAGTCTTTAATTTTTGCGCTAACTTGACGCGTTGCTTGCCAATTTTCGCGATACTCTGGTTCCAGATTAGCAATTGAATCTGGAATTATATAAACATCGGGTATTTCAAAATCGTCCTTCATTTTATCTACCGCATTATTGCTTATAAGTTGTCACGCCACCCACTATGGTGCGAATAACGTTGATGTCTTTTATTGCTGTTGGAATATCTAAGGGGTTTTGATCCAACACTACTAAGTCAGCAAACTTACCCGCCTCTATGGAGCCAATCTGATCTTCTTTAAATATCTGCCAAGCCGCATCTATAGTAGTGGCTCTTAGTGCCTGCATGACACTCACGCGTTGCTCAGGTCCAATAACTTTGCCACTGGTTGATAAGCGATTAACCGTAGCCCAAACCCCCAGCAGTGGATCCATTGGCACAATAGGAGCGTCAAGATGAATAGAGAAGCGTAAATCCAAGTCTAGGGCTGATTTAGTTGGACTCATTCTAGCGGCGCGCTCTGGCCCCATAAATATATCCCGATGACGATCGCCCCAATAGTAAGTATGCGCACTAAAGAAGCTAGGAGTAATACCAAGCTCTTTCATTCTTACTAATTGGTCTTCGCGCGCCATTTGCGCGTGAATCAGTATTAGCCGAGGGTCAGCAACATAATTCTCTTGTTGGGCCAACGCAAAGGCATCAATGATGTCATCAATCGCCGCATCACCATTGCCGTGTATAGCCATTTGATAGCCAGCTTTATGATATTTGCTAACCCACTCAATCAAGTCTTCTTTGATAACTCGAGAATAGCCTCTGCTGAGTTTTTCCGAGCCTAATTCACTATCGCCATGATCAGCACCATGGCCGCCGCCGAGTGACTGCACATGATAAGGTTTAGACAAATAGCCGGTATAGCCCTGAATACTGCCATCGGCAATGATTTTTATAGCGCCAATATCTAACTTAGCCGTTTTATAATCTTCTTTAGCAACTTTACCACTTAGAAAGTCTTCGCCGAACTGATCAAATATAGGCCAGAGATTTACCCGCATCGGAATCAAATTTAATTTGTCAGCAGCAACCAAGCCAGCGGTAATTTTACTCTCAACCGCTCCAGCCTGAGCACTGGTAACGCCTTTGGCACTATATTCTTTCACCGCCGCTTGAAGAATATTTAAGCTCTCTAGAGCGCCAAAATCCATTGCTAGCATTTGCGCATGTAATGCAGCTGTCTCTTCGACTAAGCCCGTTAGTTCGCCATTACCATCTTTGACATAAACACCACCATCCATATCTGGCGTATTCTTATCTACATCAATCAATTCGAAAGCCTTGCTATTAAGCACGCCCATATGACCAGATATATGCAAAATGAATACGGGATTGTCTGGAAACTCATTATCTAATTCTTGAATCGTTATATGCCGGTGCTCGACAATTGAAGTGTCGTCATAGCCATAACCAACAATCCATTCGCCGGCGTCTACGCCTGCATATTTCGCTTTTAACGCTGTAATTAACTCGGGGATATTTTTAATAGCTCCTATGGGAGGGCTATTTAGGTCAGCGATGTAATAATTGATACCTGAGGCGGGAAAGTGACCATGGGCATCAATAAAACCCGGCATGAGAGTCTTGCCGGCTAAATCATAAACTACTGTATCCCCATTCATATACGGCTTAACTTTCTGCAAACTGCCAACAGCAACTATCTTGTCGTTCTCAATGACTACCGCTTCTGCAATGGAGTTTTGAGCATCCATAGTCAATACCGTACCATTTATAAAAGCTTGGCTTGCGAGCGGTTGCGCTGGCAGCAGCTTTATATAAACAATAATTACTACCATTATTAATAAGAACAACAGCACTAGCAAAAACTTTTTCATACAGCTCCCTGAAGAAATACCATCAATACTGCTGATAGTATGACCATTGCTAGTAATTTAACTACTTAACTCTTTCTAATGTTCCACTACGTAAACTAGAGCGGTAGTACATAACAATAGACTGTCATGAAATGGCAAAAACTTCCTAATAAAACGAAAACGTGAAATATCGCATGATTAAACTTAATCGTTTTAACCGCATAAACAATAGCCCCTATTGTATAAGCTATGCCACCCGCTAGTAGCCAGCGCAAACCCATATCATCCAAGCTATCCATTAATGGCTTAATGGCTTAATGGCAAATACGATCATCCAGCCCATAAACACATAAATCAGCGTGGATAGAATCTTAAACCTACCAGTAAAAAACAGACTAAGCATTATCCCTGCTAAAGCCAAGCCCCATGACGCAGCGAATATCGTCCAACCAACAGACCCATTTAAGGTAACTAAGGTTAACGGGGTATAGGTCCCAGCAATCAACACACAAATTGCCGCATGATCAACAATTCGTAACTTCGCCCTCAACTTTGGCTCAGCTGTGTTGTGGTAACAAGTTGATGCTGTGTAGAGTAGCACCAAACTTATCCCATAAATGACAAAACTAAAAAGCGGTAATAGACCCTCAAATTTTACCGCCCGAGCAACTAAAAAAAACAAACCTATGATACTTAGCAGTAATCCAAAGGCGTGGGATAATACATTTATTTTTTCTTCCAATGGAGAGTAGTATTTGATCGCTGAACCCACTTGTTACGCCTGTTTATTTATTTAAACCAAGACGTTAACATAATGATATATTTGTTATATTAATTATCGCTATTTGCATTGGCCACTAGGCTTAAATCTACGCCTTTCTAGACTAGACTTATAAGGGCATGTACTGAGCAGAATTATTGGACTTAACGCAGTAGCATTACTTAACGTTTGTCAGATTTATTAATCAATGCAGATAGCATCTGTTCGGAGTCAACAATGAACAATAAAATCACTAAAATATCGACAGTATTATTAGCATTAATATTACCTTTATCTGCCCTTAGCGCTAAAGAGGCACCACCAGAAACCACTTTTGATGGATTGAATTTAGTAAAAAATGAAAAGCACACACTGGCTTATTTAAGGGACAATACTGACTTTTCTGAATATAACAAAATCTTGATTCTACCAAGCCAGGTAGCCTTTAAGAAAAACTGGCAACGCAACTACAACAATGACCATATGATGACTTCTCGAATCAAAAATAATGATGTTGAGAAAATTAAAAAGGGGGTCGCAGAGCTATTTGACGAAACCTTTGCTGAACATATGGCTAAAGTGGAAGGTTATACTGTAGTCGCTGAAAATGGGCCCGGAGTGCTTATATTAAAGCCGGCTATTATTAACCTTGACGTGCATGCGCCTGATATCAAAACTGCGAATCGAACAGCGACATTCACTGAAACAGCGGGTGCGGCGACTCTCTATCTTGAATTTTACGATGGCGTTAGCAACGAAATATTGGCTCGCGTGGCAGATGCTAAGGAAACTAGAAATCGTGGCTATCACTCTTGGGCAAATCGAGTAACTAACTCAGCCGACGCCAAGCAATTAATTGGTCGTTGGGCTAAACAACTCACCGAAATCCTTGAAGACATTGGTGGCGTTGAGGCGCTTAGCGGTACTGAAGAGAAATAACTTTAACGGCAGGCTATTGCTTTAGCCTGCCTATTATTACTCCGTTGGGTAAAATCAATAAAAAACCATCAGAATTCTGTTGGTAACATCAACATATCCGTATACTACTCACCTCGTAATAATAGCTAAGCCAAGGTTAACGCCACCATGTTAGACAGAACTTTTTGCTGCGCCCCGCTAATGGATTGGTCTGATCGCCACTGCCGTTACTTGTGGCGCCTAATGAGCAAAAATGCCTTGGTCTATACTGAAATGATTACTACCGGTGCTATTATTTATGGCGACAATCAAGAGCGCTTTCTTGGTTACAACCAAGAAGAACACCCCGTCGCCATTCAACTTGGTGGCAGCAATCCCAAAGATTTAGCCCAGTGCGCACAGCTGGCACAGAAATGGGGTTATGACGAAGTAAATCTCAACGTTGGCTGCCCGTCAGATCGGGTACAAAACGGTCAATTTGGCGCTTGCCTAATGGCGGAGCCACAATTAGTTCGCGATGGTATAAAAGCCATGCAAGATAACTGCGACATACCCGTTACCATTAAACATCGTATTGGCATTGATGATTTAGACAGTTATCAATGGTTATCTGACTTTGTTGCCACCGTTGCTGAAAGCGGTTGTACCACCTTTATTGTTCATGCTCGTAAAGCAATTTTGTCGGGTTTAAGTCCGAAACAGAATAGAGAAATACCGCCATTAAGTTATCCAACCGTATACCAACTTAAGCAGGACTTTCCTCAGCTAGAATTTGTGCTTAATGGTGGGATAGAAAATCTAGCTCAGTGTAAAACCCATCTACAACATGTGAACGGCGTTATGCTTGGTCGCGCCGCGTACCAAAATCCATGGATGCTAAATGATGTCGATCCTACGTTATTTAGCTCCCCAGCGTTAATAACTTCTCCAGAACAGTTAGTCGAAAGTTATCTGCCATATATACAAAATCAACTTGATGCAGGCGCACCATTAATGCGTATGTCAAAACATTTACTAGGCGTATTTCAAGGTGTACCCGGTGCTCGCCAATTTAGGCGACACCTGAGTGAGAGCGGCTATAAAAAAGGGGCCGGAATTGAAATAGTTGAGAAAGCCTTATCAATGGTGAAAGAAGCCAAAGCACTAGCCGTTTCGTAATCCTGCACGTACACTAAACCGCTAATAATTTTCTGGATAAACACATGAGCAATAAGCTAGATCAACTAAAAACAATGACAGACGTTGTCGCTGACACTGGCGACATTGTAGCTATTGAACGTTTTAAACCATTAGATGCTACAACCAACCCATCACTAATACTAAAAGCTGCTCAGTTAGAAAAATACGCCACCCTGTTAGCTACTGCAAAAGAAATTGGGAAAAATACTAATGGCAGTTCTAGGCAGCAATTAGCCGTTGCTGGTGATCATCTAGCGGTCGCAATTGGTTGTGAAATATTAAAGTTAGTACCGGGCCGAGTTTCAACTGAAGTAGATTCCAGATTGTCTTTTAACACCAGTGCGACAGTAGAAAAAGCACGTCAACTTATCGACTTATACCAGCAAAATGGTGTGAGTAAAGATCGCGTGCTAATAAAAATTGCCTCGACATGGGAAGGAATTAAGGCCGCTGAAGTATTGGAAAAAGAAGGCATTAACTGTAATCTCACTTTGCTATTTGGATTTACCCAGGCTGTTGCCTGTGCCGATGCAGGCATTACCTTAATTTCCCCATTTGTAGGGCGTATATTGGACTGGTACAAAGCAGACAGTGGCATAGAAAACTATCCTGCCGCAGAAGACCCCGGAGTGGTATCGGTTAGTAATATCTATCGTTATTACAAAAAGAATGACTACCAAACGATTGTTATGGGCGCTAGCTTTAGGAACATCGGTGAAATAGAACAACTTGCAGGCTGCGATCGATTAACCATTAGCCCACAGTTAATGGCAGAACTTGAAGCTGAGCAGGGTTTGCTGGAGCGTAAGCTATCGCCTGATAATACAGCTACTACCTCACCATTTGAAACCTTTGATGAAAAACAGTTTCGTTGGAGTATGAACGAGAATACTATGGCAACAGAAAAACTAGCGCAAGGAATAAGAGCTTTTACTGTTGATCAGATAAAACTCGAACAATTACTTTCAGCATAAATAGGCAGCAGTATAAAATGAAATCGGCATTAAAACGTTTTCTCGAAAACCTACTTCCACCAGAAGAAACCGTAGAAACGGATGAAGAAGCACTAAATTTTGCCGCGGCTCTGCTGCTATTTGAAGTAGCTAACGCTGACTACAACCTGGATGATGTTGAGTGGCAGTCGATGAAAAAAGCGCTTAAAGAAGTACTAGGAATAAATACGGACAATGCTGATAAGCTGCTAAAAATCGCTGAGGGGCATTCGCAAAGCAATACCTCACTGCAGCCTTTTACCCGATTGATCAATGATGAATTCGATGTAGAGAAAAAGAAACAACTAATGAAGGCGATGTGGCAAATCGCTTATGCTGATGGGAAGTTAGACAAATATGAAGAGCATTACCTGCGCAAAATTTCCGATCTACTTTATATTCCGCATAGTCAGTTTATTCAACAAAAGCTAGCTGTAATTGGCTAGCTAACCACTATTTTTTTCTAGGGCGTTAACAAGCTCTTTAAACTTGGCTTCATTTTCTTCACACAAACCCATTAATACTTTGTGCGCATTAAGCACTTTTTTACGCATGCCCTCTTCTGAACAGCTTACATGAGGTAGCTCAGACAGCTCGCTAATACTATCAGGCGCTTTATCACGAATATCAAATACGCGATCAAAACCCATAGACACTATAAGACGATTAATACTTTCACAATTGGATACAATAACTGGCGTAAAATTGAATCGACTGCGTGCCTCGATAGATATTTTTGCCAACATACCTAAGCTAGTGCTATCTATACCTTCCGCTTCAGTTAAGTCAACAATCACACTGATGAAATTGTCGGCAGATAAGATAGTCTCAATATATTGATCGAAGGAGCCGCACAAACTCACGCGCACATCACCGATAAGCTTTATTAAATAAGCGCCTTCATGGCTTGCAACTTGTATTTTCCCAAGCTGCATAGCTAACCTCGCTTAACCATTAATACTGCAATGTCATCGGGGATTTCATCCAAAGCATCAACCCCAAAACTATCAATCAAACTGTCTAAATCTTGCGGTGCATTTTGCATACTTTCCAACAAAGCGGTTTCTTTATCAACCAATTGCTTTGGTGGCAGAATTTCTAAAATACCGTCAGAGAACATATACAGAGTAAACTTTTCAGGCAATTCAATGGTTTGCTCATTAAACTCAGCATCTTTAAATAAGCCCACTGGCATACCCGAACCGGGTAAATATTTAGCACCTTGCGCAGTAACTAATATCGGCTCAGGCAAATGGCCCGCAGTACTATAACGCAATGTATTAGCTTTAATATCCAAAACGCCGACACACATAGTCATATGCTTACCAATGCCAGAGTCCAACAGAGCATTATTGGCGCGTTGTAAAAATGTAATCGGTTCGATCACTGTATGCACACCATGACGATTATAGTCACTTCGCTGATGCGCGGTATAGTCTTTCAAAATAGCGGTAACAAATGCTGACGAAGCACCATGGCCAGAAATATCAGCAATAAAGAAATTTATATAATTATCACCTACCAATATATATTCGACAAAATCGCCACTGAGATATAAAGACGGGATGACTCGATGAGTAAAAGTATAAGGCCCTAAAGTATGCGGCGATGGCGGCAACAGACGCATTTGCACGTGTCGCCCTGCCTGCTGATCCTGCTCCAATACTCGTAGATGGTTTTCCAACTGTCGATTAGTTTGCTCAAGCTTTTCACGATAGGCGCTATTTTCTTTGCGTAATTTAACTTGCTCTAAGCAACGGCCGATAGATTTCTCCAGCGCGTCAATATCCTTGATTGGCTTAATAAAGTAGTCGTTAGCACCGAGGCGGAGCGCGTCGACGACATCACTTATTTCACCGGCACCAGAGATGACAATAATTGGCGTATCCGGGCTAGCCGCGTTTATCTCCCGCAGTACTGAAATACCATCTTTCTTCGGCATCCGCAGATCACACAGCACTATATCCGGCAAAAGTTCTTGTTGTAAGGCTACACCCTGCTCACCGTCACCGGCTTGATGTACGTTATATCCAACTTCATCTAAATAAACAGCAATACTGTCTCGCACAGCATCGTCATCATCTATTATTAAAATGGAGTTATTATTTGGCATTAACGCCAGCACCTAAGCAACATACAACACCTTGTAACGATGACACTAACAACAGTCATAGGCCTAAAAGTCATCAAATCCTTCATCGAACTCTTGTTCACCAAAATCATCAATAAAGCCACCATTGATAATTGCGTTACGATTTTGCAAATAAGCGTCTCGAAAAAAGTTATAACTATCTCCTGTTACTAAACCACTTAAGGCAATAACATCAGCTCTACTATCAACATAGTACACAGCTGTAATGGTATTTCTGGTCGACACATGATCAATATTAAAGGTTGGCGACAGTGTTTGCTCAGGTACTAAACCGATTGCATCTCTTACCGTACTTGGCCCCCATAATGGAATAGTTAAATATGGCCCTGCAGGCACGCCCCATTTGGCAAACGTTAACCCAAAATCTTCACGTTCATAAGGAATGCCCATTTTCGTTGCCGCATCAAAAATGCCAAATACGCCAAAGGTAATGTTGGCACTAAAACGTAATACATCCCAGCCTACATCAACTAGCTCAACTTGCAGCACATCGTTAACAAAAGTAGGGATTACACGAACAGTATTGAAGATATTAGTAATGCCATTATCAACAACTCGGGGAATAACAAATTGATAGCTCTTGGCAGCAGGTAACAAAATAAACTTATCGACCTGCTGATTAAAAGCATGCATTGAGCGATTGAACGGTTCCCAAGGATCGGCAGGATTTACATCACGCTGTTGATCTTGTGCCATTGCACCAATTGATAGACACCAAAAAAATAGCAAATTCACTAATTTAGGTAAGATTTTCAATTCATTCATCAACTTTCTTATAAGCCCATAGGTTCTAGATTACCTAACTTTTTGCATTATAGTCACGAAATCAATAGAAGTCTTTAGCTAATAACTCGATATCTATAGTCAGGATTAACTAGCGATAGGTACCAAGAATAATACCAAACTTTTGCAAGCTAGTAAGAATCTCCAGCCCGGCTATAATCAGCTGCGCTGGGTTAGGATGGGCCATTTTCGCGGCTAAATCTGTCAGTATTTGTCGCCCTGTTAGCTCATTATTTTGTGCTATTACTTCTAACATAGCCGCCGTTGCAGCATTACTTTGCATAAAACAAACTTTATCAAGCCTATCTCGATACACCACTACATAAGTTGGTTCTGCGGCGGGCTGTTCAGGCTGAAAGTTCGGCCCAATTTGGTGGACCGGATATGAATACCCCAGTGACCACGCCAATGGGGACAGTGCAGGCACTGCGTCTAGCAGATTGCCATTAGTATCTATATTACCCCAATCCGGCTGTGCTTCTTCAATATCTAAACCAACTTCTACCCATTCATAATGGGCCAATTCATATAAAAATAGTGGCAATTCACCTTTCGGCATCTGCCCTTCCAACCATGCAATAAACTCTTGCCCTAACTCCAAAAAATAAGGCGTTGAGCATCGATGTTCAACCATGAAATTTCGAATAATTTGGTTCCAATGAGCTTCGCTAAATAATGATTTAATGATTGGGAAACCATTAGCCAATAAATCACTAATATTGTTAAAAAATAGCTCTGTATAGATTTTCATCCGCCTAGGTTCAACCCCGGCGGGTATCGTTTGATGCTCAGGATCACGAATATGAGCAGTAAAACTTGCTTGAACCTGCTGAAAATCAGCTAGCTGATCAACCACAATCCTTCCCCGTTAAGCCAGCCGATGAAAGCTGTTGTTGATACACCCTAATTTTTTCAACTTCGAGCAATAATTCGGGTAATGGTGGAATGTTAAAATCACGCTCTAATAGTGTAGGTAAAACGCCGAAGCGTTTATAAGCGGCTTGCAGTAAACCCCATACTGGTTCGATTACATCAGCGCCGTGAGTATCTACTTTTAAATCTTCGTCTTCATTAAAGTGCCCGGCTATATGAATATAAGTAGCCCGCTCACCGGGTAATTTATTTAAAAAATCAATAGGATCATAATTGTGATTAATACTATTGACGTAGATATTGTTTACATCTAGCAATAAGTCGCAATCAGCTTCAGCAACGACAGCATTAATAAATTCACTTTCAGACATTTGCTGCATTGGCGCGGCGTAATATGAGGCATTTTCTATCGCTATGCGCCGCTCTAATGTCTCTTGCACCTGCTTAATCCGACCGGCAACATGATGCACAGCTTCTTCAGTAAACGGTATTGGCATCAAATCATATAACTGGCCCGTATCGCCGCAATACGTTAAGTGATCAGAATAGAGAGAAATATTTAGCTCGCGCATAAATAGCTTAAGCTTATCGAGGAAATCAGTATCAAGGGGCACAAAACCACCGATATTTAAACACAAGCCATGTAGCGTAATAGGATACTGTTCGGCTAAGGCGCGAAACTTCTTGCCATAGCGCCCGCCTACTCCAATCCAATTTTCAGGAGCGACTTCTAAAAACTTTACAGAATCAGGTTTTAAATTTGCAAGCGGACCCAATAGGGTCCGCCGCAAGCCTAAACCAGCACCGTGTATAGGCTGGTAATTAGACATAGTACTTACTTAGCGCCGCATTTGCCTTCGCCACATTTGCCTTCAGCTTTCTCAGCTTGATCGCCACCGCATGAGCCTTCGCCTTCAGCTTTATCGCCACCGCATGAGCCTTCGCCTTCAGCTTTATCACCGCCACATGAACCTTCACCTTCAGCTTTTTTGTCGCCGCCGCATTTGCCTTCACCACATTTGCCTTCGCCTTTAGCTTTGTCACCGTGATGGGCGAAATTAGCAAGATCATAACCACTACTCATTTGGTTAGCAGCAAACGGATTAGCAGTTTCTGCTAACGCAAAAGGTACAATAGCTGACGCCAAAAATGCTGCGCCTAGGGCGGCTGCGATTGGTTTTAATTTTTTGTTATACATGGTGTATCCTTTTCTATAGTGGTATTACATTTAGGTTTTTATAACAAGCATTAGCGCTTATGCGTTACTGTAAGATCGGACATAGCTTAGCCTAGCTAGTTTCATAATAAACAATAAAAGTCATGATAATAGGTACAAATACATACTAAATTGAACGCTAATTGCTACTTAGTTCACTATTTTCCCAACATTGTTGTAGGCGTTTATCTGAAACTGGTAACGGCGTTTTTAATTTCTGGGCAAATAACGATACTCTATACTCTTCGATCATCCATCGATACTCAGCCAATTGCGAATCATCGTCTAATTTGAAAAATTCTTTAGCTAGCTTTGCTTGTAAATTATGCCAATGTTTTGCAACGTGGATACTGGCCTGTTTATCTTTTTGATACTGACCCGCTAAACGCTCTAAGCGAAATACTATTGCTTTAAAATAACGTGGGTAATTTTTCAATCTACTAAGCGGCACATAGAGCATGAAATCTGGATACATTAATGCTGAAATTTGCTCGACTACATCGTTTTTTACCGCCGCCATTGCAGGAGTCAACTTAGTCAGCAATTGCTGAGCATGATAATGCTGCTCTAATACTTGCTGAAATAGTTTCTCAAATTCATTACCACTAGTAATCAAGTTGGCTTTGTTAGCTACCACCCGCTGATCAAATTCTTCTTTTGTTCGCGGCATTGATTGCTCGTACAAGAATGTATCCCAATAAATTGCTTTTACTAAACCATCAACAAATGACACACGTTCACCCAATAACGACAAATGCAGCGCATAGGCGTTACCTTTTAATAAATCCTTCTTTAACTGCTTCGCTTGTTTGGCTGTAGCATTGATTAATAATCGTATTACACCAAATTTTGTTGCCGCTGCCGCCTCTTCGACGCTATCAGTTAACCTTAAAGCCACCTTCTCGCCTATTTCAACTAATGCGGGGTAAGCATTAATATCGACCCCAGCTTGCTTTAACTGCGCCATTGACTTTAAGTCGCCAAAATTCCAGTCTGCAGACTGGTCCGCCAACCCTGTTTTATTTTCTGCCGCAATATCTTGTTTTAGCTTATCTCGATGAATAGCAACCAACTCTTTAATATTACGGCCCTTAGCAACAACACTGCCGTCGCTTGCTAAAATACGGCAATTCATCAAATAGAACGGCTCTAACAGCTCTTCCCGCCAATCATCAGCATTAATTGCTATACGTTTTATTTTGCTAAGAGAGTCGGTTAAAGATTTACTTAACGCCACATTGCCACTGTTAACTTTGGCAAGTATGTCATCAACGTAATTCGGCACTGGCACAAAATTTTTGCGTATATTCTTTGGCAGGGTTTTCATTAAGGCAATGCATTTGTCACGTAATAAGCCTGGTACTAGCCACTCAAATAAAGCAATAGGAACGCGGTTAAGTATGGCTATTGGTAGGTCGACCGTAACACCGTCATCTTCATGGCCTGGTTGAAATCTATAATGCAGTGGTAATTCAAAGTCCTGCCAAGCCAGGCTAGAGGGAAATTGCACTTGGTTTTGGCCGTCTGCACGCGCCATCACCTTATTACGATTTAACAGCAGTAGCTCTTTATCTGACTTTTCAGCTATCTTTCGCCACGCCTCAAAACCAGCGAGGTTAACAATCTCCTTGGGTATACGTTCGCTATAAAACTCAAATAACTCATCGTCAGTTAAGGCTATATCAGCGCGGCGCGTTTTCGCTTCTAGCTCTTCTACATCGTCAATAAGCTGGCAGTTGTAACGCCAAAAAATAGCATTACCTTTATATTTACGCTCAACTAAGCAGCCGCGAATAAATACTTCTCTGGCAATAGTTGCATCAATATTGCCGTAGCTTACTCGGGTGTTGTCGCTAATAACTAAGCCATACAAACTAATAGTTTCTAAAGCCTGTACTTCACCGCGCTTGGTACTCCAAAATGGATCTTTATATTGTCGCTTAACTAAATGATCGGCGTACTCCAATATCCACTCGGGTTCAATTTTGCCGTTATTACGCGCATAGAGTTTTGTCGTTTCTACCAACTCAGCAGAGACTATCCACTTAGGCGGTTTTTTATAGGCACTTGAGCCTGGGAAAACTAGAAAGCGTCGGCCCCTGGTGCCGATAAATTCTTTGCGCTCATCACGTAAGCCCACTTGGCTAACTAATCCTGCAAGCAGCGCACGATGAACCAGTATTTCACCGGCGGCTTCGTTATTTTCGCGTAAATTTAACTGCTTGGTAACAATTTTTAACTGCCGATGTAAATCCCGCCATTCCTGCATCCGCATATAGGACAAGAAGTCTCGCTGACATAACTTGTGTAACTGATTACTGCCTAAGTTTTGCCGTTGCTGTTCAAAGTAATCCCACAACGCGGGCCATGCCATAAAGTCTGACCCCTTTTGATCAAACCGAGCATGCTTGGTTTGCGCTGCGTCTTTTTTATCGGCAGGCCTTTCCTTTGGGTCTTGCACACTCATGGCACTAGCAATAATCAACACTTCACGCAGACAGCCCTGTTTTGCGCCAGCTAATACAATTCGGCCAATCCGTGGATCAACTGGTAACTTAGCTAACTGCCAACCAAGGTCAGTCAGCTTGCCACTGGGATCAAGCGCACCCAACTCTTCTAAAGTACGTTCACCGTCGCGAATATAACGCCCGTCAGGTTTATCAATAAACGGAAATTGCGCCACTTCACCTAAGCGCATTTTTGCCATCTGTAAAATAACTGCCGCTAAGTTTGTGCGTTGAATTTCGGGGGCGGTGTAGGGCGGACGAGAAATGAAATCTTCTTCACTGTATAAGCGCACACAAATACCTTTAGCCACCCGACCACAACGACCTTTGCGCTGATCAGCGCTGGCCTGAGAAACCGCCTCTATTGGCAAACGCTGCACTTTAGAACGCGCACTGTAGCGAGACATTCGGGCCACACCCGAATCGATCACATAGTGTATTCCGGGCACAGTAATAGATGTTTCAGCAACGTTAGTGGCTAAGATAACCCTCCGCCCTGCGTTCGAGCGAGGGTGAAATATAAGCTGCTGTTCAGTTTGCCCTAAGCGAGCATATAAAGGTAATACCGATAAATTGTTAGAGCCTTTGCGCCTGAGAGTTAATGCACACTCTCTTATCTCTCTCTCGCCCGGTAAAAACACCAAGGCATCACCTTGCAGCACACCCCGACCTTCGCGCTCAATTTTTTCTAAATACTCAACCGCTGCTAATACTTGGTCAGAAATATTACTACTGGTTTTGTCATCAGCATCTACTGAGACTGGCAGATAGTCGACTTCAACTGGATAACTACGCCCTTCAACCGAAATAATCGGCGCATTATCAAAGTGCTCAGAAAAGCGTTTCACATCAATAGTGGCTGAGGTAATAATCAGCTTTAGATCAGGTCGTTGTGGTAATAAACGTTTTAAGTAGCCCAGCAAAAAATCAATATTGAGACTACGCTCATGTGCTTCGTCAATAATAATGGCGTCGTATTTTTTCAGCAGCTTATCATTTTGAATTTCGGCCAGCAAAATGCCATCAGTCATTAACTTAACTAAGGTATTGGGGCCCGTATCGTCGGTAAACCGAACTTGATAACCAACCTGCTGACCCAGCGGCACCTGTAGCTCTTCACTAATTCTATTAGCAACTGTTCGCGCCGCCAATCTCCTGGGCTGGGTATGGCCGATAAGGCCTTTAACACCTAAGCCAGCTTGTAAACATATTTTAGGTAACTGGGTAGTTTTTCCTGAACCAGTTTCACCGGCGATAATAACGACTTGGTTGTCATTTAAAGCAGACAATATATCGTCAACTCTTTGCGCAACGGGTAAATCGGGATAGGAGATTACGGGGATTTGCTGGCGCCGCGCTACAACCAAATTAATACTGGCATCAATGTCACTAACTAACTGACTGACAATTTTATCGCTAGGCATTCCTTTGCCAAGGCGTTGCGACACCTTGTAAAGCTGTTTACTTAGACGCAGGTAGTCCTTGCAAGCAACCTGCTCGAGTTTATTAGTGAGATCTGATATTTCTAATGACAATAAACTCGATGCCTAATTTAGTCTTCGCGTAATTCGCGATGTAAGATTTTACCAACCGCAGTCTTAGGTAGGTCATCACGCAGTTCAAATGCACGTGGTACTTTATAACCCGCTAAGTTTTCTTTGCAGTAAGCCCGCAGTTTATCAAAATCAACATCTGCGTTGGCGGCAACAATAAATGCCTTAATCGCTTCACCAGCGATTTCGTCTGGAGCGCCAATAACCGCAGCTTCTAATACGTCTTCATGGTTACAAAGAACGTCTTCCACTTCATTAGGGAAGACATTAAAGCCGGATACAATGATCATATTCTTTTTACGATCAACAATACGCATATAGCCATCTTCGCCCACTTGAGCAACATCGCCAGTGTATAACCAGCCGTCACTATCAATTGTTTCAGCGGTAGCATCAGGTCTATTCCAGTAGCCCAGCATAACTTGCGGGCCTTTTACGCAAAGCTCACCTGGCTCATCCACGCCCAGTGTATTTCCTTCGTCATCAACAATTTTGATCTCGGTTGCGGCAACTGGCAAACCAATAGTACCTCGCTTGTTGCCATTAGCTGGAGCGGAACTCACCAGTGGCGACGTTTCTGTCATGCCATAACCTTCATAGATATCGCAGCCAGTGACCTCTAGCCACCTTCCCGCAGCAGCATTGGTCAATGCCATACCACCAGAAAATGTGACTTTCAGTGCAGAAAAATCTAATTTTTTAAACTCCTCATGAGCACACAGGCCGACAAATAAAGTATTGAGTCCGGCAAAAGTAGAAAACTTATGTTCACCTAGCGTTTTAACAAAACCGTCCATATCTCGTGGATTCGGTATTAGTACGCCATGGTCGCCACGATGGATTCCCATTGCCGCTAAAATACAGGCATAAATATGATAAAGCGGCAGCGGCAAAATATTCACTTCACCGCCATCACTAAATCCATAGGAATCAGTCATTGTCATAAACTGCATTAAGTTAGATACCAAGTTGCCATGCGTTAGCATCGCCCCTTTAGACAAACCTGTTGTACCACCGGTGTATTGCAGCATCGCTACGTCTTCAAACTTAGCACTGCTTGGGGCATGTGCTTTTTTACTGCCAAGGCTTAGTGCATCTCGCAAACTAACGGTATTGGCAATTTCAAACTTCGGTACTAGTTTCTTAATATGTTTAGAAACAAAATTAATCAACACCCGTTTTAAGGTCGGATGTAAATCACCCGCTTTGGTGACAATAACTTTTTTAATGCCAGTATCTGGTAAAGCCTTAGCGGTATCGGCAGCAACATTTGCCAGTACAATTAATGCCTTGGCGCCGCTGTCGTTAAATTGATGTACCATTTCACGCACTGTATAAAGCGGATTGGTGTTAACAACAATCATTCCTGCCTTAAGCACACCCAATAGGGCCACCGGATACTGCAACATATTAGGCAGCTGCAAGGCCACGCGATCACCGGCCACTAAGCCTGCTTCATTTTGTAGATAAGAGGCTAAATTATCTGATAATTGATCCAACTCACCAAAACTAATTGTATGACCAAGAGCAGTAAATGCCGGCCTGCTTCCATTCTTTTTACAACCTTCAATTAACAATTCAGTGAAACTACTATAAGCACTGGTATCAATAGTTTCGGCTAGATTTAATTTGGCTCTTGCATCGCGAATTACCTGCATGAATATTTACTCCGATTACATCATTATTATTTTAGCAAAGCAGAGGAAGCTAAGGGGTTGTAGCGTTTAAGTCAATAAAAAGGCATTAATAGTCGATATTTTAAATGGCGATGCTAAAGAAGCCGATAACGCACTAGATTATTACCTGATAAACTCAGCCCCCTTAAACTTTTATCGCACAAGGAATCAACGTGAGCACCATTGAGAACATAACCTTTGACGAATTAGAAATAGGTCAAAAGGCTGAATACACCCGTACTATCAACGAAGAGGAAGTTTTGCTTTTCGCCAAAGTGTCTGGTGACACCAATCCAGTGCATCTGGATGAAGCATATGCGGCAACCACCCAGTTTGGCGGACGTATAGCCCATGGCATGCTCACCGGTGCTCTTATTTCAGCAGCGGTGGCACTTAATATGCCTGGCCCTGGCAGTATTTATCTTGGCCAAACAATGAAGTTTAGAGCGCCAGTAATGATTGGTGATACGTTAACGGTGAAGTTAGAAATCATTAGTAAACGTGAGGGCAAAAACATTGCAGTTATTGACTGCAATGTTGTGAACCAACATGGCAAAACAGTGGTTAAGGGTGAAGCAACTGCGCTAGTGCCAACTGAAAAACTAGTGGTAGAGACTATTGAATTACCCCCAATTACTATTGGCTAAAGTCACTACCACCCGCTAAGTAGCAAATAACAGCGGCAAATTACTCTGCCGCTGACTCTTGTTCAATAAATTGAGTTGGCTCAAAGAACATAAGTTCTATCTCAAGAGTGCCTTTTACTTTAGAAGACCAAGCCATCATCAATACATTTAACTGGCCTTGCTCGACCACCGCACCGGGGATATTAAATAGCTGAGAACCATTCTGCTGATTATTACGCACTGACGGACGTTTCCCTTCCTCCAGTAACTTAGCAATCTGGGCTAGCAAGGCTTTCAAGTGTTTGCGCATTAAACTGAAATTCAACTGACCAATATACTCCGTTGTATCAAGCGAAACATCAATATTTAACTCGCTTTTGTCTTCCATCGTTAAGCTAATCAGCTTAAGTCTTTTGCCTTTATCGAGCTCACTAAATACCCGCTTGGCAACCAGACGGGTATTGTCAAAAAACGTTTTATGTAACACATTTGCCGACATAGTAAGAAATTGCTCTGGCGACAATGAATGCGATGAATATTCTGACTCTGACATAATAGTCCTATTAATCTATTGAGTATTATTTTTAAGCGAGCAAGTCTACCTGTTGGCACTCGCCCTTTCCACAGCAACTTATAAAAAAGGTGACAACAACCATGCGAGTGCATCACGCAGTCGATAAAATACATTTCGCTTGGCCAGATCACGATAACTAATAGGCTGAGCATTTATCATGCTTTGGTCAAAATGTTCAAGCATAGTGCTAGCAAACTCTGAATCGTAGACTTCTATCATCAGTTCAAAATTAAGCCGTAAGCTGCGCGGATCTAAGTTAGCTGATCCAATCTGCACATAAGCATCATCGACCACAAACAATTTACTGTGCACAAAGGGTCCAGGCTGAAAGTAGCAATTTACACCTATTTTTAGCATATCCATCATGGCATGGTTTGCAGCCCACTTTACGATCGGTAAATTATTATTGGCAGGCATTAAGACATCGACTTTAACGCCTCTTAATACAGCTGTCTGCAATACAGCTTCTAGCTCTCTGGGCGGAAGAAAGTATGGCGTCATAATCGATATCCGGTGCTTGGCGGCACCGATGGCACCAATCAAAATACGCACCAACTTATCAACATCTTCATTCGGGCCGGCTTCAATAACCCTACATAATACATTGCCGGCATTAGTAAAATCTGTCTCCAAGCCCTGCTGTTCAGGGATAAATATTTTACTACTGAAATTCCAGTCGGCAACAAAAGTAGCTCGCAGCTGTACAATAATATCGCCCACTAATTTAAAGTGTATATCTTGTACATCGGATTGCTTGCCTCTCTCGCCCAGATAGGCCGCACGAATATTCATACCACCGGTAAACGCAACTTTATCGTCAACGACTAATAACTTACGGTGATTACGCAAGTTCAAAGTAAATGTAGGTGGAATTAATTTAGGTGGAAAATAACTCGCCACATCGACGCCTAAGCGAGTTAAACGTGATCGCGCTGTTGGCCAAGAGTATTTCTCGCCGACACCATCGATTAAGACCTTAACCTCAACGCCTCTATTTTTAGCCGCTGCCAAGGCCTCAACAAAATCAATGCCTGAACCTTTGTAGTCAAAAATATAGGACAATAAATAAATACTCGTAGTAGCATTATTGATCGCATCCAACATGGCTGGATATACCTGCTGGGCGTTGAACAAAGGAATAATAGAATTACATTCCGTAAGGTCTTTGCCAGTGACTGTTTGTGACAACTGACCTAAGGAGCGATAACTGTCTGGTACTACAGCTGATATTAAATGCTTTACGGTGGGCACCTCAACTGAGCCATGTAAACGCTTGGCTCTGGTAACCACCCTATTTTTACCAAACATAAAGTACAAGATTGCACCAACTAATGGCCACATAAGACAAACCGCCACCCAAGTGAAGGTAGCCTGTGGCTTGCGATGGTGTAGTAACACGTGGACAGCAGCAAATAGGGATATTGCCACCCCCAAGCCAACTACTGTCCAGTTAAGGTAACTGAGTAATATGTCCAAGCCATTTATCCTGTTTGCAGCACTCGCCTATGGATCATTGTTAGTCATCTAATCAAGAATTAAAGCTTATTTGGGTATATTGAATTATTTTGGCTAGAATCCCAGCAGATTATCGAATATGGTCTATATTTAGATATCTTTATGCTTGACCTTAAACCTCTTATATATAAACAGTTACGAGAATTATGCTTACTTCAAAACTAGTTAACCAGTTAATCGCATTTATCCTGTTAGCCATAACGACAAGCGCAAGTTTTGGTCAAACATTATACAGCGAACGCATCAAGCTTAATGCGCTAAAGCTAGAACAGAAAGACTTAATTGAGGCCAATACTGACATAGAGCAAAACCTAGCTTCAATTGAGGATGAAATAGCTGAAGCCGAATTAAACGCGCCCAGCGATGATGCCTATGAAGAAGCAAAAGCTAATTCAGCCGCTACCGAAGATGAACTCTCTGCAGATCCTAGCCGCTCCAATCAAGCAAAAGTTGACAATGCAGAATTCAAATTGCTACTAGCCGAGCGTAAATACAAAAAGAACAACAAAGAGCTATTTGATCTCGAAAAAGAACAAAAGCAGTTATCGACCTTATTAGTATCAAATAATCGTCGCAATGAAGAAATTTCTGGTCTGCTAGAAAGCCTTACCGCAATCGTTGCCTCAATGCAGGCTAATGAAGTAAAAGCCAACAAGGCCGCCGCCGAAGCCAGATCAAAACAACAACAACTTGACTCTGAACGTGAAATTATTCGCCTACGCGAGAAGCTAGCCCAGCGTGAAGCAGAAGCAATCGCAGCGGCAATGGCTGAACTAGCGGAACAAGAAGCTGAAGCCAAAGCCGAAGCAGCGGCAGAGCAGCAAGCTATGGCAGCAGAAGCATCTGCTGAACCTGAAGCAATAGAATATCAGCAAGTTTTTGTCGCCAGCGACAAGGCAATGGCAATTAAAGCGATGGCTTCTTACGATGCGGGAGCTTCAGCTGACGGGAAGAAGGGCCGGTCAAGCAAAATTATTAATATCAAAAACTATCGCAACGGCAATCTGGTAAATCAAAGCTCGAAGAGTTTAAAAAATAGCGGCAACAGACACTACAAGACAATAGTACAATTACGCACTGGTAAGATAGCTTTTGTTATCGGCAGTACTCGCCTAGAAGGAAACATAGAATCAACCAAAGACAGAGACATATATATCGCTTTGTTAGATACGCGAGACATGTCTAAAGCCACAATGACATTGATTCCAACCGCATTATTAAAATAACCAAATATATTATTAGTAAAAAATAAGGTAGCTATAGCCACTTTTTTTATGCCTGTGATTCAGCCCTATAACGGTATACTTGGCGCATGGCTGAACAAATACAAGCAACCACAGCTGACATAGAATGGAGGGGAAACGGCGTTCCGGTTTCAATTGAATTTGGCGACGTCTACTTTTCCAGTACTAATGGCTTAGCAGAGTCTCGCTACGTTTTTTTACAACATAACCAATTAGCTCAGCGCTGGAAAAATCTAAGCAATAACACTTTTACTATTATCGAAACAGGATTTGGTACTGGACTGAATTTTTTAGCTGCCTGGCAGTTATGGCAACAAAGTGCATCGGCAAATTGCCAGCTACATTTTATTAGTATCGAAAAATACCCTCTAACGAAGCAGCAGCTAAGCCAGGCCTTAGCGTATTGGCCAGAACTAAAACCATTAGCCGACCAGCTTATCGCCAATTATCCTCATCCTATCCCCGGCCAGCATCGACTTGAGTTCAACGCCGGAAAGGTGTGTTTAAGTCTTATTTTTGAAGATATTAAAACTGCCTTGGCTGATCTTCAACCCAATAATATCCAATGCGATGCTTGGTTTTTAGACGGCTTTGCTCCTAGTAAAAACCCTGCTATGTGGTCACCGCAAACATTAGAAAACATTGCCGCCTTAAGTAAACTTGATACAAGCTTTGCGACCTTTACTGCCGTTGGTCGAATTCGTCGCAACTTACAGCAATTAGGCTTTGAGGTAATAAAAAGTAAGGGCTATGGCATAAAACGAGACATGCTAAGCGGCACATTTAAACAGCAAGAAGCTACTGTAATGCAGTGGTACTCACCGCTTAAACATAGTCCTGACTTTAACGACAGTGGTGTTAACAACACATCGGTTAACAATGTCGCCATAATTGGCGCAGGTTTAGCCGGCGCGCACCTCGCTTACGGCTTGGCAAAGCTAGGTATTGAAACTCATGTATTTGAAGAAAAAGACAGCTGCGCCCAGGGTGGCTCAGGCAATGATCAAGGCATACTGTATACCCGCTTATCACATGAGCGATTAGATTTAAGTGAGTTTTCTCTTGCCGCACTGCTGTATTCATATCGCTACTATCAGCAGTTATTTGACGCTGGAGTTCTAACCGAGCAAGAAGATGGACAGCTAACGGGGTCGATTCAATTAGCGTTTAATGACAAAACTAAAGCTTTACATGAAAAACTAAAACAACGATTTAGCGATAGCTCGCTAGTCAAATGGCTAAATTCAGCAGAAATATCAAAATTCGCCGGAATCGACATAGAGCATAGCGGTATTTATTTAAGCGATAGCGGCTGGTTAAACCCACGACAAGTCTGCAAAAAATTACTCCAGCAACCAAATATAATAATCCATACCAATACTAAAATTGATGCTTTAAATTACACTGACGGTTGGCACTTAAGCGGTGGTCCGGCAACTAAATTTGATGCCGTAGTAATCTGTAATGCTAGTGCTGCAAAGGCTTATTCTCAATCAACAGAGCTACCGTTGAAACCAATTCGCGGACAAATTAGTTATATCCCACTAACTGACACTGCGCCCCGCCCGCTACTACCCGTGTGCTATGAAGGTTACTTGCCACCGCCACAAAATAACCAGCAATGTGTAGGTGCTACCTTTAATCTAAACGACTCAAGTACTCAAGTAAGTCCAGCAGATCACCTTACTAACCTAGTGCAACTGCAGCAGTATCTGCCGACTTACTATAACTCGATAATGAACGATAATATTACAGCAGCAAACTTAGCTGGCCGAGCCTCAGTTCGTTGCGCTACCCCTGATTACACACCTATTGCAGGCCAACTCGCTGATCGAGAAAAATTTATTGAAAAGTATTCACCCCTAGCAAGAAATGCCAAACGTAATATTAGTGGCGCGGCTCCGCTACTGCCAAATTGTTATGTCAGCGTGGGTTATGGCTCTCGCGGCTTAAGTTACTCACCCTTATGCGCACAACATATCATCAGCCAGATCACGAATACGCCTTCGCCACTGCCTAGCAAGCTAGTTAAAGCTACCCATCCTGCACGTTTTATTTTACGAGACATTGTTAAAGGTAAACTGAACATTGAAAATTAAGCCATTGGCAAGCTACCGCTATTTACTTATCGGCTTATTAATATTGGCCATAAGCTATGTCGATGCTGAAGAATTTACCGTAGAGATTGACGCCAAATATTCGCACCCTAATCGTGCGTTTACCCAAGGAATTATTGTCGACGACGGCATAATTATAGAATCGAGTGGGCGCTATAACAAAAGTTTTGTACAAAGCTATCACGTCGGCGACAACGCAGCGGTTAAATTAAAGCGCCTGCCCGGTCATTATTTCGGCGAAGGTTTAGAGAAATTAGCTGATGAGATATTTGTTCTCACTTGGAAAGAACGCTCGGTATTGGTATTAAACGCCAATGATTTTTCCCTGCAAAGAAAAATGCGCTACCAAGGCGAGGGCTGGGGTCTAACCACCGAAGGTATGTATTTGGTAATGAGTAATGGCTCTAATATTATTACTTTTCGCAATAAAGAAAACTTTAATATTGTTAGGCAGATAGCGGTAACCGATAAAGCCGGACCAGTGAAATTTTTAAATGAACTAGAATGGATAGAGGGCAAACTTTACGCCAATATTTGGCAACAAGATCTACTTGTTGTTATTGACCCTAAAAATGGCAGGGTTATTCAACGAATAGATCTATCACCGTTGCGCGCACAGCTCGACAATAAGCAAGCAGATGTTATTAACGGCATCGCCTGGGATGAGGCCAATAAAAAACTCTATCTCACTGGCAAATTATGGCCTTGGCTATTTTCAGTCTCAATTGTTGAAAAGTAATCGTAACGACTAGCCCCCAACCCATGCCATGGTTAAACTGTGACGCTTATTTCCCTATTGTAACTTCGAGATTATTTTATGAACCAAACTAGCCCAGCTATGGATATTTTAGATAACACGCCTCATCCAAGTTTTGAGCTATGTTCTAGCACCCCTATTGCGTCGCTAAATCTCAATGCCTATTTATATCGACACAAAGTCACTGGCGCCCAACATTTACATCTTGCTTGTGACAGTGATGAAAACGCATTTTTAGTTGCACTGCGGACGATACCAACAGATTCAACCGGGGTAGCACATATATTGGAGCACTTAGCGCTGTGTGGCAGTGAAAGATTTCCGGTACGTGATCCATTTTTTATGATGTTACGCCGTTCGCTCAACACGTTTATGAATGCTATGACCTCTAGTGATTGGACAGCATATCCATTTGCTACCTGTAACCGTAAAGACTTTGATAATTTATTGTCAGTCTATTTGGATGCCATCTTTTTCTCACGCTTAGATAAGCTCGACTTTGCTCAGGAAGGCCATCGTCTGGAGTTTGAAGAAGTAGGTAATATCGACAGCAATTTGGTCTACAAAGGTGTTGTATTCAATGAAATGAAAGGTGCGATGAGCTCTATATCAAGCACCTTATGGCAAACCTTGTCATACCATTTATTCCCCAGCAGTACTTATCACTACAATAGCGGCGGCGAACCCGCTGATATTCCGTCACTGGACCACGACAACTTGGTAGCGTTTTATAAAACTCACTATCACCCTGGCAATGCCATGTTTATGACCTTTGGCAATATTCCGGCGGGTATCCAGCAAAAAACAATCGAGGAGCAGGCTTTAGTTCGTTTCGACGCACCAACTGAAATTATTAGTGTTGCCGCCGAGACTCGCTTACCAGCCCCAATTCAAGCGGTAGAACATTATGCGTTTGATGAAGAAGACACTGCTAATAAAACCCATGTCGTTATGGGCTGGCTGCTCGGTGAAACTAGTAACCTTACTGACGCTTTAGAAGCACAATTATTATCTGGGGTGCTATTAGATAACAGCGCTTCACCATTACAAAAAGCATTAGAGACAACCGATATTGGTTCAGCCCCATCACCGCTATGCGGCAGTGATGACTCATCACGTGAATTGGTATTTGTTTGCGGTATCGAGGGCGCTGACATCAACGCCACTAGTGATTTCGAAAACTTGGTTATTACTACCCTGCAAGAAATTGTTACCACAGGCGTTCCACAGGCCGATATTGAGTCGGTTTTACACCAGCTTGAACTGCACCAACTTGAAATTGGCGGCGACAGTTATCCCTATGGCCTGCAACTATTAATGCAAGGCTTAAGCTCTTTTGTTCACAATGGCGATATTGTTGAAACATTAAGCATCGAAACAGCACTTGAGCAATTACGAGATAAAATTAGCAACCGCGACTATATCCCTAATTTGGTGACGAACTTATTGCTTAACAATAACCATCGGGTAACGCTAACAATGCATCCTGATACCGAATTAAGCACTCGCAAAGATAAGCTAGAAGCAGACAAATTAGCAGCTATTAAAGCGGGCTTTAATGAAGCTGATAAACAGAATATTGTCGCCCAAGCTACGGCACTAGACACGCGTCAAAACCAAGAAGACGACGCCAGTATATTGCCCAAGGTTGGGATCGAAGACGTGCCACCACAAATTGTTGATCCAACGCCAACTGTCGATGACTCAGGCAACCCTAAAACAACCAGTTATATCGCAGGCACCAATGGTCTTTGTTATCAGCAAGTGGTGTTTAAGTTGCCAATGCTCGTTGATACTGAGCTGGCCTTACTACCCCATTACTGTAACTTTATTACTGAACTAGGCTTAGGTACTGATGACTATTTAACAGTACAACAACGCCAAGCGGCGGTGGTGGGCTCAATAAATGCATTCTCAAATATGCGCAGTCAGTTAGACGACAATCAACAAGTCGATGCGTTTTTTACCCTTTCAGCCAAAGCGCTAAACCGCAATACGCTAGCCATGGCAACGCTTATGCATAACACCTTAACTTTGGTGAGGTTTGATGAACTACCGCGGATAAGAGAGCTCATTGCTCAAATTCGTGCCCGCCGCGAGCAAAGCGTTGTTGGCAGCGGCCATGCAATGGCCATGTTGGCCGCTAGCGGCGACTATAGCCCACTAGCACAATACGCCAACACAACTGGCGGTTTACTGGGCCTACAGGCGCTTAGAGTATTGGACGACAGTTTAAATAATGACTCGACACTCGCTACCTTTGCTAAAAATTTAGCCGCTTTGCATCAGAAAATAACCACGGCACCGATCGAGTTACTTAATATTGTTGATGAAGACAGTGTTAGTACTAGCGAGCAAATTCTTGCTGACACTTGGAGTAAATGGCCACACGTAGCGCAGCAATCGTTGTTGCACTTTAATGCGCTCGCTCCGACTGGCAACCAAATTTGGCAAGCCAACACTCAAGTTAATTTTTGCGCTTTAGCCTTCCCTACTGTTGGCGTTAAACACCCAGACGCAGCGCCATTAACCGTGTTAGGTGTATTTTTGCGTAATGGTTTTTTGCACCGGGCTATACGTGAGCAAGGCGGCGCTTACGGCAGCGGCGCTGGACAAGAATCTAACTATGGCGTGTTTCGCTTTTTCTCTTATCGTGACCCCCGCTTAGAGGGAACCATAAAAGATTTTTATGCGGCGTTAACTTGGCTAAAAGAAACTAGTCACGATCTACAAAACCTAGAAGAAGCCATTCTAGGAGTGATCGGTAGTTTAGATAAAACGAGCTCACCTGCAGGCAAAGCCAAGCAACATTTTTATAATAGTTTGTTTGGTCGTGAAATCGAACAGCGTCAACAATTTCGCCAACAAATCTTGGCGGTAACAATTGATGATATGAAACGAGTGGCTGAGCAGTATTTAATAGCTAAAAAGCATTGCATGGCAGTGGTTTCAAATGAAGCGAATACCGCCAATTTGACTGATTTTATCACTACCACTAAAGCTAAAGTCATTAGTCTATAAACAACTAAGGCGAGAGTTTAGCCTCGCCTTAGTATCAGTTTTCAATGGCTAAAAAACGTCTTAATTAGACAATACCTAATAGCTCTAAATCTAACGCCAATACCGTATTAGCCGGCATGTTTTTAGCTGATTTGTCGTAAGCTAGCGCAGCTGGAATATGTAGCTCCCACTTAGACCCAATCGGCATCATCTGAATCGCTTCTTTCCAACCTTCAATTAGGCTATGTACAGCTAGCTCAACTGGCTCATTCGCTTCAATAGTGCTGTCAAACACCTCGCCATTGAGCAATGTGCCGTGATAATGAATTTTAACTACATCATCGATAGAGGGCTTCTGGCCTTGGCCTTTCACCTTTATTTCATACTGTAAGCCAGATTCAGTAGTGATAACGCCATTGCGTTTAGCATTGCGCTGCAGGTACTCATCACCTTGCGCCTTTAAATTACGGGCGGCTTGGCGCGCGACTGACTTAAGCTTAGCCTCAATAATACCGTAAGCATCCGCTAACTCTTCACTATCTAATACGCTTGGTTGCCCCAAAAATGCCTGTTCCATACCGGCAATAACCGCTTCTAGGTCAACAGCGTCTATATTTGTCGCGGCTAAGTGCTCACCAAATTGGCGTCCGATACCATAGCTAACTTTTTGCTCATCTGAGCCTAAACTCAACTGATTGTCGTCTGTCATAGTTGCCTTAAATCTTCTATTCGTAATACATGGTTCTGCAGAAAAGCGAGCAATATAGCAGGGTAAAATGCAAAAAAGTAGATTGACAATACTAATTTCCTAAAAGTCTGCGTTATTCGACAATATGGGTTACCCTTTCGCAAAATATGCCGCGCCAGACGCCGGCGCCAATAAGAGACAATAGACAATGAAAATACAGCTACTACTTACCGGCAACGAGATAATGTCAGGAGATATTGTCGATAGCAATTCTTCAATGATTGCAAAGCGGCTAAGTTTAAGCGGCATAGACATATACCGAAAAGTGGTTGTCGGTGACGATATGGAGCTATTAATTTCAGAGCTGCAAATCATGTCAGCTGATGCCGACGTATTGATTGTCAACGGCGGCCTAGGCCCCACCATTGATGACTTGACGGCAGAGGCCCTGGCTAAGGCCTGCGGAGTCAAAATAAAAGAAAATGGGATTGCATTAAAGCATCTAGAAGACTGGTGTCACAGCCGCGGCATGACGGTTAACACCGCCAACCGTAAGCAAGCTATGCTGCCCAGCAATGTAGATATTATTGCTAACCCCGTGGGCACTGCAGTGGGCTTTAGCTGCCAATATAATAACTGTTTAATTATGTGTACCCCAGGCGTCCCTAGTGAGCTGAGAGCAATGCTGGACGAAATGGAGCCTCTTATTGTCGCCTTATCACCAGCTACCCAAATGGTTAAAACATCGCGTATTCGCTTATTTGGTATTGGCGAATCAACCATGCAGCAAGATTTAGATGAAACATTCCCAGACTGGCCCTCCAATGTAGAATTGGGCTTTCGGGCGAACATGCCTATTTTGGAAGTAAAATTAACCACTCGAACCCAGCAAGATGAGGCCGATAGAGAGCTTTGGCAACAAAAACTGGTCAGCCACCTAAGTGACTACCTAGTCGGCTTTGATGACATGTCACTGCCACAGCGAGTATTAGAATTACTAGCTGAGCAAAACAAACAGATTACTGTAGCCGAGTCATGTACCGGCGGTATGATCGCTTCGCAGTTAACATCCATTGCTGGATCATCTAAAGGATTTGAGGCCGGCTTTGTTACCTACTCTAATGAGATGAAAACTAAGATGATAGGCGTGCCGACGGAGATGCTAGCAGAGCACGGCGCTGTTAGTGAGCCCGTTGTATTAGCAATGGCAGAAGGTGCCTTAAAGGTTAGTGGAGCAGACATAGCTGTTGCTGTGTCAGGTGTTGCGGGTCCAGATGGCGGTAGCGATGACAAACCCGTCGGCACGGTGTGGATTGCTTGGGGTAGCACAGGCAATATCAGAGCAATTCGGCTAAATCTTGGCAATAATCGACATTTTTTCCAAACATTAGTAACCGCCATAGGATTTGACCTTGTGCGCCGTGATCTACTTGGCATTACTGCCGAGCCCCGCTATTTCAGAGACAGAAAGCCAAAATAAGTTTATTTTTACTTTTTTTTGAACTTAATACCGCATCGCACGTCTGAGTATGTAGCAGTAATATTCCCCTAAATGTAACTTGCTAGGCCTCTTAACCGAGGCCAATTTTTACCTAATTATGGAACTAAATGAAATTGATCTCGTCTTATTATCAGTAATGCTTATTCCCCTATATCCATTACTCCTGTTAGCCTCCACTTGGAGGCTTTTTTTTGCCTCTCAATTCTCGCAAGGATATGCGGCCACCAAAGCCTTGATTGAAATACCCGCTGCTGAGTAAGGCAAAGTATCTACGTTATCAGCCATATACAGCACAATAGCATCACGTAATTGTTCACCTTTTATCTGCTCAGGGAAACAAGCATAGCCTTTATCGAGTTCAACGCCCCACTGCTTAAAGTTTTCCAAAGAGTCAGCAACGCCCTGCACATACCCCAAACATATACCCCAGTCTTGCGCCTTGGCAGAACTGCACTTTTGCATAAAGTCATAGCCACTTTTAAAGGCACCAGCGTTGACTGGAAGTGACATTAACAGTATCGAAGAAAAACTCAAGATTAGTAAAGTAGCGTGTCTTCTCATTACATTGCACCCTCGTGTTTCAATAGCCATAATTTTCTATCTATGCCGCCAGCGTAGCCCGTTAACGAGCCATTAGCACCAATAACACGATGACAAGGAACAATTATAAAAATAGGGTTTTTGCCACTGGCCGCTCCTACCGCGCGTACCGCTTTAGAGTTACTAATATTATTAGCAATATCTTGATAGCTCGCCGTGTCACCAAATGGCACTGCCATTAATTGCCGCCATACCGCGGTTTGAAAAGCGGTACCAGTATTAGTAAGCGTTAAGTCAAAATGTCTTCGCGTGCCAGAGAAATACTCTGTTAGCTGGGTTACGCCGGCCCGGGTATGCTCATTTCTATTAATATCAGCAACTGTTTGTTCAACAAACTTAACGCTAAGCAGGCCTAAGTCATTAGCGATGATTTTTAAATCACCAACTGGTGTCGATAAATAATCTATAGCCATTACAACTGACTCCATAATTGAAAGGTTAAATAACTTCTAAATGGTGCTGATTTTTCCGGCATAAATTCTGCATCAATTTTACCAACAGCTTTTTGTATGCCTAAATCGCCACCCAAATAAATATCAGGATCGCTTAACCCACGCATTTTTGCGTAGTCGATGGTCCACGGACCGATACCTTTGATCACTAACCAAGAACTAGGGTTCGCATGCGGCGAAGTTAAACAAAACTGGGCAAAGTCTCGCAGTGTTACTCGCCGTTTATTGGGCATTTTCAAAAAAGCTAAATCAGCGGTTGCTACTTGCTCGATACTGGAAAAATAATAGCCGTCGCTAGATTTTCGCCCCAACGTACTAACCAGTAAAGTAATCAGCTTTCTAGCCGCAACAATGGATACTTGCTGCCCTAAAATGCCTCTAATGCAAGCCTCAAACACAGTCCAAGTGCTAGGTTGGCGCAAGCCCTGATTGAATGTCATAGTTTTTGGCCAATTACTTTGCAAGCATTTCTCAAGACTTCTTATGTGGTACTGAAAAGTTATTTTTGAATTTCGCAACACACCCAACCGATCTACAGCATCATACCGAAACCACTCGACTCCAAGACACAAAAGCGCCCTCTCTTAAATCCCGATAATGTCTTGCCGAAATTAAATTACGTCCCAAATTGAATAAATTATAGGCCTCTTTGTGAGCTGATAGAAATCAGTTTGCCTGCGTTACTGACTTAAACTTTCGCATGCCTCTTTCACGACCCCTAGTGACTTGACGCGAAAGCTCAGCTTTGTTATTCGCATACTATCTTGAGTTATGATCAACATTTGGAATTAACTCCCGATGAACAACGTTATAACTTCTTAATTTATCAGTAACGATTTCTCTCGGCTCGCCTTTGTTTGATTTTAAAAGCCGTTTGAAGAATATCTTAGCCGCTTTAGCGTTTACCCTACTCTGCAAGAATACATCAACAACCTCACCATACCCAAAACACTCGCTACGCTCACCGGGCAGGCTCTCTTGGTCAACTGTTCTCCACAGATAATGCTGCATACCATTTATTTTGACGAAGACTTCATCAAGAAATAAAGTATCACCGAATCCTTTGTGAGCTTTCTTTAAACGACGCGTATAAATCTTGCCAAATTTGATACTGAGCCACCCCATGAGCGTAGCGAGTGTTTTGGCACCAATGACGAATCGCTTGCCGAGAAACTATAACTCCTCGCTCGGCTAACAGATCTTCGACATCTCAATAACTTAGCTTGAATCGATAATAAACCCAAACTGCATAACTGATGATAGCCGGAGGAAAACGGTGACGCTTGTATGTGCTCATCAACCAATTATATCAAAAAAGCTGAGTTAACTTGCCAGCACCCCTAAACTTGTATCGAAGGGAATTTAACGGAATTAGATAACAGGGAAATTGTCTTGCTAGAGAACTGTGGACATACGCCGTATAAATTCTATTTCACTTGCCTATAACGCTAATATTTTGGACTTAATATGGACTTAAATTACTAAAATAAAAAACCCGCAACATGTGCGGGATTTTAAGCTGCTGATTTAACAGCATTTTTTGGTGGAGCCTAGCGGGATCAGACCGCTGACCTTTTATGCCCTGCAGGTGCAACACTGCCAGCGATACGCGTATAAAAACTTAAACTATTGATTTATCTAATAAATTATCGATTTATCAATAGCTTAAAAAATGGAGTTTTAGCGCTTTTCGCATTAAATCATACAAAAACTAATTTGAATTTAGAACACTGTTGCAACAATACCCACCTATGTATTCATCAGCCGATTAGATCAAATCGAATGACTTGCCAGTACCGCGGTGGACCTTATACTCCGAAGTAACCCGACAGCGCAGTTATAGGAAGTTTCTAACGCAGTACAAGGATAAAACCCATGTTAGTTATTATTCCTCAAAACCACTCGCCAGAACACCATGTTCAACTGTTGCGCTACCATTATTTAAAAGTGCACAGGTCTCTGTGTTATCTGGGTCAACGCACGTAGGTGCCTCGCCAATATAGTCGTCACTGTTCGGGTCACCCATAACGCGAAGGATCGAGTTGGGGGCTAGCCGAGCAGCAGTAAACGTATAGACTGGCTGAGCGCTACTTGCAGCTTCAAGTTTCTTAAACCACTCTTCCCCGTCAAGTGCTTTGACAAAATATTCAAAGCCATCAGAGTCCGTGACAACACTGCCATCAGGAATCACAAAACGATTGATATAACGATAGGAGTTCTTCCACTCATTCGTAAATCCGCCCAAATCTTCCCCGGTATTAACATCGTAAACATAGCCTGGAACACCCGAAAGTTGACCATGCCCGCCAAACTGCAGTGACAGACGCTTGCCACTATCTTGGCCATACGCGTCTTCATCTGGTACTTGATAATACAATGTTCTGGGTGCAGCTATGACCACCGCCGTATCAGTCCCGCTTAGCATTAATGAATAACTAGGATGATTGTTGATACGGATTTGATACGTTGTTAAACCTACACCTTCATAAATCTTACCCATGCAGTATCGAAGTTCTGTTTCTTCATCACCAGTGAATTCTGGATGATCTTCATAAGCACCAAGACTATCTTTTTGGCACTCGATTTTCGCCAAATCTGAGTCTAATATAAGTGTCCCAGTACCTAAGCCCCAGCTCAAATTCTCAGACCGTCCATCTACCGTCAAATATTGTGCATCACCAAAAGCATTATAGGGATCTGATGACGCGCTTAAGAAGCTGCTGACTGCACCTCCTTTTGTTAGAGGCACTCCGTGTAGTGGCCTAATGATCTTGGACACCAACTTAGGTGGTAAAATCCATCTTACAGAGGTGTTTAATGACAACGAAAAGAAGAACATTCAGTCCTGAGTTTAAACGAGAAGCCGCGGAGCTAGTACTTCTACAGTCGTATAGTTACCCGCAAGCTTGCGACGCGCTGGGGGTTGGTGAAACGGCCCTAAGACGTTG
>JBKEHH010000011.1:0-105602 GCA_046710535.1 Pseudomonadales bacterium
ATTATCAAGCCTCGCGTTCGTGGTTTTATGTGTATCACAAGTCATCCAGCTGGTTGTGATGAAAACGTTAAACAGCAAATAGAGTATGTACAAAGCCAAGGTGAGATAGCCGACGGGCCAAAAAAGGTACTAGTTATTGGTTCGTCCACCGGTTATGGCCTGGCCTCGCGCATTAGTGCAGGCTTTGGCTCAAATGCGGCTACTCTGGGTTTATTTTTTGAGAAAGAGGGCACTGAGAAAAAACCCGCTACAGCCGGTTGGTATAACTCTGCGGCCTATCATAAATATGCTGAGCAGAAAGGTTTGTATGCCAAGAGTATCAATGGTGATGCATTTTCTGATGAGATAAAGCAAAAAGCTATTGAAGTGATTAAGCAAGATTTGGGGCAAGTCGATTTAGTTGTCTACAGCTTGGCATCGCCGCGCCGCACTCATCCTAAAACTGGTGAGGTATTTAACTCTTGTCTCAAGCCAATTGGTAAAAGTGTTACTCAGCGTGGTATTAATACTGACAAGCAAATTATTCAAGATGTGACTTTAGACCCGGCCACTGACGAAGATATTAGTAATACGATTGCGGTGATGGGTGGTGAAGATTGGCAGATGTGGATTGAGGCTTTAGATGAAGCGGGTGTTTTAGCCGACGGCGCGAAAACAACTGCGTATACCTATATCGGTGAAAAATTGACTTGGGATATTTATTGGGATGGCACTATCGGCCAAGCCAAGAAAGATTTAGATACGCGGGTCATTAATCTACGCGAAAAACTAGCGGCTACTGGCGGCGATGCCAGGGTTTCTGTTTTAAAGGCGGTGGTTACCCAGGCCAGTTCGGCAATTCCAATAATGCCTTTGTATTTATCACTACTGTTTAAAATTATGAAAGCTGATGGCAGTCATGAAGGCTGCATTGAGCAAGTTTATGGCTTATTCCGTGACAGCTTATATGGCAGTCAGCCCACTTTAGATGATGAAGGCCGCTTGCGCGCCGATGGACTAGAGTTACGGCCAGAAATTCAAGATGCAGTGGCGCAATTGTGGGAGCAGGTCACAACAGAGAATGTGTCTGACCTTTCAGATTTCGCCGGTTACAAAAGCGAGTTTTTGCGACTGTTTGGATTTGGTATTGATGGCGTTGATTACGAGGCCGAAGTTGAGCCCCAGGTAGTTATTAAAAATTTAGTATAAATGCTGTCAACCCTTATGCCCGAACAGTTAGCTGTGCGGGCATATTTATAATTAGCCTATAGCGGTATTTGTTGATGATAGAACAAGTTAAAAAATCAGACCCTAGTGAAGAGTATTATTTTCATGAAGGTTGCTTTATTACTGAGTATTCTAATGGCGATGATGATGAAGATTGCTCTATTGCCAGAGCCAGGGTAGAAACAGGTAAAGTCACTAAGTGGCATAGTTTAGAAAATACTACAGAACGTTATGTTATTGTCGCAGGCACAGGTTTGGTCGAAGTAGGCGTTGATACCAGTGAGCATGTTGCTAGTGGCGATGTGGTGATTATCCCTGCCGGAGTTCGTCAGCGTATTACCAATAATGGCAGTGAAGATTTAGTCTTTTTAGCTATTTGCACACCACGTTTTCGGCCTGAAAACTACACAGATCTAGAGTAGACCAGTCCAATTTAGAGTAGGTAAGTTCTATGCCCGAAATTATTCATGGTGAGTTAATTAATTTGGCGCCCAATGTGCATCGTATTACTGCGCCTAACCCAGGTGTGATGACAGGTGAGGGCACCAATACTTATTTATTCGGCCGCCAAGAAATCGCCATTGTTGATCCTGGTCCAGCGCTGGAAGAGCATGTTGACGCGATTTTAGCGGGAGTTAAAAAGCTAGGCGGAAAAATAACACATATTATTGTGACCCATACTCATATGGACCATTCTCCGGCAGCTAAGCTGCTGCTTAATTATGTTGATGCCGTATTAGTTGGTGCGCTTGCTACTGATCCGCGCGCCCAAGATAAGACCTTTGTGCCTGATATTCATTGTCAGCATGATCAATTGTTTGCCGGTGCTGAATATCGCTTGCGGGCAATCCATACGCCTGGCCATGTGGCTAATCATTACTGTTTTTATGAAGAAAATAGCGGTTTGTTAATAGCTGGCGATCATATAATGAATGGCTCTACCGTGGTGATTGTGCCGCCCAGTGGCGATATGGGCGCTTATATCCGCTCGCTACAGTTATTATTGGATTACGATATCAGTCAAATTGCGCCTGCTCATGGTGATCTGATGGATCACCCCGTCGACGTAGTGAAAGGCTTGGTTGCCCATAGGTTGGGGCGTGAGGCTAAGGTGGTTAGGGCGATGCAGGGCTTAGCGCCAACAACCATCGAAGATTTAGTGCCGCTGGTTTATGACGATGTAGATGTCAGTCTGCATCCAGTGGCGTATTTTTCCTTATGGGCGCATTTGCTTAAACTGAAAGAAGATAGCCTCGCTGTTGAGCAGGCTGATAAGTGGCAATTAAGTTAATATTAACTTTGCGTAAAATATAGATAATAAAAATACGCATATCGTTGCTCCTTGGTTTTTATCTCATTACACTGCCCCATCCTATTGTTTGTAATGAGATTGATGAGTGAAGCTACCTGCCGACACAATCCCCGCCGTTTTAGCTAATGTTGCACAACAGTATGGCGATGCACTGGCGATTGATGATGTCACCGGCAGTTGGAGCTACTCCCAGTTGCACGTCGCGGCCGCAGGCGTTAGCAAAGCTCTACTGGCTAACGATATTCAGCATGGCGATCGTGTTGCCATCTGGTCGCCTAATTTACCCCAGTGGATTATTGCCTGTTTAGGGCTGCAGTCTATTGGCGCGGTATTGGTGCCGCTAAGCCCTCGGTTTCAAGGTAATGAGGCGGGCGATATATTGCGTCGTAGCGGGGTAAAAGCGCTGTTTTATTATTCTCCGCTAGAGCAAGGGAGGGTTGCTGATTTACTAGCTGAGCAAGAGCTGCCAGCATTAACTTTGCGGGTTTCAATGCAGACTGAGCAAAGCGACGACGATATTAGTTGGGACAGATTTTTACTAACGGGCAGTGAGTGTAGCAGCGAGGAGTTACTGCAGGCGCAACAAGCGGTAGCTAGTGATGATATAGCTGATATCTTATTTACCTCTGGGACCACCGGCATGCCTAAAGGTGTTATGTGTAGTCATCAGCAAAATATTCGGGTATTCAGCGAATGGGTGAACACTGTTGGTTTGCGCAGTGATGATATTTATTTGGGGATAAACCCTTTCTTTCATTCTTTCGGTTACAAGGCGGGCTGGCTGGCGTCAATTCTGGCCGGTTCAACTATAGTGCCAATGCGCTCTTTCGATAAAGACGAGCTGCTGTCAGTTATTCAAGAAAAACGTATTTCCATGTGGCCCGGCGCACCGTCAATTTACGAAATGATCCTGGCTCACCCAACTAGAAAAGATTATGACTTATCCAGCTTGCGCTTAGGTGTTACCGGCGCCGCATCAGTGCCAGTTACTTTAGTAGAGGCGATGCGAGATGATTTAGGTTTTGAGGTGGTTGTCACTGCCTATGGCTTAACTGAATCCTGTGGAGTAGTCAGTATTTGCCGCCAAGATGATCCGCCAGAAATCGTTGCGACTACATCCGGTAAGGCGATAGCTGGGGTAGAAGTGAAATGTGTTGACCCTGCCACAGGACAAGAAGTGGGTAGGGGGCTTGAGGGCGAAATATGGGTGCGCGGCTATAACGTAATGAAAGGTTACTTTGATATGCCAGAAGCTAGTCAGCAAGCGATAACTGCTGATGGTTGGCTGCGCACAGGTGACATCGGTGTAATGGATAGTAATGACTATTTGAAGATCACTGATCGGCTTAAAGATATGTACATAATGAATGGCGAAAATGTTTACCCTGCCGAAGTGGAGCAAACAATTTTTGCCTTAGAACAAGTTGCACAAGTTGCTGTGGTTGGCATATCGAAATCGCCCCAAGGAGAGGTTGGTATCGCTTTTGTTGTCGCAAGCAGTGAACTAAACGAACAGTCTGTTATTACCCATTGTCAGCAAAATTTAGCTAGCTATAAAGTGCCGTCTAAAGTTTTTTTTGTTGCTGGACTGCCGTTAAATGCGGCGGGTAAAGTGTTAAAAAATACCTTGCGCGAACAGGCTGTTATTCACCAACAAGGAGAAAAGAGTGGCTGTTAAAAAATTAACAATAGACGGTAGTAAAGCGCATGGCTTTACCACTGATGCAACAGATTTCAAAATCATCTCCTTGCTGCGCAAAGATGGCCGTATGGCTTATCGAACTATTGCTAGTGAGCTGGATATTACCGAAGCAACAGTGCGAACGCGGGTGAAACGTTTAGAGGAATCTAACACCATAAAAGTGGTAGCAGTAACTGATATTGAAGCGGCAGGTTTTGATATGTTGCTGGCAATAGGCGTGGAGTTAGAAGGCAGGGCCGCTTCTGAAGTAGGGCATGATTTGGCAAAACTAGATGAGGTGTATTCGGTCAGTGTAGTGATTGGTAGTCACGATATAGAGATCTTAGCGTTGGCCAGAGACCAGACTCATATGAATGAGCTGTTAACTCAATTAGCGGCTGTAAAAGGAGTGCGTAAATTACTGCCATCATTGGCGGTGGATGTACTAAAAAATCAACCAAATTGGGTGCCTTTTAACAATGACTAAACGCCAACTAGATGATGTAGATAAAAAGATAATGGCTTGGCTGTCAGAAGACGCCCGTATTAGTAATCGAAAAATTGCGGCAGAGCTGGGCATAACTGAAGGCACCGTGCGTGGTCGTATTCGGCGGATGGAAGAAGATAAACTTATTCAGATTACCGCTATTACTAATATCGATTGTATTCCTAATGCGATGGTTAGTTTTATCTGGATTGAAGTAGAGAAAAGCAGCGATATCGACACCGTAGCACAAACCTTGACAAAGCTGGCGCGGGTTGGCTTTGTTGGCAAAATGGTTGGTCGATTCGATATTCTAGCGATCACTATGGTGCAAGATACTGTTGAGCTAAGCGAGTTTTTGCATAGCACAATTACTGTAATACCTGGCGTGCGACGTACCGATTGCACCTTGGGGGTGGAATTTATCAAACAGGACTATAAATTAAGCTGTATTGTAGATTGATTATATGCGTAATTTAAATGCTATAATTTTGATATATTAATAATAAAATGTAATAATTTATGCAATATTGCGTAATTAAATACCAGTTAAGGTATATTTACTTAAGTATTTTAAGCTTGGTAGTACTGAGGAATAACTATGAATAAACAAATGACGGCACAACAAGTTGTTGCCAGTCTGCGCAGCGGTATGACTATTGGCATCGGCGGCTGGGGTCCAAGGCGTAAGCCGATGGCATTAATACGTGAGATTCTGCGCTCCGAGCTAACCGACTTAACTATTGTCTCTTATGGCGGCGCTGATGTTGGAATGCTGTGCGCCGCGGGTAAAGTTAAGAAACTAGTTTATGCGTTTGTGTCTTTAGACTTTATTCCCTTGGAGGCGCATTTTCGAGCGGCCCGTCAAGGGGGCGCAATAGAGGTAATGGAAATTGACGAAGGCATGATGCTATTGGGCTTGCGTGCTGCTAGTTGGGGAGTACCCTTTATTCCAACAGAGGTGGGTTTGGGAACTGACATCGTTACTAAATGCAGCGACTTAAAAGTTATTGATAGTCCATACGACGATAAAGAATGGGTTGCGATGCCGGCGCTTAAACTAGATGCCGCCTTAATTCACGCGGACAAAGCCGATGTGCGTGGCGTCTGCCAAATTTCCGGGCCGGATTTTTATATGGATGATTGGTTTGCCAGAGCAGCTGATAAAACCTATGTCAGTGTTGATGAAATAGTTGAAACCGATTACTTCAATGATGCGGCCCAAGCACGCTTAGTGCATTGGGAGCGGAGTGTTACCACGGGTGTTATTCATCTCCCTGGTGGCGCCCATCCGTCATCTTGTTCACCGCAATACGGTTTTGATATCCCACACCTTAAAGAATACAACGCAAGTGCTAAAGCCGAAGATGGTTTCGCCGGTTATTTTGACAAATATATCGCTGGTAAAACCGAACATGAATATCAACAACTGGTTGGTGGCTTAGAAGCGATTCAAGCTTTGCCGCAACCTGTTTATTAAGAGGCTAAACATGACTACAGCAACAGAATATACCTTAGCCGAATTAATGATTTGCGCTGCGTCTAAAGCGTTTTCAAATGAAGGCGAAGCATTGGCTACGGGTATTGGTGTTATTCCTCGCCTAGCAGCCAGTCTTTGTATGACCGCTGATAATACTGATTTAATGATGACGGACTCAGAAGCTTTTATGTTGGCTGAGCCTAATCCATTAGGTGCACGTGGCGAAGACTTTGTGCAGAAGAATGAATCTTGGATGGGGTTTTCACGCATCTTTGACAATGTATGGAGCGGTAAACGTCATGCAATGTTGGGTCCGGTGCAAATTGATCAATATGGTCAGACCAATACCTCGGTTATGGGCGGCACCTATGAGAAGCCAAAAACCCAGATGTTGGGTGCGCGCGGTTTTCCAGGCAACTCAATCAGCCATGGCAATAGTTTTTTGGTGCCGGCACATAACAAGCGTGTGTTTATTGAAGGTGAATGTGATTTTGTCTCATCAATTGGTTACAACCCCGCACGCCTGCCTAAAGGTCATAGACTAACCGATATAAAAATAGGGTTAATTATTACTGACTTATGTGTAATGGACTTTGGCGGGCCGGAGCATCAAGTCCGCTTAGTGTCGTTGCATCAGGGGATCACCGTTGAGCAAGTAGTGGAAAATACCTCGTTTGCAATTCATATAGAGGCTGACGTGCCAACAACAGCTGCACCAACTGAGCAGCAGTTAGCGATAATTAGTAAGTTAGATCCGCATAATCAACGCTCGTTTCAAATTAAAGATAACCCCACTGGGAACAGGTCTTAAGTTATGAGTAAGCACATGTTGGAGACAGCGCTGACAGAATTACTAGGCTGTAAATATCCTATTGTGCAAACGGCTATGGGTTGGGTGTCTGATCCGATACTAACTGCAGGCACCTGTAACGCTGGCGGTTTTGGCTTTTTAGCTGGAGCGACAATTCCGCCAGCTGAAATGGAAGCTAATATTCTACAAACCAAACAGTTGACTAATAAAAACTTCGGCGTTAATTTTCATATGTACCAGCCAAATGCCGCCGATATTATCGATATGGTTATTGACCATGGAGTAAAAGCGGTTAGTTACTCGCGCTCGCCCGGTGAGCAAATGATAGCAAAATTGAAAAATGCTGGCGTGGTTTGTATGCCGACTATTGGGTTGCCAAAACATGCGTTAAAAGCAATTGAAATGGGTGCCGATGCAGTGACAGTGCAAGGCGGTGAAGGCGGCGGGCATACCGGGTCAGTGCCGACCTCACTGCTTATTCCACAAGTGGTAGATGCAGTGGCTGGCAATGTTCCGATAGCGGCAGCCGGCGGTTTTAAAGATGGCCGTGGTTTAGTTGCGGCCTTAGCGTGGGGCGCCGACGGCATTGCTATGGGTACGCGTTTTTTAATGACCAAAGAATCGCCGGTGCCAGCGGCGACTAAAGGACATTATGTTGATTGTATGAATCCATCTGACATTATAGTTTCAAAAGCTATGGACGGTTTACCCCAGCGCATGATTATGAACGACATGTTGGCTGAGTTAGAAAAAGCGGGTAGCGCGAAAAAATTAATTATTGCTCTGCGCAATGGATTGAAGTTTAGAAAGTTTACTGGCGCTAGCGTATTCGGGTTATTGAAGTCTGCGATAGCAATGTCTAAAGATAGCGATACTAATATAGCCCAAGCAATTATGTCGGCCAACGCTCCTATGATCATTCAAAGGGCCATGGTAGACGGCTCGCCTGATGAAGGTGTATTGCCGTCAGGTCAAGTAGCGGGGGTGATTAGCGAATTATTAAGCTGTGAAGAAATCATCAACAATATTGTGAATGAAGCTGAAGAACGTTTGATTGCTTTGGCTTTGCGCTGTAACACTAGTCAGTAGGGAGATTTATGTCGACGCCGTTTAATACCACCGTTACCAATGGCATTGCAGAACTAGTATTAGATCAGCCGCCAGTGAATGCTTTTGATAGCCACGGTTGGTTTGCTATTGCCGATGAAATTACCCGGCTTGGACAAGACGATGAGGTGCGGGTGATTATTATTGCTGCCACTGGCAAGGGTTTTTGTGCCGGGGTTGATATCAAAGAGTTGGCTCAAGACAGCAATAAAATTCTCGATGTGAATCGTGGTAATTATAACACTTTTAAGGCCATCCATTTAAATCCTAAACCAGTCATCGTAGCGCTACATAGCTTTGTTTTAGGCGGCGGTATTGGTATTGCTGGTGCGGCTGATATTTTGGTGGCATCGACCTGTACTCGTTTTGGAGTGCCAGAAATAGACCGCGGCGCCATGGGTGGCGGTGCCCACTTACAACGTATGTTTCCAGTGCAAAAAGTTCGTTATATGTATTTTACTGGTGAGTTTATTGATGCTGATGAAGCATATCGTTTGGGTGCTGTTGAAAAAGTTGTACCACTAGATAAATTGAGAGAAACAGCTTTCTCTATCGCTGGAAAAATTGCTGAAAAATCTCCAGCCATGGTTAAACTCGCTAAAGAGGCGCTAACCGGTATTGAAGATGGCAACCTAGAAGATAAGTATCGGTGGGAGCAAGGCTTCACCTATGAAGCCTATAAAATGGGTGATTCGCAAGAAGCCCGTGATGCTTTTATTGAAAAACGTGACGCTGATTTTAAAGAGTAACTGACACTATGGACTTAGGCTACACTGAAAAACAATGTGCTTTTAGAGAAGAACTGCGTACCTGGCTGGTGAAAAATGTACCCGCAGAGCCACTCCAAAGCTTTGATACCGAAGCAGGGTTTGCCCAACATCGGGAGTGGGAAGCCAAGCTTAATAAGGGTCGATGGGGAATGGTGACCTGGCCCAGTGACCTTGGTGGACGTGACGCAGACTTGTTGCAATGGCTTATTTTTGAAGACGAATACTACAAAGCAAAGGCACCACTGCGAGTAAATCAAAATGGTATTTTCTTGCTTGGCCCAACCTTAATGGAATATGGCACTGAAGAACAAAAAGCCGAGATATTACCAAAAATGGCAGATGGCACTGAAGTGTGGTCGCAGGGTTGGTCAGAACCTAATGCGGGTTCAGACATGGCGGCTATTCGAGCTAAGGCAGAACTAACAGAAGATGGCGAGTACTACATTATTAATGGCCAAAAAACTTGGTCTACCCGAGCTGTATGGGCCGACCAATGTTTTGGTATGTTTCGCACAGATCCAGAATCACAGCGGCATAAGGGTCTTACCTTTATTTTAGTGCCACTAAATTTAGACGGAGTTACGGTTAGGCCCATTCCACAACTTGATGGATTGCCAGGCTTTGCTGAAATATTTTTTGATAACGTTAAAGTCCCCGTTAATCGCCGTTTAGGTGGTGAAGGTGAGGGTTGGAGTGTCGCTATGGCCACCGCAGGATTTGAGCGTGGCCTTATGTTGCGCAGCCCAGCGAGATTTCAGGAAACCGCTAAGCGCTTGGTAGAGTTGTATCAGGCGAATCGAGAGAGAGCAGATCGCGATCCAGCGATTAGAGATGCCGTAATCAAAGCGTATTTAGATGCAGAGGCTTATTGCTTAAGTACTTACCAAACTGCATGCCGGCTAATTAAGGGTGGCAAAATAGGCGCAGAGTCATCGACTAATAAAATATTTTGGTCTGAGCTCGACTGGCAGATGCATGCAACAGCGATGAGTATTTTGGGTGCGCGAGCTGAGTTATTGCCGCATGCGCCTGATGCGCAAGGCGTTGGTAATTGGTTAGACGGTTGGCTATTTTCGCAGTCTGGACCTATATATGCAGGCACTAATGAAGTGCAGCGCAATATTATTGCCGAGCGTATGCTTGGTATGCCAAGAGCATAGGAGACGATAATGGATTTTACCTTTACTGAAGATCAGTTGTTGTTCCAACAATCAGTACGTGAGTTTTTGATTAATGAAGTGACACCCGAAAAATTGCGGGCCAGTTGGGAAACTGATACTGGGCGTAGTGATGATATGTGGGTAAAACTAACTGAGCTAGGTTTAACCGGCTTAACAGTGCCAGAGAGATTTGGCGGCCTTGGTATGAGCGAACTAGATTTTGTTTTGCTGGCGCAGGAGTGTGGTTATGTGGCACTAAATGAACCATTAGTGCATGTAGTTATGGTTGCTACGCCATTATTAAATAGCTTAAACAACGACGAGCTTAAGCAAACTTGGTTGCCTAAAATAGCCATAAGTGGCGCTAAAGTTGTTGTCGGTTTGACAGAAAATATGTTGGTTGAAGATGCTCATATCGCTGATTTATTACTATTGCAGCACGACAATGAAATTCATGCGCTCACTCAAAGCCAAGTGACATTGCGAGAGAACGAATCGGTAGACCCCTGCCGAAAATTGTTTGTGGTCGATTGGACACCTAGTATTGACACCTGTGTAGCAAGTGGCGCAGAAGCAGCTGCATTGATTAGCGCAACAATGAATCGCGGAGCGCTGGCTTGTGCTGCACAAGCCTTGGGCTTAACTCAGCGGATGTTAGATATGACAGTCCAGTACACCAGTGATCGACAGCAGTTCGGGAAGCCGATTGGATCCTTCCAAGCAGTAAAACACAGTATGGCTAATGTGGCGGTGCGTTGGGAATATGCTAAAGCAGTGGTTTACCGTGCCGCTTTTGCCATAGCTAATAATCAAAATGTTGCCACAGAGGCGTCGTCCCACGCCAAGCTTGCCGCTTGTGAAGCAAGCGACTTAGCTACTAAAAATTGCATTCAAGCTCATGGTGCAATGGGTTATACCTGGGAAGTGGACTTACATATTTTTATGAAGCGCGCATGGGCATTTAACAGTGCTTGGGGGGATAAGGCTTTTCATAAACAACGGGTGGCAGAAATTATTTTTGCTACTGACGCTAAGTTAGGAGCCGGCAATACGTTTGGCTCATAAAGATAAATTGGATATAGGATAAGAATATGCCAGAAGCATACATAGTAGACGCAGCAAGAACCCCAACTGGCCGCCTTAAAGGCAGTTTGGCCCATGTTCATGGTGCCGACTTGGGTGCTCATGTAATTAAGGCGTTGGTTGAGCGCAATAATATTCCAGATAACGAGTACGATGATGTTATTTTTGGCTGCGTTGATGCTATTGGTCCTCTGGCTGGTGATATTGCTCGTACTTGTTGGTTGGCTGCTGGCTTAAGTGAAGAAGTACCCGGTACAACTATCGATCGCCAATGCGGTTCTTCACAGCAGTCGGTACATTTTGCCGCTCAAGCAATTATGTCTGGGACTATGGATGTAGTGCTGGCAGGTGGCGTGCAAACAATGACTCAGATTCCTATTTCATCGGCAATGACTGCAGCGATCCCATTAGGCTTTAGTGATCCGTTTAGCGGTTCCAAAGGTTGGGTGGCACGCTATAGCACAGAGCCACCAACCCAGTTTAAGTCGGCGCAAATGATTGCTGACAAGTGGGATATTAGTAGAGCTGAGTTAGAAGAGTTTTCACTTGAGTCACATCGAAGAGCGCTTGCTGCAATTGAAGAAGGTCGATTTGATCGAGAGATTGTGCCATGCGAAGGTCTTGCGATGGACGAAACAGCACGAGTAACTACCCTAGAAAAAATGACGAGTCTTGATAGCTTGTTTGGTTGTGAGAAGGTTACCGCTGCTGTGGCAAGTCAAACTAGCGATGGTGCTAGTGCGATATTGATCGTGTCAGAAGCTGCACTTAAAAAATACAACTTAACCCCGCGTGCTCGTATTCATCATATGAGTGTACGCGCAGCTGACCCGATTTGGATGCTAACGGCGCCAATACCGGCGACAGCCTATGCACTGAAAAAAGCAGGTATGAGCCTAGACGAAATTGACTTGGTAGAAATTAATGAAGCGTTTGCTTCAGTGCCAATGGCCTGGCTGAAAGAAACTGGTTACGACCACGCTAAAACTAATGTGAACGGTGGCGCTATCGCGTTGGGACATCCATTGGGTGCTAGTGGTACAAAGTTAATGACTACGCTACTACACGAGTTAGAGCGCACCGGCGGCCGTTATGGTTTGCAAACAATGTGTGAAGGTGGCGGTCAGGCTAACGTAACGATTATTGAAAGGTTGGGTTAACAATGGGCATATGTAATGACAGAGTCGTTATTATCACTGGCGCGGGTGGTGGTTTAGGTGCCGCTCATGCCAAAGTTTTCGCGCAACAAGGTGCCAGCGTTATTGTTAATGATATTAACGAGGCGGCGGCAACAGCCGTAGTAGATGAAATCACTGCGAGCGGTGGTAAAGCAATTGTTAATACCAGCGATATTACTAATTATGACGACAGTTTAAACGCGGTTAGACAGGCAATCGACACCTACGGTGATTTACACATTGTGCTTAACAATGCCGGGGTAAATCGTGACCGTATGTTCGCTTCCATGACTGAGCAGGAATGGGACACCATTATGGCTGTGCATTTAAAAGGTCATTTTTGTATTAGCTCTCATGCGGTTCATTACTGGCGTGGCAAAGCCAAAGAGGGTGCTACGGTAGACGCTCGTATTATCAACACAACGTCTGGTGCTGGTTTACAAGGCTCTATCGGTCAGTCTAATTATGCTGCAGCCAAAGCAGGGATTGCCGCACTTACCTTAAATCAAGCGGCTGAATTAGCGCGCTATGGCATTACCGTCAATGCAATTGCTCCAGCCGCACGCACCGCCATGACCACCTCAGTACCAGCAATGGCACAACGGATGGCCAAGCCAGAAGACGGTAGTTTTGACTATTGGGCACCAGAGAATGTGTCGGTTTTGTTAGCATGGTTGGCGTCTAGTGAATCTGGCCATGTAACTGGCCGCGTATTTGAAGCTGAAGGTGGGAAAATATCCATTGGTGATGGCTGGCGCACTACCGAAGGCTTGGGCAAAGGTGATCAGTGGAAGCCTACTGAGTTAGGTGAGGCTGTTGCCAAACTTATTGAAAAAGAAGTGCCTGCACAAAAAGTTTACGGCAGTTAACGTCGAGCGATAGGTTTACATATGAATTTTTCATTCACAGAAGAACAAAAGATGATTATCGATACAGCCGATTCTTTTTTGGCTGACATATCGACATCTTCTGCCATCCGCAGTGCGATGGAAACGCCTCTTGGTTATGACAAAGGGATATGGACTCGTATCTGTGAAGAGATGGCATGGCCGGCTATGCATATTCCAGAAGAGTTTGGCGGTTTAGGTCTTGGCGGCGTAGAGTTGGTAGCTGTGTTAGAACAAATGGGACGTTATCAATTATGTTCGCCATTTTTGTCATCTGCATGTATGGCGACAAATGCTTTATTGATAGCAGGTGAGTCGCATCAATGCGCTGAATATCTGCCGCAAATTTGTAATGGCGAACTGACGGCTACGCTAGCCTATGCAGGTCTAAATGGCGGGCACGATTCATCAGCTATAACTGCGACCATTATTAAACGAGATAATAATTTTGTCCTCAACGGTAACTACCGTTATGTGGTTGATGGCGATAGTTCTGAATTACTCATTGTTGCAGTGCGTGATCCAAAAAGCGTGGCAAATGAAGGTGTGAGTTTGTTTTGTCTCTCACGCGATGCTTTAGGCGTAAAAACAAAATGGCTACCAACAATTGACCAAACGCGTAAGCAGGCTGAGATAACATTAACCAACGTCACTTTGGGTGCTGATGCGTTGATGGGAGCCGAAGGTGATGGCTGGCATCAGCTTGAAAAGGTATTAGATTTAGCGACTATTGCAGTAGCCGCTGAGCAAGCGGGTGGTGCCCAGCAAGTATTGGATATGACAGTTGCTTATACTAAAGAGAGGCAACAGTTCGGACGACCTATTGCTGGTTTTCAGGCGGTTAAACATCAAGCGGCAGATATGATGGTGGCAGCAGAGTCGGCAAAATCAGTTGTTTACTATGCCGCTTGTGTTGCTCATGAGGCGATTCATGGTGGGCCGCTAGCTGCTGATTTAAATGAGGCCGCTTCAATTGCTAAAGCGCAGTGCTCCGATGCCTTTTTCACCAATGCGAGTACTGCCATACAGTTACATGGTGGCGTAGGGTTTACCTGGGAATATGATGTACATTTGTATTTTAAACGCGCCAAGTCTTCCGAAATTTTGCTTGGTAATGCCAATTATCATCGTGAGCGGTTGGCAAAAAAATTATTGGATCATGGGTAGATTATGCAATTAAGCTTTAGTCCTGAAGATGAAATTTTTCGCAGCCAAGTAGCGACGTGGCTGCAAAATAATCTCAAGGGTAAATTTGCCCAGCTTAAATTTCGTGGTGGCCCCGGCGATGAGCATATGTATTCTGCCGAGCGAAAACAGTGGGAGCAAAAGCTTGCACACGGCGGTTGGGTAGGCGTTGGTTGGGCGAAGGAGTTTGGCGGTTTAGGATGCTCCATAGAGCAGCAGGTTATTTTTAATGAAGAATACGCCCGTGCCGGTGGCCCCGGCAGAGTTGGACATATTGGGGAAGGCTTAGTTGGTCCTACATTAATCGCCTTTGGCAGTGATCAGCAACGGAAAAAATATTTACCCGGTATTTTAAGTGGTAGCGAGTTTTGGTGTCAGGGTTATTCAGAGCCAAGTGCAGGCTCTGATTTAGCCAATGTAAAGACGAAAGCACGGTTTGATGGGGCGATAGGTAAGTGGCTTATCACCGGACAAAAAGTTTGGACCTCATTAGCTCACGAGTCTGATTATTGTTTTGTATTAGCTAGAACTGATCCTGAGTCTAGCGCGCATAAAGGTTTAGGTTTCTTTTTGATAAAGATGGATCAGCCGAATATTGAAGTAAGGCCAATTCAGCAATTAACCGGCACGTCTGAATTTAATGAAGTGTTTTTTGACCAAGCCGAATGTGATGCCAGTGATATTGTCGGTCAACCTGGTGAAGGTTGGAAAGTGGCGATGGGTTTACTGGGTTTTGAGCGCGGCGTTTCTACTCTTGGCCAGCAAATGCAATTTCAAAATGAGTTAGATCAAATTATTACCATTGCAAAAAATAATGGTGCCAGCAAAGACATCGTTATTCGTCAGCGCATTGCTGACGCGCATGTTGGTTTAAAAACGATGCGCTATAACAGCATGCGAATGCTGTCGGGCGGAGAAGACGGTAGTCTCCAAAAAGAAGCACTAATATATAAATTATATTGGGCTACATGGCATCGCAACTTGGGTGAGCTGGCAATGGATGTGCTGGGCCAAGAAGCGGAGATTTTGACTGCAGCGCCGTATGAGTTAAGTCGCCTGCAATCGATGTATTTATTCGTTCGTTCAGATACGATTTATGGCGGTACTAATGAAATTCAGCGCAACATAATTGCTGAACGTGGATTAGGCATGCCAAAAGAGCCACGAGGTTAAAGGTTAAATTTATGGATTTAAAAAAGCCAGAGTATGTAGAGGGCCACGGCCTGATTAAAGGTAAGGCTGTTCTGATTACAGCTGCTGCCGGCGCGGGTATTGGTTTTGCTGCTGCGGTTAAAGCGGCTGAAGAGGGCGCTAGGGCGGTGGTGTTAAGTGATATCCACGAGGGGCGTCTCAATGCATCGATAGAAAAGTTAAAAGCTGATACTGGGCTGCAAGCCGTTTTTGGCAAAGTTTGTAATGTGGCCATAGAAGATGACGTGCAAGCGCTAGTAGCCTATGCGGAAGAAGTGACAAGTGGCATCGATATACTAATTAATAATGCGGGTCTTGGTACGTCTAAGTTGTTAGTGGAAATGGAAGATGATGAGTGGATGAAGGTTATTGATGTAACCTTAAACGGTACCATGCGAATGACTCGTTGCATGATGAAGACTATGCAAGCACGTGGCACTGGTGGCGTAATTGTTAACAATGCATCTGTACTAGGCTGGCGAGCTCAAAAGGAGCAGTCGCATTATGCGGCGGCTAAAGCTGGCGTGATGGCTCTAACGCGTTGCGCTGCCTTAGAGGCTGCTGAATTTAATGTGCGTATTAACGCGGTTGCCCCGTCTATAGTCTTGCACCCTATGTTGCGCAAATCGGCATCTGACGAATTGTTAGCTGAACTAGAAGCTAAAGAAGCTTATGGCCGTGCGGCAGAGGCATGGGAAGTGGCTAATGTGATGATGTTTTTAGCCAGTGATTATTCTAGTTATATGACGGGTGAAATTGTGCCGGTATCTAGTCAGCAAGCTTAGGTGGTCGTTTCAATCAGTTTTCAAACTCTGCTTCACCTTGAGTTCATCTATAGCTCAGATTAGCTATGCAGAGCTTCAAAAATGATCTTGCGAATGGCCATAGGTATTTGTAAGTTTGGTTAAACATAGGTGAGTTAACTTGATGATGTTTCGCAGTGAGTCTGAGCGCTGCGAAGAAATGTTACCAAGTAAATGGCAATAAATTAAAGACTACTAAGTTAAACAACAATAATTCTAAGAACAACATAAGCAGGGTAAAAAATGAGAGAAGCAGTAATAGTATCAACCGCACGTACCGCCTTGGCAAAATCGTTTCGTGGTAGCTTTAATGACACTGAAGCGCCAGCTTTAGGAGGCCACGTTATTCGTGCTGCTGTTCAGCGAGCAGGTATCGATCCTAGTGAAGTAGACGATTGCGTTTTTGGTGCTGCGGGTCAGCAAGGCTCACAAAGTTATAACATTGGTCGCCTCTGCGCTATTGCCGGTGGTTTACCAGAAACCGTGCCAGGTATGTCGATGGACCGACAATGCTCGTCAGGCTTAATGTCTATTGCTAATGTAGCAAAAAGTATTATGTGTAATGAATATGATATTGGCGTAGCAGGTGGCGTTGAATCTATTTCGCTAGTACAAACCAAGCATAAAAATATTTACAGAGCAGTGTCTAAAACTGTTACGGAAATTGATGCAACCGCTTATATGCCGATGCTTGAAACCGCCGAAGTTGTTTCAGAGCGTTATGGTGTTAGTCGAGAAGCGCAAGATGAATACTCACTACAAAGTCAGCAGCGCACTGCCGCTGCTCAAGCGTCAGGTCTATTTGCTGATGAGATAGTGCCTATGAATGCCACCATGGCAGTATTTGATAGAGAAACTAAAGAGACTAGCTACAAAGACGTAGTGGTAGACAAAGATGAATGTAATCGTCCTACTACAACACTCGAAAACTTGCAGTCTTTAAGCCCCGTATTTAAAGATGGTCGTTGGATCAAAGAAGGAAAGTTCATTACAGCAGGTAATTCATCGCAGCTGTCAGACGGCGCATCAGCCTGTGTGGTAATGGATTCAGAATTAGCTAAAGCCAAAGGGATTCAGCCGCTAGGCACCTATCGCGGTTTAGCCGTAGCTGGCTGTAAGTCAGATGAAATGGGTATTGGTCCAGTATTCGCGATTCCTAAGCTATTAGAACGTCACGGTTTAACAATAGATGATATTGGCCTATGGGAATTGAACGAAGCGTTTGCTTGCCAAGTAATTTATTGTCGCGATAAATTAGGCATTCATAATGATCGGCTAAATGTTAATGGCGGGTCAATTGCAATCGGTCATCCATTTGGTATGAGCGGTGCGCGGATGGTTGGTCACGCGCTTATTGAAGGCAAGCGTCGCGGTGTAAAGTATGTAGTAGTTACCATGTGTGTTGGCGGCGGTATGGGTGCTGCTGGTTTGTTTGAGGTAGCGCTATAAATTCTACATTAAAGCCATTTTTCAAGCTGCTGGTAAACGGCAGTAGCTGTTAGCATTTCAGTATGGCCTAGTTCGTAGGTTAGCGATTTGTTTTCAGCCGGAATTAACAGCGCAAGGGCAGAGTCTTTGTTTTGACCAAAGGCGCTGTAGGGAGTCACTAGACCATCACCAAGAAAATTTTCTGCGGTAATTTTTTTTTGCTTGTTTAATGTGGCCGCTACAGCAAAGTAATCAACACCTATTGGCAGTGGTACAAATTTATCGCCTGTTGCTGTAATTTCCCCATGGCGTAAGTTTTCAATACCTTGGCTTCTAATTTTAGTTAAGCGGGTAAAGGGCATTGCATAAGGACTAAGCTGCATTAAGTTCTCTAATACGGACGCAACTTTCTCTAACGGCGCGCCGCCGTGAGGGGTGCCGATTGATGCCAGCGTTTTATTGAGATGTATCCAACGGCAATTATCGTTCTCACCATAGTAGCGTGCACTTCTAGCAACTAAGCCGCCCATGCTGTGGCCAACAATAGTTATATTCGTCACACTAACAGGCCAGCTATCGACTAATTGCTCCAGTTGTGTAGCCAGCTCTTTGCCGTTATCGGCTATGCACCGACCGGTATTGTAATCAAGGTAAATAGGCGTAAAACCTAGCTTTTCAGCCATCCTACTACTTAAGTTTTTGCCGTCACTTTCCCAGCAATGATGGCTCATACATAGACCATGAATAAATAGCATTATTTTTGCTGATGGTGATTTTAGGTTTGAGCTTAGCTGGTCATCGGTTGCTTGGTTTTGATAAAAAAATCTCATGCCTAGCGCTAGTTCGTTTTCGGCTAAAACTAATCGATCACCATATACGCCATTAATAATCGACAAAAATACATCCTTTTGCCTCGATGGCTTTAATTCATCATTTAACAGAGGTATTGCGGTCTGCATTGCGTAATCTAAGCTTGTGCCTACTAGTTGGGCGCCACCACGTATACTTTTATAAACTAAGCCTGTCACCCCTGACGTAGCCGTAGCGCGCGATTTCCCTATTGGCAAATGGCCGCGCTCTACAGTGCTATGCATGGTTTCAACTATGTCTGTTGTACCCTTAGTGGCTTGGATCACCAGCTTAGTTAAGCCTCTTAAGTATTCAATTGTTTGCTTATTTGGTCTGCCCATGTGGATAGCCCTAATGTTGGTAGCTGAAAGCTAAGAAAAGGTAGTTGATATGTAATGCTATGACAGCTATTACTACATTAATAATCTAGTATGCACTGGTATTAGTATTACCTCTATTAACTGCGGCGGATATTCACTATTAACGAACTAATTATTAATTGGTTACGCGATAACCAGCAATACGCTTTGTTGGTTGTACCTATAGTTGCTTTTTTAGAGGCGACTCTTGGTGTCGGTATTTTCGTTTCTGGAGTTTTTCTACTCGCCATCTGTACAGTGATGTATACCGAGCAAATTGCTACCTTATCGCAAATGTTACCGTTGGCCTTTGCTGGAGCAATGTTGTCAGATCACTGCGGTTTTTATATTGGTCGTTGGGCTGGACCAAAATTCCATCACACTAAATTTGGAATTAAACACCAAGCACGATTTGAAAAGACAGAAAAGTTTATTATACGGTTTAGTTGGTCGGCAGTAATTTTTGGTCGCTTAATGAGTACGATACGCAGCTTTGTTCCATTTGTTATCGGTGTTAGTGGTATGAAGCCGCTCCGATTTAGCCTGTTTGATCTTTTGGCTTGTGCGATTTGGACAACTGGTCTTGGATTCCTAGTAGTGGGTATGGATAAAGTGTTCACCTAATTTGATTGTTGGTCGCATTTTATACTGTTAAGTATTGCTTGCTTAATAACTGCTTTAGATTTGCTACCAATGCAGTGAATCTGATCAATAGTTATCTCATTATTTTTAATTAGCGTCTGCAGAGCATCAACTTTGATATCAAGTCGAATATATGCACCTTTATGGTGAGTAGTCATTTCTTTAAATCGATTATCTTGATTTACTTGTTGTTCTCTATTCACGTCAATACTCCATAAATACTGTTAATGCACAGTTGCTGTTAGTTCATCGATGCTAGTTCGGCTATTGGTTAAAGCAGTTAGCCTCCGAGATCTCTCCTCTACTTCATTTGTTATTTGTTCTACCAGTTCGCTGCAATCTGAATATTTATGTTGTTCTCGTTTCAGTCTAGCTGTAGTTGAGGAGTACACTTGTTGTGCGTGTTGCCGTTGATCCACTTTAATGAACACGGCAGCCAGCTTTACAGCTGAGCTGGCAAATATGTCGCAGGCTTGATGGCGCGGTATTACGCCGCTTGTCATGATGATTTCGGCAGATTCGAAGGCGCAGCCAATGTGTGGCAGGGCTTCATGCCATTGCCCTGCGTCAATTAAGCTTCTGGCCGCAGCTATCCCGTTTTGCCAGCAGCTTATGGCATAGCTTGGATTAGTCGACAGCTGTTGATGGTGGGTAGGGCACAAAAATTGTAGTTTCATTGATAGCTCCAAAACTTATTTTGAAATCTATATTAATGATAATGATTCTCATTTGCAATGAAGATATTGATTTATATTTCTATGACGCCGAGGAGATATAGCTCTCGACTTTATAAAAATTCGCCATGTTATGGATACAGCGTAATGGCGGTAAAACGTGGCAGTGTATGAAAGGTGAAGGCGTCACTGTTAGTTTCTTTTTGTTTTAAAAATACTAAGGTTTCTTCAATACCTCCCGATAGGAAAAATTCAGCTAACGACGGTCCACGCATCGGGCTATCGATTGGCGCGGTTAGACTGTCGTAATGAATGGGAATAATACGTTGCGGTTTAACCTGGCCAATAGTCTCTTGCCAAAACTGTTCTCGGTATTGCTTGGTTTGACTACCGATACCGCCAATACCCAAAAATACAGTATCGGCGCTGAACCCTTGCAAACCATCTTTTACAAAACCTGCGCTGCCGACAATTAACCAGCTGCCTTTAGGGTGGCTAACATGCAGCATGTAGGCTTTGCCAAGTTTGTAGTCAAAAGCCTTAGCAGGAGTCTGCAATGGGTCACTTATTAGGGGGTCACCTAGTGCACGCTCACGCATTTGTGGGTCTGGAAATTGAAAGTGCTGTGACTCAATAGGTGTAAGTATGAATTTTCCTAATGTTATTGTTTGTCGATTAGTGACTGCTCTAATTTGGATTTCATTCAAGCCCCAGCCACGACCTATATTGGCTGTAGATTCGGAACCTAATAACAGCGCACCTGTTCGTTTGGCAACTTCAGGGGCATCCATGGCATGATCAAAATGAGAGTGCATAACAAATACAGCCGCAAGGCTATCAATATCATTTTTATCAATGCCATAGTCGATGGCTTCTATGTCTGGCGCGATTTTACCGGCAACAAACTGTAAGCCGTTAGGGCGAGAAAACCATCCATCAGTAATGAATTTAGTTTCTCCGTCACTAAATAATAAGGTGGCTGTGCCGGTATACCTAACAGTGACAGCGCCGCTAGCACTTGGCGTGGCTGATAACTCCCAAGCATCATCAACCGGAGCGTCGGTATAGCTGTTCATCGCATAGGCGAGCGGTAAAGCTATTATTACCAATATAAAGATGAATGCTGCGAATATTCGTTTTAGCCAAATCATAGTAGAGCCATTTATTATTGTTAGTGTTGATTAAACCATACCATGTCGGTAGTAGTTATCTTAGCCTTGCTAGTATTGCTACAATAGCCTGATATAGCCTGATATAGCCTTGAGTGAGAGAGTGTTTCCAATAACTAATGGTTGCGATTTACGCTATCCAGCAGTGGCAGATTTATGCCACCACGCGATAAAAAAATTCCTAGGTTTACATTTGAATATTTGGATAGCGGCTGTAATGAGAGCATAAATATTGAAAAAAATAGTCATGAGTTACAACAGATTGAACTTAAACCTATTACTTCTCTGGAAATCACGATATGCAGCTAGAAACTCAATTATTTGGTGAGTGTTACAGCGCCCCATTTGGTGTTTCTCCGATCGGGCTGCAAGGGCTAGTATGGCCGAAAGCGCCTGAAATTTTAGGCAAGGCGGCTGACGATCTTATTTTGTTCATTATTAAGCAATAAAATGCGCTCCAGTATCTGACGGCCCTTTGACGGCAGCTTATCTCTCGGTGGTCGTCCAAATGGAGGCGGTGGGCGGTTATCGCGCTTTGACTTTATGCTGGGGTCTTCATTTAATATGTATTCGCGATGCAAGTCGCGCCGCAGACGGCGACTGTCCATCATGAATTCCCAACTGCCGTGTTTAGTATAAAGATTACCTGGTTCATCGGTTGGAGGCGCAAGTTTTACTAACTCTTGCGAATTGACATAGCTGAGAAAACCGCGGTCAAAACTCCATTGCATAAATGCCGCTGGTGGCAATCAATGTGGTTAGCAAAAAAGCGCTAATGAGTTTTAATTGAATATTGTTCATAGCGTTATTATGAAGTGGAGATTAGTGAAAGCTATGATTTTACAGCGCTTGCACAATGCTTTCTGTGATCTCTAGTGTTACACCGTTAGTAAACGACGCCACAGACTTTCGTTGCCTTTGTTTTGCTCACGTAGCAATAATAATTCTGCTAGCATTCCTTCTATATCTTCTGAGATATCTTCACGAATTGAGGATAATTGGCGTTTGGTTGGCAAAGTGCCTTTAAAATCGCTTAAGTCTACCGGTTGGCCAAATTGAATATAGCAGCGCTGTGGTTTAGGTATTAATGAGCCAAGCGTTCCTGCTGGAATTGGCGGCAACATATCTGGTCTGGTGTTTTCGCTTAGTAGTCCCAGTTTAGTTAACCATTTGCCAATAGTGGTATTTGGTAAGTCCTCACCTTCGATTAAATGATTATAAAATTCATCGGGCCCGACTAGCGCCATAGGCATAATTGTATAGCCATGCTTTGCTGCCATCTTGATAAAGCCAAAACGCTCTTTCCATTGCAATGTATAACGCTGAGCTTGTGTTTTAGTTGCCTCATGAGCCCCGCCAGGGAAAACTAGTAAATCATGGCCTGCGTCCATTAGTGCGCTGCAAACTTTTGGGTCGCCTAATACGCCACCTTGTCTCAAAATGAATTCTTCGGTTTTAGGTGTCCACATAAAGCGATCACCTAAGCCACGTAAAAAACGCTGTTGTTCAACTAACATTGCTGGGGCTAACACCATGCCATCTATAGCAAATAAAGAATGGTTACCAATAAACAGACAAGGTTGGTCGGGAATATTGTCGGTATTGATTAACGTTGGGTTAAACAAACGCTTGATGATTTTGTATGTCGGACTGCTAGCTGTGAGTAAGGGTGGGGTAACTGCTAACGCTTTTTCAATATGACGATCTAGCCCTTCATCGTCATAAGGACGGCTATTTTTGTCGGCGGCACTCATGGTGTTTCCCTATTAAAAAACATTTAGACTAACTAAAAATTGGTATTTTAACCTGCAGCAAGTAAAAAGGACAAAAATAGGCTTTTTACTGCTTTATTGGGTCGGTACTGGCGATAGTGCGCCAATAGTTAGCTGCGTTGCTTGAGCGTTAAACCCTGCTCGACGCAGTGCGTTGGCCAAACTGAAAGCGTCATTTAACGGTATTGTATGCTGACTTTGCCATAAGGCTATGCGCATCGATACCTGCTCTGCCTTACTGTTTTTAAGTCCGCGCAATAAGTTTTGCGACCATCGTTTAGTAAGTATCAAATTAGGGTCTAGTACCGATGCTAATTCTAGATAATCTAGTGCATTATCAAAATTACCGCTTACCTCTGCTATTGTAGCTTTCGCTAATTGCAATGATGCTGATGCTGGGTCAGCAATGGCGGTTACAATCTTTTTAGCTTCTTTAACTCTGCTTTGATCTAACAGGGCATAGCTAAGAGCTAGGTTTAAATTGGTACTTTGTGGATGGCTGGCAATTGCGCTGCGGGCAATTCTTTCTGCGGCAACGGGTTGGCTTAGCGCTCTCAATAGTTTGGTGACACTAACTAGTTGTTGCTCGGTAGGTTGTGGGTCAGCATCGTTAATCAGTGTTTGAACACTAAGAAAATCGTCAGCCCAGGCACTAAGCATTAATTTAGTGTTTTTGTATTCAACTTGATTTGCCGCTATGGCTGTTCTTTGCAGGCGACTTAGGGCTGTTGCTGGTGATTTTTTTTGCGCATATTGAATAATAAGATTGGCATAAAGTTTTAATGCTTCCCTGTCACTACTATTACTTGCTAAGTAATCTTCAATGTAATCGAGAGCTACTAGGTAATCACGGTCACGAAATGATTTGGCTGCCAATAATTGCAGCTCATTGCTGCTAGGGGCTAATCTAGTTGCTTCAACCAATAGCTCATTTGCCATACTGGGATTATAGGTCAGTAGCTGTTTACTAAGTCTGGTAGCGAGGTAGGGGCTGTCAGGTAGCAGGTCTAAACTGGCGCCATATAACAGTGAGTAACCAGCATTGTTAGCAGATGCAGCTTCAACCAACATGTCTATTGTCTGCTTGCTGGCAAGCTGTAGCTCTAAGCTTGCAAATAAATCCAGTAATTCAGTATTGCGGCCAGCATTGTGCAGCACTTCCAGTTGATCGATCAGTAACTCAGGGTCATTAGGATAGTTTTTTTGCAATAATTGTAATTTTCGTATTGCTTGATCAATCTGGCCATTGTCAGCGAGCTTCAATGCTTCTTTACGCATTGACTGCACTTCGTCGCGCACTAGGTCAGCAGGCGATGGTGCGAGACTAATAATTAGCATGCACGTGCCGACAAGGGCGGTAATAGCTATTAAGGGATGAATTCTTTTTCGTGCCATTAGCTGATAAACTTTCGCGTGAAATAAGGTTTATTTGTTATTGGAAGCCAATAATAGCACGGTTTGTGCTGTATGCAGAGTGATCAGTGTCAAATTTTGAACACAACTAAGTGGCATAACTCACGGTTATTACGCACATTTAAGTAAGTCCTAGAGTGTCGTATTGTTAAACTAATTTTTGTAGTCAGTAAACGTTGCTTAGACAAAGATGTCGAGAGAGCTTTAATGAAATTCGAAATCGTGAAACTTCCATTAATTATATTATCAGCCAGTGCGATGGTGGTTTTATTATTAGTGTTGTTTAAACCTGAACCGCCCCGCAATCCGGTAGAGATAAAACCGTTGATAGTGGATGTGGTTGAAGTTAAGCGTAAGGCATTACCTGTGTCTATCGCTGCACAGGGTGTTGTGTCTCCCAGAATTCACACTTCGATGATTTCTGAAGTGTCTGGTCGAGTGGTTAGTGTGTCTGATAAATTTGTGGTTGGCGGATTTTTTGAGCGTGGCGAGGTGTTGCTAAAAATTGATGACACTGACTACATCGTTAAATTAAGACAAGTGGAAGCCTCAGTGGCCTTAGCGCGCAGTAAGCTTGCCCAAGAAAAAGGTTTTTCCAAGGTAGCTTTAATTGAATGGGAGAGGCGTCACAATAGAGATTCTCTTGATTCTCCATCGCGTGATTTGGCGTTAAGAAAACCACAGATAGAAGAAGCAAAAGCGCAGTTAGTATCTACTTTGGCACAACTAGAGCAAGCGAAAAGTGATTTGCAAAAAACTCAATTCACCGCGCCTTATCGCGGTTTAGTTAAGTCTAAAAGTGTAGATATTAGTCAATATGTTTCAGCAGGAAGTGAAGTTGCGCAAACGTTTGCTATTGATATTGCTGAAATTAGATTACCGGTAGGCGAAAGTAAATTGGCCTATTTAAATCTTCCTGACGACTTTTCAGCTAATGCTGGTCTCACAAACGCATCGGTGATGCTGACGCATACCGTTGACGAAAAAATTTATGCTCATCAAGCCTACTTAACTCGAACAGAAGGCGTACTCGACGCTGGTAGCCGTAGCCTTTATTTGGTGGCGCAAGTGCTAGACCCTTATGGCTTGGAACGTAAGTCTGAGAATTCATCTATGTTAAGAGTTGGCACCTTTGTTAATGCCGAAATACAAGGCAAAAAAATTCCCAATTTAGTTGAACTACCCCGTAATATTTTACGATCAGGAAATAATCTTTGGGTGGTGGATTCACAAAACAGATTGCAGTTGCGCAAGATAAGTGTGTTGCGAACAGGCGGTGAAAAAATGTTAGTGTCGAGTGGTTTAGATGATGGGGATCTTGTTTCCTTGACCAGTGTTGGCCCAGTGTTGTCGGGAACTCCAGTGCGTATTGGTTCCATTTCTAGTCAACAAGATGCCTCTATGCTAGGGAGTGAAACTAATGCTAGGCCAAATCCTGTTGTCAAAGATATTAGAACAGCCCCTATAGGCGGAGTGTAGTAGATGAGTGATGACACTTCTCAAACAGGATTGATTGCTTGGTTTGCACGTAACCATGTAGCGGCTAACTTACTCATGTGGTTTATTATTATACTAGGTTCCTACTCTGCGTTTAACATAAAAAAAGCAATCTCGCCTGAGATTGAATCGAACCTTATTCAAGTCACCCAATTTTATCCAGGCGCTGCACCGGAAGAAGTTGAACAAGGCATAGTTCAAAAAATTGAAGAAGCGATAAAAGACGTTGAGAGTATCAAAAGGATTGAGTCACGTTCTTATGAGTCTAATGCCCAAGTAAATATAGAAATATTTGAAAGCATGGACGTTAATGCGGCATTAGATGAAGTAAAAATAGCGATTGATAGTATTTCTACTTTTCCTGAGGAGGCAGAAAAGCCAGTAATGTCTATTGCTGAAATGGGCATACATGCGGTACAACTGCAGTTACATGGCAATTTGAATGATTATTCTAGTAAACAGTTGGCCGAGAAAATAAAGCATGAGCTGCTGGTTAATACTGAGGCCGCTAAGGTTAGTATTTTTGGTTCGCGCGACTATGAAATAACAGTAGAAGTACCTGAGTCACAGTTGCGAAAATACAACTTAACTTTAGGTGAAGTCGCTACTGCAATTAGAAATAATTCGCTTAATTTACCGGCCGGCTCAATCCGTACTGACTCTGGACAGATTCTATTGAGAACCAAAGCGCAAGCTTATTGGCAACAAGGTTTCGAAGATATTTTGTTGCTATCGTCTACTGACGGTGTGCGAGTAAAACTGGGCGATATCGCCACTATTAAAGATGCTTTTGTTGAAACCGACGGCTTTGCAACCTTTGATAATTCACCCAGTGCTGCGTTAGTTGTTTATGCGGTAGGTGATCAAGACGTTATCTCGGTCGGCTCGTCGGTAAAAGAATATGTTGAGAAAAGACGCGCTAGCTTGCCAGAAGGTGTGAAATTAGACTATTGGGCTGACACCACTTATTACTTAGATTCTCGATTAAACATGATGCTAAAGAATCTAGCGATGGGTGCATTGCTAGTGTTTTTTATCTTAGCTTTGTTTATGGAGTTAAAAATAGCATTTTGGGTAATGCTAGGTTTGCCGTTATGTTTTCTAGGGGCGTTTATTTTATTGCCGTTTGAACCCGCCGATGTCAGCATCAATATGATTAGTCTGTTTGGCTTTATCTTAGTGTTGGGGATCGTGGTAGATGACGCAATTATTATCGGCGAAAGCGTTAACGATTATACTGAAAGACACGGGCATTCACTCGAAAACGTTGTCATTGGCGCTAAGAGAGTTGCCACTCCTGCAACCTTTGGTGTGTTGACAACAATTGTCGCCTTTATGCCAACATTGTTTGTCGGCGGTCCATGGCGAAATATGCCCGCGGCCTGTGGCTATGTTGTTCTATTCTGTCTGATATTTTCACTGATCGAGTCTAAGTGGATATTACCAAGTCATTTAGCGAATATGAATAAAGGGTTGTTCCGTTGGATCAAAAGCAGGCGCCAGATGGCGTTTCAGCAACGCAATAATGCTCGCTTGCAAGGTTTTATTGCTAGAACCTATCAGCCGTTTTTAAAGAAATGTTTGGCCGCTCGTTATACCACCTTGTCAGTATTTGTTGGTGTATTGATTATCGTGTTGGCATTAATTGCAACTGGCTGGGTACGCTATGTTCTATTCTCAGATCAACCCGGCGACTACATTCAAGTTAAGTTAGAGATGGCTAGGGGGGCCCCGGACTATAAGACTCGTGAGGCATTAGATCGCATAGGTACTGCAATAGCTGAGATTGAGAGTCAGTACAGTCAGCAGCATGGCGAAGGCTTCATCAAACATATATTTGGTTATGGCGCCGAGGGTCGTATTGGCGCGTTTATGATCGAGTTAGAAAAAAACGAACAGCGGGCAATTACTGATGTACAGATACAACAGCAATGGCGTGAAAAAGTTGGCGATATTGTTGGCGCAAAAACACTGGCGTTTATATCAGTTGATGACGACGACAATAGTGATATGTCGTTTAATTTAGTTGGCGACAATCCAGTTGAGTTAAAAGCGGCGGCAGCTGAGTTAACCATGTTTTTAGCAGCCTATGATGGGGTGTTTGATATTCGAAGCGGTGCTAGCGAAATCGTCAGTGAAATTCATATGGATATTAAACCGGGTGCAGAGGCGCTAGGGCTTACCTTAAGTGAATTAAGTGTCCAAGTGCGTGAGGCTTTCTATGGTGCTGAAGCGCAGCGTATTCAACGTGACAAAGACGAAGTTAAAGTGATGGTGCGCTACCCTTTAAATCAGCGTAAAACTATCGCCGATTTAGAAAGTATGTATATTCGTACCAGCGATGGTAGAGAAGTACCTATTATGTCGGTAGCCACGCTTGAGATTAAACCCGGCTATGCCGAAATGATTCGGATTAATAGGGAGCCGGCTATTCCAATTTCTGCTGCTGCAGACAAAGCCGTTGTTGAGCCAGATCGAATCGTTAATGAAGTAGTTGAAGAATTCTTCCCTGAACTTTTTGAGCGTTATCCATCAGTTAAATATCGTCTCGACGGTATGAGTATTGAAAGCGTCAATATGCAAAACGACTTATTTACCGGTTTTGCTGTTGCCTTGTTTGGTATTTATGCGCTGTTAGCAATTCCGTTGCGCTCATATATGCAGCCATTAATTATCATGAGCGTCATTCCCTTTGGCGTTATTGGCGCAGTAGCGGGGCATATCATTATGGACATGGCGATAAGTATGATGTCTATCTTCGGTATTATTGCCTTGTCTGGGGTGGTGGTTAATGACAGCTTGATATTGGTGGACTTTATTAATCGCGCGGTTAATGAGGGTAAGTCTGTGTTGTCAGCCGTTATTGATGCTGGTAGTAGCCGTTTTCGAGCGATATTGATTACCTCCCTGACAACATTTTTTGGCATATTCCCCATGCTGCTAGAAACCTCAGCGCAAGCTCAGTTTGTATTGCCTATGGCAGTATCTCTAGCCTTTGGCATTGTTTTTGCCACCGTCATCTCACTAATAGTGGTGCCATGTTTATACGTGGTGTTGGATGATTTCGGTTTGATTGCCAGCAGCGATGACGATGTCGATACTAAAGTGGTCTCTGTCTAAACTTGTTTAAGCATTCTTCGGTCGGCGCTGGTGGTTAGCTCTTTTAAGTTGCTACCATCAATAGGATAAATAGCCGTTCCAATACTAGTAATAATTTCAACGTAAGTGCCATCAATTTTTATATTTTTCCAGGCCCTAGTGACTAAGGTTTCTGCTCTTTGTTGAGTTTGCTCATGGCTGTCGGGGTCTAATGTCAGTAATGCAAAGCTAGTACCATTTAAACGCGCAAGTGTATGGTTTGCGGTTAATGTCTTGTTCAGTCGATGGGCGAGTACTTTAAGGATTTTGTCGCCAAACTGATAACCGTATTGATCATTGAGAATCTTAAAATTATCCATACTGATGAAGGAGTAGGCAAAGGATTGGTTTCTATAAGTATCACCATCGATAATACCACCAGCTAATTCAGATATTTTTTTATAATTATAGATGCCGGTTAAATCATCATAATTAATCGTGTGTAGCAGTTTTGCCTGTTGCTTTAGCAGTATTTTCCTTTCCCGATAATACAAATAGGTATACAGGTAGCAGCAGGTGCCTACGACTAACATTGAGCCTAGATAAATGCTGCGTTCGACAATATCAGCGTGCTGGCTGCTGATTCCGTCCAGACCTAAGTCTATATCTATGATTGTTTGTTTGAACAGTAGCAAAAATAATGCGACGGCAAGGGTGATTGTCGTCCACGATGCGCCCGATTTCGAGCCTGCTATAAAGTAAGCAAGTATGGGAATACCTAAGTAGAAATAAGTTGGGATGCCATAAGTATTTAGGAATATTAAACTCACGCCCAAGCCTGCTAAAAACAGGCCTGTTAGTAATATGTTGTTGCAGTTATTTAAATCACTACTTTTTTTGTATACCCATAGGCCCGCTGTACTGAAACAAAAAATGATAATAACCAGCTGTAAAGCTAAAAATATATCAGATTCAAAAACTCCGATCAGAGTAATTAATACTAATGAAATAATGATAATTATTAAAGAAAGGTAAATGAAAAACTGATGACGCATAAGTTCTCGGCTATCAAATGTTTCATTATTGGCAATAAATTTATTTACTGCCGTTGATATTTTCACTTTATAGGAGTCCATCTTCTACTATCTGTTTATCGTAGATCCTCATATTTACAGCGTTAAGCTGCTCGAGAAAACTATCTAAATTTTTATTATAAATAGTATAGCCAGCAGCTATATTTATCTCTGTGGTATGGCCATCAAATGAGACTGGTTCACAAATATATTTTAATAATTTATTAAAAAAAGCTGTGATCGTTTTACTGTTATTGGTCATTTTTATAATGACAAATTCATGGCCAGATATTCTGCCTATAATATCCTTTTTACCTAACTCAAAATTCATCCTAGCGGTAATAGTTAGCAGTACATCATTGGCAAAATTTTGCCCATATTCTAGGTTTAACTCTCTAAGACCATTTAGGGTTAGTGCAATAATAGTGACTTTTTGGGCTAGAGGGTTTGATTGTGCTTTCAGTTTATTGAAATTAGATATGAGTGCTTTTCGACTATAAATTCCAAGTAAAGGGTCTAGCTTTGATTTTAATACTAGTTCTTTGCGAGTAATTAAGATCTGTTTTTTATTGTCGGCGATTATTTTTTCATAGGCAGAACAAGCATAAATAATGAGAATATAGCTTAAAATATAAAAGCCACCAACAACGATTGTGGTTCTATCGTCAGTCGCTATTATTTTTACTGAATAGCTGTCTGCGTCGTGTAGATAGACGATAGCTATCGTAGAGGCGATGGATATTAGTGCAGTGATCAGTAATACCGATCTTCCTAGAATAAGTAAGGCTAGCATTGGTAGCAGTAATAAAAAATAAGTAGGGTAGTTAATCGCGATTACATGAGTAAATGCTGGAATCGCGAAGGCTAAGTAAATAGTGATAGATATTATTGCCCCTGCTATTGGCAATGATGCGGTTTTTAAGTAGATAAAATTAACCGCAATGGCGAGTGCTAGCAATACTAGCGGGACCGCGCCGTTGAGTTGCAACATACTATCAATATTTAAAAATAGATAAACTGCACTGCCAATGAACAGTAGCATAGTAGAAATATCTAGTAGCTTTACAAATAATCGATGGCGAATAACAAGGTAGTCATTGTCGGCAGGAATGCTGGCAATGATGTGAGCCCGACTATCAAAAAAACGCCTTGCAAGCTTGATCATTTGTTCGTTGCTCCCCGCTTACAGCTGGTGATGAGCGGCTGTTATTCTAGTTATATCTTCTGTTAACTAGTGCTTGTGCTAATACGCTGGGGTATTAATGTCGGTTTTATCTTATTCAAGCTTTATGCATTTCTACCACGGTATTTGCGCCGTTTGAAAACTCAGCGATCTCCACATTTCTGCCATCCGGATCGGGTATAAACATCATGGTCACGCCTTCAACTGCAAACGGCTGCGGAGGATTAAGTCCAGCGGCTTTGAGTGCAGAGTAGCTTGCTTGGATGTCATCAACCGAGAACGCCATCATCGCAGTGTCACTACTGCCATCAATTTTTACTGTACCACCTTCGGGATCATGAAGTTCGACAAACTCAATGGCGCCATTATCTGCTGTTTTGCAGCCAACGGCTCGGCCAATGCCACCCGGTAACTCAATATCAAAAATCACCGTAAGACCCAATGTGTCACGATAAAATTGTAAGGTTTTTTCAATATCAGTGACGCGAGTAGAAACGTGTGAAAAGTTATTTACTGTAATAATCGACATAAGGCCTCTGCTAGTAACTTTACTTGCCAGTAAAGCTTGGTTTACGTTTTGCTAAAAATGCTGCGATGCCTTCTTTGCCGTCGCTAGTTGCGGCCATGTTTGCAATGCCATCTGTTTCTAGTTGCAGTTGAGTTTCGTAACCGTTTTGAAAGCTACTCATTAAAAGGTTTTTCACTTGTCCATAGGCGGCGCTTGGTCCTTTAGCTAACTGCGTAGCAAGCTCGTTTGCTCGCATCATAACATCGTCAGATGGAACAACTTCACTGACCAAGCCCCAGTCCAAGGCTTCGGCCGCATTGAGTACACGATTAGTAATCATCAACTCCATGGCTTTGCGCATGCCTACTAATCTTGGCAGTACATAGGTGCTTGATCCATCTGGCGATAAGCCTGCGCCGGTGTAGGCGAGGGTGTATTTAGCAGTGTCAGCACTGATGGCAAAGTCGCCGGCAATAGCGAGGCTGAAACCTGCGCCAGCGGCGGTGCCGTTAATGGCGGTAATTACTGGCTTATTCATACGGGCAAAATTAGAAGTAGCGCTATGTAGTGCCGATGTGATCGTTCTTAGGCCGTCAGAAATTTTGTCGCCATATGCAGCAAAGCTCGCTAAGTCGCCACCGGCAGAAAACATTTTGCCGTTACCGGTAATGATCACAGCGCGAATTGAGTCGTCACTGTAGAGCTTGATGGAGGCATCATTCAACTCTTGTGCCAAAGGGATATTAATACTATTGGCTGAATTTGGGCGATTTAAAGTAATCGTGGCAACACTATTGTTCACTTCGTATTGAATATTTTCGTAATCAGACATGATGCTCTCGGGTAAATGCTTGGTAGCAGAATAGAATAAGTAATAATTGAATAATACCTAATGTAGATGCAATCAGTCTAGCGGGTCAAATCAGCTAGTTACCTAAGTGGCTATTTACTGGGGTAGGCGGGTGCAAGTATCATAGCGTCCTAATTTTTAGTAGGTAGTGCATGGGTATGAGTAAACAGCGAGTTTTAACCGGTATCACCACCACCGGTACGCCCCACTTAGGTAATTACGTTGGTGCGATACGGCCAGCAATTGCCGCTAGTAAGGAAAGTGATAACGAGAGCTTCTTTTTTTTGGCAGATTACCATGCCTTAATTAAAAGCACTGACCCTAAGCTGGTGCGGCAATCGACTAAAGAAATTGCGGCTACTTGGCTAGCTTTGGGGCTGGATACTGATCAAGCTGTGTTCTATCGCCAGTCTGATGTGCCCGAAATTACTGAACTTTGCTGGATGCTAACTTGTGTTGCTGGCAAGGGTTTAATGAACCGCTCTCATGCCTATAAAGCGGCGGTAGATGCAAATCAGGACAAAGGTGATGACCCTGATTTTGGTGTAACAATGGGCTTATTCAGTTATCCCATTTTGATGACAGCTGATATTCTGATGTTCAATGCCCATAAAATTCCGGTAGGTAAAGATCAACTCCAGCATTTAGAAATGGCCCGAAATATCGCCCAGCGTTTCAACCATATTTATGGCCCGCACTTTGTCTTACCTGAGGCTGTAGTGGGTAATGATGAGTCAGTATTAGTAGGTTTGGATGGCCGTAAAATGAGTAAAAGCTACGGCAATACCATTCCGCTGTTCTCTACTGAGAAAAAATTACAAAAGTCGATTAATAAAGTACTGACAAATTTGTTAGAGCCAGGCGAGGCTAAAGATACCTCTGATTCGGCGGTGTTTCAGCTGTGGCAGGCTTTTGCCAGCGAGGACCAAGTTACTTATATGCGGGACCAGTTTGCCGCGGGTATTGCTTGGGGCCAAGCTAAGAAAGAGCTATTTGCGTTAATCAATGAAGAAATTAAAGATGCTCGTGAGCGTTATAATGAGCTAATGGAAGATGGCGCCAAAATGGAAGACATTCTGCAAACTGGCGCGGTAAAAGCGCGTAAGCAAGCCAAACCTTTGATGGCAAAAATTCGTGAGTCTGTTGGCATTGGCAGTCTTGCGCCTTAGTTTCTAATTGATAGCCAGGCGTTAAACAATTAAGGGATAGTAAGTTGAATTTGCTTAGTCGATAGGCGTTAATCCTTCCATCAAAATGATAACTAAAACTTTTATATGGGTGGTTTAATGACAAGAGTAGCAGGCAAGGTCGCGATAGTAACAGGGGCAGGTAGTGGCATGGGTAGAGCCGATGCTATTCTGTTAGCAGAGCAAGGCGCTAAAGTTGTTGTTACTGATCTAAATTTAGCTAGCGTGGAAGAAACCGCTGGAATGATTGGCGATGCGGCCTTGGCAATTGTTCATAATGTGGGCAAAGAAGCTGACTGGGAAACAGTTATCGCCAAAACCGTTGCGCACTTCGGGCGCTTAGATATCTTGGTTAATAATGCTGGTGCAATGAAAATGGGTAGCGTTGTTGATACTACTCTTGAAGACTGGCACTTTGTTAATTCGGTTAATAGTGACGGTGTATTTTTAGGTTGTAAACACGCGATACCGGCAATGGAACAATGCGGAAATGGCGGCTCAATTATTAACATGTCATCGGTTGCAGCGCTGCATGGTATGAGTTTTGTAGCCGCTTATTCGGCTTCAAAGGGCGCGGTAATGGCCTTAACTAAATCTGTTGCTATGTATTGTCGTGAAAATAATAACGGTATTCGCTGCAACTCAATTCATCCTGATGGCGTCAAAACACCGATGGTTGTGAAAGTATTTACTGGCCAAGATAGCGCTACGCGTGAAGAAATTGAGGCGATGCAGATTCCATCCATGCCTATGGCTGAACCGGAAGACATTGCTAATTTGGTGCTGTATTTAGCCAGCGACGAGTCGCGTTTTATGAATGGCTCTGAAATGGTAATTGATAACGCTGCCACTATCACGCCCCCCGCTATTGTTTAATCGGAGCTCCTTATGCCTTTAGATCCTACTGCAAAATCGTTATTGGATGTGATTAATTCATTGGATACCGCTCCGATGGCTGAAAAGACGCCACAAATGATGCGCGGCGAGATGAAATTACCAGCCGATGAAAATCCTGTCGCAATGGCTCAGGTTGAGGATGTAGTGATTGCAGGCAGTGCTTCGTCTATCGATGCTAGGGTTTATGTGCCTCATAGTAATGTTGATCAGTTGCCACTTTGCCTGTTTTATCATGGTGGCGGTTTTGTGGTTGGCGATTTGGCTGACTATGACAGTTGGTGTCGCCGCGTCGCAGATAAAACAGGCGCTATTATTATTTCAGTTAACTATGCCTTGGCGCCTGAATATAAATTTCCGCAAGGCCCCGATGATTGTTATCAAGCGCTATTATGGGCTGAGTCCAATGCAGTTAATTATGGTGGCGATAAACGAAAAATAGCCGTAATGGGCGATAGTGCTGGCGGCTGCATGGCGGCGGTTGTCTGTCAGCGGGCCTTAGCCGAACAAGGCCCAGCTATTTGTCATCAAGTATTAATTTATCCGGTAACAGATTTTAATTTTGACACTATGTCGTATATTAATAACGCTGAGGGATATTTTTTAACTCGTGAGCTAATGCAGTGGTTTTGGAATCACTATTTGGAAAACACTGAGCAAGGTGCTTTGTCGTATGCATCCCCCATTCGAAGTGAAAGCTTAAGTGGTTTGCCTAGTGCAACGGTGATTACGGCTGAATATGATCCTTTGTTAGATGAAGGAAAAAATTATTCTGACAAGCTATGCGCCCATGGAGTTAGTACCACCTACCGTCTGTGTAAAGGTATGTTTCATGGCTTTGTTAGTTTTATTAATATGTTGGAACAGGCAGATCAGTCGATAGATTTTATTGCCAGCCAGTTGCAACAGTCATTTAGCGAGGCTTAGTAAGCGCTATGGGTCTTTATGCCTTAACGGGTGGTGCTACTGGCATTGGGGCGGCTATTAAACAGCAGCTAATTGACCAAGGGCATCAGCTTATTGTTGTTGATATAAAAGATGCTGATATTATCGCAGACCTTGCTACTGCTGCTGGCAGAGGTAAGGCTATTGCGGCGATAAAGGCCGCTGCACCAGATGGTCTTGATGGTTTTGTACCCTGCGCGGGCATAGCGCCAGTTGTTACCCCTCCATCGCTTATCGTCAGCGTAAACTTTTTTGGTGCCATAAATTTGGTCGAAGGCTTGAAGCCATTGCTGGTAAAACGCTCAGGCTCGGTAGTGTTGGTGTCGTCTAGCTCGGCTCCCATGGGCTCAGATGAGCAAACAGTTGATGCCATGCTTGAGGGTGATGAAAGTGCAGCGTGTAAAAGGGCCGATGAAGTTGCTATAGGCCAAAGTGCCTACGGAGCATCAAAGCTAGCGTTGGCGCGCTGGATGCGCAGAAATACGGCTGAATATGCGCAAGCAGGAATACGAATAAATGCCGTTGCGCCAGGCGTTATTCAAACGCCAATGACTGATCAAGTTGCAGCTGATCCAGAATATGGTCAGCTAATTAAAGATTTTGCAGCTTCTATCCCAGTTGGTCGCTCAGGAACGCCACAGGATATTGCTAATGCTGTGTGCTTTATGTTGAGCGACAAAGCATCATTTATGGCGGGGTCTGTTATGTTCGTAGATGGCGGCCATGATGCAATGCTGCGTTCAGACCAGTTTTAAGACGTGATTCAATATTCGTCGTAATACATAAACGGGCCGCTGTTAAGGTAAGGTTCCATTGTCTTGGCAGCGTTATCATAAATTACCTGTATATCGATTGGCGCGTTGCCAGCAGCACGGCGCGACAGCATCGTTACCGGGAATAAAAAATGCTGTGTTTCACGATATTGCAGGGCTTTGCTGCGGCCCAGCTTGTCTTCATAGATAACCCAGTGCAGGCCCAGCTCTTTGGCCATTATGTCACCTAGTGCCACCCCCATAGCTTGCATCATCTCAGCGTCTTTTTTATTGACAAAGTGCTGGTCTAATAGGCGCTGCATGTTTGCGATGTCGGTTAAGTCGGCCCGCAAATTAGATCCCGTATTAAGCTTTAGTAGATCGTCTACCTTAGCTTTCTGAGCATTCATAGCATTGGTGTGCAGTGGCCATAAACTTTCAAGTTTGTATTTGTCTTCGCTTTGCACAGTATTACTGGCAAATAACACGCATAAAATAGTGGCGATAAAACTGTTTTTTAGCGGCACAGTTATCCTCCTTTGCTCGGTTGTCTCTTATAGTTTACTAGGACTGTTTTTATTAGACCGTTAGTATACTAAAAATATCCCTGTGATAGCCTTAATAATCAATAGATATAGGCATTTACTAATATATTGATGGGCGGGTGTTTTGCTTGTGCTGAGTACAGTGCGCTAGTAATATATCGGCCTTTTCTACGCGACGGAGTCAGGGCATGATAAAGGGCAGTATGGTAGCCTTGGTAACACCAATGGAAAGCACCGGAGCAATAGACTGGCAGGCTTTGTCGCGGCTAGTAGAATGGCATGTTCAATCTGGTACAGCAGCAATAGTTGCAGTTGGTACTAGCGGCGAGTCGGCGACTTTAGGTGTTCCCGAGCATTGTGCGGTAATAACAGCAGTCGTTGAAAAAGTTGCGGGGCGCATACCGGTTATTGCGGGCACTGGCGCCAATTCTACCGCCGAGGCAATTATTCTAACCAGAGCGGCTAAAGATGCTGGCGCCGATGCGGCTTTATTAGTTACCCCTTATTACAACAAACCTACTCAAGAAGGCTTGTATCTGCATCATAAAGCGATAGCAGAAGCAGTAGCTATAGATCAGATTTTATATAATGTTCCTGGTCGCACCGCCTGCGATATGCAACCTGAAACAGCGGTGCGCTTGTCCCAGATTAGCAATATTATTGGCATCAAAGAGGCTACCGGTGATCTAAGCAGAATAGATATGTTGGTTAATCAAACACCAGAAGATTTTGCTTTGTATTCTGGCGATGATGCAACGGCGATGGACTTTATTTTGGCAGGTGGTCACGGTGATATATCAGTGACAGCGAATGTCGCTCCCAAAGAAATGGCTGAAATGTGTGCTTTGGCTATAGCCGGCGACCGCGCTGGGGCAGAGGCGATAAATAAGCCTCTATTGTTATTGCACGACAGGTTATTTTTAGAGTCTAACCCAATACCAGCTAAATGGGCTTTGGCTGAAATGGGTATGATTGATTATGGTATTCGTCTACCGCTAACCATATTAGACACGCAGTATCACTTGCCAGTGCGCGAAGCATTGCAGCAAGCGGGCATTTCGCTTAAATAAAAGGATAAACATGGTACATAGTAAGCGTCTATTATTGGCTTTAGTAACACCGTTGGTGTTTTCTGGTTGTGGTGTATTTGGCGGTGAGTTTTTCAGAGATCGCAGTGGCGATTATCGCAACGCCGAGTCAACACCGGCGCTAACTATTCCACCAAACTTAGATAGCAGTTCGATCAATAGCTACTACCCTATTCCTGAAATTGGGCCAAATGCGCCATTGTCTTCTAATTTTGAAGTACCAAGACCGATGCGTCTGGCGGGTAATAATGAAGATTCTATTAAAATTAAATCCCTTGATAATCAGCGCTGGATTTTAGCCAGTATGGCGCCGGGCCAAGTATGGCCAAGACTGCGAGATTTTTTAATTACTCGCCGTATCGGTTTGGCTAGTGAAAACGGTGCCACCGGCATCATTGAATCTAATTGGCTAACTAAGGCTGACGATGACCCATATCGTGAGCGTTACAAAATTGCAGTAGTACAAGGCTTACAGCGTAACAGTTCAGAAATATCGGTATTACAATATCAAGAAGAGAAAGTAGGTGTAGCGGGTGCTATCAGCTGGAATGAACGCTCAGTTGATGCAGCCAGGGAAAAAATTGTACTTGATGAGTTTGCACGGTATTTAGCCGAAACCATCGATGCAACTAGCTCGGTATCACTGAAAGCTCAAGGTATTAATACGGCTAGAAGAATGTATTTAGTGAGTGGTGAAGCGCCAATTTTGCGATTTGATTTAGCGCGTGACAGAGGCTGGGCATCAGTTAACTTTGCTCTTGGTAAAGCTGGTTTTACGGTTAATGACATGGATTCAAGTCTGGGGGCTTTTTATGTCACCTATGGTGGGCCACAAGATGAGCTTGAAAAAGAAACCTCGTTTTGGAGTTATTTAAACCCATTTGCCTGGGGTGATGATGACGAATGGCCGCCGACTGATTATCGTATTCGAATGACTGATGGTAGTAATGATGGCTGGTTAGAGCTGCGGGTTGAAAAAGACGCCGAGCAAAACCCTAATGAATTCGAAATGATGCTTAATGAAATCAAAGGAGACATGAGCTAATTACATGCGTTTAGCATCTTTAGGTAGTGGCAGCAAAGGTAACGCTACCTTAGTAGAGTCTGATAACACCTGCATATTAATTGATTGCGGCTTCTCGCTGAAGGAAACCACCAAGCGCCTAAGCCGTCTTGGGCGCAGCGTTGAAGATCTTGATGCAGTTCTGGTTACCCACGAACATTCTGATCATATTAAAGGCGTGGCTGTCTTAGCTAAGAAGCACAAAGTACCGGTGTATATGAGTCACGGCACCGCTAGCTCACAAAAAGAACTAGCCTTTGAGGTGGAAAGAATAAATTGCCACGGCAGTTTTACGATTGGCGATATTGATGTCCATCCGGTGCCTGTTCCTCATGATGCCAGAGAGCCTTGCCAATTTGTATTTTCGCAAAATAATTTTCGGCTTGGAGTGCTGACTGATTTGGGTCATATCTCGTCTATAGTTTTCGACCAATACAAAGATTGTGACTTATTATTGGTTGAGGCTAATCACGACGTTGAGATGTTGTACCAAGGCCCTTATCCAGAGAGTTTAAAACAGCGAGTCGCCGGTGATTGGGGGCATTTATCCAATCGTCAAACGATGGATTTTTTGCAGGCTATTAATCATGATCGCTTACAGAAAGTAGTCTTAGGTCATATTAGTGAAACCAATAATTCTACTCGCTTGGTTGAAGGCTGCTTATCTAATGTGAGTAAATTGCAAGCAGATGTCGTGTTGGCTGATCAGAATGATGGTTCCCATTGGTTATTTTTATAATTAGCTAAGGATGCTTGTTATGTCTTACTGGTTGTTGTCTTTAGGTCTGTTGAGTTTGATTTTTACTTTGATGGCGCTCTACCCAGCGCGCAGGCTTGGTTTTTTCATGCCATTATATTTCTTCTCGTCATTGTTGCAGGGTGAATTAGCTCCTTGGCATTTGTTATTGCAAATGCCCTTAGCTTTATGGATGGCTAATAGGGGTGGGCTTGAGAGTGTATACGGTCAACTGGGCTTAGTGTTTTATGTGCTGTCTTGGCTTGGCTTGGTGCTAGTGATGATTAGAGCCAAAGGCTCTGAAAAGACATTGGAAGGTGCCTTAGTAGAAGGGCTGGGCGAAAATTACTTGGCGACTATTGATAGTACTCGTCAGCAGTTAGTTAATGCGCCGTTAAAATTAAGTCACTGGCTGATGCCGTTTAAGTTCAGCCGGAAAGGGGTTAAGTGTCAGTACAATATCGCCTATGGTGAGGCGAGCAAGCGTAATTTACTCGACGTTTATTATCCTGAAAGTGAAGCCGACAAACTCCGACCGGTGTTGATTCAAATACACGGTGGTGCATGGATAATAGGCCATAAACAACAGCAGGCCATGCCACTTATTCACCATTTGGTTAGCCGAGGTTGGGTCTGTGTTTCGATTAACTATCGTCTTAGTCCCAAGGAAAAATTCCCGGCGCATATTATTGATGTTAAAAAAGCGATTGCTTGGACCAAAAAAAATATTGCCCAATATGGTGGTGATGCAAACTTTGTTTGTCTGACGGGTGGCAGCGCAGGTGGTCACTTGTCCTCATTAGCAGCGGTTACAGCTAACGCGGCTGAGTTTCAGCCGGGCTTTGAAGATAGCGATACGACCGTGCAAGCGGCGGTGCCATTTTATGGCGTGTATGACTGGGTCGACAAAGATGGCTGGCGGCTTGGTACTGATATGCAAGACATGCTAATTAAATATGTGATGCCTGAAAATACCCAGCGAGGTGATGCGGTTTGGGAGCATTCCAGTCCTTTGTACCAGGCTGGCAGTCACGCTAATATTCCACCTATGTATTTAATTCACGGCGATAATGACTGCTTGGCATGGGTAGAAGATGCACGTTTTATGACGGCCAAGTTAAAACAGGTGTCTGATCAAGCTGTAGCTTATGCGGAGTTACATGGTGCTCAGCATGCGTTTGAAATTTTCCACTCATTGCGTACTGATATCACCACTAGATCTATTGTTAAGTTTTTAGAGTGGACCTATGCCAACCACCTAACCAATAATAAGTGATAATCTTAAGATTACCTTAATAAATTATTAATAGTGAATGCGACTAAGACAACTTTGAATCGCTACCGCAAAGGGAATTTATAATGAAACAGCTTGGCGTCCTCGACTCAGCGTTTATCAACCTTGAGCAACCCAATACGCCACAACATATCGGTGGACTCGGTATTTACGACCCATCGACTGCACCAGATGGGTTTGTACGCTTTAAACAGGTTATATCAAGCTTTGAGCGCCGCTTGGCAACGATGCCACTGTTCCGTACACGTTTAGTTGAAGTGCCGGGTGGACTAGATAAACCCTACTGGGTACGAGATGAAAACTTTGATGTAGAGTTTCACTTGCGTCATATTGCCTTGCCTCACCCAGGCGACTGGCGTCAGCTATGTATTCAAGCTGCTAGGCTACATGCGCGGCCCTTAGATATGACCCGACCGTTGTGGGAGGTATATATTATTGAAGGGCTGGATAACATTTCGAATATTCCGCAAGGAAGTTTTGCTGTCTATACCAAAATCCATCATTCGATGGTTGACGGTGCAGGCAGTCAAGGTTTTATGGCGGCACTACATGATTTAGAGCCAGTTCCAGCTCAGCAATTTAAAGCGCTGAATACTGACGAGCAAGGAATATCTGACCGAGAACCTGCTGTCGGTGAATTATTAACCCGCGCAGTTATAAATTCAGCTAAAGATGCCGTTAGTCTGACTAAGAGTGCAGTTAATCTTACTGGTGATTTAGTTAAAATGGGTTTGGCTTTAGTGCGAGATGAAATGCCAGTACCCGAAATGTATGCCCCTAAAACTAGGCTAAATAAGCCGGTTGGACCACATCGAGTTTTTGAGTCAGCAACGTTTAAATTACTTGATTTTAAAGCCCTAAAAAATGCCACTGCAACAACGATAAATGATGTCGCTTTGTCGGTAATAGGTGGTGCAATGCGAAAGTATTTGGAGCATTACAATGAATTACCTGATGAATCGCTAACCGCTTCATTCCCACTTAATATGCGCTCTCGCCGCAGCCAGTCTAAAGACAATAATCAGGTTGGTTCGGTATTCGCTTCTTTGCATACCAATATTGCTGACCCTGCAGAGCGTCTGCAAGCGATTCATATAAGTACTCAGGCGGCCAAGCAGTTTGGTGAAAAAAGTCCGCTAGTTGATACCTTGAAGCTGGCGGGTATTTTCTCACCATTAGTGACTAAAGCCGCCGTAAGACTATGGTCTGAAAGTGAGATATCCAGCGCTTTGCCAACCAATATTTCTACGGTTATATCAAATGTGCCAGGCCCCAACTTTGATTTATACTGCGCAGGAGCGAGACTGGTTAGCAATCATGGATTAGGCTTGTTAACGCCGGGCGTTGGCATATTTCAAATGGTATACAGCTCTAGTAACATTTTTACTATTTCAGTGTTAGCCGACAGGGATATCATTCCTGATCCTGAGTTTTATCGTCAGTGTATTGAAGAGTCTTTCGCAGAACATAAAGCGGCCATTCTCGGTAAAACTATGAACAAGACTGTGGTTAAAGGCTCAGCTAAACTAAAACCTAAAGCAAAACCTAAAGCAAAGAACTCTGTTCCAGCTGATAAAGTATCTGCTAAGAAAAAAACTTCGGTCAGAAAAGTTGTTAGAGAAAATACGTCGCTTAAAAAGAAAAAGGGGCCGCCGACTAAAGTCGTTGATAAGAAGGTTCAGTAACAGACCGTATTATGTATTAATACCTTGCTAGCTATCCAAACTAAATTTATCAGCATCTATATAAGCAGGGAATTTTTGTTGATAAGTAGTTTGCTCCTCAAGATCAATCGTTTGCGTGTACAGGCCTTCTTTATCGCCACAGTCTTGTACTAACTCGCCTAAATGATTGAACAGCAGTGAATCACCGCCATAACTTATATCTTTGCCATCTATGCCTACACGGTTAACCCCAATAACATGGCTCTGATTTTCAATCGCCCGTGCAAGTAGTAAATTACGCCAGTGCAGACGCCTGCGTGCTGGCCAGTTTGCCACATACAGTAGTAGATCATAATTTTGTTGGTTGCGACTCCATACGGGAAAACGTAAGTCGTAACAGACTTGTAAGTTTATACGCCAGCCGCGCCAGTTAACAATTTTAAGCTTGTTGCCAGCTTTATACCGCTCATGTTCTCCGGCCATGCTGAATAAGTGCTTTTTATCGTAATATTCCAAATTTTCGGGCGTAGCAAAAATTAATCGATTATAAATACTGCCGTTTTCTGAAATAGGGATACTGCCGGTAACAGCGCAGTTATACTTCTTTGCAGTATTTCTTAGCCACTTAACACTATTGCCATCCATGGGCTCAGCAATTTTTACGTTATCCATGGTAAAGCCGCTGGTAAACATTTCGGGCAAAATAATCAAATCTGTTGCTGGTGCTAACCGGCTATTTAACAGCGATGTTATTTGCGCTAGATTTTCATTTGGGTTCTCCCATTGCAAATTGAGTTGGGCTAAGGAGACGGTTAGTTTTGCCATAGTAAATCCCAATGTTATTTATCAGTGATGAAATCAATTCCAGGTGTAGCCTGCAATGCCGCAGTAAAGTTCTGTTTAATATTTAGTTCGTCCCAATTACGAAGCAGTCGGTCAATATCAAGTTTTATTGCTTTAGTGGTTTTTGCATGGCTAGGATGTATTTGCATGGCATCTAAATCAATGATCTGAATGCCCTTTTCGGTAACAATAAAATTAGTGGCCTTCATGTCGCCGTGGCTGGTATTTGCCGTTACCAGCTGGGCGATTAAATCTGCCATCAAGCTGGGTAATTGGCCCGGATCTAGCAGGTTTGTGTCGGTAGTTGTGGATCTAGCTGCCGTTAATAAGTCTATACCATTGGCATAGTCAGTGATTAACCATGCTCGTTTTCTGATGAAGCCAAAGCGCTCTTCAACTAAGGCTACCGGTAACGGCGTGCTGATTTCGTTAAAACGTAAATAATTGCCATTGTGCCAAGCAGCCCAGCCGCGAGTAGGGCGTAAGCTGCGGCTAATTGCATGACGCCAGTTTTTGATGTTGTAGCGCTTTATTACATAAGATTTACCATTACCTTCAACTTTAACAACCGTGGCGGTATTGCCGCCTTTTAGCTGGCTGCCTTGTTCCATCCATTGGTCGACATTTTTTAGCTTGTTCAACAGTTCATCACTTAAATGGTCTTTGCGAACGATGGTAAGAATTGTATTGTTTTTAGCGACCCAAAACTCAGTACAATTACGGCTTAGTTTTTTCTTATAATGTGACCAGCGGCTCTGCTGCATACGCATAATTGCGCTAGTTAGCTCGGCTGACTTGATTATGAAGTAATCATAAATATCACCATAAAGACGGCATGCTTCAGCAATGTTAGGGCGTTTTTCTGTAGGAATTTGGGCCAATAGTAAACCTAGATTATTTAATGCTAATTTTTTACTCAATGGAGCGTTATTATTCTTAATTGAGGCGCTATCAACTATCCATATTTTATCGTGATCATATAAAAAATTATCCAGATGGATGTCGTCTTGATATAAGCCGAGAGCATGCATTTTTGCCACAATTTGGCAGCATCGTAATAGTAATTTTTGTTGCGCACCTATTGTCATATCTAGCATTGCTGTGGCAACACTTACTGTATCAATGTGTTCATAAACTACTAGCCAGCTCTTATAGCTATGCTGGCTGTCGACCTCCCTTAAGTGACTAACCTTTGGTGTTAAGAACCCTTTGTTTCGCAGCCATTTTTGGCCACGAATTTCACGATCATAGTCTTTTTTGCGATAAAATAACTTTCCCACAACAGTTGTGCTTGCGCGGTGTAGTTTTAGCACTAGTCGTTTTTTCGGTAGGTGGCGATAAATCTTTTGACATAGCCATAGCTCCTCTTTGTCAACATCGATGCGCAAATAGAATGGTGTGGCAGGAAGTTGGTCTGCAGTGGCTAGCTGATCGCTACTGACAATATCTATTGCTGATGCCATAAAAGTGGTTATTTGTTATGATTTGTTTCAATTCTAGCAAAACAAACGTAATTTGGCTTGGAACATTTTGTCTTTATATTGATTACTATTTATAAGTTAGGAAAATATTGTCAAGTAATACCATGCAGTATTAGAAATTGGCACTATAATTATTATTAAAGAATGTAAACGAGAATTACCATGAGAAAATTGCTGGTACTGTTAATGATGTTGGCCCCACTAGCGGTAGCCGCAGACCAAAAAATTTATCGCACAGAAGATAAATCTGGCCTAATACGGTTTAGTGATAGGCTGCCTACCATTGACCCAGATGCCGTTAGAATAGTCGATGCTGAGGAGATTGTGATAGACCCTGAGGTGATGAATACCATCCCAAGCGCTGGTTACGAGCAGGCTATAAAGATAAATGAGCTTGAGAAAAAACAGAAGGCTAAAGCAAAGGTACAGCAAGAAACTATTTTAGATGAAAAAATAGCTAGGGCTGAAGAAGTTTTAGAACAAGCAGAGCAGGCGTTAGAAAAAGGGCGAGTCAGAGGCGGCAACGACATTGTCGCTAATGTCGGCGGGGGCACACGCTCTTCTTCAGAGTTTCTGGCACGGGTAGAAAAACTCACCGCTAAAAGAGATGCAGCTGCCGCTGAACTTGAATCTCTGAATATGGGAAAGTCTAGACTTTAGCTTTCGGCTCTGGCTCAGCAGTAGCTTGTTCAGCAAGTACCATTCGGATCAACTGTTTATTGGCATCAACAGATTTAATCGTTACAGCAACACTTTGTCCTAACGCATAGCTAGAGTTATCAGCCGTTAGACTCAGTTCTAAACTATTAAAATGATATTTTTCAGTTAAGGTTTTGGTCTCGAGTTGACCTTCAATGCCGGTTTCATCAAGTCGAACACCAAGTAAGCGGTTAGTAACTTTAATTACTTTTCCATCCAGCTTTTCACCAATAAGTGTCGTCGCGAATTGCGCCTTTAACCAATTGTCAGTTTCAAAAGTTGCTGTTCTGATGATGCTCAGGGTGCTTTGCATTTGATCTATTTTAGTCGCATCAATCGGTGCAACATCTATGCCTGCGATATATTGTTTTAGCTGGCGGTGAATCAGTAAATCCTGGTAGCGTCTAATTGGTGATGTAACTGTTAGGTATTGTTCCAGCCCTAAACCTTTGTGTGCTTGTGGCTGCGGGCTGATATCGCCCCGAGCAAACATACGACGCAGTATTTCCATTAATGGCAATTCTGTTTCTGCCTTGCTTAGCTCGCGAGTAAAGCGAATAAAGCCAGCAAGTGAACCAAGTTCCTCAGTAGACCACTCTGTATCGGTGTGTTTGTTTAGCAACGTTTGTGCGTCAGTTAATCGCTCAGTGCGCAGCCCCTGATGAATACTATAAGCGCTGTCTATGTCTTTGCTTGCAAACGCTTTGGCAATAGCTGTATTGGCCGCTAGCATACATTGCTCTACTAGAGTATGCGCTACGGTTTTATTAAATTGATTAATCGATTGAATTTTGCCGTTGTCACCTAGCTGAAAGAAGTAATCTTTGCGGTCTTCATTGATAAGCTGGTTCGTCTGTCGATAGCTTAGCATTGCTTCGCTAATGGCTTGAAGTTGAGTTAGCGAATCAACAATTTCTCCGCCAAAGTCTGCTGCTTTGTTGTCTCGCAAAAAGTGAGTGACCTGTGAATAGCTGAGCTTTGCATGTGAGGTGATTGTTGCCTCAGATATATCAAGGCTATCAGTACTACCATCACTGTTGATCGTTAGGCTGAACACTAGGGCCAAGCGCTTTTGCTCAGGCACTAATGAGCATAAATCACTAGCCAGTAATTCTGGCAACATCGGTATTACTTTATGTGGAAAATAAACAGCGCTACTGCGTTTGGCGGCAACCTTATCTAGCAACGAGCCTTCTTCAATTAACGCCGTCGGGTCTGCTATCGCTACTTTTAATAACCAGCCAGATGTGGTTTTTTCTGCAAATAGGGCATCATCCATATCAGTAGTATTGGCAGAATCAATAGTGACAAAAGGCGTTTTACTTAAATCTTTACGCTCTTTCAATAATATTTTTTGGCGCGCAGAAATAGCGTTTATTTCCTCCCCTACATTAGCTGGCCAATGAGTGGGTAAATCATATTTGGCAATGGCATAATTAGTTTCAATGCTAGCTTCTTTTGCGTTACCAATTATATCTAGTACTTTGCCCTGAGTTTCCCCCTCGTTTTTAAACGGATGGCGTAAAACTTTACAGCGTACTCTGTCGCCACGTTTTGCCTTGTTGCGCTCCTTCGGTGGAATAAACACCCAGCGAGACAAGCCATTACTATCAGCTTCAACAAATAAATTTTTACCACGCTCTACCACAAAACCGTAAAACTCTTTTAGTTCGGTTTTAAATACCGCTTCAACAGTACCCGCCTCGCGACCGCCTTTATCTTTGTTAATTTCAATATCTATAATGTCGCCGGGTAGCACTTTGGCCATTTCATCGGGCGCTAAAAACACCTGCTTATTGTCTTCGCATTTTACAAAGCCAAAATTGGCACGCGAAGGGATAACCTGGCCACGTTTAACATTTCTAGCGGTGCGAATTTCTTGCTTTAGCTGTTTGAGTGCACCAAGAGTTTCATTGTTCAACATTTATACAGGCTCTATTACGTAAAAAGGGGCATATTCCAGCAGACAAAGGAGAGGTTTAGACTGCCATATAGCTAACTAATGATAAAAATATAAGCAAAGGTTCGGTTTAAGAATTGCAGGCGAACTGCTAGCATTGAGCTTGTTTTAATAGTGTCTAATGAGTGACTTGGCTTGGATAATAGTGATGACAATGAGTTATTTGGTGCAGAGATGGGCGATGTTCGACCCCTGCAAACCAACAACAAGGCAAAACTAGCCAAACTCGCAAGCACCGATGCTAGTTTGCAGCGGCGGCGGGTCGCTGCCACTCAGCTTGCGGGCGAGGATGAAAATTATCTGTCGTCAGAATTCACTCATCCGTTAAAAGCTGGCGATATCATTGATTTTAAGCGCCCCGGTATGCAACACGGTGTATTGAAGAAGTTTCGCTTAGGGTATTACACTATTGAAGGGTCTTTAGGTTTGCATCAAATGAAGGTGGAGCAGGCACGCGAGGAAGTGTTTGAATTTATCCAAGAATGTTCAAACTATGGGCTACGAACCGTGTTAATTACCCATGGGAAAGGTACGCGCAGTATTGACAAGGTTGCAGTGTTAAAAAGCTGTGTTGCCCAGTGGTTGCCGCAAATGCGTAATGTATTAGCTGTACATAGTGCTCAGCCTCATCATGGTGGTAGCGGTAGCGTCTATATTATGTTGAAAAAAAGCGCTAAGGATAAACTGGCTAATCGAGAAAAAAATGCCAAAGGTAAGCGCTAATTAATAGTGCTGCTGACTGCATGATGTGGCACGCGCCACTCCTGGATGCCCAAACCTTTAGCAACAGCGATAGTAAAAGTAAGTTTGTTACAGCGCTTGACTAAACCTTGGTAGCTGGTACCTGCATGGTCAAATTGTACTTGGCTGCCACGGTGATATTGCTGCGCGGTAGTGATCGCAAATTCTTGGTGGCTATTAAAGGTCATTGGTAACTGATAAAGGCCAGCGTGCTCAGCTAAGGCTTCGTTGACGGTAGCGCCATAGCCATGATGATAAATGTCATCAAGCAGGTGATAGAATAGGGCATTGTGAACTTTGGTATTTCGACGTTTTCTTGTCTGATCACATTCAAACTGTAGAATATGGGCAAATTCATGGCATACAGTGTGGCTGAGTAAATTTAGATAACTGATGTTGCCATCAAAATATCTTCGGTCGGCGATTTCTCGACTGGTTAACCAACCACTGCATAAATTGGCATCACGTTTATCCATAATCATGCCTAGGCCGTAGGTAATGGAATAACTGCTCTGATATTTTCTGCAATAGGTAGCTTTACCACTGCCAACCCGGGTTTTTAAGTTGATATTGGCTAGGCTGAAGTTTGGTAGTTCAGCGCTATAGTAGTCTTGAAATATTTGCTGGGTAAGCTGCCCCATCAATGTGGCAACGGCATGTGCTTGTTCTGATGTCACTAATCGTTTAGCTCTTAATGTATGTATTCGTTGGGTTAATTATGCCGCATCATCTTCTTCAGATGGAGGGAATTTTTCTTGCAGCAGCTGGGCTAATTTCAAGCAGGCATCATGACTAGTGAAAATCCCTACCGGCGCTCCATCTTTAGCAGCAATTATTGCTTTGATCCGTAGCTCTACCATTCGTAGCAGTACTTTATCCAGTGGGTCATTAACATCGCTAAAGCAGGCAGGGGTAGAGCTAATGTCGCCGACTCGCAGTTGCTCATAGGGTTGCACCCGATGTCCTACCAGTTTTACACGATTTAAGTCTTGGCTAGAAATAATGCTTTCAACAACGCCGTCGATAACTACTGGCAAGTGGTGAATATCATGTTCCAGCATTAATTGTTCGGCTTTAGTAATGCTTTCTTTGCCATCAATGGTTTGTGGGAAAGGTGTCATCACCGCGATCATAGTGGGCATTATCTTAGTCATTCTTTTTCCTATTATGGCGACATAACAGTGCAGAGTTAACTGATAAGAATATCTTTTGCCTTGTTCAACTGCACAGCTAGGTATTCACTGCCACCTTTATCAGGGTGACATTTCTGGATTAAACGGCGATGCGCTTGGATAATATCTTCTTCGCTGGCGCCTTCCTGCAAACCTAAAACCTCTAAGGCGTGTTCGCGGGTACTTGGCATATCGCTGTCTGGGCTCTGCGTAGCAGCTTGTTTCTTACCTAATAGTCTTGGCACATATTGTGCTAGCCAAGGCAGTGAAGTTTTTAAACCAGCAAACAAAGTTGCAATAGCTGCGCCAATCCAGTGTAACTTGCCCATTGCTACAAGTAGCAAGGACAACACAACCAGTAAAATCCCCCCAGCTTGCCATAGTTTTTTCTTGTTGTCGGGGCTAGGTTTTTTAAGCAATTGATAGCCAATGTAAATAGCTAGAACAACGGCAACGAATAAAATAAGTCTCGGCATGATATGGGTCTTTACTAATCTCGTTTATCAGATGAAATTTCATGTTAGCAGTAATGACTCTTGGCGCAATCGGTTTGTTTATCTAAGCGCCATATTAAGGTTAAATATACTCAGAATAAGTATGGATAGATCATCAGGCCAAATTTATGACACCAGCAAGACTGAGTAAAATAAAACAAGTATTGTCTCAACGACAGCCAGATTTAACGGTTATAACTGACCATGTCCACAAAGGACGTAATTTGTCGGCTATTGTCAGAACCTGTGATGCCGCAGGTATTCAAGATATTACTGCAGTGATAGAAGAGAACGAGAGCTATAGAGCCTTTTTGCGCGCGGCCATGGGTAGTCATCAGTGGGTTGATGTGCATAAGCAAGTCGGTTTACAGACGGTAATAGATCAGAAAAAACAACAGGGTTTTCAAGTGGTTGCAGCACATCCTGGTGATGGAGCAAAGGATTTTCGCAAGATCGACTACACCAAGCCAACGGCTATATTACTAGGTGGTGAACTAGTCGGGGTTAGCGGCGAAGGTTTGCAATTAGCTGATGAGTTAGTGGTTATTCCGATGATGGGTATGGTGGCATCACTCAATGTCTCGGTGGCGGCAGCAATTATTCTTACTGAGGTGCAACAGCAACGTCAGCAAGCGGGTCTCTATGAAGGGCCTAGGATTCCTAATAAACAATATGAAGAGCTATTGTTTCGCTGGGGTTATCCGCGGTTGGCTAAGTTTTGTCAGCAACGCCATATTCCGTATCCCAAACTAAACGATGACGGAGATATTATTGATACTGATCAGTGGCGCGCAGCGGTTGATAAATCGGCGGCAAAAACGGCGGCCAGAAGAAGAAGGAATGCGGCGTTAATCTAGCGAATGACCACAATGTTTACAGTATTGTGCATCAGTTTCATGGCCATAACGGCCACAGCTATTGCACAAAGCATTTTTTCTTTCACGGGTTATTTCGGCAGCTATACCGGCGGTAATAATACCAGTAGGCACCGCAACAATGGCATAGCCCATTAACATAGTCAGCGAGGCCAATACTTGGCCAATAAATGTTTGCGGCGCTATATCGCCATAGCCGACAGTTGTGATGGTAACAATAGCCCAGTAAATGCTTTTAGGGATTGAGCTAAAGCCGTTTTCAGGGCCCTCGATTGCGTACATTAATGAGCCAAAAATAGTGGTGAGTATGCAAATAATAAACATAAATACCATAATTTTATGGCGCGACATTATCATCGCACGAGTTAGTATATTGGCCTCTTTCACAAAACGAATGAGCTTCAATACGCGAAATATTCGCAGTACCCGCAAGAGGCGGACAACAATTAAAAATCCTCCACTGCCGAAGAAGAAGGTGATATAGGTGGGCAGTACTGACAATAAGTCGATCATGCCGTAAAAAGAGCGAAAATATTTAAGTGGTTGCGGCGAGCAATAGAGGCGCACAAAGTATTCGATAGTAAATAGAATGGTGAAACCCCATTCTGCGTAAAAAATCAAATCGTGATATTTATAATCAATTCCATCGACTGTAGAAAGCATAACCAGTAAAACACTGATTAAAATGGCATAAATAAGCACGATATCGAAGAATTGACCTGCTGGAGTCTCAGTGCCAAAAATAATTTCGTTTAGCTTCCCTCTAAGCGGGGCATGAAAACCATAATTACTCATAAATACTCACCCAATAAATTCTAATCAAATAATTGGTCTATAAATTTTGGCTATTACAATGTTCTGGCAAGCTAAGGTCGTCTACCACGTCAACCAGCACTTTTGTTGTATCACAATCTAGTTTGGTATTGTCGGCAAGATTTACCTTTTTCAAATAGCTCAAGTCAGATAGGCGCGATACGTCGGTAATCTTGTTGTTGGAAAGATCTACGGTTTTTAGTGCTGATAGCTCGTTTAGCAAGCTGATATCCGCAATTGAATTGTCATTCATAATCAGTACTTCGAGCTTATAAAAACGCTCTAAGCCGACTAGTGTTTCAATTCCTGCGTTAGTGCAGGACAGTTTGGTTAATTGTACTACGGCAGTAATATTCTTATCTTTAACAGTTTGCAGCATACAGTCGTTTAAGGCGCCATCGGCTACGCGCATTTTGGTCAGCAGTTTAGGTGGCGTGTAAACCACATTATCGTTAATTTTTATGTCGTAGTCAGCGCAGGCTGTTAATAAAATTACAGTTATAATAGGGCTTAGCTTTTTTAAGGTATGATGCATCCACATATTCCGCAAAAATGGTTTGCGGCAAGTTTAGCATAGCTAGAGGCTGTGTCTTGTAAGGAAAATTACTGAATGGCTTTTGATCCAAACAATACCATCGATAATGCAGACAGCGCGAAGATTGGTATTACACAGCGGGGAAACCTAAAGTTTTTAGAACAAGCGCTGCGTGAGTATTGGAATCTTGGACAAAACAATGTGTTGTGCTGGAGTATTAACAGTGCCGGTATTAGCGTGCTAATGGTGCCACATTATTTTTTAGCACAGTTTTCATCCAGCATAGAAAACATTGCTTCTAAAGATCGATTAGACGCTTTGAATGGTCGTTTTGTTCGTAAGTTAATTGCGGGTAAGCGCCAGATGGGTGAAGAAGAGTATGCCGGCACAGCTAGACGATTTGATATAACTCCTACCCAAATAGATCTTCCTGTGCCGATTGGTAAAGATGGGCCAGTTCTAGGCGTTATTGAGTCTATGGTGCGTCGTTACAGTATCAGTTATGTGAGTAAACGAGCGGTACTATTATTTGATATTGTCGATTTTTCCTTGTTTAGTCCGTTTGAGCAAACTAGTCAGATCAGCAGCTTGTCTTATTCATTAAATGCGGCGTTTAGTAAAATGCTAGCTCATAATATTAATATCGACTTTGCGCGTACTACTACTGGTGATGGTTTTTATATTTGGAATCGCAACGTAGATACGATGGCCGATACCCATTTATTTCAATTTATGCTGATGGTGATGGCAAATAATGCAGTGGCGCAGTCAAAGGCCATGGGTAGAACTGTACCAACAATACGTACAGGCTTTCATGTGGGTAGTCATTACGAATTTTACCAAGCTCAGGGCGTTAATCCGACAATGTTTAGTTATATCGTTGGCGATGTCACCATTGAGTTGGCGCGTATTCTTGAATCAGCTGCTCCCGGTCAAATCTATATCGGTGATTTTACTACCAATATGCCAACTTCCAGTCGTGATTCAGCATTTTTGATAGAAGTAGATAGCGCCCGTTTTGTTGAGCGTGCGCGTAAGCATTTGGCTTCACTAAAAGGGGTGGAGCTATCTGGCGGTGGTATTGAATCAATCCATTGTTTTTTGACGGGTGAAACCAGTGTTGCCGGCGGTGAGTCAATTCATCGATTTAAAATTATCGATAAACATGGCCTTAGTCGTAACGCCTACAATCTTCGAGTTAATATTCAAACAACTCATGGGCGACCAATTTTATTAGGCTCAAATGCTCGTGCCAATACTACAGACCGTGTTACCGGTGGTATAATGCGTAGCTCTCGCGAGAAATAATTTTCGATTTTGTGAAATCATTTAAAGATAACTCTTACTAATTCGGTTAAAAATACTAATTTAAATAATGGAGAAATTAATGATTCGTCTTGGGTTTATCATTGCCTTAGTTATATCTACTACGGCTTGTATGTCGACAGATCCATACACCGGCGATCAAAAAGTAAGTAATACTGCTAAAGGTGCAAGTATTGGCGCCGTCACCGGAGCCATCATTGGAGCCGCCACCTCGAGTAAAGACGATCGCGAAAAAGGAATATTAACTGGTGCCGTAGCAGGTGGTGTTATCGTCGGCGGTGTCGGTTTCTATATGGACAAGCAAGAAGCTGCATTGCGACAACAACTAGAAGGCACGGGCGTAAGAATCGCTCGTGAAGGCGACAATATTCGCTTAATCATGCCAGGTAACATCACTTTCGATGTAAACCGTTACAATATACGCGGTCAATTTTTACCTGTTTTAGACTCTGTAGGCGTTGTCCTTGCCGAGTTTGATAAAACCACTGTTATGGTTGAAGGTCACACTGATTCAACTGGCTCGTTTGAAACCAATCAAGTCTTGAGTGAAAATCGTGCAGGGTCAGTTAGCAGTTATTTAACGCAGCAAGGCGTGGCGTTTAGTCGTGTTCAATCCCAAGGTTTGGGCCCGCGCAACCCTGTTGCCAGTAACGAATCAGCTTATGGCCGTGAGCAAAATCGTCGGGTAGAGTTACGTTTGCTGCCAATGGCGCAGTAATCGCTTTATGAGCGACAGTAAAGTTATTGTTTTTTATTCAGATGACAATTTTGCTGATGCTGCGAAAGGACTAGCGCAAACCACAGGTTTGCCCGTTAAGAAAGGCACCGACTTAAAATTTGAGTCGGTGCCTTTTTGTTTATGTGTTAATGACCTGGGAATATCACTCAGGCAGTCAGGGAAAAAAGCACCTGGGCCTGTGCGAGTAGACTTTTTGGCAGGCAAGACCAAGCATCGGATGAATTATGGCGGTGGTAGAGGTCAGCTTCTGTCAAAGGCTATAGGCGTTAATAAGCGGGCAGGGCTTAAAGTTTTAGATGCTACCGCTGGTTTAGGGCAAGACAGTTTTGTGCTGGCTACCTTGGGTTGCGATATGACATTAATCGAGCGCTCTCCAGTCGTGGCAGCATTGCTACGTGATGGTATTGAGCGCGGCTTACAAGGCGACGATGAGGTCGCTGCAGTGCTTGGTCGAATGAATTTAGTCTGCGCAGACTCTATAGATTATTTGCGGCAATTAGCAGAGCCTGTGGATGTAATTTATTTAGACCCTATGTATCCACATACCGATAAAACCGCCAAAGTAAAAAAAGAAATGGCAGTCTTTCGTGAGATTGTCGGTCAGGATTTAGACCATCAAAAACTACTAGCTGAGGCCTTAGAAAAAGCAATTTATCGGGTAGTTGTTAAGCGCCCAAGACTAGGGGCTGAAATTAGTAGTACTAAACCAGCACTGCAGTTAATGGGTAAATCATCGCGCTTTGATATTTATACTAATAAAGGTCTTAGCTAAGCGTTAATGTCCTTGCCAATCAATTAGGCTCTCACCATCGCCATCGATTCTCCACCAGCGATCGTCATTGCTGTCTTCCTTCCAGCCACCTTGGCTTGCTCGAATTTCCTTCTCAAAATACTGCCATGCTTGTTTGGCGCAATCTAAATCGTCTGCCCATGATGTTTGGTCTGATTGAAACCAAATAGAGGTGAATTTCCCGCTGTTTATTGTAAATACGGTAATAGATTTGTCACCAGTATCGGCTACAATTTTATTAGTATTGCGGTTAACGGGTGTAAGTTGTGTTTGCCAGCCTAGATGTTGTAGCCAGTGCTCGGCTTTAGCTGGATTAATATTTTTAACGTAAATTTCTATATCAGATTGCATAAAATGTTACGCGTCGCTAGCCAGTAAGTTAACCAACACTTGCTGATAAATATTGGTCAATACATTTAGATCGTTCACCTTAACGCATTCATTGGTTTTATGAATAGTGGCATTGACCGGCCCAAGCTCAACCAGTTGAGACCCTGTTGGTGCTATGAACCTGCCGTCAGATGTACCGCCAGCGGTAGATAATTCAGTATCCAATCCGGTGGTCGATTTTATGGCAGCTTTAACTGCATCAATTAAACTACCAGCCGATGTCAAAAATGGTTGGCCGCTTAAATGCCAGTCAAGCTGATAATCTAGTCCGTGCTTAGCTAAAATTTCTGCGGTGCGCTGTTTAATCAAATTTGCGGTTAATTCAGTTGAAAACCTAAAATTAAATGTCGCGCTTAAGTTGCCAGGAATAACATTGGTCGCCCCTGTACCGCTGTTTATGTTCGAAATTTGAAATGAGGTAGCAGGAAAGAAATCATTACCGTTATCCCACTTAGTGGTGGCAAGTTCTGCCAGAGCAGGTGCTGCACGGTGTATTGGGTTGTCGGCCAAATGTGGGTAGGCCACATGACCTTGAATGCCATTAATAGTCATCACGCAACCCAATGACCCGCGACGGCCATTTTTTATCACATCGCCAGTTTCATTTGTACTCGAAGGCTCGCCGACCACGCACCAATCAATATGCTCGCCTTGTTCTTGCAAGTAATCGATTACTTTTACTGTACCGTTAATGGCAATACCTTCTTCATCGGCGGTAATCAAGAACGCAATACGTCCGCTGTGATTTGGATGCTGAGCAACAAAATTTTCACAGGCAACAACCATGGCTGCTAGTGATCCCTTCATGTCTGCTGCACCACGGCCATATAGCATGCCGTCACGTATTTCCGGTTTAAACGGATGGCTGGCCCATTCTTCAACTGGGCCTGTTGGCACCACATCGGTATGACCAGCGAAAGCTAATATTGGGCCAGAATCCCCATGTACTGCCCAAAAATTATCAATATTGCCAAAGCGTAAATGAGTCACCTCAAAGCCAATGGCTTCTAAGCGCTCACACATTAAGGGTTGGCAGCCCGCATCTTCGGGCGTAACCGATGCGCGGCTGATTAATTCAGACGCTAAGGAAATAGTGGCAGAGTGATCAGTCATAGTTATCAGCTTAGTTGTGTACGTGTAATGATTCGTTTAATTCAATAACCGACTTATTGGTTAAGCATTCAATTGCACCGCTTAATGAATTGCGGCGAAATAATAAGTCAGACTGACCAGCAAGGTCCCGAGCTTTAGCTTGACCAGCAATTTCGCCATTCTCGCCAACCATATTTACCTTGGTGCCAGCGGTAATATAAAGGCCAGCTTCTACGGTACAGCGGTCGCCTAGTGGCAAACCAATACCGGCATTAGCGCCAATCAAGCATTCGTCGCCAACTGAAATAACCGTTGAATTACCACCAGACAAAGTTCCCATGGTCGAGCAGCCGCCGCCAAGGTCAGAGCCTTTGCCAACATAAACTCCAGCAGATATACGGCCTTCAATCATCCCTGGACCTTCGGTACCAGCATTAAAATTGACAAAACCTTCGTGCATAATCGTTGTACCTTCACCAAGATATGCGCCTAATCTTACGCGAGCAGTGTGGGCAATTCGCACGCCTGTTGGCACAACATAGCTGGTCATTTTAGGAAATTTATCTACCGAGATAACTTCAATAAACGAGCCTTCAATGCGGGCTTGCAGTTGTCTTTGCGGCAACTCGTTAATATCAATAGCGCCGTCGTTAGTCCATGCCACATTGGGCAATACACCAAATAAACCAGTTAAATCAGTACCGTGCGGTTTGACTAAACGATGCGATAACAAATGAAGTTTCAAATAACCTTCTGGCACGCTGCTGGGGGCGCTATCAGTTGCCAAAATAGTTATTACCAATGGGCTATTACTTGCAGCTAAGCTCGCGGCTGCTGCTTTTTGGTCGCTATCGCTTAGCCCAGCGCCAACCGCTTTCATTTGCTCACTGCTTACCGCTAGTGCTTCGTTACCACCTTGGTAACTGCAGCTGCTGGCAATCGCATCTATGTCAGCTTTGTTAATATTGATCGCTGGAGCAGGGTAGAACACCTCTAACCACTCGCCATTGCTATTTTGCGTGCCTACACCTAAACCTAATGAAAAAATGGTATCGCTCATGTTATCTATCAACCTCTAATTAAATATTGCATGGTATTGGTCGGCTTCAAAGCCAACAAATACAGAATCGTCGATGGTTAGCACAGGACGTTTTATCAGAGTTGGATTTGCTAACAATAAACCCAACGCGGTCTGCTCGCTTAAACCTTCCTTTTGCTCGTCGCTTAACTGCTTCCAGCTGGTAGAGCGTTTATTAACTACTACATCAAGCCCAGCCAGATCTAACCAACGTTTAACTTCCGTCTTGTCTACACCATCTTCACGTACGTCTACGAAAGTGTAATCACTGCCGTTAGCTTCTAGCCATTTACATGCTTTCTTTACAGTGTCGCAGTTTTTAATACCGTATACCGTTGCGGGCATGGAATTGTCCTGTATTGGTGTTTTAATTGCCCAGTTCTAAGGCTAAGTAGCATACCATTGGAAGCGTATTTGGTTAAGCAATAGAGGCAATAATTACAGCGTTTCGACAAGATGATCTTGGAGGGCTAAATCTCTTGTGATTTAAACTGTGTGCTATACGGTAGAGTAACATTCCCGTTTTGTCATTTATCTATCCGCTTGATAGCTGGCCGAGCGCTAAGTATTAGGCAGCTTAATGACAAACCTTCGCTACAGCTTCCAAACCATTGAGTTTGGCAAGATAGACATTCATCTTTGTACCTTGCGTGACAATCAAGAATTCGACGATCCTGAAGGTGTCGCTGAAAAACTGGGCATATCATCGGCGTCTTGGCCAATATTTGGCATTATTTGGCCATCAGCCTTAGTACTTGCCCATCATATTTATGATTACGACACTGGCACTATACGAATCTTAGAAATAGGCTGCGGTATGGCCTTAAGTAGCTTGCTGTTAAATAAACAGCATGCCGATATTACTGCTACTGACTATCATCCCGAGGTTGGCAGGTTTTTAATAAGAAATACTTTGTTAAATGAGGATCAACCCATTAACTATAAACAAGCCGACTGGAGCGTTAGTGATTATGAACTAGGCTTGTTTGATTTAATAATTGGCAGCGACTTGTTATATGAAGAAGAGCATATTGAATTACTGGCTAACTTTATTGAGCGACATGCTCAGCCGTCTTGTGAAGTAATTTTGGTTGACCCAGGAAGGGGTAGGAAAAACAAGTTAACTGCCAAGATGATTGAGTTTGGGTTTAGCTCGAGCCATTCAAAGCCTGCTCATACAGATTATTTAGAGAAAGAGTTTAAAGGGCATATTTTGACGTTTATACGATGAAATCATTTAGCATATGGGCGAGTTACCTTTGTTTTCACACAAAAGAAAGGTAACTCGCCATCAGGCGAAACCTGACTAAACCAATTTTCATACACTTTTTTGTAGATCAGGGATCACATCTTCCTCAAACCACGCATTCCTCTTAATCCAAATATTATTCCTCGGACTAGGATGTGGCAGCGGTAATAACTCCGGCCAATATAGCTTCCACTGCCTGACAGTCTCCGTCAAATTCTGTTGCATAGAATCACGCATATGCCAACGCTGCGCATAACTGCCAATAACCAATGTAAGTTCAATTCTAGGCATCAGGTCTAAAAACTGCTGTCGCCATTGCGGTGCGCATTCTGGCTGTGGTGGTAAGTCACCAGATTTACCTTTGCCAGGGTAACAAAACCCCAAAGGTAAAATAGCAATTTTTTCTGAGTTATAAAATGTCGCTGCGTCAATCTCCATCCAGTTACGTAAACGCTCGCCGCTTTTATCATCAAACGGAATACCTGACTGATGTACTTTTATGCCGGGTGCTTAGCCTGCGATAAGTATTTTGGCTTTACTACTAACTTGAAATACAGGGCGTATGCCAAGCGGTAGATGATCTTTACAGAGAGAACAGTTATTGGCATCAAGCGCGAGCGTATCTAGTGTGGTATTAATCATTTGAATACATCCGCTCTAGGACTTAAGGCTTCTTAACCTGCTTAGGGGTTTTACGATTAGGATAACAGGTGGTACAAATTTCGCAGCCGATACCGTAACAAGTCCGAGCGCTGCAATATTCGCGGCCGTAGTAAATAATTTGTAAATGCAGTTTATTCCATGCTTCGATAGGGAATACTTTTTTTAAGTCTTTTTCTGTTTTCGTCACATTGCTGCCATTGGTTAAACCCCAGCGTTGGGCTAGCCGATGAATATGAGTATCCACAGCAAAGGCAGGTACCCCAAAGGCTTGTGACATAACGACACTTGCGGTTTTGTGGCCAACTCCTGGCAGCGTTTCTAATGCCGCCATATCCGCTGGCACTTCGCCGTCATAATCTTCAACCAATATTTCAGACAGCCTTTTAATAGCCTTAGACTTTTGCGGTGCTAGCCCGCATGGTCTTACTGCTTGATAAATATCTTCAACGTCTACTTGTGACATACCGTGTGGGTTGTCTGCCAGACGAAATAAATCAGGGGTTATCTGATTGACACGTTCGTCAGTACATTGGGCTGACAATAGAACAGCGACTAATAGCGTGTATGGGTCTTTATGATCTAATGGAATAGGGACTTGTTCATAAATTTCATTAAGGCGTTTAAGTATATAGTCGGCACGTTCTTGTTTTAGCATCAGCTCGTCTGCATAAAATTGCGAATACGAGTGGCGGCTTCAATGCATTCTTGCTTAGCGGCCACTAACGCCAGACGAATATGGTTGCTACTAGGGTTAGTGCCATTATTGTCGCGACCTAAAAAGCTACCGGGTAAAACGGTGATGTTAGTATGCGCAAAGATATCAGCCGCAAATTGGTCGTCGGCTATTGGTGTTTGTGCCCATAGATAAAAACCGGCTTCGGGCATTTGTATAGGTAAGACTTCTGACAAGATTGGCACGACGGCGGCAAACTTCTCGCGGTATTGGCGGCGGTTGTCGATAACGTGCTGCTCGTCATTCCACGCAGTAATGCTAGCTTGTTGGCTGGCAATTGGCATAGCGCAGCCGTGGTAAGTACGATAGCGCAAAAATTGCTTTAACACTGTTGCATCACCAGCAACAAAGCCAGAGCGCAGGCCAGGAAGATTTGAACGTTTAGATAAGCTATGAAATGCCACGCAGTTCTTATAGTTGGTATTACCCATATTTGCGGCTGCTTGCAGCAAGCCAACAGGTGGGTTTTCTTCGTCAAAATACAATTCTGAATAACATTCGTCAGAGGCAATAATAAAGTTATGCTCATCGCTCAAGCTAATCAGCTTTTGTAATGTTTCTTCACTAATTACTGTGCCAGTTGGATTACCGGGGCTGCATAAATAAAGCAGTTGGCAGTCATCCCATGTTGACGCGGTGATGGCGTCAAAGTCTGGGTGGTAATCATTTTCTGCTAAGCAGTTTAAAAAGTATGGCGTGCCACCGGCTAAAAAAGCGGCGCCTTCATAAATTTGGTAAAACGGGTTTGGCATTAAGACTAATGGGTTTTTCTCATTGCGGTCGACCACAGCTTGCGCAAAAGCAAACAACGCTTCACGTGTGCCATTAACTGGCAGGACTTGAGTTTGCGCATCGACATGGGCCAATTTAAAGCGGCGTTCTAGCCAACTGGCAATACATTGCCTTAGTTCTGGCAAGCCTATAGTTGTTGGGTAGTTGGCAATCAAGTTCATATTATCGTGCAGAGAGTCCAACACAAATTGAGGCGGTGCGTGCTTTGGCTCACCGATCGATAGTGCAATATGATTTAAGTCTGCGGGCGGTGTTGAGCCCTGCTTAATTTTGTTTAGGCGTTCGAAGGGGTAGGGCTGTAGTAATTGCAAATCTGGATTCATGGCTATGGGTTCAAGGCTATTCGTTGCTGGAGTCGAGCGTTTTGGTAATGTCATTGCTTATTGCATCTAGCCTTGCTTGATCTTTAATCAAGCCGCCATTTTTATCGGTAACAAAAAACACGTCTTCTACCCGTTCGCCCAAGGTGCTGATTTTGGCGTTTTGTAAAATGGCGCCGTGACGAATAAATATACGTGCAACTGCTGCCAATAAGCCAGCGCGGTCTGGACTGATTACTTCAATAATAGTTTGCTGTTTGCCTTCGTCAGTCGTAAAGCCAACCGTTGTCGGATACGAAAAGTGTTTTAATGTACGCGGAATATATTTATGTTCATTGCCGGTGTATTCTTCAGGATTTTCTAGAGCATCAAATAAGGTAGTTTTTATTTCGGCTAAGCGTTTCGGTGCATTGCCTATCGGTGTGTCGTCAGCCTCTAGTACGATATAAGTGTCTAGGCAGTGCTGGCTAGAGTTTTCATACATACGTGCATCTTGAATACTTAAGTTTAACTGCTCAAATGTTGATGAGACTAAGGCAAACAAATCATCACGCACCGGCGCATAAATAAATACTTGTGTGGCACCCTCATGTTCGCGCTCTGATGTACCTTTGATTAGAATTAGTGGTTCTAGTGAATTGCCATGTTTGGAGATTGCTAAGGTTTGCCAAGCAACATCAGCTGCAGTTTCGCGCAGGAAATAGTCGTCGCGAGTATGGTTCCATAGTTCGATAACTTCGTCGGCATCGAGGCCCTCTTCTTCCAAAATTCGAATGGAAGACTCTTGCGCTTCTTGGACCCATTCCCCTTTATCAATATCTACGCCTAATCCAATACGCAGCGCACGTTTGGTTTCTAAATATAGTTGGCGCATAAGCGATGCGCGCCAGCTATTCCAGAGTTTTGGATTAGTGCCGTTAATGTCTGCAACAGTCAGTGCATACAAATAATCAAGATGAACTTTGTCACCGACCAATTTAGCGAATGCTAAGATTTCTTCTGGGTCAGATACATCTTTGCGCTGTGAGGTGCTAGACATAATTAAATGGTTTTGTACCAACCAGACAACCATGTTGGTGTCACGAACAGAAAAGCCATGGTCTTGGCAGAAAACGCGTGCGTCCTCCATACCTTTTTCTGAATGGTCGCCGCCGCGCCCTTTAGCAATATCGTGCATCAATCCAGCAATATATAGTACTTCTATATTTGGCAGACGCTTAACGATACTTGCGGCAATCGGGAATTTTTCGGAGTAATTGTCATAGCTAAACAGGCGCATGTTTTTTATGACTTCGATAATGTGAGCATCGACTGTATAAATATGAAATAAGTCATGTTGCATTTTGCCAACCAGCTTACCAAATGCGGGTAGGTACTTACCCAGAATGCCGTAGCGATTCATGCGGCGCAATTGAGTAGCGACTTTGTTACGCGAGCGAAACACGTCCATAAACAATTGACGGTTGTGCGCATCGGCTCTGAAATCGTCATCGATTAAATCTGATGCCTCGCGGATTAGTCGCACAGTTGATGCTTTAGGACCAATTATTTGTTCGTCTTGCGCCATAATTACGAAGGCTTCAAGTATTGCAAACGGCGTTTGGGTGAACACTTTATTGTTAGCTGCTTCTAAGTAGCCATTGTTGTTTCTAAAGCGGACATTAATCTCATGGATCTCTTCTGGTTCGCAGGCACGCAACAGGTTTTCGTCAAACAGCTGCACTAATAAATCGTTTACGTCAGCTATAGCTTGAACCCAGCGATAATAGGTTTGCATTAATTGCTCAACCGCTAGACTTTGGTCGTTGTCGCTGAAACCAAACAGTGCAGCTATGTTACGTTGGTGATCAAATAGCAGTCTGTCTTCTGCGCGTCCGGCAATAAGATGCAATGCCCAGCGAATACTCCATAAATATTCTTCGCCTTTGCGTAGTAGTTCTTGTTCTTCTTCTGTGAGTAGGCCTTGCTCGAATAATGCTCTTTCGTTTCTTGTGTTGAAATGACGTTGCACAATCCAGTCGATCATTTGGATATCGCGTAAACCGCCGGGGCCATTTTTTACATTAGGCTCTAAGTTGTATTCGGTATTGGCAAATCTATGGTGACGGCTGATTTGCTCTTCCCATTTGGCGCGGTAAAAGTCATTGCTTGGCCAAATATGTTCGGGGCTGGTGGCATCAATCATTTCATCGAAGACGTATTGATTGCCGTGTAATAGACGAGCTTCCATTAGGTTAGTTGCGATAGATATGTCTTCTTTGGCCTGGCTAACGCAATCTTCGACGGTGCGAACGCTGTGGCCAATATCTAAACCAACATCCCACAGCATAGTAAGGAATTTTTCCAATGAGCCTTGTACTTCACTGATATCCTCATTAGACAGCAAAACCATTATGTCAATGTCGGAGAAGGGGTGTAACTCGCCGCGACCATAGCCACCAACGGCCACTAAACTGAGCGCGGTTGCTTTATTTAAATTAAGGCTTTGCCATGCCGCACAGAGCAGGCCATCAATAAAATTTGCACGCGCATGTACTAGGTCAACCACGGGGTGGCCTGCCTTAAACTGCTCATTCATTTTCTCGGTTACATCAATAACCGCCTGCTTACAGATTGACGCAGGATTGTTGCTGGCAGATATTTGCGTAAAAATTGAAGTATTATTAATCAGGTCTTTAACTGACGTGGCGGGCTCGTTCATAAAACTCCAAGAGTTGTTTAAGCAGTAAAGTAAGGCTCGTCCTTACGTGCTGTTAGTACTTCAACGCCGTTGCTAGTCACTGCTAGGGTATGTTCCCATTGCGCAGAAAGGCGACGATCGGCAGTGGTAACGGTCCAACCATCACGCTTATTGAGCTTAGTTTTCCAAGTGCCGGCATTGAGCATTGGCTCGACTGTAAACGTCATACCTTCGGTTAGCACTAGTCCTTCGCCAGCTTTGCCGTAATGCATCACTTGCGGCTCGTCGTGAAATACCTTGCCAATGCCATGACCGCAATACTCGCGCACTACCCCATAGTGCAAGCTTTCAGCATGGGTTTGAATAATATGGCCAATATCGCCCAGAGTGACGCCGGGTTGGATGATATCTATTGCTTTGTATAAAGATTCTTGGGCGACTTCGCAAATTCGCTGAGCATGTTTCTCTACTTCGCCGACGTAAAGCATAATGCTGGTGTCGCCGTGGTACTCGTCTTTTATCACTGTTACATCAATATTGATGATGTCGCCTTTCTTCAGTAATTTGTCATCGGATGGAATGCCGTGACACACGACTTGGTTGATAGAAGTGCAGACAGATTTAGGGAAGCCATTATAGTTAAGTGGTGCTGGGACCGCTTTTTGTACATCGACAATGTAATTGTGGCAGATACGGTCAAGCTCGCCAGTACTGATGCCAGCCACCACATGAGGCGTGATCATTTCTAGCACTTCGGCGGCCAGACGACCTGATACGCGCATTTTTTCAATTTCCGCCGGAGTTTTGATCGTAACAGCCATAAATTCAGTGCCTAGATAATAGTCAAAAAACTCTATTGTAAAGTATCAGGATGATCCTGCCTATGCGTAATCATTATCGAAGTCAGTTAACACAAAATCCCACAAAATTAGTAGATTAGATTAAGTTTATTAATAGCTTAATGACTTGCTGTCTAGGTGTAGTTTTACGCCAGACTAAACCTATTGGCCTGCTCGGAGCAGGTTTGGTAAAAGGAATATATTCAATCCCAGTTTCCCTCGCTTGAATTGCAACTTTTGGCATAAAGGTAATACCTGTGCCTGCTTTTACCATTTGTCGAAGGGTTTCAAGCCCTGTCGCCTTGAAATCCTGCTCTTCATCAATACTATGTAGCTGGCATATTTCTAATGATTGATCGCGCAGACAGTGGCCTTCTTCAAGTAATAATAGTCGATGCTGCTTGAGCTTTGTTTGATCAATGGTTTTGTATTTAGTGAGTTCATGGCCGGTCGGTACAGCTAGGAAAAATTCATCGTCAAATAATTGCTGGCTAATTAAATAGTCATCGTGAATAGGTAGTGCAAGTAGCGCTGCGTCGATAGTGCCGTTCTGTAACTGCTCGATCAGTTGAGTGGTTTTAGCCTCAATAAGAATGATTCTCAAATTGGGCATGGCAGTTTTTACTTGTGGCACTATTGTTGGAAAAATATAGGTAGACAGTGTCGGGATTGCACCAAGTCGAAACTTACCTGCTAGCGGGTCGCGGGTACTGTCTGCAATTTCGTGAATCGCGTCTACTTCCCTCAAAATACGTTTTGCATAAATAACAATTTGGTGGCCCGCTTCAGTTAGCATTACTCGTCGATTGGTGCGCTCGAATAGCATAACGCCTAAGGTTTCTTCTAGTTTTTTTATCTGGCCACTAAGTGTTGGTTGGCTAACATTACATTGCTGTGCAGCATGACCAAAATGTTCCAGCTCGGCTATCGCAAGAAAGTATTTCAAATCTTTCAGGTTCATCGTATCGTCTCAGGCAGTTATTAGTTTTGCCTATCGATTGTATAGGAACAAACGATTTTACCAAAGACTGGCTTCTTATTAGTCTAAGCTGCACTATAGTGGGGTTTGTAGTCCTAGGTGTCACTTGATGGGGCATTATTAATCTTTGTTGCTGTGGTCGTTTTTATAAGCGCTGTAGCGAAAGCTCTAGTTATTGATCTTGCCAATTACATAAAGGCTGTGAAAGCAGCAAAAATAAACGGAGTAAACTATGAAAAAGCACAATTTATTGATAAAAACTGCAGCGTTCGGTGTTTTGGCTGCGGCCATTGCCCAGTATTCAGTTGCCGATGAAATGTCTAAGCCGAAAGGGGCTTTAGGCATTGGTAATGTAGTTGCTGGACAGGCTAAGTCTAATCAGTTTTGGTGGCCTGATCAGTTAGATCTTTCCGCGCTGCGTGATCATGATAAGCGCTCAAGCCCTATGGGTGATGATTTCAACTATGCTGAGGAATTTAGCAAGCTAGATTTAAAGGCTGTTAAGCAAGATATAGATCTGCTGCTAACCACTTCACAAGATTGGTGGCCAGCTGATTATGACAATTATGGGCCGTTTTTTATTCGAATGACATGGCATAGTGCTGGTACTTATCGCACTTTAGATGGACGCGGTGGCGGTGATGGCGGCCAACAAAGATTTGAGCCACTTAACAGCTGGCCGGATAACGGTAATCTAGACAAAGCACGGCGCTTGTTGTGGCCGATAAAACAACAATACGGCCATAGTTTGTCTTGGGCAGATTTAATGATTCTGGCAGGCAATGTCGCATTAGAAAATATGGGTTTTGAAACCTATGGTTTTGCTGGTGGACGAACTGATGATTGGGAGCCAGATTTGGTTTACTGGGGGCCAGAGCTGGAAATGCTAGCCAGTGATAGGCATGAAAAAGATGGCAAATTACAGCGTCCATTAGGCGCAACTCATATGGGGTTGATCTATGTGAACCCAGAAGGCCCTAAAGGAGTGCCGGACCCTATGGGTTCCGCCAAGAATATTCGGGTGACGTTTAATCGCATGGCGATGAATGACGAAGAAGTGGTGGCATTAATAGCCGGCGGTCATACTTTTGGCAAAATGCATGGTGCTCATAAACCAGCCGATTGTGTAGGGGCGGAACCTGCGGCCGCAGGGATTGAAGAGCAAGGTCTTGGTTGGGAAAATAAATGTGGTAAAGGTCATTCTGAAGACACTGTTACTAGTGGCCTAGAAGGTGCGTGGACGCAGGCTCCGACGCAATGGACATCGCTATACTTAACCAATTTACTTAATTTCGATTGGCAGCAAACTCGCAGCCCAGCCGGTGCGATACAGTGGATTCCTACTGATGAATCAGTACATAGCTCGGTTCCTGATGCACATGTTAAGGGTAAGTTTCATGCGCCAGTGATGACGACTGCCGATTTGGCAATGAAGTTTGATCCAGCTTACAAGGCCATTGCCGAGCGTTTTGTGGCTAATCCTGTTGAGTATCAACAGGCTTTTGCCAAAGCGTGGTACAAGCTTACTCACCGCGATATGGGGCCTAGCGCGCTTTATTTAGGGGTAGAAGTGCCAAGCGCAGAGCTTATTTGGCAAGACCCAGTACCTGCTGGCAAAGAGCTAAGTAGTAGATCGGTTAAACGCCTTAAGAGAGAACTATTAGCTTCAGGCTTAACTGTGTCTGAGCTGGTGAGTACAGCGTGGGCGTCAGCGTCAACTTTTCGCGTCAGCGACAAACGTGGGGGTGCTAATGGTGCTCGTATAGCACTTGCTCCACAAAATGATTGGACGGTTAATAACCCGCAACAACTGACTAAAGTGATTGCTGCGCTGGAAGAGGTGCGGGCTGACTTTGGTAAAGACAAAGTCTCTCTTGCTGATTTAATTGTCTTAGGTGGTGCGGCGGCCATTGAGAAAGCCGCTAAAGATGCGGGTGTTAAAGTTGAGGTGCCATTTAAGTCAGGGCGTGGCGATGCATTGCAAGCACAAACTGATGTGAATTCGTTCTCATTACTTGAGCCTAAAGCCGATGCATTTCGTAATTACTTTGATGTCAGTGCGGCTTATCGTTCGCCTGCAGAAATGTTAGTTGATAAAGCTGATTTACTTGGCTTAACTGTGCCGCAAGCTACCGTTCTGGTTGGTGGTATGAGGGCGTTAAATACTAATGCCGATGGCTCTCAGCATGGCGTGTTAACCGCTAGGCCGGGTATATTAAGTAATGACTTTTTCGTCAACTTGTTAGATATGTCTACCAAATGGCAGAAGTCTGCGGCTGATGGCTTGTATGAAGGCGTTGATCGTCAAACTGGTAAGGTGAAGTACACCGCAACCCCAGTTGATTTGATCTTTGGGTCGAATTCAGAGCTGCGTGCTGTTGCAGAGGCTTATGCCTTTGATGGTTCTAACGAGAAGTTTGTGAATGACTTTGTTCAGGCTTGGGTAAAGGTTATGCAGGCAGATCGTTTTGATTTGAAATAGTTAATAGTTAATAGTGCCGCGATGAGCTTACCGCGGCTTTTTTTTGCCTTTTAGTTTTGCCTTAATCGTCTTTTTAAAACCTTGTTTGAATTCGTAATAGCGTACTGCAAGTCGCCAATGTTTAAGTTCACCTTGGGTTGATAGTTCGTTGTAGTAATTGATAAACCGTTCTCTATTTTGCCAGTTTAGTTTATAGCAAATGCGCATTGCGTCGATAAGTCGTTGGCGAGTGCTCAGCTGGTCAATGACTCGGGCGCGACCAATATCAATTAAATAAGACTGAATGTTGTTGTCAGTAACCGTGATAAGAATATTTCCGGCAGATAGATCGCAGTGTAAAATACCACTGTTGTGCATACGACAAATAAATTGTGCCAGCGCCTTTAATAATTCTTCGGTGTTAGCGCCTTGGCAAGTTTCCTCATTCGCATTGCTGCTGCTAAATATCTGGCGGGCAGAAAAAGCATTTTCTATAAAAGCTGCAAGGTAATAATTGTTTTCTACGCCGCTGTTAGTGTGGCGCTCAAAATAGGCAATGGGTTCGGGGGTACTAATGCCGCGTTGCAACATTGCGGTGGCATTTTGCCAATGACGTTTGCCTTTGCTATCTAAGAAGCGATAGCTAATTCTTTTGCCGCCTTCAGTTCGGTTTAATTTAACGGTGACGCGGCCATGACAAGTTGTATCAATATTCCATATTCGGTTGCGCTTGTCGCGCATTACCCCTTGTTCGGGTGTATCAGCTATGGCCTCAGGTAACAGTTCTGTTTGCGTAGCTGCTAGTGTGCTACTGGGTTTAATACTAACTACGCCGCGCCAGTCAGGGGTGTAAATTGGGCTAATATTGTTATGGGGTAATGCTGCTATGGCAGTGTTCATTGCTTGCAATGGCGGCATAACATTAATGGCTGCCAGGCTTGGGCGGACTATGTCTTTAGTTGTGGCGAATAATAAAAACAGTGGACTTTCTGAGATATTTTGAGGCTGCTCAGTTAGCTCATCGCCCGTTACCGTTAAATAAGATTGAGGTCTTGGTTGTTCAGAATAAATGGCCGATAGCGGCAGTGTGTGACCATTACGAGCCCAGGTGATATGCAATTCTTGTTCCTCTGCAGTAACAAAAATATAGTGACTAATACCGTTGTCGGCACTAATACCTTGCACATATTGGCTGTTTGTCAGAAGTTGGATGATGTTTTTGAAGGCAGCAAAGCCAGGGCGTTTGCGAAAGTCCGCTAAGTTCCCCCGCACAGATTTATAGTAGCTGGTGTTATCAATACTAGGGTAGCTGGTATCGCCGCAATCAATAATACCGTCGCGATGACAAATGAGTGGTCCCCAATAGACTCTATTTAGAGCACCGCTAGCAATGGCTAAAACCATGTAGCGAGCGAGGAAATTAGCTTGAATCTGTTCAGGGTCAGCTGATCTTCTGGCGAGTCGTTTAATCGTCCACATTTTGTAGGTAGAGAATGTTTGCTCGCACCCTTGTTGGCGACCAATTTGATCAATAATTCGCGCTTTCTTAATTAAATTGAGCTTTAGTGTCTTTGTGAGTAATCGCCCCATTGCGCGATGGTCATAAGCTTCAGGTTCTATCACTCGTTCAACAAATAAGTTGTCGGTGTGGATGTGTGGTGCGGAGTGCAGGCGTTTCATCGCTTTTAGAAATAGGATGTTATATAGCGGCTCAAAATCAGAGACATTAGGGCCGGCTATTTTAATGTCATATTGCTGTGCTATTGGCGCAGCAATTTTCCATGCTTGCAAAAAACCAGCCGGTTCAAAGCCAGACCATTTGCCGCGATTAGGAGTATTGCCAATTTCTAATACTGCAATACAGTCGTGGTATTTGGCTAAAGTGTTTTTCACAAAGTCATGCCAGCGTTGGCATGCCTCCGCACTTTTTTCCATTTGCTGGGCTTGCTCAAAAGAGGGCAGCAAATTAAGCATGACAGTAAAACCTTCAGTTAATACTCGCTCTAGCAGGCGTTGGCCATGTTGGTTAATAGAGTCATAACTGTAGTAAAGACGAACATGTTGAATGCCGAGATCTTGCAAACATTTGATTACATAGTCGTCAACCTGAGGGGCTTCGGAGGTGGCAATATTGATGCCAAAAAAATTATCGTCTACAGACAGTGGTGCTTGAGTATGAGCTTGATGATTAATATTTAACCAAAAGCGGGAGCGCCCTAATTCGTAAAGCGTATCAACAATAGCGCATGGCCAAATTAACAAAGGGCTAATGGTAGGTTTCATGCATCCTCCTAGTTTTCACTGGTGTTTAGCTATTGTTGAATTAGATATTGCTAGATTATTAATGGAGGCGGACTCTAACATAGAGCGTTGTGCTTGCGCGTTAAAAGTGGTGGTTGCTTAGACAAAACTTTGTTCATCGCCATGTTGACTGGTGGCTTTTCGGCGCCCCAAGCGTTTTTTAATGCCTTGTTTGATTTCGTTAACAGTATTTTGATCGTAGCCCATTTGTTGAAAATACCGAGCGGCAAGCTGTTGCCATAAAGATAACCATTGCTGTCCATAGCAGCCACGGTAAATGCAGGCCAGGTCTTTTATTTGTAGATAGGCATTGGGTTTTTTTTTGATTTTTCCTCTAGGGGCATCTATCCAAAATATCGTGGGAGCTTGTGCTTTTTTTTGCACCATAATGTTACGAAAATGCAGATCAAAGTGATAAAAGTTGGCCTGATGCGCGTTGGCTAAAATATCGGCCAGTTGGTCAAACACTGTTTCTACTAAAATGCTGTTTTGGCGAAAGCATGGCAGTTGACAGAGTTCACTAAGATCTTCAGCGCCGGCTATCTCGCGGGTAATAATAAGTGAGCTTTGATGAAAGCCAAAAGGGCTGTAGCTGCCAGCGGCGATAACTTCAGGTCCGGCAATATTGTGTTGCTGCCAAAAATTGTAGCTCTGCATTTCAACGAGGGCTCTGGGCCTTCGTGGATAGGTATAGCGCGGCGACAATCGGTATTCATAGCGTTTGATAAAAACCTTGAAGGTGCTGTCATCAATCTGCCACGAATTACGCCAGGTAGTGTTTTTGCCCGCATGGTTGATGACCTCGCCTTGGCAAAGCGTCAGCAACTGCTTATAAGAGCTGATCTGTTGCTGGGTGAACCAGTGTCGGTATTTGGGGGCTATATAAAACATGGGTGCAGTATGGCAGAAGCTTAAGGGGGTGCAAAATTTAGTATTTAAGCCGCTCTGAGGCTTTAATCGGGCAGATAAATATGGTATAAAAGGCGCCGCTGTCTGCATTAGGTAGGCAGTGATTAAAATTCGAACACTTATCGACACATATTTCGGGGTGCTTGGCTTAACCGCTAGGTTGGAATATGGGATAGGTGGGAGAGATAACCCATTACAATATATAGGCAATATTATGGCTACCGTTTCAATGCGTGAGTTGTTACAGGCTGGTGTTCACTTTGGTCACCAAGCTCGTTACTGGAACCCTAAGATGAGTAATTATCTATTTGGCGTTCGCAACAAAATCCACATTATTAATTTAGAGCAAACTGTTCCTGCGCTTAACGATGCGTTAACTATGGTTCAAAAATTAGCTACTAACAAAAATAAAATTCTTATAGTCGGTACTAAACGTGCTGCCAGCAAGGTTGTTAAAACCGAAGCTGAGCGTGCTGGAATGCCTTATGTTAGCCAACGTTGGTTGGGCGGCATGTTAACTAACTACAAAACTATTCGTCAGTCTATTAAACGTTTTCGTGATTTAGAAGCGCAAAGTGCCGATGGTACTTTTGACCAGCTAACTAAAAAAGAAGGCTTAATGCGCAAGCGTGAAATGGAAAAGCTAGAGCGTTCTATTGGCGGTATTAAAGATATGGGCGGTTTGCCTGACGCTTTATTCGTAATTGACGTTGATCATGAGCGCATTGCTATTACTGAAGCTAACAAGCTTGGTATTCCTGTTATCGGTATCGTTGACAGCAACAGCAATCCAGACGGCGTTGATTACGTTATTCCTGGCAACGATGATGCGATTCGAGCGATTAAGCTTTACGGTAAAGCTATTGCTGATGCGATTCTTGAAGGTAAGAACGAGAATGACCCTATCGTTAAAGATGACTTCGTAGAAGTTGAAGCCGAAGTAGCTGAAGCAGTTGAAGCTCCAGAAGCTCCAGCTCCTGCTGCTGAGTAAAACGCTCAGTTAAGTGCTAGAAAGGGGGCTTTGCCCCTTTTTTTAAGTCGATTTATTAGTTTAATCTGTTTCATCCTAAGGCTTTAGCGCGCAGCGCTTATCAAGGATGAATGAAATATAGAGGTGAGTTCCATGGTTGCAATTTCTGCATCATTAGTAAAAGAACTTCGTGAGCGTACCGGTTTGGGTATGCTTGATTGTAAAAAAGCACTACGTGAGACTGAAGGCAATATTGATCAAGCCATCGAGAACTTACGTAAGTCTAGCGGTATGAAGGCGGCTAAAAAAGCTGGCCGTGTTGCTGCTGAAGGCGTTGTAGTCGCGCGCGTAAGCGCTGATAACGCTTACGCTCAGTTATTGGAAGTAAACAGTGAAACTGATTTCGCAGCCCGCGATGCTGGTTTTTTGGCATTTGTTAATGCTGTTGCGGACAAAGCATTAGCTGACAAGGAAGAAGATGTACAAGTTTTGCTAGATAGCGGTGTTGAAGCTGATCGTGAAACATTAGTACAAAAAATTGGTGAAAATATCAGTCCAAGACGTATTGCTTCATTGAGCGGCGATGTGGTCGGCAGTTATGTGCACAGTAACAACCGTATTGCAGTATTGGTTCAGCTTAAAGGCGGTAATGTAGAGTTAGCGAAAGATATCGCTATGCATGTAGCAGCGTCTAACCCGCAGTATGCCAATCCTGAAGATGTGCCTGAAGATGTGATCACGAAAGAGAAAGACATTTACATCGCGCAAGCACAAGATAGTGGCAAACCTGCTGAAATCATAGAGAAAATGGTTGTTGGTCGCATACGTAAGTTTTTGGAAGAAATTAGCTTAACCAAGCAATCTTTCGTAAAAGACCCTGATGTAACCGTTGGCGAGTTGGCTAAGAAAGCCGGTGCTGAAGTGGTTGCCTTTGTGCGTTATGAAGTTGGTGAAGGGATTGAGAAAGAAGAGGTTGATTTCGCCGCCGAAGTTGCCGCACAATTGAAGTAAGTTTGCAGTATTAAGGGCATCCACAGGATGCCCTTTTAGTATCACCACACTATGACACTTAGGGCGGATAGATATGTCGAATAAAGATAAAAAGTATAAGCGCATCATGTTGAAGCTAAGCGGTGAAGCGCTTATGGGTAATGAAGGCTTTGGTATTGATCCTAAAGTACTTGACCAAATGGCTTTAGAGATAGGGCAGCTTGTCGGCATAGGAGTGCAGGTTGGCTTAGTTGTTGGTGGTGGTAATTTATTCAGAGGTGCGGCATTAAGTGCGGTGGGCTTAGACCGAGTTACTGGCGACCATATGGGTATGCTGGCAACAGTGATGAATGCCTTAGCATTGCGCGACGCCCTAGAGCGTTCCAATATAGCTAGCCGTGTTATGTCAGCTATTCCAATGAGTGGTGTGGTTGAGCATTATGACCGTCGTGCTGCACTGCGTTATTTAGATCAGGGTGATGTAGTTATTTTCTCTGCAGGAACCGGTAATCCCTTTTTCACTACTGATTCTGCGGCCTGTTTGCGTGGCATTGAAATCGACGCTGAAATAGTACTTAAAGCGACTAAAGTTGATGGTGTTTATACGGCTGACCCAGAAAAAGATCCCGGCGCTGTTAGGTATGACGAGTTAACCTATGACGAAGCCTTGGATAAAAAATTAGGTGTGATGGACTTAACCGCTATTTGCCTGTGCCGTGATCATGATATGCCACTGCGCGTATTTAAAATGGAAGAAGTCGGTGCATTACTGAGTATTTTTGGTGGCGGCGATGTAGGCACTTTAATTAGATCATAAAATTAATAAGTTATTAGTAGGAGATCGACTGTGATCAATGAAATTAAACAAGACGCTGAAGTGAGCATGCAAAAGGCCGTTGAGGCATTGGGTAGCGCTTTTGGCCGAATTAGAACTGGTCGTGCTCATCCTAGTATTTTGGACGGAGTGATGGTTGATTACTATGGCAGTATGACTGCGTTAAGCCAGGTGGCTAACGTGTCGGTTGACGACGCCAGAACACTCAGTGTTACTCCTTGGGAAAAGAACTTAGTGCCGGATATCGAAAAAGCGATTATGAAGTCTGATTTGGGTTTGAATCCAAGTACGGCTGGTTCGGTTATCCGTCTGCCTATGCCAATGCTGACTGAAGAGACGCGTAAAGTGTTTATCAAGCAAGCTAGGGCTGAGGCTGAGTCGTCTAGAGTATCGATTCGCAACTTTCGGCGCGATGCTATTGGCAACATTAAAGACTTACTTAAAGACAAAGACATTAGCGAAGACGATGACCGTCGTGGTCAAGATGATATTCAAAAACTAACCGATAAATATGTAGCCAAAGTCGATCAGCTGTTAGCAGCTAAAGAAGTCGACTTGATGGAAATTTAATGCGGGCTTTGTCTCCAATGGCTGATGACAGCTTGGCATTAGTTCCGCATCACGTCGCTATCATTATGGATGGTAATAACCGCTGGGCGAAAGCCAAAGGTTTACGCGCGGTTGCATCGGGCCATCAAGCTGGCGTTGAGGCCATTCGAGGCGTGCTAGATGGCTGTTTAGATGCTGGGGTGAAGGTGCTAACGCTATTTGCCTTTAGCAGCGAAAATTGGCAGCGCCCTAGCAGCGAAGTTAAAGCCTTGATGAATTTATTCTCGCGCTATCTCTCCAAAGAAATTCCAGAATTAAATGTTAAGGGCACCCGAGTTAGATTTATCGGCAGGCGTGACCGCTTTTCAAAATCCTTGCAAAACCAAATGCAATTAGCAGAAGAGCTCACTGACACTAATACCGAAGGTACTTTGGTTATTGCTGCTGACTATGGTGGTCAGTGGGATATTACTCAGGCGATGGCTAAGTTATTTGCCGCTGTGAAACAGGGTGTTCTAGCGGAAAGTGAGATCAGTGAGGAGCAATTAGCGAACTATCTCTCTCTGGCCGATATTCCTTCGCCGGACTTGCTGATTCGCACTGGCGGCGAGCATCGCATAAGTAATTTTTTATTGTGGCAAACTGCTTATTCAGAACTATATTTTACTGACACTTATTGGCCAGATTTCTCCAAGCAAGAACTGCTGGCCGCACTGGGTGATTATGCTCAACGTGAGCGCCGTTTCGGTCGTACCTCTGAACAAATAGGAGCAAAGACTAGTGCTTAAATATAGAATAATAACTGCACTGATTATGGCGATTTTATTTGTGGGGGTGTTGTTTCTGAAGCCCACACAAATGGTATTAATATTTAGTTTTGTTGTGGTTGTGGCCGCCTGGGAGTGGGCACAATTAGCAGATTTTGCAGGATTGCAAAAAGTTGCTTATGCAGTAGTTGTTGGTTTATTGCTAGTTGCTATGGGCGCTACGGTAAGTTTTGAAGCCGAAAACACCGAATGGCTGACACAAACTTTAGGCTCTGCGACAACTTTATGGGCTATTTTGTTATGCTGGGTAATTACCTATCCTGCTTCTGCAACTGTGTGGGGTAGCAAATGGGCTCGGTCGTTATTGGGTTTGATTATTCTTAGTGCAGTATGGCTAGCGATGGCCTTTTTGGGCTTTAGCGAACAAGGTCCGTTATTAATCTTATATATTATTGCTGTGGTAGCTTTTACTGATATAGGCGCTTATTTTAGTGGCCTGACTTTTGGTAAACACAAATTTGCTCCTTATGTCAGCCCTAAAAAAACTTGGGAAGGTTTTTTTGGTGGCGTAATTGCGGCTGGCTTGATGTCCTATTTGGTGGCTACTTATTATGGTTTATTAAATATGAGTGTTGCTCAAGCCGTGGCTTTATCGGTAGTGTGCGCCGCGGCCTCCGCATTGGGTGATTTGGCTGTCAGTATGCTTAAGCGTCATGCCGGTGTTAAAGACAGTTCCAACTTACTGCCAGGACATGGTGGTTTTCTTGACCGGATTGACGGAACGTTAGCGGCGATGCCGATGTTTGCCTTTGGCTTGTTAATGGTTGCCAAATAAATGAGCGCGATTGAGCAGATTACTGTTTTAGGTGCTACTGGCTCTGTTGGGCTTAATACATTAGATGTTATTGCTAGGCATCCAGATAAGTATGGTGTGTTTGCGCTTACCGCAAATAGTAAAGTTGATGAGTTGGCTGAGCTATGCGTGGTCTATAAACCTAAATATGCAGTGCTTGGGTCAGCTAACGCAGCACAACAATTAAAAGATAAATTAAACTCATTGAATGTCGATACTGAAGTATTGTGCGGCGACGACGGCTTGTGCCAAGTGGCATCCCATCCACAAGTTGATTCAGTGATGGCTGCCATTGTTGGGGCAGCTGGCTTAAACTCTACCTTAGCTGCTGCTAAAGCTGGCAAGAAAGTATTGTTAGCTAATAAAGAAGCCTTAGTAATGGCTGGCGATTTATTTATGCAGGCGATTGCTGCCAGCGGTGCAACTTTATTGCCGATTGACAGTGAACATAATGCTATCTTTCAGTGTCTACCTCAGACAGAGACTAAAAGCTTGGCCGAAAAAGGGGTGGAGAGAATATTGCTAACTGCGTCAGGCGGGCCGTTTCGACAATTCACCGCGGAGCAAATGCGTGGCGTCAGTCCTGAGCAAGCATGTGCGCATCCGAACTGGAGCATGGGACGAAAAATCTCAGTTGATTCAGCGACTTTAATGAATAAAGGGCTTGAACTTATTGAGGCCTGTTGGCTGTTTGATACCGATCAGTCAGGCATTGATGTAGTGGTTCACCCGCAGAGTATTATCCATTCTATGGTGCGATATGTGGACGGTTCGGTGATAGCGCAAATGGGTAACCCCGATATGCGAACCCCTATAGCTTATGGGTTGGCATGGCCCGAGCGAATAGATGCTGGTGTTAAGCCACTAGATTTTATTCAAATTGGCAGCTTAGATTTTGAAGCCCCTGACGAGCAGCGTTTTCCCTGTTTGGTTTTGGCGAGAGAAGCATGGCAGCAGGGTGGCACCGCCAGTGCAGTGTTAAACGCCGCTAATGAGATTGCAGTAGCTGCATTTTTAAATAAAATAATAGGCTTTACTGACATCGCCAGTATTATTGAGCAGGTATTAGCCAAGCAAAGTACAGTTAAAGCTACTACTATAGAAGTTGTGCAAGCAGCTGATGCTGAAGCACGACTAATTGCTAACCAAATTGTAGCTGAGATACACTAAAACCTAATGATGGAAACTCTAGAAACAGTTCTTATTGCGATTGTCACCTTTAGTATTTTGGTGGCATTCCATGAATACGGTCATTTCTGGGTGGCGCGTAAATGTGGCGTTAAGGTGTTACGTTTTTCTATCGGTTTCGGGCCGGTACTTTTCAGTCGAAAAGACAAATTAGGCACTGAATTTTCGCTCAGTGCGCTGCCACTTGGCGGCTACGTAAAAATGTTAGACGAGCGCGAAGGTGAGGTTAATGAGGCTGAACGTCATATGGCGTTTAACAACAAAAAGCCGCTGCCGCGTATAGCGATTGTCTCAGCTGGACCAATTGCTAATTTTATCTTGGCATTTGTTGCTTACTGGTTGGTATTTGTATCTGGTGTGACTGGCGTAGTGCCAATTATCGGAGAGATAGCGCCAGGTTCTGCTGCTGAACGTGCTGGGCTGACGTCTGGACAAGAAATTATTTCAATTGAAAACGAGCACACCCCTACGTGGCGTGCAGTGAGTATGCAGTTGATCTCTCGTTTAGGTGAGACTGGTGAGATCAACACTATCGTATTGGCGTCAGAATCTAAGTTTGAATACAGTACCAAGCTGATGATTAAAGACTGGCTGGTTGGCGAAGGTGACCCAGATATTTTGGGTAGCTTAGGGATTATCCCTTACCGGCCGGTGTTAGAGCCTGTTATTGAAGATGTATTACCTGCTAGTGCCGCCGATCAGGCTGGTTTTGTAGCGGGTGATAAATTATTGCAAGCTAATGATATAGAGCTAACGTCTTGGTCTGACTGGGTTGAGTATGTGCAGCCACGGGCCGGAGAGAGTATTGCTTTGTTGGTTGACCGCGATGGCGAGCTTAGTATTAGAGATATCACTCCAGCCCGACATGTTATCGATGATGGCTCTGCGGTTGGCCGAGTGGGTATGCGAGTTATGGTGCCTGATTTATCAGAGTCTATGATTCGCGAATTTAAATATTCACCAATAGATGCTGTTGGCGAAGCGGCCGCTGAAACCTGGAAGATGTCGGTATTTACCCTGCAGTCAATTAAAAAGCTATTAGAAGGCCTGATTTCGCCAAAAAACTTGAGTGGACCTATTACCATTGCTAAAGTGGCGACCGCGTCTGCTAAAGCCGGTTTTGAGTCATATTTAAGTATTTTGGCTTTGCTTAGTATTAGCCTTGGTGTATTGAACTTACTGCCTATTCCAGTTTTGGATGGCGGTCATATTTTGTTTTATACCATTGAGTGGCTTAAGGGCAGTCCGGTACCGCAATGGGCTCAGAATATTGGTTATCAGTTGGGCTTAGTAATGGTGGCCTGTTTGATGTTTTTTGCGTTGTATAACGATATTGGTCGTTTGTAGATAATAATAATTTTAGTTGGGTTTAATCCTTACGAGATATCTCTGGAAAATAATTTAATGAAATGTGCGTTAAAATTAGTCGTATTTTTGCTTTCATTTGCAGTGTTATCCGCCCGTGCTGATAGTTTTATCATTGCCGATATTCGCATAGAAGGTCTACAGCGCATTTCTTCCGGTAGTGTGTTTGCGGCGATGCCAATAAGTATTGGCCAAACTGTTGATCAAGGTTCTCTGCGCAACGCTGCGCGTTCGCTGTTTGCGACCGGTAATTTCGAAGATATTCAAATTGCTCGTGATGGCGATATCTTAGTGATGATACTGACTGAGCGTCCATCTATTAGCGAAATTAATATAGAAGGCAACAAAGCGATTGAGACCGAGGCTTTATTAGAGGGGTTGAAAGGTGCTGGTTTATCCGAAGGGCAGGTATTAAAGCGCGCTACCTTGGAAGGAATGCGGATGGAGCTTCAGCGCCAATACGTATCGCAAGGCAGATATGACGCAGGCATTGAAACCGAAGTTGTTGAGCAACCCAGAAACCGAGTTGCGGTAAGTATTACTGTTGATGAGGGTAATGTCGCCAAAATTAAGCATATTAATATCGTCGGTAATCAAGTGTATAACGACGATGTTTTGCGCGACTTGATGGAAGTTCAATCTACCGGCTGGTTGAGTTGGATTACTAGCGATGATAAATATTCACGAGAGAAATTGAAAGGAGACTTAGAAGCCGTTGAGTCCTTCTACCTTGACAGCGGTTATGCCCGCCTCAATATCGACTCTACCCAAGTGTCTATCACCCCAGATAAAAAAGCTGTTTATATAACTGTAAATTTGCTTGAAGGCGGTGTTTATACTATTACCGATGTCGAACTTTCTGGTGACTTAGTTGTGCCAGAAGAAGAGCTGATGAGGTTCGTTGTAATACAAGAAGGGCAGGCTTTTTCTCAGAGCGCATTGACGCAAACTGAAGACTACATCACTAAACGCTTGTCTAACGATGGTTATAGTTTTGCTAAAGTTTCTGCGCGGCCTGATATTTCCGATGAAGAAAATACGGTAGCGGTAAAATTCTTTATTGACCCCGGTAAGCGCACTTATGTTAATCGGATTACTTTTACTGGTAATGCCAATACCAGTGACGAAGTACTGCGCCGTGAGTTACGTCAAATGGAAGGAGCGCCAGCGTCAAGTCTGAAAATTGATCAAGGTCAAATCCGCCTACAGCGTTTAGGCTTCTTTGCTTCCGCCAATGTAGAAACGATTCCGGTTGCTGGTGAGGATGATTTGATTGATGTTGCCTATACGGTAGAAGAACAGCCATCTGGAAGCATTAGTGCAAGTGTTGGTTTTGCACAGGAATCAGGTTTGATATTGGGTGCAAACTTGCAGCAAAATAACTTTTTGGGATCAGGTAAACAAGTTGGTATCGGCATAAACTCAAGCCGGTTCCAAGACAGCGCCAACTTTAGCTACGTTAATCCATATTACACTGACGATGGCGTAAGCCGCGGCTTTAGCGTGTTTGCGCGGGTAACCGATTATGACGAAGCAAACGTTGCCTCGTATAGCACTAACGTAATTGGTACCAATATGAACTTTGGCTACCCGATTGCAGAAACTCAGCGCTTAGGTTTTACAATTGGCTTTCAGCATACGGAGATTGAAACCGGCAATAGCGTCGTACAAGAGATTGAAGGTAGTCCCAAACGAATTGACGGGGTGAGTCGTTATATTGAAACTCTAGCTATAATCAGTGGCGCAGATCAAGATGTATTGGGTACTGACGAGCTTGAGTCTTTATTTGCTGAAGTTGAGCCTGGGTTTATCGATGAAAATGGCGACACGTTCGATACCTTTACGGTATCTGGTAGTTGGATACAGTCTACTTTGAACCGTGGCCAGTTAGCGACCCGCGGTACAGCGCAAAGTTTGTCACTTGAATTGTCGATTCCCGGCAGTGACTTAGAATATTTTCGCGTAACCTATACTGGACAGATTTTTGTCCCGATTAGCCGATCTTTTACATTACGCTTTAGAGGAGAGATTGGTTACGGTGAGGGTTATGGTGAAACTACTGAATTACCGTTTTTCCAAAATTTCTATGCCGGTGGGTTTGGTTCGGTTCGTGGTTTCGAGGCCAATACACTTGGGCCGCGCAGTACACCGCCAGAAATCTATGAAGTTAGACAGATTCAAACCGGCGTTGATAGCAATGGCAGCCCGGTGTTCGAGCAAGGTAGTGGCGGTTTTGTCCGTTTTCCCGACAACTTCGCCTATATCTCTGACGGTAATGGTGGGTTGATTGCCAGCACAGGGTTTAATCAAAGAGACCCATTCGGTGGTAATTTATTAGTTGAAGGTAGCATGGAGCTATTGTTCCCGTTACCATTTGTAAAAGATCAGCGTTCATTGCGTTCGGCGTTTTTTATTGATGTCGGTAATGTGTTCGATACTACTTGTGGTGATTTGCAGGTAGCTTGCTTTAATTTTGACGCGGGCGAACTCAGATATTCTGCCGGTATTGGTGTTACTTGGATTACTGGTTTTGGGCCGCTTAGCTTCAGTTTAGCTAAGCCGCTTAATGAGGGTGACTTTGATGAAACTGAAGTATTCCAGTTCTCATTAGGACAGTTTTTCTAAAATATATTGTTAGTATTAATTATAATTTTTAATGGAGAAAATAAGTGGTTAAATTAATTAAAGGTCTTTCGTTGGTTGCAGCATTTGCGTTTAGTGGTCAAGTCTTCGGTCAAGGCAGCATTGCTATTGTTGATGCACAGCGGGCAATTTTAGAGACAGATGTAGCGAAAGAAAGATTACAAGCACTGCGTAAGGATGCCGACTATGTTGCTAGTAAAAAGCAGCTAGAAGATATTCAAAAAGAGGGTGAAGCCTTAGTCAAAAAATTACAAAAAGACGCCGCTGTAATGTCTGCTGAGCAAAAAGCTGAGCAACAGAAAAAACTACAGGAAAAACAAGCTGACTTGCAACATATTGCAGGAAAACTACAAAAGGCTGAGCAAGAGCTAGCACGTGGTTTGATGGCTGAGTTGGGCGGTAAAGCTAAAGTAGTTATTTCAGATGTAATTAAAGCAGATGGCATTGGCTTATTGTTAGACTCTCAAACAGCAATTCATGCCGATGCGGGTTATGATATTACGGCTAAAGTGACTCAGCGTTTAAACGAGAATAAGTAATTATCTGAAGGTCTGCCCTCTATGCCCAAGTTTACGCTGTCAGAGTTAGCGGCAACGCTTGGTTGTGAAATTGAGGGCAATGGTGATACGGTTATAACTAGTCTTGGCACGGTAGAAAATGCCAAGGCTGGCCAAATTTGTTTTATTGCGAATAAGCAGTATGTTAAATATTTAGCGACTACTTCTGCCTGTGCTGCAATTGTCTCCCCTCAACTACTAGAGCAATGCAGGGTTCCCGCTTTAATTACCAGCGATCCTTATGGTACTTATGCCAAATTGTCATTATTGTTTGACGATGCGCCTCAATTAATCAGCGGAATAAGCCCACAGGCAACGATTAGTGCCAGTGCAAGCGTTGATGAATCGGCATCAGTGGCTGCCAATGCGGTAATTGAGTCAGGCGCTGTGATTGGGCCAGGAGTTGTTATTAGTGCGGGTTGTTATATCGGTGAAAACTCTACCGTCGCCAGCAATAGCAAGTTATTTCCTAATGTTAGCGTTTATCACAATGTCAGAATAGGCAGTGACTGCTTGCTGCATAGTGGTGTGGTTGTTGGTGCAGACGGTTTTGGTTTTGCTCCTACCGCAAGTGGTTGGCAGCGTTTTGCCCAAGTTGGCTCAGTGGTAATTGGTGATCGCGTATCCATAGGTGCAAATACGACTGTCGATCGCGGCGCAATTGAAGATACAGTGATTGGTAACGATGTTATTATTGATAACCAAGTTCAAATCGGCCATAACGTCATTATTGGTGATAAAACCGCTATCGCTGGCGCGAGTGCCATCGCCGGCAGTACAAAAATTGGTCAGCGCTGTGTTATTGCTGGTGGAGTTGGTATTGTTGGCCATATTGAAATAGTCGATGAAGTGACAATAACCGCCAGAACATTAGTGACTAAAAGTATTACTGAAAAAGGCTCATACTCTTCCGGTACGCCAATGATGCCGACTAGAGATTGGCGTAAAGCGGCTAGCGTGTTTAAACGGTTGCGATCGTTGCTGTCCAGAGTTGATGCCTTGGAAAAGAAAGACAAGAGAGAAAAGTCATAAATGAGTATCCATCCTACCGCCATAATAGATCCCACCGCTTCCATTGATGATTCTGCAGAGATCGGCCCCTACAGCATAGTCGGAGCCCATGTGGTGATTGGAGCGAATAGTGTTATTGGTCCTCATGTGGTTCTTAAAGGCCCCACAGTTATTGGCCGTAACAATAAAATTTTTCAGTTTTCGACTATTGGTGAAGATACACCTGATTTAAAATATAAAGGCGAAGCAACGCGCTTAGTGATTGGCGACAATAATGTCATTCGTGAGGGCGTTACAATTCATCGCGGCACTATCCAAGATCGTAGTGAGACGACTATCGGGAATGATAATTTGATTATGGCCTATGTGCATATTGGTCATGACAGTGTTGTTGGTAGCAATATAATCTTAGTTAACAATGTCGCACTTGCTGGCCATGTTGTGGTTGGTGATTGGGCTATTATTAGCGGTTACTCGCTGATTCATCAGTTTTGTGTGATTGGCAGCCATAGCTTTGTTGGTATGGGCAGCGGGGTAAAACATGATGTGGCAGCATATTGCACCGTAGTAGGTTTTCCCGCTGAGATCAAAGGCCTAAATAGTGAAGGTCTTAAGCGTCGTGGTTTTAGTAAAGAAGCGATGGCGAGTATAAAAAAAGCTTATCGGATTGTATTCCGTAGTGGTTTGCTGGTCGATGAAGCTGTAGAGCGCTTGGTGCCACTGGTTGAAGAGTGCGAAGAAGTAAAACTATTTGCTGACTCGGTTATTAACTCTAAGCGCGGCTTGGTCCGCTAAAGCGGATGAGCAACGATAAGCAGCTCGAAACTCCCTTAAGAATAGGTATATTGGCCGGCGAAGCTTCGGGTGATCAGCTAGGTGGCGCGCTGATGGCTGAAATTTTAGCGCTAAATCCAAAGGTGATATTTGAAGGCATCGGTGGACCGTTAATGATAGTCCAAGGTCTAGATTCGATGGTTGAAATGGATAGGCTTTCAGTAATGGGGTTAATTGAACCACTGAAACGATTGTTCGAACTATTAGCCATTCGTAAACGAGTAAAGCAGCACTTTACAGCTAATCCGCCCGACTTATTTGTCGGTATCGACTCTCCTGATTTTACCTTGAATATCGAATTAGCGTTGCGTGAGCAAGGGATAACAACGGCTCATTATGTAAGTCCATCGGTATGGGCATGGCGGCAAGGTAGAGTTAAAAAAATTCGTCGCGGCGTTGATATGATGTTGACGCTATTCCCATTTGAAGCCAAATTTTATCGTGAAAATGATGTGCCGGTGGCATTTGTTGGCCATCCCTTGGCGGCACGCTTCCCTATGGTTTCTGATCAGGCGCAAGTGCGGCCTAAGTTTGCCATCAGCGCAGATGCACAATTATTGACTCTGATGCCGGGTTCTCGAAAAGGAGAAGTCGAGTTGATGTTGCCAGTGTTTTTAGCGGTGGCAGAAAAACTTAAGCAAGAAATTCCAGAGTTGATCTTTCGTATCCCTGCAGCTAATAAATTACGTCATATTCAAATTCAAGATTTGATTGATGAGGCTGCTAGATTAATGCCAAGCCTTGCTAATAGTTTGCAAGTCACTATTGGCCAATCTCATGACCTAATGCAGGCGGCAGATGCCGTATTGATGACATCTGGTACTGCTACTTTAGAGGCTATGTTACTGAAGCGTCCTATGGTTGTTGCATACAAAATGGGTAATTGGCCTTATAGAATATTGTCGCGCATTGTTAAAACGCCGTTTATAGCGCTGCCTAATTTATTAGCCAATAAAAAACTGGTGCCTGAACTGATTCAACATGAAGTGAGTGTTGAGGCTATTGTGGATGAATTGCGTCCACTGCTTAACAGCGGCGATAAAAAAGCTCATCTTATTGCAGAGTTTGACGCTATTCATCGCCAACTAGCCGGTGATAATGTTGAGTCAGCGGCACAGATATTATTAAGCTTGATCGATACTAAGCGAGAAGCCAATGGCAGATGATTGGTTTGTCGACCAAGCTCGCGGCTTATTGGCAGCGGGGGTCGATGAAGTTGGGCGAGGCCCATTGGTTGGTGATGTTGTTGCGGGTGCTGTAATTTTAGATCCGAATAACCCAATTGAAGGTTTGGCAGATTCTAAAAAGCTCAGCGAGAAGCGCAGAGAAGCCTTATATACTGAGATAGTCGAAAAAGCGCTGGCGTGGGGTATAGGCCGAGCAAGCCCAGCAGAGATAGATGAGATTAATATATTACAGGCCAGTATGCTGGCCATGACCCGAGCTGTGCAGGCGCTGCAGGTACAGCCTGAATTTGTTTGGGTTGATGGTAATCGCTGCCCTAAATGGTCTTATGCCAGTGAGGCGGTGGTAAAAGGTGACTCAAAGGTGGCTGAGATTTCAGCTGGGTCGATTATCGCGAAAGTGACAAGAGATCGGGAGATGGTTGCGCTACACTTGCAGCATCCAGAATACGGGTTTGACAGTCATAAAGGCTACCCGACGACTAAACATATGAAGGCATTGGACGATTATGGCGTACTAGTACAGCATCGCCGCTCATTTAATCCAGTGAGGAAAATAATAGAGCAACGCTCCAGTTTTTGAGACCTAAATGACGACACCTTTTGTACATTTAAAAATTCATAGTGAATATTCCATAGTTGATGGTTTGGTCCGGATAAAGCCGCTGATTAAAAAAATTGGCGAGCTGAATATGCCAGCGGTTGCACTAACCGATGTGTGTAATTTTTATGGTTTAGTGAAATTCTATAAGGCAGCACGTGGTGCTGGTATAAAGCCAATTCTCGGCAGTGACTTTATTGTTAATGATATTGAAAATGAGTCTACTACTACCATTACTTTGTTGGCGCAGACTGAAGAAGGTTACCGTAATTTACGAGTGTTAATTTCCAAGGCCTATCAAGAAGGCCAAGCGTTTGGCGAAGCGCGAGTTGAACGGCAGTGGATTGCGGAGTGTGCAGGTGGAATTATTGCACTGTCGGGAGCAAAGACTGGTGATATTGGGCAAGCCTTATTAAACGACAGAGAGAAAGACGCTGAAGCATTTTTACAGTACTGGTTACAAATGTTTGGCGATCGTTTTTATATCGAATTACAACGTACTGGCCGCGCCCAAGATGAAAGTTATCTGCATAAAGCAGTAGCGTTGGCAGCGAAGTTTAGCTGCCCCGTAGTCGCCACTAATGATGTCAGATTTATTGATGGCGAAGAGTTTGATGCACATGAAGCAAGAGTTTGTATTAATGATCAGCGTACTCTAGACGATAGCCGGCGCCCGCGTCGTTATAGCGAAGAGCAGTATCTGCGCACGGCAGAGGAGATGGTTGAACTTTTTTCAGATATTCCAGAAGCCATTGAAAATACGGTTCAAATTGCGCGGCGCTGTAATGTTGAGATAGAAATTGGTACTTATTACTTGCCAGAGCTCCCAGTGCCAGAAGGCTTAACTTTAGACGAGTTTTTTACCAAAATATCGCATGAAGGATTAACGGATCGACTTAATTTTTTGTATGATACCAGCCGTGATGACTTTCCCGAGATAGAAAAAAAATACCGTGACCGATTAGATTTTGAGCTAAATGTAATTATTCAAATGGGCTTCCCCGGTTATTTTCTAATTGTGATGGATTTCATTAAATGGGGTAAAGACAATGGTGTGCCAGTGGGGCCTGGTCGTGGTTCGGGTGCCGGCTCCTTAGTTGCCTATGCACTGCTAATTACTGATCTTGATCCATTGGAATATGATTTACTGTTTGAGCGATTTTTAAATCCCGAACGAGTATCAATGCCTGACTTCGATGTTGATTTTTGTATGGAAGGGCGTGATCGCGTAATTAATTACGTGGCCGATCAATACGGCAGAGATGCGGTCAGTCAGATTATTACTTTTGGCACTATGGCTGCTAAGGCGGTAGTGCGTGATGTCGCTAGGGTTCAAAGTAAGCCCTATGGCTTGGCTGACAAATTATCCAAACTGATTCCGTTTGAAGTTGGCATGACTTTAGACAAAGCGTATGAGCAAGAAGAAATTTTACGGGAATTTTTAGCAGGTGATTCTGCTGGCCAAGAAATTTGGGATATGGCACTACAACTTGAGGGGATAACTCGTGGCGTTGGTAAACATGCCGGGGGCGTTGTTATTGCGCCGACTAAGCTAACTGACTTTTCACCATTATACTGTGATGAAACAGGCCAGGGGCTGGTAACTCAGTACGATAAAAAAGACGTTGAAGAAGTTGGTTTAGTGAAGTTCGACTTCTTGGGTTTAAGAACCTTAACCATTATCGATTGGGCGATTAAGACTATTAATCGGCAAGCAAATGATGGTAGCGCGCTTGATATTATGTCGATTCCGCTAAACGACAGAGCTACTTTTGATTTACTTCAGCGCGCCGATACTACCGCAGTGTTCCAGTTGGAATCACGTGGTATGAAAGACTTGATTAAACGCCTATTACCTAATCGCTTTGAAGATATTATCGCCTTGGTAGCATTGTTCAGGCCGGGCCCACTGCAGTCGGGCATGGTCGACGATTTTATTAATCGTAAGCACGGCCGCGCGGAGGTGGCATACCCACATAGTCAATATCAGCATGAAGATTTGATTCCAGTACTTGAGCCTACCTATGGCATTATTTTGTATCAAGAGCAGGTTATGCAGATTGCTCAGATATTGGGTAACTTCTCGCTCGGTGGCGCTGATTTATTGCGTCGAGCGATGGGTAAAAAAGACCTTGATGAAATGGCACGACAGCGTGCTGCGTTTGTTGATGGTGCGACCAGCAGAGATGTTGGCGAAGATCTTGCTAGTAATATTTTTGACTTAATGGAAAAGTTTGCCGGCTATGGATTTAATAAATCTCACTCGGCGGCTTATGCGCTAGTCTCTTATCAGACTGCATGGTTGAAGGTTCATTATCCTGCGCCGTTTATGGCTGCGGTAATGTCATCGGATATGCAAAATACCGACAAAGTTGTGACCTTTATCGAAGAATGCCGGGCGATGAAATTAAAACTATTATTGCCTGATGTAAATTCAAGTGAATTTCAATTTACGGTTACTGATGATGGCGCAGTGGTTTATGGCCTAGGCGCAATTAAGGGCTTAGGAGAAGGGCCGGTAGAAAGTATTGTAAGCGCTAGAAAAGATGGTCCATTTACAGATTTGTTCGATTTTTGTGATCGCACAGACCCGCGAACAGTTAATAAACGAGCCTTAGAAGCGCTGGTATTATCGGGCGCTTTTGATGCTTTAGGTATTGATCGAGCGGTGTTAATGGCGGCACTGCCTGATGCGGTAAAAGCTGCTGAGCAGTCTAGTCAAAATGCGCAGGCTGGGATGATTGATTTGTTCTCTATGGGCAATGATAGCAAGGTTGATTTGGGCGATGTGTATGGAAATTTTATTAATACGGCTAAGTGGTCAGGCAAAGTACGACTAGAGGGTGAGAAAGACACCCTAGGTTTATATGTCACTGGTCATCCCATAGATGATTATGAGCATGAGCTGAAGTATTTGGTGGCTAACCGCATTGTTAATTTACGCGCCGAAAAGCATCCGCAGTTAGTTGCGGGGCTGATAGTTGATTTACGGGTAATGAAATCGAAAACTGGTAACAATATGGCGTTTGCTACCCTTGACGATAGAACTAGTCGTATAGAAGTCGGGTTCTTTGGTGCCGCTTTTGAGCAATGTCGCGAAATGTTGATTAAAGACAAGATCGTCGTGGTGCAGGGTAAGGTAGCTATTGATGACTACAATGGCTCTGGGGCGTTAAAAGTACAAGCCGACAGCGTGATGACCTTAGATCAAGCAAGGCAACGAAAAGCGGGAGCTTTGGTCTTAAAGCTGAACAGTATTAGTTTCCCTCGGCAATTACATTCTGTATTGCTGCCTCTTGTTAGTCAGGATGTAGATCAAAGTTGCCCAGTAATTATTGAATATACTGGGGCTGAGGCGCGCGGCCGGGTCCAGTTGTCAGATCAATGGCGGGTGTTTCCTGGTGAGGAACTGATTGAGCAGCTGCAAAAACAATTTGGCCTTGACCAAGTAGTTGTTGAATATGGCAACAGTAGCGCCTAATTAGTCAATCTAAATACGCGCTTTTTTTTCTACAAATTGTTATAGTGCCGCCATCTATTATTGAAGTCAGGCAAAACACTGAAAGGTATAATTACTTAGCATGAATCCTAATTATCTTGATTTTGAACAACCTATTGCAAGGCTCGAAGAGAAAATCGAAGAGCTAAGCTTGGTCGGTACAGATAACGATATAAATATTGCTGAAGAAATAAAAACGCTTAAAGAAAAAAGTAACAAGCTGACTGCCAAAATTTATACCAATCTTTCTCCTTGGGATATCGTCAAGGTTGCCAGACACCCCCTGCGCCCCTACACGTCAGATTACATTAGCCGTATTTTCACTGATTTTGAAGAGTTACATGGTGATCGCTTGTATGGCGACGATAGTGCAATTATTGCTGGTGTAGCTCGTCTTGAGGGTGAGCCTTGTGTGGTTATCGGGCAAGAAAAAGGTCGCGGTGTTAAGGAAAAAGTTAAACGGAATTTTGGTATGCCAAAGCCAGAAGGCTATCGCAAAGCAATGCGCTTAATGCAAATGGCAGAGCGATTTAAGCTGCCGGTATTCACCTTGATAGATACGCCAGGGGCTTATCCTGGAATCGATTCTGAAGAGCGTGGCATTAGCGAAGCAATTGCTCGAAACTTAGCTGTTATGTCACATTTGAAAACACCGATTATATGTACAGTCATTGGTGAAGGCAGCTCTGGCGGTGCACTTGGTATTGGTGTCGGTGATCATTTAGCGATGCTGCAGTACGCAACCTATTTCGTTATTTCGCCTGAAGGTTGTGCCAACATTATTTGGAAGACATCTGATAAGGCACCAGAAGCGGCTGCAGCAATGGGTGTTACTTCTAGTGAACTACAAAAGCTCGGTATTGTTGATGCGACTATTGAAGAGCCTAGGGGTGGTGCTCACCGGGATATGGATAGGGCGGCGCAAAGTATCAAATCACATTTAGTTGCCCAATTAAAGCAGATCAAAGAGTTGCCGATTGATGAGTTACTTGATCGTCGTTATCAACGCCTAATGTCTTACGGTAACGACTAAGGCTATAGCTGCTTGTCTCATGTTAAATATTCTTCCTCAGTTGCAGCAACACCTTAATGCAAAAAGGTGGGTGGTGGCTTATAGCGGCGGGGTCGACTCGCATGTGCTGTTGCATCAGCTAGCAGTCTTATCTGTCGATTCAACTATTCCTATTATTATTGCCATCCATATAAATCATGGCTTGCAAGCCGATGCCTCGCAGTGGCAAGTCCACTGTGAGGAGGTTTGTGAAAGCTTGGGTATTAATAGCATATCAATTGTGGTTAATGTTGATGGTAAAGGTGGCGTAGAACAGAGTGCCCGCGAAGCTCGTTATGGGGCGTTTGAGCAATATCTGCAGGCGGGTGATGTGCTATTTCAGGGGCATCATTTGGACGATCAGGCTGAAACAGTGTTAATGCGCTTATTAAATGGCAGTGGGCCTAAGGGTTTGGGCGGGATTCCAGCGCAGCGCAGCCTTGGCAGTGCAATCTTAGCGCGGCCCTTATTAAACTGTGCTAAAGAAGATATCTTAAGCTACGCCCAGCAGCATCAACTGAGGTGGGTTGAAGATACAAGCAACGACAATAGTCGCTATGACCGCAACTTTTTACGTAACGAAATATTACCTAAGCTACAGCAGCGCTGGCCAAGTGTTAAGCGCAATTTAAGCCGCAGCGGCTCGTTAAGCGCAGAGCTAAGTTGGGAAATTTCAACCCTGGCAGAAGCTGATTTAGTGGCTTGTGATTATTGCTCTAATGATTCAAGCATTAGTGTTAATAGTCTGTTAACTTTGTCTTTGAATCGACGTTTTTCGGTATTGAGACAATTGGCGCTTAGCTTGCAGGATCTACCGCCCTCATTAGCCGTGCTCGAACAAGTGAATAAGGCCTTGTCTGCAGATTCTCAAGCGCATCCGCTTATTCAGTATGGCGATGCAGAGTTTCGGATTGCTGCTGGGCGCTTGTTGATAATGCCGATCTTACCAAGGGTCGACTCTAGCTCGGTATATCAATGGAATGGTCAGTCGCTATTGGAACTGGACGGCCTTGGTTCTCTGGAGGCTGTATCGATCAGTGGTCGGGGTTTACGTTACTTTGATTGCGCTGAGGTTAAATATCGCCAAGGCGGCGAGCGTTGCAAGCCGGCTGGTAGAAAACACTCGCAAACGCTTAAAAAACTGCTACAAGAATACGGTGTTAAGCCGTGGCTGCGCGATAGAGTCCCCTTGGTTTATATAGATGATCAGTTGGCCGCCGTAGGCGACTATTGGGTTTGTGATGATTTTCTTAGTCCCGAGGGAGCGTCTGCTCTAGAGCTGATTTGGCACCATTAATCAGCGTTATCACGCCTGCTTTGCGTTGTGCCGAACATGGCTTTCTGCTATTCTGATCCACCATCTACAGCGGCTTTATTTATTCAAATTTCCCGCTTAATCCTGACTTGCTGGCAAAAAACATAACATGACGACTCGATTTATTTTCGTCACTGGTGGCGTTGTATCATCCTTAGGTAAAGGATTATCCTCTGCTTCACTAGCGGCTATTCTTGAGGCGCGGGGTCTCAACGTAACAATGCTGAAACTCGATCCATATATTAATGTGGATCCAGGGACTATGAGCCCGTTTCAGCATGGAGAAGTTTATGTTACCGAAGATGGTGCTGAAACTGATTTAGACTTAGGTCACTATGAGCGTTTCTTGCGCCGTAAAATGGGTAAGCGCAATAATTTCACTACCGGTCGCGTTTACGAAACGGTATTACGCAAAGAGCGCCGCGGCGATTATGAAGGCGGAACAGTTCAAGTCATTCCCCATATTACCGATGAAATTAAGCGCCGCGTTATTGTTGGTGCTGGTGATGCCGATATCGCTATTATTGAAATTGGCGGCACCGTGGGTGATATCGAAGGTCTGCCATTTTTTGAGGCAACCAGGCAATTACGGGTAGAACTAGGTAATAAGCGTTCGATGTTAATGCACCTAACCTTAGTGCCCTATATTGCTACCGCTGGTGAGACCAAAACTAAACCAACTCAACACTCTGTTAAAGAACTGCGTTCAATTGGTTTACAACCAGATGTATTGCTATGTCGCAGTGATCACGAAATTGATGAAAGCTCGTTAAGTAAAATTGCCTCTTTCACTAACGTTGAGCAGCGAGCGGTAATTCCATTACAAGATGCGGACAGTATTTATCGCATTCCATCGATGTTGCAAGCGCGCGGCTTGGACGACTATGTATTAGAGCGATTTGAATTAGATTGCCCTCCAGCAGATCTGTCAGAATGGGACGCGGTGATTCATGGGGAGCAAAATCCAGAGCGCGAAGTACGTATAGCCATGGTCGGCAAATATATGGAATTGATTGATGCCTATAAATCACTCAATGAAGCGCTGCACCATGCAGGCATTGGTACTCGTACTAAAGTCAAAATCAGCTATATCGATTCTCAAACCATAGAAGCCGAAGGTGTTGCTTGCTTAGCTGGTGCGCATGGAATATTAGTCCCCGGTGGTTTTGGTAACCGCGGCATAGAAGGCAAAATCAAAGCGGTTAAGTATGCCCGTGAAAATAAAATTCCTTATTTGGGTATTTGTTTAGGTATGCAAGTTGCGGTAATTGAATATGCTCGTCATGTGGCAGGTTTAAGCGAAGCAAACAGTACCGAGTTTGAACAAAATACCTCTCAGCCTGTGGTTGGTTTAATTACCGAGTGGCTTGATGAAAACGGTAATGTAGAGCAGCGTAATAAAGACTCAGACCTTGGCGGTACTATGCGCTTAGGTGCGCAAATATGTCACCTAGAAGAAGGTTCAACCACTGCCAGCTTGTACGGTGCTAGCGAAATCAATGAGCGCCATCGTCACCGTTATGAAGTGAATAATAATTTCCTTGATCAATTGCGTGATGCAGGTTTGCGTGTTGGCGGTTGGTCTGCTGATAAAACGCTAGTCGAAGTTGTCGAAGTCCCAGATCATCCTTGGTTTGTGGCATGTCAGTTTCACCCAGAATTCAACTCAACGCCACGTGATGGCCATCCGTTGTTTACTGGTTTCATTCAGGCAGCAAATTGTCACAAAGGCGAGTGAGGTCAGCTATGGCGCAGCAAGAGCTTAGCTTAAACGATATTCAAATAGGTAATGAACTACCATTTGTACTGTTTGGCGGAATGAACGTTTTGGAGTCTGCTGACTTGGCGATGGAAATTGCTGAGCAATACGTCAATGTCTGCGCTAAATTAAATATTCCCTATGTGTTTAAAGCCTCCTTTGATAAGGCTAATCGTTCGTCGCTGCATTCGTTTCGTGGCCCTGGTATGGAAAAAGGTTTGCAAATATTTGCCGACATAAAAGCCAAATTCAATGTGCCGGTAATCACCGATGTACACGAACCTTATCAAGCCGCAGCCGTTGCGCAGGTTGCTGATATTATTCAACTGCCCGCATTTCTTTCGCGCCAAACAGATTTAGTCGAAGCGATGGCTAAAACCGGCGCCATTATCAATATTAAAAAAGCACAGTTTTTAGCGCCCCATGAAATGCAACATATTATTAATAAATGTGAAGAGGCGGGTAACTCTAAAATCATTTTATGTGAACGCGGTTCGTGTTTTGGCTACAACAACTTAGTTGTCGATATGCTGGGTTTTGGTTTAATGAAAGAGCTTAATCGCCCAGTAATTTTTGATGTAACCCATGCCTTGCAAACCCCTGGTGGCAGAGCCGACTCTGCAGGTGGCAGACGCCAACAAGTGACGCAACTCGGCCTAGCCGGAATGAGCCAAGGCATTGCCGGCCTATTTTTAGAGGCGCATCCAGATCCTGATAATGCTAAATGCGATGGACCCTGTGCGTTGCCGCTAGATAAATTAGAACCATTTTTAACCCAAATGAAAGCCGTTGACGATTTAGTTAAAGGCTTTGACCCACTTAATATCAGTTAGGCCTATAGGCTGTTTTAGGAGTGTACCAATGTCAGAGATTGTTGCTGTCACCGCGTTAGAAATTATGGATTCTAGAGGTAACCCAACAGTAGAAGCCGAAGTTGTTTTGGCTTCAGGTGCTAAAGGTTTGGCCTGCGCTCCCTCAGGCGCGTCTACTGGTTCACGCGAGGCCTTGGAATTACGCGATGGCGATAAAGCGCGTTATTTAGGTAAAGGTGTGTTGATAGCGGTTAATAATATCAATACCACATTGGCTGATACTGTTAAGGGTATGAATAGCCATGATCAACGTGCAGTGGACAATGCCATGATTGCCGTTGATGGTACTGACAATAAAGAGTCTATGGGTGCCAATGCAATTCTAGCAGTATCATTGGCTGTGGCTAAAGCTGCCGCCAATGATAAAGGCGTTGAGCTTTATGAGCATATAGCCGATTTAAACGGCACGCCGGGTAAATACAGCATGCCGGTGCCGATGATGAATATTATTAATGGCGGTGAACACGCCGACAACAACGTTGATATTCAAGAGTTTATGGTACAGCCAGTTGGGGCCAAAAATTTTACCGAAGCCTTGCGTTGCGGCGCTGAAATATTTCATGCCTTGAAAAAAGAATTACAAAGCCGCGGTTTAAATACTGCTGTTGGTGACGAGGGTGGTTTTGCACCTAACTTGCCTTCAAATGAAGCGGCGCTGGCTATTATTAGCGATGCAGTTGCCAAAGCTGGCTACAGTTTAGGTGACGATGTCACTTTGGCGCTAGATTGTGCATCCTCTGAGTTTTATAAAGACGGCAAGTATGTCTTAGCCGGCGAAGACAAATCTTTTGACGGCGAAGGTTTTGCTGATTATCTTGCAGAGCTTGCTGATAAGTATCCAATTATTTCTATTGAAGATGGAATGGATGAAAGCGACTGGGATAGCTGGGCAATATTAACCAAAAAAATCGGCCATAAAGTACAGCTTGTCGGTGACGATTTATTCGTTACCAATACCAAAATTTTAAAGCGTGGTATTGATGAAGGTGTTGGTAATTCTATTTTGATTAAGTTTAATCAGATTGGCACCTTAAGTGAGACCTTAGATGCGATCAATATGGCGCAAAAAGCAGGTTTTACCGTGGTTATTTCACATCGTAGTGGTGAGACCGAAGATACCACGATTGCCGATTTAGCCGTTGCTACCTGTGCAGGTCAGATAAAAACTGGCTCTTTGTGTCGCTCTGACCGAGTTGCTAAATATAACCGTTTATTGCGTATTGAAGAACAGTTAAAAGACGCGGCGCCATATCGTGGTAGAGCAGAATTTAAAGCGTAATTACCGTTAGCCATTCAGGCTTGTATAGGGTCTAGCAGTGAAATTGGTTTGGGCTTTGTTAATATTTATTCTCATCAGTCTACAGGTTCGCTTGTGGGTTGGTGAGGGCAGTTTGGCTGAAGTTAACGCGCTGACTGAAAAGATCGTTTTACAGCAACTAGAAAACACCAAACTTCGTAGCCGTAACTTAGCGTTGCTGCACGAAGTAAGGGAGCTGCGCGAAGGCACTGAAGGCATTGAAGAAAAAGCCCGTTCAGATATGGGAATGATTAAAGATGATGAAACCTTCTTTTTATATATCCCCCCAGAAAAATAAGGTTTGAAGATGAACGATGGTATCTTACAAACCGCAACCGCTAAAAATTGGGCCGTTATTGTTGCCGCTGGGCTTGGTAGTCGCTTCGGTGATGGAGCGCCTAAGCAATATCAAATCCTGCAAGGCAAGTTGGTGTTGGAGTATTCGATTTCAGCGTTTAATGGTGCCGATATTTTTGCCGGAATTATTTTAGTTGTTGCTAAAGACGATGACTTTATAAATGATCTAATACTGCCACAATCAGTCACTATCGTTATCGGTGGTAAAGAACGTAGCGATTCGGTACTGAACGGTTTGAGTGCGTTAATAGATGTTGCTGGCGCAGATGATTGGGTTTGGATACATGATGGTGCACGGCCTTGCATTGGTGATAACTTTTTAACTGCTTTAGCAGTTGAACTAGGAGATCACTCTGTTGGCGGAATACCGGCTATCGCCGTCACTGACACGATTAAGTCAGCTGCCAGTGGTGAGGTTATAAAAACCGAACCTAGAGCTAATTTATGGCAAGCGCAGACGCCACAAATTTTTCGTTATCAAATCTTAACTGCAGCGATGACTGTCGTGGCTAAAAATAATAACGAAGTTACTGATGAGTCTGCTGCGATTGAGCAGTTTGGCCTTAAACCGATGTTGTTAACAGGTAGAGACTGCAATGTAAAAATTACCCGTCGACAAGATTTAGCCTTGGCCGATTATTATTTGGCAAATAGTGGGGATAGCTGAGATGTATCGTATTGGTCATGGTATCGATGTTCACCGTTTTGGCGATGGTGATGAAATAACTTTGGGTGGCGTAAAAATACCCCATAGCCACGGTTTAATTGCACACTCCGACGGTGATGTATTACTGCATGCGTTGTGCGATGCATTGTTGGGCGCTTGTGCATTAGGTGATATAGGCAAACATTTTCCTGATACTGATGACGCCTTTAAAAATGCGAATAGCCGTGAATTGTTGAGACATTGTTATAAGTTGGTGCAACAACAAGGCTATGAATTAGTAAATGCTGATATGACTATTGTTGCTCAGTCTCCTAAAATGGCGCCGCATATTGACGCAATATGCAGTCTTATTGCGCAAGATTTAAAAACTGATATAACGGCAATTAATGTAAAAGCGACAACGACGGAAGCCTTAGGTTTTGAAGGCCGTAAAGAAGGTATTAGTTGTCATAGCGTGGTGATGTTAAGGCAAATAAATGGCTGAGCTGGCGCTGTCAAACACTCAAACCGTTGCTAGTGGAATACTTAAGCAACAACCAAGTGACTTTATTGTTACTGAACAGTTGGGCTGGGAGCCTGCTGGTGAAGGCGAACATATTTATTTATGGGTAAGTAAAACCGGTAGAAATACGCGCTTTGTGTTGACTGAGCTTTCCCGCTATTCAAATATTAGAGAACGCGATATTTCCTATAGCGGGATGAAAGATAAGCAGGCACTGACCAAACAGTGGTTTAGCTTACATGTGCCGGGTAAACAAAATATTGATTGGCAAAACTTTGCTGTCGACGGAGTATCGATAGAAAAGGTAGTGCGTCACAATCGTAAGCTGCGGCGCGGCACTCACAAAACGAATCATTTCTCTATCACGATAAATAATATTGTTGGTGACAGCGCCTTAGTTGATCAAAGGCTGGAGCAGATTAAGCGAAACGGCTTCCCCAATTTCTTTGGTGAGCAGCGCTTTGGTTTTAGTGGTAACAATTTAGCAAAATTCAATCGTTGGGCTGAAAGCGGCAAAGGCAAACCCAAAAATCATGATCTATATTTGTCCGCGGCGCGCTCACATTTATTTAATAAAGTGTTAGCTGCGCGCCAAGCTAATAACACCTGGAATAAAATTGTGGCCGGCGATATGGCAATGCTTAATGGCAGCAGTAGTGTATTTAGTGTTGAGCAATGTGATGGTGAGATAGACCAGCGCTGTGAAAGTTTTGATATACACCCTACAGCGCCGCTTTGGGGTAAAGGCGATTTACCCAGCTCGGGTTCGATTGCTGAAATAGAGCGGGGCATTGCCGGTGAGTATCAAAGTTGGTGCGACTTTTTAGTGCAGCAAGGCTTAAAACAAGAACGAAGAGCAACTCGCGCTATAGCAAAAAATTTAAGCTGGAAATGGTTAGACAATACTGCTGTTAAAGTTGAGTTTGAGTTAACAAAAGGGTGCTATGCTACGTCTTTATTAGCGGAAGTGTTTGATTTGCATAAGAATAATAATGAGGCAAAAAGTGAATAATATTGCTATTGAAGGCATTGGGATGACGTCTAGGCGCACCCGTGACCGCCTTATCGAGCGCTTGATAGATCAAGGCGTTAAAAGTTATGCGGTGTTAGACGTGATGCGCTCAACCCCTCGGCACCTATTCTTGGATGAAGCGCTATCCCATCGAGCATATGAGGATGTAGCGCTGCCGATTGGCCATAATCAGACTATCTCCCAACCCTATATTGTTGCCCGTATGACTGAGTTATTACTTAACGGTGGCGAGCGCTTGGGACGGGTGCTTGAAGTTGGCACTGGCTCCGGTTATCAAACCTCTATTTTAGCCCAGCTTGCCGAAAAGGTGTTTTCAGTCGAGCGTATTAGGCCGTTGCAAGATAAAGCGCGTAAGCGTATGCGGTTGCTAAAATTATATAATGTGCAATTTAAACATGCCGATGGCGGCTTAGGCTGGGCTGCACAAGGGCCGTTCGATTCGATACTCTCTGCTGCTGCGCCGCGAGAAATACCACAGGAATTAGTTGACCAATTAGCAGACGGTGGGCGCCTGATTACGCCTGTTGGTGACGATATTCGTCAAGACCTAGTGCTAGTGACTCGTATCGGTGATGAATACAAAAGTGAAATTATTGAACCTGCTTTTTTCGTGCCATTTTTAAGCGGTACGGTAAGATAATTTATGACCGATAAAAATATGGCTCCCCTCGGTATTTTTCTTCGTGGCATGGCAATGGGTGCTGCCGATGTAGTACCCGGCGTATCTGGTGGAACTATCGCACTGATTACTGGCATTTATGACCGCTTGATTAACGCAATCAGTAGCGCTGATGTAGAATTGCTCGGCTATTTTCGTAATGTTGAAATAGCTAAGGCATGGCAGCATGTTGATGGCACATTTTTGTTAATTTTAATGGCTGGTATTGTTACTAGCATTGCTACGCTTGCCAGTCTTATTGTTAGCGCTCTAGCGTCTTATCCGTTATTGATTTGGTCTTTCTTCTTTGGCTTGATTTTCGCATCGGCTATTTTTCTAATGCGACAAATTAAGCCTTGGGGTATTGAAAACTTAATACTGTTACTTATTGGTGTTGCTATTGCTGTAGCAATTGTATTTATTAAGCCGGTAGAGTCTAACGGTGACTCTTGGTATTTGTTTGCTGCTGGTGCCATCGCTATTTGTGCAACCATCTTACCGGGAATATCGGGTGGTTTTATCTTGGTGTTGTTAGGGGCCTACACGCCGGTACTTATTGCTGTTAAAGAGTTTGATATCGTACCGCTGGCTAGTTTAATAGCTGGGGCGGGTATTGGTTTGTTGTGTTTTTCTAAAGTATTGTCTTGGTTGTTAGCAAGATTTCACGACCGAGTCATGGCCTTACTAACCGGCTTTTTATTTGGGTCTTTATATCTGGTATGGCCGTGGAAACAGGTGTTGGAGTGGTATACCAGCAGTCAAGGTTTAGACAAACCATTAGTGAAAGAAAATATATCACCGCTAAATTATGAAATGATTACCGGTATTGATTCGCAGTTGTTTGAATGTATTTTGGCAATGGTTTTTGGTTTGGTGATTTTGTTTGCGATGGAGAAAGTAGCCAATGGCAAATCATAGCTTTTATTGTTACTGGCATTTAAGAGCTTAACTGAGGCGCTATGCTGAAACTAATCGCGAAAGTTTTAGTGATAGCAATGGCTGTCTTTTTGGCAGCCTGTTCGCATCAACCCAATAAAGTTAGCATTATAGATCGCAGTAGTGGCGCTGGCACTGCTAGCGGTAGCAGCTATAAAATAAAAAGAGGCGATACCCTCTATGCGATCGCTTGGCGCTATGGAGTGTCATATCAGCAGTTGGCTGATTACAATAAAATAGCAACTCCATATATGATTAACATAGGCCAAAAACTGCGTATCCCGAGCAAGTCATATCGCGTATCCACAACCACGTCCGCTGGCAGTAAAAGTACAGCTAAATCAACTCTAAGCACTAGTCGAAGTGTGGCGAAAAAACCTATCGTTGCTAAGACTGCCATCACCCCAGGGGTGCCAAAGAAAAATACTGAAAGTTGGCGTTGGCCTACCAACGGAACAGTTGAGGCAGGCTATACAACCTCGGGTAAAATCCATAAAGGGATTGATATAGCAGGCAAATACGGTCAGGCGATCTATGCAGCGAAATCCGGTAAAGTGGTGTATGCTGGAGCTGGACTGAAAGCTTATGGCTTGCTGATCATCGTTAAACATGACGAGCATTTCCTAAGTGCATACGCTTTTAATAGTAAAGTTTTTGTAACAGAAGGCGACCAAGTTAAAGCGGGTGACAAGATAGCCGAAATGGGTAAAAAAGAATCTAAATATACTCGGTTACATTTTGAAATACGGTTTGATGGTAAGCCCCAGAATCCAAAAAAATATCTACCGGCGTTAAAGTATTAAGGGATTTTATTAAGTTGACGGCTAGCAAGGAAGATCAGCAAAATTCAGAAGATGTGAAAACTGGGCCGATAGATATGGCTGCAGATGCGCTTGATTTTTCTGACATTGACGATTCTGTTGCCGAGCCTGTTGTAGAGCTGCAAGACGACGAGGTTTTTGAAGCCAGTGTCGAGAAAAAATTAGATGTAACCCGCTTGTATCTTAATGAAATTGGTTTTTCACCGCTGCTGACAGCTGAAGAAGAAGTGCATTTTTCAAGAATGGTGCAGCGCGGTGAAGAAGCTGGTCGCCAGCGAATGATAGAGAGTAATTTACGCTTAGTGGTGAAAATATCTCGCGCTTATTTGAATCGTGGTTTGGCCCTTCTCGACCTAATTGAAGAGGGCAACTTAGGGCTGATTCGGGCAGTAGAAAAATTTGATCCTGAAAGAGGCTTTCGCTTTTCGACTTATGCCACCTGGTGGATTCGACAAAGTATTGAACGAGCAATAATGAATCAAACTCGTGCTATTCGCCTGCCTATCCACGTAGTGAAAGAATTAAACGGTGTATTGCGTGTCGCTAAAAATTTATCGCTGTCGTTAGATCATGATGCGACGCCTGATGCAATATCGAAAGCGATGGATAAACCAGTAGATGATATTCGCCGATTACTAAAGTTGAATGAAAAAATTGGTTCGCTCGATGTTACGATTAGCGGCGACAATGACAAGTCTATTGTTGATACCGTTGCTGATACAAAGGTTAATGACCCATCAGATATTTTACAAAACGATGATATAAAATCTGGCTTAGACCGTTGGCTTGACGAGTTAACTGAGCGCCAGCGTGATGTTTTAGCAAGACGTTTTGGCTTGCGTGGTTATGATGCTGATACCCTAGAAAATGTGGGCCTAGAGGTAGGTTTAACTCGTGAGCGGGTGCGTCAAATTCAAGTCGAAGGTCTGGCTCGCTTACGTGAAATCATGGAAGGTCAAGGTTTAGATAGTGACATGGTCTTAGGCTAACAATAGGCAGCGTTACACAGTTAATAAAAATAAAGCCGGTATCAGCCGGCTTTATTTTTTATAGATAACGTATAGATCGTCTACAGCTGCTACTAACTTATCTTTCTAGATGTTGTAGCTTATCAGGCACGCCTTCCCACTCTTCTGCATCAGGAAGTGATTCCTTCTGCTCAGTGATGTTTGGCCATACTTCAGAAAGCTCAGCATTTAATTCCATAAACACTTGTTGTTCTTCCGGTAATTCATCTTCCGAGAATATCGCATCTACTGGACATTCTGGTTCACACAAGGCGCAGTCAATACACTCATCAGGGTGAATAACCAAAAAGTTTGGACCTTCGTAAAAACAATCTACAGGACAAACTTCCACACAGTCAGTGTGCTTACATTTTATACAATCTTCGCCGACTACAAATGTCATCTAAGGCGGGCCTCGTTTCAGTCAAGTTAATTAATAGCCGCCCATTCTAACATTATTTTTCCGCGGGTGAAGGCTCAGTTTATAAGCTTTTTACTTTTGTTTGCCAGCGATATAACAGGTCTAAGGCCTGCTTAGGAGTTATATCCGCTAAATCGGTATTTTCTAACTCTTCAAGTATGGGATCTGGCGCGCTGGCAAACAGCTCATTTTGCACCGCAACTGGCTGCGAAATGTCATTGCTACTGCTGCCAGCTTCTAATTCGGCCAGCTTATTACGCGCAATATTAAGCACCGGTTTTGGCAAGCCCGCCAGCTTTGCCACCTGAATACCATAGCTTTTACTGGCAGGGCCATCTTGAATGCTATGCATAAACACAATGCTGTCATCGTGCTCGCTGGCGCTTAAATGCACATTGGCGGTGGTGGGCAGCTCATCGGCCAGTGTTGTTAACTCAAAATAGTGGGTGGCAAATAGGCTAAACGCCTTAACCGACTGAGCCAAATGGTTAGCACAAGCCCATGCTAGGGCTAAGCCATCAAAAGTGCTGGTGCCGCGGCCAATCTCATCTAGTAGTACTAAACTGTTAGGCGTAGCGTTATGCAATATGTTGGCGGTTTCCGTCATTTCCACCATAAAGGTAGAGCGCCCGCCGGCTAAATCATCGGCCGAGCCAATACGGGTGAAGATACGGTCATACAAACTCATCTGGGCCATTGTGGCCGGTACATAGCTGCCAATATGGGCAAGCAGCACAATTAATGCTGTTTGGCGCATATAAGTCGACTTACCACCCATATTTGGGCCGGTAATCATTAGCATACGCCGGTCTTTGTCTAACTTTATGTCGTTGGGTATAAATGGCTCATCCAGCACTTGCTCAACCACCAAATGCCTGCCTTCACTAATAGTCATGCCGGCGCTTTCGGTAAATTCAGGTCGGCATAGGCGCAAGCTGTCAGCACGTTCGGCCAGGTTGGCTAATAAGTCTAGCTTGGCAATGGCCTGGGCACTGGTTTGCAGTTCAAACAGTGACTCATTCAATGTTTCTATCAAGGCTTCATACAGCCCTTTTTCATGGGCTAAAGACCGGCTTTTAGCGCTTAAGGCTTTGTCTTCAAATGCTTTTAATTCAGGGGTAATAAAACGCTCAGCATTTTTAAGGGTTTGTCGCCTAATATATTCAGTAGGGGCCTTGTCAGACTGGGCTTTGCTAATTTCAATAAAATAGCCATGCACCCGGTTATAACCCACCTTTAGGGTATTAATGCCGGTTTTTTCCCGCTCACGGGTTTCCAAATCGATTAAATAGTCGCCAGCATTTGTGCTAATAGCGCGCAGTTCATCTAGCTCTTCATTAAAGCCTGCTTTAATCACGCCGCCATCGCGCAATACCATGGGCGGGTTATCAATAATGGCGGTTTGCAGTAACTGTTGCTGCACCGGAAACACCGCAATGTCTGTTGCTATAGCAGCCAATGCGTCGTTATTCACCGCACTAAGCAGCTCTTGTAATAAGGGCAGGGCAGCCAGCGAGTCATTAAGCCGTGACAAATCGCGCGGCCTAGCCGAGCGCAATGCCACTCGCGCTAAAATACGTTCTACATCGCCAATGGTTTTGAGTGTTTCTTGCAAGGTGTGGTAGTTGGCATCAGCCAGTAAAGCACTAACACAATTCAAGCGTTGTTCTAATAGTGTGCGGTCGCGCAGCGGGCGGTTTAACCAGCGTCGCAGCAGGCGGCTGCCCATGGCGGTTTGGGTATTATCCATTACGGCTAATAAAGTGTTGTCACTGCCGCCACTTAAGTTGGTGTCAATTTCTAAGTTGCGCCGGGTCGCTTCATCCATTATTACGCTGTCATCTAAGCGCTCGGTAGCAATACTTCTAATATGCGGCAATGCAGCCCGTTGGGTGTCTTTCACATACTGCATCAAGCAGCCCGCCGCACAAATAGCCGCGGTTAAATCACTACAGCCAAAACCGGCTAAGTCATGGGTTTGAAACTGTTTACACAATAAGCGATTCGCCGTCTCGAGCTCAAACTCCCACGGTGGGCACAGGCGGGTGCCTAAATAACCGTCGGTTAAATGCTTGGCAATGCTGTGCTCATTCACCAACAGCTCAACCGGCGACAGTCTTTTTAGCTCGCCACGCAAGGCTTCTTCGCTAGTTACTTCCATCACTTGAAAGCGCCCGCTGGCAATATCCATGCTGGCAATACCAAAAATGCCTTTGTCAGCATGTATGGCCACTAACAAGTTCTCTTTATTCGACTCTAATAAGGCTTCATCACTAATAGTGCCAGGTGTTACCACCCGCATTACCTTGCGCTCTACCGGCCCTTTACTGGTAGCAGGGTCGCCAACTTGCTCGCATATGGCTACCGACACCCCAGCCTTAACCAATTTGGCCAAATAGCCGTCAGCCGCATGATAAGGAATACCCGCCATAGGAATAGGCTGACCACCAGACTTACCGCGTGAAGTAAGGGTTATATCCAACAGTTTGGATGCGCGCCGGGCATCGTCAAAAAATATCTCATAAAAATCACCCATGCGGTAAAACACAATTTCATTGGGGTGTTCTTTTTTGATACCCATGTATTGAATCATCATGGGTGTGTGTTGGGTTTCTGCAGTGCTTGCCATGCCAGTTGATTCTTATATTTAGACGATAAATTAAGTGGCTAATCTTACGTGGAAGTGCTGGTTAGAACTAGGGAGGAAGGGGAAAATTGGGGAATTAATTGGTTGTAGTGAGTAATCATGATTCTCGGGAATAAGTTGTAGGGTTACTTGTTTTTTTAATCCCGCCGTGGGCTGTTAATCAAACTTTGGTTTGAGTAAGCAGTAAAGTTAAAGGGCTCTGACCCCTTTAATTGAATAAGCTTGAGAAGTTTTCATGGGCCGGTAATACTGATCGGCTAAAAATTTAACTTAAAAGAAATACAAAATGGCTATTGGTGTTGTTGCAACTATTAAAGTACAGGAAGGCAAGATGTAGTGGCCTAATGATCTTGGACACCAACTTAGGTGGTAAAATCCATCTTACAGAGGTGTTTAATGACAACGAAAAGAAGAACATTCAGTCCTGAGTTTAAACGAGAAGCCGCGGAGCTAGTACT
>JBKEHH010000012.1:0-92395 GCA_046710535.1 Pseudomonadales bacterium
AATCCTGGCGATATTTTAAATTGGCCTATGCTAAAAATTAGCTATCGCACCGACCCTGAAAAAATAGCGGCGCTATTGCCACCCGGCATAGAAATCGGTGCAGAGCCAAACGTTAATCTCACTATTTATAACTTCCCTGTACAGGGCGAACCTGAGTTTGGCTTAGTGATAAATGTTGTTGCCAAGTACAATGGTATCGAAGGTGAATACACTATTTGCCTGGGTATAGATCAAGAGTCTGCTATCTACATCAGCCAAGAGCGCTGGGGGCAACCTAAGTATTATGCCGAAACGCAATACTACCGATTGATGGATTATGTCTCGGCCAAAGTCATTCACCAAGGACATACCTTTGTCGAATTTAAAGGCGAAGTCGGTGCAACACTAGATAACGACCCAGAATATGAAACCAATGAATGGTGGATTAAATGCATGCGCGCAGTAGATCTGCAGCCAGAAAATTATGACTACCCGCCCCATGTAGTGCGCGTGCGCAGTAAATATGGCACTGCATTTAAGCAAGAAGTTAAAGGTCAGCTAATTTTACGTGAAAGTGCATGGGATCCAATTGCCACTTTACTGCCAATGCGCGAGCAACTATCTGCCTATTTATGGACGCCTATTTTCTTAGATCGAGAAATCACCTTGGAAGGTGAATTGGATGGCAAAGGTTTTTGGCCGTTTGCGGACACCATTGGCGGCACTCGCTGGCCTGGTACCGAAGGTGGGCCCAAGCAAGGCTAGTTTAAATATTGCTTAACTAAGGTATTTAAATTTACCTTAGCTTTGAGACGGGCGGCAAGTAAAAATAAGCCGCCCAACTTTCTATGTAAAAACAAAGAATCTACCGGTGGCGTATGCCAATAGCCTTGCTCTAAACTCAGTGCCATCCCTGCTTCATTTAAGCGTGCACCTAAGTCCGTATTAGCAAAATCGTACTCACCTTCATAGCGCAACGGTTCTGTTGCCATAAAAAACAAGTTCTGCACAAATTCTAAATGCTGGTCGTTAATATCTTCCTTAAAATATCCGATTCTCTCGCAAGCTTTACGCATACCACTCATATCTTCTTTTAAAGAAGCTTCGAACAACGCTTTGTAAGCATTGGAAAAACGTTTTTTGTATTCACGCGTGGCACCAAAATCTAACAATACCAACGATTTCTCTTCAGCGTTGTATTGATAGTTAGCAAAGTTAGGGTCAGTTTGTACCATTTGAAATTCAAATATTTCCTTAAACAACAAATCGAGCAGTAAAGTCATTACTCGATTACGGGTACTCTCATCTTCATGCACCAACTCTTCTATTGGATGTCCGTCGACAAATGTCATCGCCAAAATATCTTTAGTCGTTAATTCTTGATCAACCTCAGGAATTAAAAAATGCTCGCAGCCTGCAAGATGCTCGCCATATTTTTTAAGATACTTAGCCTCACGAATATAATCTGCTTCTTGGTGTAGCTGTATTTTTGCCTCTTCCAACAACTCATCAATTTCTAATTCTTTTGGCAACAAAGTAGAAATACGCAGCAGCGCAGCCACATTATCAACATCGCTATCAATACTTTTGCGCACGCCTGGGTATTGGATTTTTAGAGCTAAGGTTCGCCCATCGTGAGTCACCGCCTTATTCACTTGGCCAATAGATGCAGCCGCTACTGGATTCATATCAAACTGATAAAAATTATCTTGCCAGTCTTCGCCCCATGCATTTTCCAACACTTTAACCAACTGTTTAGTTGGCATAGATTCAGCATTACTACGCAGTCTTGCCAAAATTTCAGCCAATTCAGGCGGCAGGAAATCACCCCCATCCATTGATAATAACTGGCCAAGTTTCATTGCAGCACCGCGCAGATTGGCCAATTGGTCGGCAACCCGGCGGGCATTTTTAGGGGTTAATAATAAATCGCGTACTTTGGGCCGTTTACCTTGGCCTAATTGCTTAGCCCCCTCTACAACCATCGAACTGGCAACGCCGCCAGCCAATTGCACCATTTTAGAAAATCGTGTTATGCGCCTGCTAGGGACTGCTTTTTTCTTACTAGGTTTATCTTCATTCACTAGTATCAAGCTCTATATTTGCCGCTTTAAACGCCACCACCGCCCAAGCTGCTACGTTTTGCTGTAATGCTTTTGGGTCAATTTTATCCAAGGTGTCATTCGCCGTATGGTGATAGTCAAAATAGTCAGTGCCATCTTGCTTTAGTTTAAATACGGCTACACCGGTGTCTTGGATCGGTCCTATATCTGGACCGCCGCTTAAGCTTTCAATATCGTCGCCTTCAACTAAGTTGACCGTTATTCCCAGCGGCGCCAATAATTCAGTCACTGAATCGTTTAGTGATTTAGACGCACTATCAAAACGCCAAACTCGACCAGCGCCAAAATCAGACTCAGAAGCGAAAATATGATTTACCGCATCAGCTTTATGCTTTTTTGCATATTGCTTTGCGCCCCACAAGCCCTGCTCTTCATTGGCAAATAACACTACTCTGATGCTGCGCCTGGGTCTTTCTGGCAAGGTCATAATTGCTTTTGCGGCAGCGACAACAATACCGACACCTGCGCCATCATCGATTGCCCCAGTACCTAAATCCCATGAATCTAAATGCGCACTAATCAACACATTTTGCTCAGGCGACTCGCTGCCATTGAGTTGGCCAATGACGTTAAAGGAAGAGCCACCCTGAGTGATTGACACTTGAATGTCTAAGCTAATCTTTACCGGCTGACCTAAGTCTAGCAGGCGTTGCAGCTGATCAGCATCTGGTGGCGACAAAGCCGCTGCCGGCACCGGGTTATCTAACAAAACAGTAACGCCAGTATGGGCAAAACGATTGCTATGGGTTCCCAAACTTCTAATTAAAATCCCCGCCACTTGTTTTTGTTGAGCCGACACCACACTGATATAACGCATTGGTACCGTGTCACTGTAACCGCTGCCATCTAAACTGCGCTGCATCGCTTTATTGATGAAAAAAATTTTACCTTTCACATCAGTCTTTGATTGTGCAAATTCCTCTATCGAAGAAAATGCCATCACTTCAGCTACTACCGCTCCGCTGGTGGAACCGCTATAACCCAATGCAGTGATCTGTAAATTTTGCTCGTAAGGTGGCAGTACTTTGGCTGTCTCTTTATAGCGTTGCCACACAGGGAAATTAACTGGCTCTAGCCATACTTTGTCAAAGCCAGACTGCTCTAGTAAATCTTTTGCCCATGCCACCGCTCGCTTATCAGCGTCGGTACCTGCTAAACGCGCGCCTACTTTAGTAGTTAACGACTCAACAAGGTCATAGCCGTCGGTTGACGCCAGCGCGCTATCACGCATTACTGCCAACTCGTCATCGGTCACCGCATAAGTCCAATTGCTTACAACAACCGCCACTAAAATCAGAAGATTTCTAAAATTCATCAGCTCCTTCAGAAAATTCTCCTAATAACTTTTTACAGTGGTTAACATTTCATTAAATTGAGTCACAAGTTCATTGTCAGGCTTAGCCGTTAACAAGCTAACCGCAACAACAGCGATAACCGAAAAGAAAAAACCCGGCACTAACTCATAAAGGTCAAACCAACCACCGTTAATTTGACCCCAGACAATAACGGTTAAACCGCCAACCAATACTCCAGCTAAGGCGCCATGACGGTTCATTCGAGGCCAGTACAAGCTAAGTAGAATGGCTGGCCCAAGCGAAGCACCTAAACCGCCCCAAGCATAAGACACCACATCCAGCACTTTGCTGTTAGGGTCCATCGCAAACATCATTGCCACTATAGCCAATCCTCCAACCGCCATACGCCCTACTTGTAAACGGCGCGCTGCCGATGGCGGCTCTTTAACCACAAGCGGGTATAAATCTTCAGCCAATGCCGCCGAGCAAACCAATAACTGAGAATCTACTGTACTCATAATGGCGGCCAAAATTGCGGCTAACAAAATACCTGCAATAACCGGGTTAAATAATACTGCCACCAAAGACATAAATACTTTTTCAGAATCTTCTAATGGCGTGGACAAATACACGGCGCCAGCCAAACCTACGGCAATAGCAGCCAAATAGATAAATACCGACCAACTCACGCCGATAATTGCCGCCACTTTGACGTCACTAGGTGAGCGTATCGCCTTAAAACGGGCCAAAATATGTGGCTGACCAAAATAAGCCAAGCCCCAACCAAGAGAACTTAGAATCGCAATTAGGGTTAACGGTGTACCAGTGTTATCGGTGAACATATCCAGAAAATTAGGATTTATCGCCTCTACCTTAGCAACAGTTTCACTAAAGCCGCCAGCATCTGTGACAACGACAACAGGCACGACAACTAAGGCCAACGTCATTAACAAGGCTTGAAATACATCAGTCCAAGATACCGCCAAAAAGCCACCAAACAGTGTGTATAAAACCACAATCACCGCGCCAGCTATTACTGCATATTGGTAGTCCATATCAAACACAGCAACAAACAACTTACCGCCGCCAATTAGACCAGAGGCCACATAAAACAAAAAGAACAATAAGATAAACGTCGCCGAAAATATTTTTAACCACGGCGTAGGGTCTTTAAAACGGCGCTGTAGATAGGCTGGCACAGTAACCGCATCCTCAAGCTGTTCGCTATACACTCGCAAACGCTTAGCACTTAGCCACCAATTTAAGGCCACCCCGGTACACAACCCCACCGAAATCCAAGCCGCTTCCAATCCTGACAAATAAGCAAAGCCAGGCAAGCCAAGTAGCACCCAACCACTCATGTCAGAAGCACCCGCACTAATGGCTGCTACTCCGGGCGATAAACTTCTACCACCTAAAAAGTAGTCACTGGCATTTTTTGTTTGTATCCAAGCGTATATTCCAATAGCCATAACGCCAGCTAGATAAACGAAAAAAGTAATATAGATCGACGTGCTCATATCAGCCATTGTTAATGCCTTTTATTATTTTTGTGTGAAATTAGTTAATTGATGCAGGAACTAAACAGCCACGAGCTAACCAGTCGTTAACTGCCAAGCCAGTACCAAAACGCCAACCCTTGAGCTCACTTTTTGGTACAATTTTATAATCATCTAGCTCATGATTTAAGGTAACTGCGCCAGCAGCTTTGATGTGGTAAGCAATAATCACTTGGTTTTGCTGCGGGAATGGATACACGCCAACCAAAGTAGATTCTAAACAATGCAGTCCCAACTCTTCTTGGGTCTCGCGCACAGCACATTGCTCTGGGTCTTCTTTTTCTTCTAAGAAACCAGTAATAATTGAATAAAACTCTTTTGGCCAACTAACGTTGTGCGCCATTACTACACCGTCCGGCAGCTCCACAATCATTGCTATTACAGGTGTTGGGTTATTAAAAAATATAAAACTACAACTGGTATCGCTACATCCTATGCGTATTTCGTTTTCTACTAATACCTCGCCCATAGGGTTCGCACATTGCGGGCAATAATTCATAACAACTCCTGTCTATTGGTTTACGCTATGGCAGGAAATACTTTGCTGCCCTTTATTATTGTGCAACCATTGTCACTGTTTAAGACGACATATCAACAGGTAAAACCATGAATTTAGAGCTTAACGGTAAAACTGCATTTGTCAGCGGCAGTAACAAAGGCAGCGGCGAAGTGATTGCGCAAACTTTAGCCGTTGAGGGCGCTACGGTCATTTTCCATAGCAACGAAGAGGCGACCATCAGCGATATGGCAAAAAGTACCGACAATTGCCATTGGGTATGCGGTAATTTGGCTACCGATGAAGGTGCTGCCAGCGTAATCGCACAAACCCTCGCCGCTGTTGGTAATATAGATATTTTAGTCAACAACTACGGCACCGCTGGCCTAGGTAAGTGGGGCAAGTCCAGCACTGAAGACTGGCTCGATATGTATCAGAAAAATGTCCTATCAGCCACTCGCTTGATCGACGGTTTTAGCCCGCTGATGAAACAGCGCAACTGGGGCAGAATTATCCAACTTGGCACCATCGGTAGTCATCAACCCAATTCAATTATGCCCCACTATTATGCCGCCAAAGGCGCACTGGCCACATTGGGAGTCAGCCTTACCAAAGAGCTTAGTAATACAGGCATTACCGTTAATACAGTGTCACCAGGGCTAATACATACTGAAGAGGTTGAAGCAGGCTACCGCATGCGAGCTAAGAAAAAAGGCTGGGGCGACGATTGGGACACCATTGTCGGCAATATAGTGGCGACTGATTTTCCCAACCCAACAGGCCGCCTGGCTACCCGCCAAGAAGTTGCCGACTTAGTAGTATTTTTATGTAGCCCTAAAGCTGCTTATATCAATGGGCAGAACATAAGAATTGATGGCGGCGCAGTGCGCTACGTATGAGGCTACAGCAGTGGCTCTACTTTAGCGGCAATATCACCAGAGTTAGCCAACTGCATAAACTCCTCACCCAGCTCACAGCTCCGGTCTTTGGCAATAGTCCAGCGGCGTATGCGCTCTTCATCATTGCCTTTAAAGGTATAAAAATCTTTCCGATCAGGAATCGCGCCGCCCGGCAGTGACTTCACAAAATCATCGCTAGGGCCAATAAGCACCACATTATCTAATTGCTGAGCGCTAACCACTCGGCTTGGTGAAAATTTGTCAAACCAGCCCTCTTTCACCTCAGTATAAAAATGCGGGTATAACACCAAACCTTTATCTATATCTCCAATGTTTGAAGGCACCGGATGATAATCCAACAAACCGCCATCGCGATAATTGCCCGCCGGCCCTCCTGCAACATCAGCCACCCCAGGCATAACAACAGGAATAGATCCTGAAGCTAAAATAGCGTCGCGAAAGTTATTATGGTTTAGGGCTACTTTGTGGGTGGTGTAAGCGTCACCGCCAGATAAATCGAACTGCGGCTTGCCGCAATAAAATACAGCCCTATCAAAGGTATTACGCAGAGCCTTACGCCCTATTAGCGACAATAAGAATGCTTTGCCCATTGCCAGTTTTTGCACAGTTACATTGTCACTTCCCAATATACCTTTACACAACACAGCACCGCAATGGTAGTTATAACGAGGATTGATCAAAATTTCGTCAATAGTTTGTGGGCTTAAAAAAGCAGCTAAAATACGGTTAGTCTCTATTGCCACCTGCCGTGCGGTCACCTTGCCTTCATAACGCTGATTAATATAGGCATCGGCTAATAAATTCATAGCATACGCGCTATCAGTTTGGGCTGCTGCGGCTAACTTAAACGCCCCCACTGAGGTACCAAACAAATCAATAGACTGGCCGCTAGCTGGCAGCCATTGGCTGAAAATAGCCAAGTCCAAACCATAGATGGTTAGCCATTTGGCTGCCCCAGAAGCACCAAAAACAGCAGATATATCCGTAGGCGCAAGTCCATTTTGTTTAATCTGCGTATAAGCCTTAGGGCCTGCTAGAATTTTTAATGTTGTCATAAGCTCAATGGTCGGTAAGATTACTAATCGAAAAATTACGCACACTATATAGTCTAGCGTGCAATATTCCAAAACAACGCACAGGAAAAATCTTGGTTACCTACAACAGTATTTACGACACTGCCTGCCTGAGAAAAGGCAGCGCCAAGCAGGTTGAAGCTTTATTAGACAAACCTCGCACTAAGCGCCAGCTTATAAAGATACCCGACTCTGTCTACTTAGCCGAGCTGTCGAAGAAGGTCTTTCAATCTGGCTTTGTCTGGCGAGTGGTAGAAAACAAATGGCACAACTTTGAAGAGCTATTTTGGGATTTCGACATCGACAAATTGATGATGATGCCCGACGATATGCTTGAGCGAAAAGCGCAGGACAAAAAGATCATCCGCAACCACAAAAAAATATGGGCAATTCGTGAGAACGCGTTTTTTATCGACTCAGTTCGCAAACATTACAACACCAGTTTTGCTGAGTTTATTGCCGACTGGCCTAGCGACGACATTACTGGCTTATGGCTGTATTTAAAAAAAGGGGGCACCAGCTTGGGCGGTAATATTGGCCCTTATGCTTTACGCAGTCTTGGTAAAGATACCTTTTTGCTTAGTCGCGACGTTGAAGGTTTTTTACGCGAACACAAAATCATTGAAACTGGAGTCAATACCAAATCAGCATTGAATAATACCCAGCGCTTTTTTAACGATTTACAGCAAGAGTCTGGTCGTAGCCTAATGGAGTTGAGCAGATTGCTTGGTTATTGCTATGGCGACAACTACATTGGTGTGCCGTCGGAATAGCCTGAAAAAGGGTCTAAATTAAGCAGCTTTCTTAAAACGACCTTTAACAGACTCAACAGTCTCTTCTACAGAAGTTTGTAGCTTAGCTAGCTCTTCTTTAGCTTGAGCTTGTGCTTTTTCTACTTCGTTTTTTACTGAAGCTTGCGCTTTAGTAAAGTCAGCTTTTAAGCTTTCAACAGTAGGTGCTTCAAACTTAGGAGTTTCGATAGAATCGATACGACTAGCAAGCTTAGCTTTTACTTTCTCGCCACGCTTAGCATATGCGTCAACTTTCTTAGCACGCTCTTTACGGAATTTTGCAACTTCAGCGCGATATTTCTCAACGTTAGCTTCAACAGTATCTAAAGTTTCACCAACCACACCAAGATAAACCATAGCAGCCTTATTTACAGACTGACTTACTTGCTCAACAACAGTTGGCCCTTTTTTAGTTACTTTTTTAGCAGCAGTTGCTTTAGCAGATACTTTCTTAACAGCTTTTTTAACAGCTGGCTTCTTAGCCGCAACTTTCTTAGTTACAGTTTTTTTAGCTTTAGCAGTAGTTGCTGTAATGTTTAACTCTTTTTGTTCAGCCATGATATGACTCCTTGTGTGAAAAATTTGTATTACTTAAGTTAGGTGTAAGATACGGAGAATAATTAGAATTGACTGCCTAAAAAAATATTTTTATTAAAAAATCATAGGTAAATTCACCTATTTTTCAAACTTTAGTCATAAAAAAACCCCGCCCTAGGCGGGGTTCTTAACTTACTTATCTTAATTAAGTAAGGCCCTAAAAGTTACTTAGCTTTTTTTAGTGAAGCGATACGTTCTTTAGCTGCTTCAACTGCATCCTCAACAGAAGATTGGATTTTTTCAATTTCTTCTTTTAAGTTAGCTTGAGCTTTAGCAATTTCTTCTTTAACGCTAGCTTGCGCTTTAGCTACTTCGTCTTTTACTTGAGCTTGCGCTTTTTCAAAGTCAGCTTTTACGCTTTTAGCCGTAATTACGTCAAAAGAAGGCATTTCAAATGCAGGTGCTTCTAAAGCTTCTAGACGATCAGCTAGTTCAGCCTTAAGTTTCTCGCCACGAGCAGCAAATTCAGCCAACTGCTTATCGCTGTCTTTGCGGTAAGCTTCAACATTAGACTCAACAGTATCTAGTGTTTTACCAACAACACCTAAATAAACCATGGCCGCTTTGTTTACTGAAGCATTAACTTGCTCTAGTACGCTTAGGTTTTTCTTAGTTGATTTCTTAGCCGCAGGTTTTTTCTTGGCTACTACTTTCTTTTTAGCAGGCGCTTTTTTAGCAACAGGCTTTTTCTTAACCGCTACTTTTTTAACAGGTGCTTTCTTAACAACTGGTTTCTTAACAGCAGCTTTCTTTTTAGCTACAGGCTTTTTTTTTGCTGGGGCTTTCTGGGCCATGATAAACTCCGATACAGTTAAGTTAAAAAAATAGTACTTCTTACTTAAAGTGAATAATACGGAAAATAATTAGAATGAGCTGCCTAAATTTTAAACATATTTAGTTTGTTTTAACATAAGCAACTACATATCTGCCATAAGTGATTCTAAATAGTCTTTTTCTATTTGTTCTTGCTGCTCAGCTTGGGCAATACCTCTAATTTTGGTTGAATCTTTTAACCGCTGTGAACGGCGTTTTTTACGATAATGAGCAAGTAAAGCCTTAAACAATTTTGGCCGTTCTTTACCTGCTAGCAAGTCTTCTATTAGCGCTAAATCAATACCAATTCGATAGGCGATACGGTTAGCCGGAATCTTATGCACATGGAACTCAGCCACAATATGTAACTGCTCTTGCCAGCTATGAGTACAGATGCAGCTATAGCCAAAAGGCGGTGACGGTTTACGACTATCTGGCGGGGAAGAGACCAAGGGTTGCGATTCAAGTTCTGACATTGACACTAACTACCTACTGAGAATTTATTACCACTTAGACATCACTCTGTACTTTTTAAACATCACAGTGAATGATTGAAGTTTACAACATAACTTCACAATATAACTAAGGCGCGCAATAAGATGACAAATAAAAAACGTGTTGTAGTATGGGGAACTGGAAATGTGGGTCGCCCCGCCATCAGAGCTGTTGTTGCCAATAATAACTTAGAGCTAGCTGCAGTAATAGTCGCTAACCCAAACAAAATAGGTTTAGACGCGGGCGAGATAGCCAGTATTACTAACACCGGCATTATCGCCACCGCCGACTGGCAACAAGTACTCGAGCAAGACATTGACGCGGTGGTATACACCGCCACGGCCGACACCCGTCCAGAAGCAGCCTATACCGAATTGTTCGCCTGCCTAAACGCAGGTATTAATGTTGTATCTACCTCCTTCTATCCATTTTTATATCCCAAGTCTACGCCGCCAGAATTAATGGACATGGCAAAGGCAAGTTGCACCAAAGGCAATAGCTCGCTGTTTGTCTCAGGTATAGATCCAGGCTGGGCTATGGACATAATGCCCATAATACTCAGTGGGATGAGCGCCGACATAAGCGAAATTCGCTGCCAAGAGGTTTTTAACTATGCCTTGTACGACCAGCCCGATGTGGTACGCAATGTAATCGGCTTTGGTCTACCCATGGCAGACCTGCCTATAATGCTGCATGAATTCTCACTTAAAATGGTATGGGAGCCAATGGTACGCATGATTGGCGATGGATTAAATAGTCCCGTAGATGAAGTAATCACTCAAGTGGAGCGTCGCCCGTTAGAGCAAACTATACAAGTAGACGGCATGGGACAATTTGATAAGGGTACCCAAGGTGCATTTAGATTTGAAGTAAGGGATACGGTGAACGGAGTAGCACGCTATGTTGTAGAACACATTACCCGCATAGACAACAGCTGTGCCCCTGACTGGCCCTATCCTGACAAGGGGCACGGCTGTCATCAAATAAAAATTACCGGCAGTCCCTGCCTAAATGTGTCGATGCATGCCGAAGATCCAAATGAACCCGGCCCAGCCGGTGGTGGTAATGCCACCGCCGCTAATCGAGTTGTAAATGCCATCACCGCGGTTTGTGACGCTGAAGCTGGAGTTATTACCCCGTTAGATTTACCGCTGATAAGTGGTGGCGCTCAGCTAAAAACTTCTTAACAATAATAAAATGGGCTGCGATGAACAATTCATAGTCAAAGCTGAGGAAAGCTATTGTGTCAGATCCTGCTAACCGATCACCTCAAACACCGCGACCAGAGTCGTTCGATCCACTGTCGAATACGGTACTTGAAAGTCCTCATGAATTTTTCCACTCACTACGCGAACACGCCCCAGTATATCAAATCCCTGGCACCAATTGGTTTACCATCAGCCGCTATCAAGATGTACTCGACATTACACTGAACACTGATGACTTTTCGTCAAACCTCACCAGCATTATTATGAATGGCCCTAACGGCGAGCCTTCGGAATTGGAGCGCCCACAATTAGATACTGGACCAATGGATGTATTGGCCATTGCTGATCCGCCCGCTCATAAGCCACAACGCCGTCTCGCCCAAAAAGCCTTATCGATGCGCTTTGTGCAGTCACTTGAACCCATTATTCGCCAGCAAGCTAATGACATTATTGACCGCTTTATTGATGACGGTAAATGCGACTGGGTACAAGCCTTTGCAAAAGAAATACCAATGACAATTTCACTGGCATTAGCAGGTTTCCCCACCCAAGACTGGCAGGAGGTGAAAGCTTGGAGTGATAACGCTATCGCCTTACTAAGTGGCATTAACACGCCAGAGAATTTTGGGGCCAATATTATTGCGGCCAACGCCATGTGGGAGTACACCGAGAAGCACTACCACCGGATTGAAAATGAGCTCGGTGATAACTTTACTAGTTCGCTAATTGAAGCGACCAAAGATAAACAGCAACCACTGCTAAAGCGCGAGGCTATTAGCATGATTTTTCAATTACTGATTGCCGGCGCTGACTCAACAGCCAATACCATAGGTAACACCGTTAAAATGTTGGCAGAAGACGCTGACTTACAACAGCAATTAAGGACTAACTCAGACCTGTTAACTAATTTTATTGAAGAAGTACTGCGCTTAGAAACACCTTTTATGGGGCATTTTCGTCAAACTAAAAAAGAAGTGTCTGTGGCCGGCACGACAATACCCAAAGGTGCACGCCTTATGCTGATGTGGGCATCAGCTAACCGTGACGAAACCGTATTTAACCAGCCTAGCCAAATCGACTTACAGCGCGATCTAAAAACGCAAAAGCATTTCTCTTTTGGTTATGGTGTGCACAACTGCTTGGGCGCTCATCTTGCCCGCACTGAAATTCGCCTAGCATTAGAAGAATTATTGAAGCGTACCACTAGTATAACTATAGATAACAGCAAACCGGTACCCAACCACATCCCCAGTGTATTTATTCGTGAGTTACATCACTTGCCGATATTGTTTAGCCCTAGCAGCTAAAACGACGGCAGATCTGTTGATCTGGAATAAGCATCCCTGCGTAAATATATCTATGAAATCTAAACAAAAAAAATCCAACCCCCAAGGTAAGGGCGTGGTGCCAGTGGTTAATCATTGGCTCACGTATGAGCCTGTCGTCATCGAGAAGAAATCAACTGGGCAGTTATTTGCTGAGTATTTTACCTCGCTGTTAATACTATCGGCAGATTTTCGGTTCAAACCGGTACAAGGCGCCAGCTACTTTCTTTACCTTAAAAAGCAGTGTTGGGTGCTGTCTTTAATAGAGCCAGAACGCTGGAGCCATGAGCGAAGAGGGGAGTATTTTGGCAGCTGCCAGCTACAAGAGGATATGACTTGGTCGATTAATACCATCGACCTAGAGTCAGTCCATCCTGACGTTGATCAGGCGCTTAAGTTGTTCTATCAACAAATAGCCCTGCACCTTGATAGCGAAAAGCCCCTAATTGAAATTTTGCCCTTCTATCTCGATGAGCTCCCCTACTACCGCCGCATGGCTGCTACCGGCCTTGCCAGGTCAATGCGATACTCATTTGACGAACATGCTCTGTTAGATAAGCCCAGCAAAAATGTGCTCTCTGCCCTGCAGCTAAGCAATGACAACAGTGAGTTTTTGAGACTTAGCTAGGCTCATAGAAAAATCAAAAAAAAATTAACTCTGTAAACAAATCCCAATATACCAATGTTAGATTTTTTGAGAGATATAGTCATTGTTTCACATAGCCACTATGGCCATCTTGACGATAAAACAGTTAGCAGCTTGGCAAACAAAGATAATATCCATGCAGTGGTGCCTTTAGGCCTTAAGTCTTTCTTTGCCGAGCGCGGTTATAGCAAGGTGACTGAGTTAGATTGGAGACAGTCAGTATCAATTAAAGACATAGAGATTACTGTCGAACCTTCAGTTCATGATTTGGCACGCACTATATCTGATTATAATAAACCACTATGAGCTTCCTGAATTATTGAAGGTTACCAAAAACGTATTTTATTTATTGACGATAGCGGCTACTCCGAAACGATTTTTAGCCATATCGCTGATAAATATACATCGTTTGATTATGCTATTTTGCCGATAGGGGCCTACGAACCCAGAGAGTTAATGTGGCTGTCACACACTACTCCCGACAAAGCGGTTGCCATTGGCGTAGATGTTCGAGCGAAGGCATTGATTGCCTCTCATTGGGGAACAATCAGTAGTTTGTCAGATAAGCCAATATTTGAGTCGCCAATACGGTTTAACAAGCCGGGAGCTGATAGTGGATTTTCCGACCAAGATCTGTAGTTAATGAAAGTTGGCGATACTAGACCGATGCTAGCAACAGCAAGGCTCTAAGGTGATCTTGCGCCAAATTCGGTCTCGCCATATAACAGCCCCACCTCTCAGTTTTTGAATGCTAAGGAGTACCAGTGCAGTAGCGGTAGGCTAAGCATGGATAAGGCAAACGGGGTGAGTGCGTTTAAAGTGCTACTGAGAGGCCGATATAACGCACCATCTATGCCATGGCTTCTGCCACGCTATAAATTTTAGTCCCCATTACCAAATCACACCAGCTATAGCAAACGTCTAACAGCTCGCCGGTGGTGGCCCACGGCCCAGCTAAGCTCTGGCATTACCCCAACTGCTACTAAACTGTGCAGCCCATACTTTATAGCGAATCAATAAAATGAAATCTGAGGAACAGGGCATGATCGCCCCTACGCCCTACAGAAATTGCCATATCAAAACGATCAAATTTAATAAACTGATATAATTTAAAAGCTGAAAATAGCTGGGTTCATGGCTGGAAATAACTTAGCATCTCTAACCAGCACACATTACAAGGCAATATCGTCGAAAAAATTTTGCGCTGGCTGCTTTTATCAGTATATATCAAGGCTTACAAAGCCCGTTAAATGAGCATTACCTATGGAATTAGTCTTTAGAAAAATTTTTTCACCAATACTAAATTATTTCGAATCTAGTGAAGGTGAATTCAACTATCGAAAATCTCATCGAACTATTCTAATTATTGTCGGTGGTTTATTTTTATTTCTATCATCGCTCTCAGCTTTAATGGCGATGGATGCAGTGCAATTCGGAGCATTCATTCCAATTGTTATTTTCTTTATAGCAGGTATTGTTTGTATCGTAGTCGGAAGCCTTGGCAATGATCGTGCAGTAGCAACAATTTGGGGCAGCAAATAACACGCTACTAGAGATTTCAAATCAGCAGTGATAGCTTAATGAAATCCCTCGCTACAATTATTTACAATACGGAAAGCAACCTCAAGGAAGCACTTATATGTTGAGGAAACTCTTAACTGCCTTAACTCTAGTAATTTTTTATTTGCCGCCTATAACGATAACTATTAAGGAAACACAACCATGAGTTTACTGGGAGAGACCGCCAAAATTCTCTATAAAACAGGCCTTTGTCGATTTTTTACAATCCAGCAAGAAGGTTTCAAATTAAAATTTTTCCCAACCAAAATGTCTAAGCGACTATGGATAAGTGCAATACAGAAAAAAACCCCCTATGAAGTATTAGATAAGTTTTTTACTAGGTATCTAAAACAAGGTGATATTGTCATCGATGCCGGAGCCAATATAGGTTACTACAGTCTTTTATCTGCGGCTGCCGTTGGTGCCAGCGGCTATGTATATGCGATCGAAGCGCATCCGAAGACTTTTTCTTATTTGCAGAAAAATATTGATTTCAATACATTTGAAAATATTCAGTGCTTTCATACAGCGCTTGGTAATGAGTCGGGAGAAATAAAGTTCTCTAATAAAGATAGTGACGACCTGAACCAAGTTGATAGCACAGGTGAAATATCAGTGCCGATTATAAAACTAGATGACTTACCTATACCTAACTCTCGCATCAATTTATTAAAAGTGGATGTTGAAGGTTACGAGAAGTTTGTTCTGCAAGGCGCTGCTGGGCTACTAGATAGAACAGACGTTATTCTATTTGAATCCTGGGACGAGCATTATAGAAAATTCGACTATTCATTAAATGATATTTTGGCACACTTAAGTAGCTATGGTTTTTTGTTCATGACTTACAATGAAAATGGTTTTAGCGAAATAGAAAAAGATTATAGCTCGTTAGACTGTGAAGATATTATTGCAGTCAGGGACATTAAACAATTTCTAGAAAGTCTAGGCTAATTGAAACTTTTCAACTGCAATTTTAATTGCACTTTAATAATAAAGAATCGTTATATCGCTGCCTGAACGCACATCATAAATTTTTACAAATAGGCTTCAAAAGACTAGCAACTTTTGAGTCAATTTTTTAAGGTTGATTTGTAAGCAGAGGAATTATCGTAAGTACATATCCGAGAACATTCTCACATATCGGAATATCCGTTCCTGATGTAGAAAAATCAGCTAAGTTTTACAGCGAAGTTATGGGTTGGTATCACATTATGGAACTCACCATTATTACCGATGAAGCAAACACGCCTATCGGGCAAATGTGTATTGATGTTTTCGGTAAGGGCTGGGGCTCGTTCAAAACTTCCCATATGTCTACCGGCGATAAAATTGGCGTTGAAATGTTTGAGTTCAAAAATAAGGGAACGCCGAAAAATTTTGAATACTGGAAAACCAGTACTTTTCACTTTTGCGTTCAAGATCCCGATATTGAAGGACTGGTAGCAAAAATTGTGGCGCACGGCGGTAACCAGCGCATGCCTATTCGAGAATATTACCCAGGCGAGAAGCCTTACAAAATGTGCTATGTGGAAGACCCTTTTGGACTAATTTTCGAGGTCTATTCACATAGCTATGAATTAACCTACTCACAGGGTGCGTACTAGACTATTAATAAGTAACACAGCCATGCCCCAATGTAGCATGGCTTTTTAAGTGCTTAGCCGCCAAGCTTAGCCAGCAAAGGTGTCATCCGATTAAAATCTTTATAACCTTTTATTTCTTCAGTTGAATTTTCTATTGCCGCCAACAATGCTTGGTAGCTATCGGTTTGTTTGGCTAATTCAGTCATAGAGTGAATAATCACTTTGATGGTAAACACAATGGCACCTGTTTTTTCTAAGCGGCGCAATGTTTGCCGCTCTACTCGCCAATATAATTGTGTATCATCGGCGAGCTGTTCAGCGTCATCCTCGTTATCCAGCCAGCTTAAGTCGTTATTGGGTTGTACCGACCAATTAAAGCGCTGAACCGGATGCTCTACTTTAAGATGGCTAAGAAATCGGTTAATACTTGGCGTTAGTTGCTGATCAAAACCGGGAATAGGTTTGTGAATTGCAGCCAACGGCTGACCGAATTTTTCAGTGAGATACCAATGGGACGGCGCCGCTAGACTGGCCGCCACTAATTTATAATCACCAGCTTCAGGCAATAGAATACAAATGTCATCAGGAATCCACAGTGAGCTTTGCCATAGATCTTCACGGCCACTTAGCTTCCACTGTAAATCCAATTCGGGTGCAGTTAGCAAGTCATCTTGTTGCTTAAATACGTCGCTATGCTGCGTTAATAAGTAAGCTAATAACAGCTCGCGAAATTCTTCTTGGGCAGGTATCGACTCGTCTAGCGCACGATATACATTTTGCTGATTAGCCTGATACTGGGCTAATTTATTTTGGTAAAAATATTTTGCTTCACGATCAAACTCCAGCCAATGTGGAGTAATCGTTTTTTCCAAACCCATTGATATAACATTGGGATTTTGAATATGCGGGAAATATAATTTTTTACTGAGTTCAGTCATCAAACAAATTATAGCAAAAAGCGACTAACGTTTGTCTATTACGGTCAAAACATTAATAGGCCTTACCGCCGTTACTTTTTAGTAAACTTATTTACCCGCTCTTGCATGTCTTCAGCAGCGCCAGGGCTATTGGTATATTCATAATCAAGACCGTCATTAAGACGCAAGCCGTCGGTTTTTGCCAAAATATTTTTTATCGCGCTTTGGCTATAAGGTGAGTTGGCAATAACTAACTCGGCATAGGTTTGTGTTTCTGCGACAAGCATGCCATCACTCACCACTTTATCGACCAAACCTATTGTATAGGCCTCGCAGGCGGCTACTCGGCGACTGGTAAACATTAAGTCTTTAGCCCGCGACTGTCCTATACGCCTTGGCAAGCGCTGGGTCATTCCCCACACTGGGGTTAATCCCCATTGAGTGTGAGTGTCGGCTAATATCGTGCTTTCCTCAACAATGATTAGGTCGGCGGCTAAGGCCACTTCCAATGCCCCGGTAAAGCAATAGCCATGAACAGCGGCAATTGTAGGCTGAGGCAATGCAGCAAACGCTTCCAGCGTGGCGGCTTGGTAGTTAGCGTTTTCAAGCTCGCCACCACCTTCAATATCATTCAAATCATGGCCGGCAGAAAACGCTCTACCATTGCCACGTAAAATAACGCAACCGATATCGGTACCGGCTTTGGCTATTGCATCTATATGTGCCCGTAACTGCTGAAACATTTCCATGGTTATGGCATTTAACGCATCGGGTCTATTTAAGATCAGAGTCGTAATACGACCGTTATCTTCACGTAATACAACGTTTGTCATGGCGGAATCTCGCTATCAATTTTTATATCTCATCGTCAGACAAAAACTCTATTCTTGCCATGACTACACATTTCATAATTAGTGACAGCTTTAAGCAAAATCTCTCGGCAACTAGATAACTGTTCTAACACCCGCTATCTTAGCGTTCAACACAGTAATCCAACATCAGACAGGCTTTATATCATGCATGACAACGCCCCTATTCTTATTGCTAGCGCACAAAAAACGTATCGAGAAGTGAGTGCTGAAAGAACGCCTACAGACGCCTTAGAGGAAATCGTAAAATTTGCGATAGCAGATAGCGGTAATAGTGACTTAGCAGATGCTATTGATAGCATTGCCACTGTGCGTTTTGTCTCAGATGCATTGGAAGCGACAGCAACGCTTATGCCTCGCAACCCTGGCAACACTGTGGCCTCACGCTTAGGCATTAACGCCCAGTGTTATCAGTCAACTATTGGCGGTAACACTCCCCAACAATTGGTGAATACATTTGCCGACAAACTTGCCAACGGCGAGCACCAATGTACGCTAATTGGAGGGGTTGAATTGATCGCTAGTTTGTTTGGGTGTTGGCGCGAAGGCAAAGATATAGCTCATTGGGCCCAAGAAGAAGCTGGCGACGTGGTCAAACTGGGTAAAGAAGTTAAAGGCACTAGTGCCACCGAAGAAGCCCATGGCTTATTTGAGCCTACGGCCGCATATGCACTGGTTGAAAGTGCGATTCGTCATGATAAAGGCAATAGTATTAGCGAGCATCAACAGCAGATGGCTGATTTTAGCTCTACCATGCGCACTGTCTCTAGCAATAACCCGCATGCGTGGCGACAGCAAGAACTAAGTCCAGAAGAGTTCATCAGTACTGACAATGGTAATCGTTATATTGGCTTCCCTTACACTAAAGCGATGAACGCTATTTTGGCGGTAGATATGGCCGCAGCAGTAATAATGACTACTGTCGGTAAAGCGCGCGAACTAGGTATAGATGAAAGCCAATGGATTTACTTGCGCGGAGCCAGCGATGCTAGCGATGTATGGCATATGAGTGACCGTACAGAACTGCATACATCACCGGCGATTAAAACGGTGGCCAATGCCGCACTGCAGCAAGCACAATTAACCACCGCCGACATGAATTACTTTGATATTTATAGCTGTTTTCCCAGCGCTGTACAGGTGGCCTGTGACGCCATTGGCATTAGTACAAATGATTCACGCGGCATAACCTTAACCGGTGGTTTGTACAACTTTGGCGGCCCCGGCAATAACTATTCATTACATGCTATTGCTGAAATGGCGCAGCAATTACGCGGTAATAAGGTAAAACACGGTTTGTTAACAGCCAACGGCTACTATCTCACTAAGCATTCGGTTGGCGTTTACTCTAACCAAGCCCCAGCGCAGCCTTGGCAAGCAACAGACAATAACAAACTACAACAAGAGTTGGACGCCGCAACGCATCCAACAACGACAGAGACGCCACAAGGTAACGCTAAAATAATTGCCTATACTGTGGCCTATAAAAAAACCGACCCAGTCCGTGGAATTTTAATTGGTGAACTCGTTAATGGTGAACGCTTTGTCGCTAATACTAACAGTGATAGCGAAACCTTTGCGCGAATGATTACTGAAGACTTAGTAGGCATTGAAGGCCAAGTTAAGCAAGAAAATGGTTTGAATATTTTCCATTTTTAGCCTTTAGAAATACTGTAGGCATAAAAAAGGGACGATAATATCGCCCCTCCTTTTATGCTAGAAATGGGTTAGCCATTAACCGAAACTTGCAGTGATAAAATCCTGCATTTCAGGTTCATCCATTTCTGTCTCCCACTGCCCCCATGTATAAGGCCACAGTATAGGGTCACCATCTTTATCCATATACCAGCTTTGACAACCACCGAGCCACACTGTATTTTTCATTCCTTCTTTCATGTAGGCACCAAATTTTTCAGCAGTAGCCAGCTCTACATCAATTTCGTCAAACTCTTGCTTACGCCAGCGGTCTATCACTTTAAGAATATAACCACACTGCACTTCGCTCATAGCGATAACTGAAAAATTGCCAATAGGTGTATTAGGCCCAAGCATTAAAAAGAAATTGGGGAATTTTGGCAAAAACAAAGAACGATAGGTATGTATTTTATTTTCCCAGGCGTCATTAATTTTCAATCCATCTTTGCCAGTCATATTCATTGGCCGCATAAATGCCGTTGGATTAAAACCGGTCGACAAAATCAACACATCAAATTCGTGCTCACGACCATCTTTTGTTTTCACCCCTGTTGGCGTTATTTCACTAATACCATCGGTGACAAGCTCTACGTTATCGCGCTGCATTGCTGGAAAGAACGTTGTATTGATAACAACTCGTTTACAACCAACTTTAAAATCTGGTGTTAGTTTTTTTCTCAGCTCAGCATCTTTAATAGCAAAGCGGTGGTATGCCTTGGCAATATTACGAAACAAGAAATTTTGTACCGGATGTCCCGTTACAGCCTTAGTTAAAAAGTGAGTAAACACCCAAATATAAATGGCGCGCAGGCGCCTAACGGAATTAGGGTTTTTGCGTAATTTGGCACGAAACTTCTCACTAAAGTCTTGATTGCCAAAGGGTAAAAACCAATTAGGGGTGCGTTGAAACACGGTTAACTTAGCAGCCTCTTTGGCAACTTCAGGAATGACTTGCGCCGCAGTAGACCCGGTGCCGATAATACCGACTTTCTTACCCGCCAAATCAACATCATGATTCCATTGTGCAGTATGAAATTTAACCCCTTCAAATGTATCTAGGCCTTTAATCTCAGGCATTATTGGATGGTGTAAAATACCCGTACTATTAACTACAAAGTCAGCTGTAATAGTGTCGCCCTTAGCAGTAGTTACTGTCCATTGACCATTGTCATAAACACAATCTGTTACCGCTTCATTAAACCGGACTGTATTTGTTACACCGTATTTACGCCCAACTTTTTCAAAATATTGATAAATCTCTGCACCGCTGGCATAAAGCTGCGTCCAATCAGGATTAGGCTCGAATGAATAGGTATACATGTGGGCAGGTACGTCGCAGGCCACACCAGGATAGGTGTTTTCACGCCAGGTACCGCCAAGACGGTCTGTTTTTTCTAAAATAGTTAAATTAGTTATGCCCGCTTCGCGCAGTTTTATTGCCATTAACATGCCGGTCATGCCCGCACCAATAATAACTACTGAAGGGTCTCTACGTTTTTCGTTTTGCATGTAAATACTCTGCCTATTTAACTACTAGTATAATTACCTAACACGCCTTATATGTTAATAACTGCAATTTACAATCTTTATTGCTAAATATGGAAGTCCATATTACTTGTCTAACTTAACTCTGTTGGGTTGCCAGTCGGGTGGACCAACACAGTAACCTAAAACTTCACCAAGTGACTGCGCTTGTTTAATATCTTTTAGCATTTCTCGCCACGTATAAAAGGTTATAGTAATTGGATTATTGGTCACTATATTTTTAACCAAGCCAAACACTTCGGGCACTTTTTCTTCAGCGTAAGTACCAAAAATTCTGTCCCAAAAGATAAATAAATTGCCATAATTTTTATCAATATATTCTGGATTTATACCGTGATGAACACGGTGAGTCGAAGGAGTATTAAACACTTTATCTAAGTAGCCTAACTTACCAACACATTGCGTATGACCGACAACACTCCACAGAGTGGCGCAGATACCGGCAACAACTGTAATGCTAGGATCAAATCCCACTAATGGTAGTACGGCAAAAAACGGTATTTTAGATAAAGGCCCAAACTATGCTTGGCGAAAGGCAACGCTAAAATTAATCTCTACACTTGAGTGATGATTCATGTGGATTGCCGACACAAAACGGATTCGATGGGAGGCGCGGTGATACCAGTAAAAGGTAAAGTCGATCATCAAAAAGGTCAGTATCCATACCACCCATACGGGCATCAGGGTGTTAATTTCAACTACCCGAAATTGATATAAATAAAAGGAAAAACTAAGAGCAATACCTTTAGTCACTGCTGCCATGGTTATATTGCCAAACAATAAACCGATAGTTCCCCATGTATCTGAGCGTTCGTAGTAGTTGGTATGTTTCCATCCAGAAACGGCCGCCTCTAAGGCAATCGCCATAATAATTAATGGCGCACCAACGGCATAGACAGTGGTCGTTGAAATCATGTCCATAAAGATCTAGCTAAAATTCTCAGGCCCCCAATAAGCCTTCATAGAAGTCACTTTCCCTGCGTCATTGAATTCAAACACATCGATAATATTAATACTCATATCACCTACCTTACACACAAAAGGAAATGCAGCAGTATTGCCCGCACAGCGTACCGGACCCGTTAATTCAAGCTTTGCTCCAGCAGCAAGGCCGGTAGTATAAAACGCGACGATTGCCTCTATGCCTTCATAAGAGTCAGTGCCTACTGGGTCTTCTACTATAGCGTCGCTAGCATAAAGCTGTTTGATAATATCGATGTCGCTATTAGCAAAAGCCTCGACATACTTATTTACTGCGGTGACTTTATCTGCAGTGTCCACTTTAATATCCTCTTGTATAATTTTCGTAAACTATAACAAGTACCGCTCCAACAAACCTATACAGAGTGTCCATGCTAGAGGAACACTTTCGCATGACAAGTATTTGTCACTGGCGATAGGTAAACCTAGCAGCGCTGGTCTAGCCAAGAATTGACTTCGGCAAATATTTCCATATTGATACTTTCGTTAAATACTTCATGACGCAGGCCGGGATAAATAACGAGTTTTTTGTCTTGGCTACCACACTGATCAATCAATATTTTTGAACCATCGACCGATGTCATCGGATCTTCTGCGCCATGCAGAAGCAATAGTGGAATAGTAATTTCAGACGCTCTAGAAACTACTTTTAGCATGGTATTAAACATGCCAACAATAAGCCTCGCACTTATTTTCCCAATATAGTTAAGTGGATCATTTAGATATTTTGTAACCTGCTTGGGATCACTATTCACACCCTCGGAATCTAGCTGTATAACACCAAGCTTTGGCATGATGATAGCTAATAGTTTCAAAAACATCATTTGAAATGCTGGCGGCGTTTCGGGTGAACGAATCGCCGCGGCGGACAAAATACAACCTTTGAATTTAGCTTGGTGCTCTAATAATAAATTGCTCGAAATTAATCCACCCATACTATGCCCTAACAAATATACCGGCACGTCAGGATATTTTTCAGTCAATATTTCTAGATATTGCAGCACTACTGTCGAGAAATCTTCAAAACTATCGACATAGCCTCTAGGCCCGGCTGAATTTCCATGACCAGGTAAATCTAAACCACATAAGGCATAACCTTGTAGTGTTAAATACTTACCCATGTGTTGATACCGACCGCAGTGCTCAGCCATGCCATGCACCAACAACACAAGCGCTTTAGGTGGTCCTTCTGGTAGCCATTGGCGTGTGTATATATTGCCTTTAACCGAACTAAAATTTCCGCTTTTGTCTCGCATATTACCTTTCTTATCCTTTAATTAACCGGGGTCTGACTCGGCGCCAGCTTCTACTCTAAGCAGTCCTCGATAAGCACGCTTAGCGTTGGACTTACCCTGTAGCACATCATAAACATCACTTGTTATTGGCATAATAACATTATGCTTTTCAGCCAATGCCATCACCGCTGGCGCACTTTTCGCGCCTTCGGCAACCATGACCATTTCATCAATAATATCTTGCATTGGCCGCCCTTTACCCAGTTCTATGCCAACATGGCGGTTACGACTTTGAGGGCTGGTACAGGTTGCGATCATATCGCCCATACCAGCAAGACCAGCAAAGGTTTCTGCCTTTCCTCCCATCGCCACACCCAGTCGAGTCATCTCGGCTAAACCACGGGTAATCAACGCCGAGCGTGTATTGTCCCCCGCCCCTTGGCCGTCACCCATACCAACGGCTATGGCAATAATATTTTTTAGCACGCCACCAAGCTCACAACCGATCACATCACTATTGGTGTAAACCCGAAATAAGCCACTGCTGAACAACGCTTGTAACTCTTTAACAATAATGGCGTCTTCCATTGCAATTACACTAGCGGCGGCTTGCCCGGCCATAATTTCTCTGGCTAAATTTGGGCCCGTTAACACCGCTACCGGGTGACCTGGCAATACCTCTTTAATAACTTCGGTCATACGCATACCGGTTGCCAGCTCTAAACCTTTGGTAAGGCTAATAATAGGAACCCATGGGCGGATATGATCTTTGACTTGCTCTAACACACTACGAAAATTATGCGAGGGAATACCCATGATGATGACGTCCGCATCGGCCACCGCCTGTTCAATATCATTGGTCGCAATTAGCTTTTCTGGCAGCGTAGCACCGGGTAAATACTTTTCATTGGTGTGCAGACTATTTATCTCATCAACCGTATCTTGATTTCTAGCCCATAGTGTAATTGGCGCATTGCGCGCCACCAGTGAAGCTACCGTTGTACCCCAAGAACCACCACCTAATGAACCTACTCGCAACTTCATTTATATTATCCTTTTTAATTTTATAGCGCTCGACTAGCTTCATCTACAGCCACTAAACGTTTCAGCTGACGCGATAGATCACGAAATTCTCTAGCGGCCGCCTTGCGCTTATCCTTTAACTCGTCAGCGCCGCCATCAACTAGGTTATTGTGTTTAAATAACTTATACCCGTTCTGGAATAATATCTTGCCAATAGACGCTTCGCTACTAATACGGCGTTGCAAGTATGACTGACGACCATATTTCAAAGCTGTACTAATCGCCGTTGCCTCGTCTAATGACTCCCAAGGTTCTAACCGCGCCAGTAAGTCACCGACCACTGTATAGGCTTCTATATAAAGCAGTAACACCGATTGCGCAACCAGTGGTCTTAAGCTTTCAAATAAGTTAATAAAGCCGGCTGTTCCCTGCGTTAACGATACTTCCCAGTTGCTATCGCAGTGTTCTATCTCTTGTCTAATTTCAGCATGAAACTGTTTCGTCGGCGCATAAAAGAACTCAAATTTAAACAAATTCCTCAGACGATCGACTTCATTCCAGAAGGTCGCAACAGCCTCCTCTGGTAGGGCATCGCTTGCGGCTACTAAAGCCAGTTCAATAATCGCCTTGTTAACAAAAAAGTGAACCACAGTATTGCGATAATAACTAGCAACAGGGTGCTGCTCTGGCGCGATACCAAAGACCACATCAGGACCTTCGTCATAACGAGTCAGCATTTTTTCAGCAATCATAATCTCGATGACTTTTTGCATATGCTCGGCGTTTTCAGCTTTAAAGTCGCTAGAAATGCGGATACCACGTGCTACTGCCCAGTCATGTAATGCCCTAACCTGAGCTTGTAACTCTTCGTTGGTTAGCGCCTGCGGGGCAGCACCCAGAAGTACCATCGACAACATAGATGGCAGTGTCAGCGGGGTAACTTTATTGGCCGCAACGGCTACCTCAAATGCAACTTTAGCTAAGGCAAGTCGGTCATCTGGATGGGGCGCTTTTGCCAACACTACGGGCTCACCGACATCCATATAAACGCGTCCCATGGGCTTGCGTAAACTGCGTACATAGCCGATAAACCATGCCAACGACTCTGCCGATTTGGCTCTCCCAGTTTGCTCAGTGGCATATTCTTCAACATCTCGAATTAAGTCATAACTGATGGCTATAGGAATAATATGAATATTTTCTGCACCAGTTTCGTAGCAGGCCTCTAATACATATTTAAGCAAACCATAGCGCGGTGGCATTAGTTTGCCCAGCCGCGAGCGAGTGCCCTCAAACGCCCAATTCATAGGAAAGCGTTTTTCCATCAAATAACCGATGTAGTGCCTCAGAGTAAGTTTGTAAACAGGATTATCTTGAAAAGTGCGGCGGATAAAAATACCGCCACTGCGACGTAATAAAAAGCCTAATCCAGCAAAGGCCAAATTGGCTCCACCAAACATATGTGGCATGGGAAAATCGTTATCGTATAAAACCTTTGGCACCACCATGCCGTCCAAATAGGTTTTGTGCGTCCACAATAATAGGGCCGGATTTTCACGCACCATGGTGCGCATTTTTTCTATATCATTTTTGTCGCTAACAACTTCGTCTTCATAGCCTAAACCTAAAACAAATTTATTAAACTTGGCATAAAAATCTAAATAGAAAGTACTTGGCCGAGAGATCATCTCTGTCATGTACTTGCGTGCTTCAATCATCAGTGTGTCTTTGCTAACACCTTGCTCGACCGCTAACTCCTCTAGGCCAGCATTGAAGCCTTTGCTGGCGCGTAAGTTGCCGGCTACGTATCGAGGGACTTTATAACGCCCGCCTTGCAAGCGCCGCTCGGTCATATCAAGCGCCACAGCTGCCCGCCTTGCCACATAGGCCGCTAACTCGCCTTCACCAGACAAATGCCCTAGTTGCGCAAAACCTGCTTTAAGATCGCCTAGTGTCGCCGGAGCGCCGACAACCAACGCCACGCGCTCAGGGTTATCTCGCACAATTTGCCTCGCGCGCAAAGCCCCTGGCCTGCGACTATCGCCAAAAATCAAGTTTCTAAAGCGTAAGGAAGAATCATGAATATCTTTAGATGGAATCCAAGCAATACGAACAGGCGCCATCATCACATCATCAGGCAAGTTTAACTTGCTAGCAATATCACCCCGGTCAACCGCGCCTTTGTCTTGGGTTAACAAAACCTTAACGGTATTAATTTGACCAACGCCGTCTGGCTTAGTTTTATTCAGCCAGTCGTTAAGTAGTTTTAACTCAAAGCGATTGGCAGCGTCTAATATAAACACTACATTATTATCGTTAACTAGCGTCCATGGATTAGTTACCGCATTAAATTCGGTCATATTTGATCCCGTCTATTTTTTTGCTTTACTGACTTTAGTAACCGGTTTGTTTTTAACTTTTGGGGATACTTTATTTTTTGCTATGGTTGGAGACTTTTTTGCTATCAGTTTTGATTTAGGCGCAGGCTTTTTCTTAACAGAACTTTTTTTAGCAGACTTCTTTTTAACCGGTTTATTTTTAACTGACACTGACTCGTCTTGCCCGAGGGCTTTAAGAAACTGATTTCGCACATCTTCAACATGTTTTTCTATAGTTACTGACTTCCAACTTGATGTATCAACCGGCGGCAAGATTTCAACATCGACCGTTGCAGAGCGAAATACAAAATCGCCTTTTGGCGCAACATCGCCAGCATTACGAATAACAATCGGCACAATCGGCACACCGGCATCCATAGCCAGATAAAATGCGCCTTTTTTAAACGGCGCTAACTTAGCTGAAATGGTACGAGTACCTTCCGGCGCTAAAGCCACCGACTTACCACCTTTTTTTATTGCCTCTACTAAAGGCGCCATCGCCTCAATCGCACTGGCAGAATTTTGTCTGTCGATAAAGACAACACCACCTAGCTCCATTACCTTGCCTATCAATGGCATTTTGCGGATTTCTTGTTTGCCGACACCGGCAATATCTTGGCGCAGTAATTTAGCAATAATTATTACGTCAGCTTTACTCTGATGATTAAAAACAAATACTGCGGGACGATATTCCCATAAGTAATGCTCATTTTTAATCTTCAGATCTAAACCAATCAGCGCACTGGCCGTATCGGCAAATAGATTGAACGAAAAATTAACCGCTTTGCGCCGTGAACCCGTTAACGCCCATATCGGCAGACCTGCGGCAAAACTAGAAACCAAACTGCCAGTAGCGGCAACCGAACGGATATAGTCGGTAAAGCTTGGCCTGCCCCTGCTACCGAATGCCGCTGATGGCCAGTTTCGTTCAATAGCTATGCTAGCAAGTTTTTTATTGGCATTAAGCGGTTGAGGATAGCCAATGCGCTCCATTAGTTGTAAGTCGTCATCACTATCTGAATAAAAAATACTTTGATCAAGATTTGCGCCCGTTTTGGCCGCCAACTTCTCGGCCGCTAATACTTTACCTGGGCCGGCACAGGTCGGCCGCACTACGCCGCCGGTAAACTTGCCGTCTTCAATTTCTAGGTGGGTACACAGTACATGCTCAATACCTAACTCTCTGGCGGCCGGATCCAACTGGTAAGGAGTAGCCGAGGAGATAATCGCGACCGTGTGACCTTTCGCTAAATGAGCTTCGATCAAGCTGCGCGATTCTGGATAAATTAACTTAGCAATTTGGTCGATAAAAAGCTTCTCGCCCACATCTATATAGGTTTGTTCACTAATTCCGCGCATAAATTGAGCATTAATAGCCATCATGCCGGAGAAACCTAGAGTACCCAGGCCAAAGTTGAGCATGGCACTTGTCATTTCAATGAATTCTCGCGTAGTTATATCGCCACGACGAAGCTGCTCTTTAATCAGCGCTACTGCGGAAAATCCAGCGATAATTGTCCCGTCGAAATCAAAAATCGCGGCTGTTTTTGGACCATTGGGAAACTCTTCAATGCGCTGTAATAGTTCATTATATGTTGCCATAGCTGGTGGTTACCTTTATGCGGTTCTTCATCGACTTCTAACAAAGGATTAATATACCCCGCGGGGTATTACACTTCAATGAATCAGGTCACTTAGGCAAGGTATCTGGCCTTCGTCTATTGCCAGTAAATTAGCGCGCCTAAGCTATAGGCACTAGCGGCCTCCACCGTTACTATATGATCTTCAATATTTGTACATAAAAACAGCGGTCAATGACGAACGCGATAAGTTTACTTAGGGTGGTGCAATGCAAACTTCAGAACAAGAACAAGAACAAGTATTAGAACAGGTAATTTCTCCCATTGAGGCTTTTTATCAAAACGAGAAAGGGCGACGCACGCCTTATTGCACCAAAGATAAGTATGATGAACACCATCCACAATCACTGTGTTTCACTCAACCTTGGCCAGACGGCAGTATCACCGAATATAACTGGCAAGAAGTTGGCGCTGAAGTGCGCCGAATGGCGACCTATTTGATCAGTCAAGACTATCCAGCAGGCAGTACAGTAGCATTAATGTCATCTAACTGCGCTCACTGGATTATGGCTGATTTAGCAATTTGGATGGCCGGTCATATATCTGTGCCGCTATACCCAGTACTGAATACAAAAACAGTGGGGCAAATACTAGCGCATAGCGAAGCCAAACTAATATTCTTGGGCAAGCTTGATTCATGGGAAGCGATTGAAGCAGGGATTCCCGAGGGAATTGAACGAATCACTCTACCCATTTGTCCAGAGGCGGCAAAAAAAGGCGCTACCCAATGGCAAGATATTGTCGCGGCTAATGAGGCCTTAACTGATGACCCTATTCCTGCGCTAGATGATATAGCTACTATCATTTATACCTCAGGCACCACTGGGATGCCTAAGGGCGTGATGCACTCGCATCGGAATCTAGGTGCGGTGGCATCACTTGCTAAACTAATGTACGAGATTGGCGAAGAAGACCGAATGCTATCGTATTTACCATTAGCCCACGTAGCCGAGCGTGCTGCGGTTGAACTTGGACAACTCTATAGTGGCTTTTCGGTTTGGTTTGCCAACAACTTAACCACCTTTGGTGATGACTTACGTCGAGCGCAGCCGACACTGTTTTTTGCGGTACCGCGTATTTGGACTAAATTCCAGCAACAGGTGCTTGCTCAAATTCCAGCTAAAAAACTAAACCTAATGCTGAAGACACCTATATTAAAGGGCATTATTGGTAAAAAACTACTTACCGCCATGGGACTTAACAACGTTCAAGGCGCGATCAGCGGCGCTGCACCAATTTCTACGTCGTTATTAGAGTGGTATAAAAAACTAGGCATCGAGATTTTGGAAGGCTATGCCATGAGTGAAAACATGGCCTACTCTCATGCGACCCGCAGTGGCGACTCGCAAATTGGTTTTGTCGGACTGCCGTCGCCACTAGTCGATTGTAAAATTGACCCAGACAATGGTGAAATTTTGGTTAAGTCACCATGTAATATGGTTGGCTACTTCAAAGAACCAGGCCTAACCAGTGAGGCAATTAACTCAGAAGGCTACTTACATACCGGCGATAAGGGTGAAATAGATGCAGCGGGCAGGTTAAAAATTACTGGTCGAATTAAAGAAATCTTTAAAACCAGCAAAGGTAAATATGTTGCCCCCAGCCCAATTGAAAACAAGCTACTAACTAACTCATCCATAGAGCAGATTTGCGTTGCCGGCGCCAACTTAACTCAGCCACTAGCATTATTGGTATTGGCAGAAAGTATTGACGCTAACGATGACAATGTTAAAGCCGCAATAACAAAACAGTTAGACGAGTTAAGAGCTTCGGTAAATCAGAGTTTGGATCATCATGAAAACTTAAAATGCTTAGTTATCGTCGGTGAACAATGGACTACCGAAAATAATTTGATGACGCCCACATTAAAAATAAAACGCACAGAAATCGATAGGGTTTATGGCGACAAATACGAAACATGGCTTAATAATAAAGACACCATTATTTGGCTTTAACATTTTTACTAAGGTTTAGTTTATGAATTGGAAGACACCACTATTTAGCACATTAATCACCAGCATACTTGTAGGTTGTGGTGGTTCTACAGAGGTGCCAGTTGATAAAAGCAGTGATCAATACGGGTTTTCAGCGGCAACTGAAACAACGGCCAAAACGAACAAGGAAGTATTAGCAAACCTTCCTTTTCATAATAGACAAGACTTTGATGACGCAATAAAGGGCTTTATCGCCACAGATGAAGCGCTTAGCATTACTAATGCTCGAGGCGAAATTATTTGGCGCCCCGATGACTACGGCTTTATAACAGGTGATGCCCCAGCCTCAGCTAACCCAAGCCTGTGGCGACAAGCTAAGCTAAACAATATTAACGGCTTGTTTAAAGTCAGCGAGCGTATTTACCAAATACGCGGATATGACTTAGCGAATATGAGTATTATTGAAGGCGATTCTGGCTGGATTGTGATTGATCCATTAACCGCTAGCGAGACTGCGGCCAAAGGCATGGCGTTAGTAAGAAAACACTTAGGTGATAAACCGATTACTGGCATTATTTTCACCCATAGCCATGTTGATCATTTTGGCGGTGCGCTGGGCATTATTAGCAGTGCAGAAATAGCTGAACGTAATATTCCGGTAATCGCGCCGATTGGTTTTATCGAAGAAGCAACCAGTGAAAATGTTATTGCCGGTAATGCGATGATGCGCCGCAGTACTTTTTCCTATGGCAAAAACCTCCCTCGTACGCAGCGCGGTCATATCGGTTCTGGCTTAGGAAAGGCTCCCGCTTATGGTACAACAGGCATACTTGAACCCAACTACACCGTAGACACAACTGGGCAAGAGCTTACCGTCGACGGCGTTGATTTCATCTTCCAAAATGCGTCAGGTTCAGAGGCACCTTCAGAGTTGACCTTCTATTTACCGCAACTGAAAACCTACTGTGGCGCCGAAGTGTTGTCACGCAATATGCACAATATATATACCTTACGCGGCGCTAAAGTACGTGATGCGGTTAAATGGGCAGGTTTTATCAATGAGGCGATGGATATGGCCGCCAACGCAGATAACTATTTTGCCAGCCACCATTGGCCCATGTGGGGCAATGAGCAAATTATTGAATACTTAGAAAAACAGCGCGATATGTACAAATACATTCATGACCAAACCATGCGCTTAGCTAATAGTGGGTTAACTCCAAATGAAATTGCTGAAGAGATTGAAATGCCAGCTTCACTACAGCAACAATTTTATAACCGCGGTTATTACGGCACTTTAAAGCACAACGCTAAAGCGGTATACCAACACTATTATGGCTGGTATGACGGTAATCCTGCCAACTTAGATGCCTTAACTGAGGTCGACGCAGGCCAAAAATATGTGACGTTAATGGGCGGCCCGGATGCCGTAATTGCAGCCGCGAAGACCGCTTATGACAAGGGTGAATATCGATGGGTAGCGCAACTGCTTAATCACCTTGTCTTTGCCGAACCAGACAATAGGCAAGCGCGAGGATTACTGGCAACAGTTTATGATCAACTTGGTTATCAGTCAGAATCTGGCGTATGGCGTGATGTATATCTTAATGCCGCATTAGAGTTACGTAATGGCGCCCCTGAAAAGGGCATGAATATGGCTGATGCCAAGGGAATTATAACTCAGACTCCCGTTAGTAAGTTTTTCGATGCGATGTCGGTACGTTTAAACGGCATGAAAGCCGACGGTGTTGAAAAAGTTATTAATGTCAGAATCACTGACCTGAATGAAAATCATGTGTTAGGCATCAAAAACTCTGTATTTCATCACACAATTGGAACAGTCAACGCCGAGGCAAACGCAAGCATAGCAATAAGCCATTCGCTGCTTACCGATATGTTAACTGGCAGCGCAGGGATCAAAGACGTTCTCACCTCAGATGAACTGGACATTCAAGGAAGTACAATCGACTTGATTCAATTCTTTTCTTTATTCGAAGCGCCGGAAACAACATTCAATATTGTCACACCGTAGGCATAGCAACTCAAAGGCGTCTGCCTTTGAGTTTCACCCTATAAAAATAGCATTATATAGCAATACAGCGTAATAATACCGCACTGAGTCTTTGCCATTTTTGGCAAAATCAGTATACTTCGTAAAAATTTTAATTCGGTGTATTTATCATGTTCAAATTACGTCATCTAAAAGTAATCTCTTATGCGCTGTTCAGTATTTCTTTAGCTATATTTTCAAACGCTTCGCTAGCCAATGTCGTCACCTTGAAAAATGGTTCGATATTAATTGGCGGCAGTGTGTCAAAGCAGGAAGACCAGCTAATAATGAGCACCTCTTTTGCCGGAGAGATAAGAATAAACTGGGATGAAATCGCTGAAATAAAGGTACATCAGCCCATAGAAGTTCATACGATTGACGGCGAAATTATAGAGACACTGTTAATTGTTAATGATAATAGCCTTCCTACCGACGGCCCATTAATCACCTTAGAAGACGGCAGTCATACTGGGAGCGATTCACCATATGTTGATAGCGATGATGTTGCAATAATTAACCCTGAGCCTTGGGAGCTAGGTATTGGCTCTAAATTTAATGGCCTTGTAGACTTTGGCCTACAATATAATAGCGGTAATACTGAGACAGAATCTTTAACGGCCAGTACGGATCTCAACTGGGAGCGCGTAGACGATCGCTGGGGAGTACAAGCAAGATATTTTAATGAAAAGACCAACAGCGTAACTACTCAAGATAATTGGCTGATCAGAAGTAACTACGACCACTTTTTAACAGATTCATGGTACACCGGCATATACGGTCAGCTAGAACAAAATCAAATTGCTAATCTCGACCAACGATTAAGCGTAGGTCCTTCGCTCGGTCGTCAGTTTTGGCAAAGCGATGAAACTAACCTGAGCTCTGAAGTTGGTCTAGTGTATGTTGATGAAAAATTTGATTATGACGCTAGTGACGCTCCAGAAGACCGTCGAGAGGACAATACCTACACAGGCTTTCGTTGGAACATAAAATACGACAGGTATACGTTTAAAGACATTATACAAATTTACTATGAAAACGAGCTGCTACTTGACGCTAAGGATATCAGTAACGATGAGCGAACTGTATTTAAAGCAGTAATTGGTGCTCGAGTATTTCTGATTGAAAACCTATCAGCTGGAGCAGAGTTTCAGTATGACTATGATGGCAGCGCTATAGGGACAACGAAGAAAGAAGATACTAGAACAGTAATTAAGCTAGGTTATTCTTGGTAATAACCTAGCTTAGGTGAAGACTTAGTTATAGTGAAAAATTAAGTATGACGAATATCTTCACCTTTAACGATAAATACAATCTGCTCGCATAAGTTTTTAGCATGGTCACCAACACGCTCTAGCGAGCGTATTACCCATAGCACATTCATTACTCGGCTTATCGAACGCGGATCTTCCATCATATAAGTCATTAACTCACGCAATGCTGTCTTATAATCTAAATCAATTTGCTCGTCTTCCTTTAATACTTCTAAGGCAGCAGCAGCATCTAAATTAGCAAATGCGGTTAAGGCATGATCCAACATCGTTAATACCGATTTTCCAATGTGACGAACTTCGGTATAACCCTTTGGTGATGCACCATTTTCTACTAAGTCTATGGCCTGCCTCGCGATTTTCTTGGCTTCGTCACCAATGCGCTCTAAGTCGCCCACAGCTCGACCAACTGACATAATAAAACGTAGGTCGCTGGCGGTAGGCTGACGCTTAACAATAATCAAGATGCACGCTTCGTCGATATCAATTTCCATATCATCAACTTTTGATTCTTTATTGATAACTTTAGTCGCCAATAAGTCATCGGCATCACCAATCGCCTTTAATGCACTTTCAAGCTGACTCAGTACAGTACTACCCATTTTTAAAGTTTTATCGCGGATACTTAGTAGCTCTTCATCAAAGTTTGAAACGATATGATTATCTAGTGGCATTTTGTCCATAATTTTATCCTCTAACCGAAACGGCCAGTAATGTAGGCTTCCGTTAATTCGTGCTGTGGCGTGGTGAACACCATATCTGTGGCATTTACTTCGACCAACTTTCCGAGATGAAAATAAGCAGTTCGCTTCGACACTCTCGCAGCCTGCTGCATTGAGTGAGTCACAATAGCGATAGCATAATTTTGACTTAACTCTTCAATCAATTCTTCAATTCTTGCTGTTGCAATAGGATCAAGCGCCGAACAAGGCTCATCCATCAAAATTACTTCAGGGCTAACGGCAATCGCTCTGGCAATACATAAGCGCTGCTGCTGACCACCAGATAAACCGGTACCCGGTCCGTCTAACCTGTCTTTCACTTCATTCCACAAACTTGCCCGGCGTAAGCTTTTTTCTACCATTTCATCCAACTCATCCTTGCTATCGAACAAACCATGAATTTTCGGACCATAGGCAACATTGTCATAAATGCTTTTGGGGAATGGATTAGGCTTTTGAAACACCATACCAACCCGGGCACGCAGCGCAACCACATCCATATTACTGCTATAGATATCCTCTCCTTCCAGTAAAATATCACCCGATATTTTACAGCCGTCAATAGTGTCGTTCATGCGATTAAGACAACGTAAAAATGTAGATTTACCACAACCAGACGGTCCAATCATCGCCACAATATCGTTTTTGCCAAGGTCGATACTTACATCATGTATGGCTTGTTTATCGTCATAGAATACATCGATGTTTTTCATCTGCATTTTTGGGTCCACTACAGCCACACTGCCCACTGTTGGCTCACTCAAATTTACGTCTGTACCATCCATTGATTTTTCCACTATTTAGCCCTACTCAGTATTGATTTTTTTAGTAACTCTTTCGCTTAATAAAAATCGCCGTCTACCATCTTTTCTCTAATCGTTTTCTAACCACAACGGCAAAGGTATTCATGCAGATCAAAAAGCCCAACAACACCATAATAGCCGCCGATGTTTTTTCTACAAAGGCACGTTCAGGGCTATCTGCCCATAAGAATATTTGCACTGGCAGCACGGTTGATGGGTCAGTAAACCCACTAGGTACATCAACGATAAAGGCAATCATACCAATCATCATTAATGGTGCAGTTTCACCAAGCGCCTGCGCCATGCCAATAATTGCACCGGTTAACATTCCCGGCATTGCCAATGGCAACACATGATGCAATACAACTTGTTGTTTCGACGCCCCCAAGCCTCTGGCGGCATCACGAATTGACGGCGGTACAGTTTTAATTGCCGCTCGACTGGTAATAATAATAGTCGGCAAAGTCATCAAGGTAAGTACTAACCCACCAATCAATGGAATTGATCGCGGCACTTCAAAAAAGCTAATAAAAATCGCTAAGCCTAACAAACCAAATATTATTGACGGTACTGCTGCAAGGTTATTAATATTAACCTCAATGAAATCAGTCCACTTATTTTTAGGCGCAAATTCTTCTAAATAAATAGCCGCCGCCACACCGATAGGAAACGACAGCCCTAAAGTCACTATCATGGTTAAGATTGAACCAACTACAGCGCTTAATATACCTGCTTGCTCTGGCTCACGTGAATCACCATTAGTAAAAAAGTTACTATTAAAGCGCAATTCTATTTTGCCGCTATCAATTAGTGCATCAGCCCATTTACGCTGCTCTTCACTAATACGACCTATATAAGGATCGCCGTCCAAGACAGATTTATAATACGAGTCAATATCATCATCAGCCAATAACCAAACAGTAGCAGTAGTGTTAAATAATTCAGGTTTTTCGAACAGGTAGTCACGCATATCATAACCCGCGCCCGTACTGGCTAAACTATAGATCTCACGTTTAGCTTTTCTGCCAGTTACTTCACTAAACTCAGTGCGCAAACTCTGCTTGATAATTCCTTGCCAATCGCCCAAGACCACTGCCTCTTGGTCAGCCAAATTATCAACCCCTAAAATATCACTATCAAAGTTAACGTCTAACTGTATATAACTTAACCGAAACGCGCCGTGCCCCTTGCCTACAATATCCACAAATAAAAGGGCTAAGCACGACAATGCAAAAATAATGGAAATGCGCCCATACCACTTAAAACGTTTTTCAGCGCGGTAGCGTTTGCCTAAAGATTTTTCAATTCTGTCAATTGTTGCGGGTTGCTTACTCATATTGCTCCCGGTATTTCTTTACTATGCGCAAGGCAAATATATTTAGCACCAAGGTGACTGAAAACAGCATCAAACCTAAGGCAAAAGCAGCTAAGGTTTTAGGGCTATCGAACTCTTGATCGCCAGTTAACAATGTCACTATCTGTACGGTAACCGTGGTCACTGTTTCTAACGGATTGGCGGTTAGCTTAGCAGCTAAGCCGGCGGCCATAACCACAATCATGGTCTCACCAATAGCGCGTGATACCGCCAGTAAAATACCACCAACAATACCCGGTAGCGCCGCTGGGATAATAACGTTACGGATAGTTTCTGACTTAGTTGCACCCATGGCTAAAGAGCCGTCACGCATAGATTGAGGCACAGCTGTAATGACGTCATCTGATAGTGATGAAATAAAGGGGATAATCATAACGCCCATCACCGCACCTGCAGCCAATGCGCTCTCAGACGAAATCGACACCCCCATTGATGCACCTAACTCTCGGACAAATGGCGCAACCGTTAAGGCAGCAAAAAAACCGTACACAACTGTCGGAATACCGGCCAAAATCTCTAACGCTGGCTTAGTATAATTACGCACATTGGAACTGGCGTACTCAGACAAATATATTGCCGACATTAGTCCGGCTGGTACCGCTACTAGCATCGCTATTGCAGACACCATTAAGGTACCGGTAAATAATGGTACCGCACCAAAACTGCTTGAAGAACCTACCTGGTCCGCACGAATAGCAACCTGAGGGCTCCACTCTAAACCGAAAATGAATTCAGTAATTGGCACCATTTGAAAGAAGCGAATAGACTCAAAAACAACGGATAGAACAATACCCAAAGTGGTAAAAACAGCAATACAAGCACACCCTAGCAACAGCATTTGGGTCATTTTCTCTACTTGCTCGCGCGCTTGCATTTGTGGCGAAATTTTAGCCCTTGCAAACAATAGCCCACCAATAGCTAAACAACTCACTATAAAAGTAAGTACCCAGCGACCGGTAGCTTGTAAAGCAACCAGACTGTCGGCAGCCACTAAAATGCCAGCTTCCTGGCCATCTCTGGGTAAGGCGCCATAAGCAACGTTTTCAATTCTATTGAGCAGTAAATTATATTCTGATTGGTTGGCAGGGATTAAGCCGACTGAGACTGAGTCCATTACTATATTATTGACAATAGAGCTTTGAAAAATCATGCCGAAGAGTAAAACTACTAAAGCAGGTAAGCCACACCAAATAACAGTTTGCATGCCGTAATACGCTGGCAATGAATGTAAATGGCGAATCCCGCCGATTGGTTTTGCAATCGCTAGGGACTGCCTTTTACCGACAACAAAAGCAAAGACGGAAAAGCAGATCAGTATAATTAATAGGCTAGTGGGTTGCATGACTAGTAATATTCTCTAATGATCGGATAAAACTTACTGCTAGTTACTAACATAGCTCAACACCTTTCGGTGCTGAGCTATTTAATTCACACATTTATTACGCTAACAATTACAACAAGTCACTGCGTTGCATCGATATTAGCGAAGTAGCCGTATTACGTGTTTCTTTACGCATCTCTGCCGACATTGGAATCATACCTTTGTCAGTTAAATACCCTTCTTCACCGAATGCTTTTTCGCTGGTGAATTCCTTCAAGTAACCGGCAATACCTGGTACTACACCTACGTGGGCTTTCTTAACATAAAAGTACAGTGGGCGAGATACTGGATAAGACTTGTCCGCAATGGTTTCAAAGGTTGGTGCAATTCCCTCAATTAGAGAACCTTGAACCTTATCCGCATTTTGCTCTAAGAAACTAAAGCCAAATACTCCAAAAGCGTCAGGATTTGCATTAAGCTTTTGTACGATCAAGTTGTCGTTTTCGCCAGCTTCAATGTATGCACCATCTTCACGAATACTGTGACAAATCGCTTTGTATTGTTTTTTGTCTTTCTTCTTCATGGCGGCAATCCAAGCCACCTTTTTACAACCACCTTCCATTGCTAACTCAGCAAATGCATCACGGGTGCCTGAAGTTGGCGGTGGGCCTAGCACTTCAATTTTAGTATTTGGCAGGGCTGGATTAACTTGCTGCCAAGTTTTATACGGATTTTCAATCAACTCACCTTCTTTCTGACCTGGCACCATTTTGGCCAACGCTAAGAAGATATCTTTACGTTCAATATTCATCTCGCCTGCTTTGACAGAGTTCGCTAGCACAATGCCATCAAAGCCAACTTTAATTTCGATAACTTCAGTAACACCGTTTCCAGCACACTTGTCGAACTCGCTTAGTTTAATGCGACGTGAAGAATTAGTGATGTCAGGAAACTGAGTACCAACGCCTGAACAGAACAATTGCAAACCACCGCCAGAGCCAGTTGACTCAATTTTTGGAGTCGCTTTACCGGTTGCGCGGCCATAACGCTCTGCGACTACTGTAGCAAAAGGGTATACGGTCGAAGAACCAACCACTTCTACGTTATCTCTAGCCATTGACAATGGAGTTACGACACAACCTATCGCGGCTATTACACTTATCACACCAAGTTTCATTTTCATTTGTTCGCTCCTGAAAGCACTATTTAAGTTAACACCTGAGATAGTAGAAGTACTTGATGACAACTATATGAAAGGATTGTGACAATTGCGTGACAGATGTTTGTAATAGCGAGATAAGCTAGCTATTAAAGAAGCATCGCCTGCCTGCGTTAAGCGCTATAATCTGGTGAAATCGCTGGTTCACACTAAAACAAGTCACCTTATGCAAGCTCAAGCCACCATATCCAATGCTAGTCAGGCTGATCTACTGTGGGTAAATCAACAATACAAAACCATTGATTTTAAGCCCTCATGCTTTGAAAATGAGCTTATTGTCGTCGCTAAAGTCGACAATAAGCCAGTAGGTGTGGGCAGACTGCAAACTATCGAAGACACAGTGGCTGAACTTGGCGGCATCTATGTTGAAAGCGCGCATCGTCAACAAGGCTTAGCGGACAAGATAGTTGCCTATTTATTAGCCAACTCAACAAGCTACGAAATTATTTACTGTTTACCTTTTACCCATCTGGCACCGTTTTACCAGCGCTTTGGCTTTAAACCGGTCACCACATTTGCAACCGTCCCTCAGGAAGTTAGCGCCAAGGTAGATTGGTGCAGGGATACCTATGAACACCCCGTTTTATTGCATGCTTTTACTAATCAATGCATGAAATAAACAATAATTATAATCCTGTTAGCGCCGTAACATGGATGATGGGTGCCTTGGTGTCATTCTCAACGATAGCCATTTGTGCCAGAGAACTAAGTGGCGTTGTGCCTATTTATCACACCTTGCTTGTCCGCAGCGTCATTGGCCTGATATGTATCACCTTAATAATTGTGCTTAAGCAACGTAGGGATTTGTTTAGCACAACAAAGATAAGACTACATAGTGGTAGAAATATTTTTCACTTTGCAGGCCAATACACATGGTTTTGGGGAATATCACTATTGCCTCTCGCCGAGGTATTTGCCTTAGAGTTTACGGTGCCTATATGGACGGCAATTATTGCAGCAATATTTTTAGATGAAAAAATCACTGGCCGAAAAGTACTATCAATAGTTCTAGGGCTTTGCGGTGTGTTGATCATAGTAAAACCAGGCTATGGCATTGTTGAAGCAGGCGCATTTATTGTACTCGCTTCTGCGCTGCTATTTTCAGTCTCACACACCACCAGTAAAGTGCTGTCACGCACCGAAAATAGCCTCACTATTTTATTCTATATGTGCCTTATTCAGTTACCGATTGGGCTAATACTTGCCATCAGCGATTGGACATGGCCGCAACTCAACGACTGGCCATGGTTACTACTGGTTAGCTTAAGCGCCCTGTCTGCTCGTTTTTGTCTGACCAGAGCGATGCAGTATGCAGATGTAACAACCATCGTTACGCTAGATTTCCTACGCCTGCCGCTGATCGCCTTAGTTGGGGTATTGCTTTATCAAGAGCAGTTTGAATTGTCACTGATAATTGGTGGTCTGATTATGCTAAGTGCAAATCTAGTGGGGGCTCGCCGTTGACATTTTTTTCTACCAAGTAAGTCTTGGCTGAAGCTATCAGATAAATTGCACTTCAGGCATGGCAAAGCCGTTAAATTCACAGGCAGTGGAATTGGTATATGCACCGCCAGCTTCTATATAGACAAAGTCATCGGCTTGCATACCTGCTGGTAATTGACGCACTTCTTTAAACACATCAATAGAATCGCAAGTCGGGCCTGCCATATGCCAGTCGCGTTTTGGTCCGCTGCGGTCGGTATGTAATATAAATGGCAGATCATTCATTTCTATTAAGCCGCCGTAAAAGCCAGCATCTAAATACAACCAACGCTGCTCGCCTCGACTGGCGGTGCCAACTACCCGACAAACAAAATGGCCAGCATCAGCAACCAAATAACGGCCTGGCTCAGCGATAACTTTAACGTGCTCACCAAATGCATCCAGTTCCACTGAGATCGCGGCACCTATGGCTTCGATTTCAGGCGTCACATTACCTAAGGGTACAGGATAACCACCGCCGATATTTAACAAGCGTGGGTTGAATTTTAACGCCTCAAGCTGATCAAATAGTTTTCTAGCACTGCGAATACCTGTAACCCAGTTTTGAATATTCAAACACTGGGAGCCTGAGTGGAAAGTTACCCCACCCAAGTCGGCAGCTAGCTCCTGTGCAACGGCAATAATATCAGCCACATCATCATGACTAGCGCCAAATTTACTCGACAGCTCCCACACAGCTCCTTCATTCGATGTATAAATACGCAAATAGAATTTAGCGTCTGACTTAGCACTATGTACTTTTCTCAACTCATCTACCGAGTCCACCACATACCACTCAACGCCTTGGTCAACCGCAAATTGTAAATGCTGGTTAGACTTAATAGGATTGCTATAAAACACTGCCGCCGGATTAACACCTTGGGCTAGCAATAATTCTAGCTCTTTTTTTGATGCAACTTCAAAACCAACACCTTCTTCTTGAAAGATTGAAATGATTTCAGGCAGAGGATTACACTTGAGCGCAAAGTGAGGATGAACCCTAGGCATAGCCGCAATAAAACGCCGCGCCTTTTCTCTAATTAGTTGTCTTTGTAACAACAATACTGGCTGACGGTAATTATCTGCATTAACGTGCTGGCGAGTATTATCTAACTCCACATGGGCTCGCAATGGCGTACCTTCAACAATCACGTCTACTATCGCTGTTGATAGTGTTTTCGATTGACCTAACATAGCTAACTCCGCAAACTTCGATAATAAAACAGTTGAACCTATTTTATGGTCTATAGTTGTCAAAACGAATAATCATCTTGATAATAATGCATATATTTCCTTATCATATTGTATAATATAGTGATCTAAATGATAAATATGGTGAAATAATGATCAAAACAGATGCCTTAGATCGGCAATTATTAACCCTACTTAGTCAAAACAGCCGAGCAAGCATTACTGCCCTCGCTAGCCAGCTAAAGGTTAGTCGCGCAACCGCACAAGACCGCTTAACCAAACTAGAGAAAGCTGGCGTTATTACTGGCTATACCGTCGCTATAGATCCCGATTTCGCCCAGCAAATGATTAGCGCTCATTCCATGATTACTGTCGACCCAAAAAAATATCGCGCGATAACATTACTACTGAAAAAAATCCCCGCAGTACAATCAGTTTATTCGGTTAACGGCGAATATGACTTAATGGCAGTACTACAAGAACCCACCACCCAAGAGTTAGATGCTCAGCTAGAAGAAATAGGTAATATTGACGGCGTGATTAGAACATCCACCTTGATACTGTTATCCAAACTACACTAATTGAAATTATCACCATAGCAGCTCTGATACAAAGCTAGAACTTCTTGCGCGGCGTCGGCCTTACTACCCATCAGCCTTTTTTCATACAAAGTTATTAAGTTTTTTAAATAGCGTTGGTGATCGCTACTATTGCTGTCCCACATTTCACCTAATAGCGACACGCCTTCTAAATCAGTAGACTCATAGCGTGCATAGATAACTTCATAAAATCGATTATTATCGGCAATAATACTCTCAGCCAACAAACCAAAATTATTGTTAGATAGATAATCTCGCAAGCTATAAACACTGGTACTAGGGCAGAATATAAAATCTATAGGTGATTTATTGTTAGCTAGCAACCGGGGCAGCAACTCAGCTATCAGCTCCCCACCAATACCGGCAACAATGACTAAATGGCTTTTATCTTTGGCCAGCTTTAACTGAGCAAAGTCTTGGGTGTAAATCGTATAATTAGTGTACGGTTGACCCTCTAAACACTGGCTTAGCGCCTTAGTAATACTTATAACTTGATCAACAAAAACAAGCTGCCCACGCCGATTGCTCGCTAATATCTTTTGCCCTAAATAACCATGATCACAGCAAGTATCCCAAATAATGTCATAGTCTTTATTAGCAGCTTCATATTGTTTATAGATCGCCGCAAGCCGCGGCGTTAAGGATATTGTTTGTGTCATCAATAGCTATCCACTTATAGTGCAATAATAATAATAATAATGCTAACTAGTATTACAGCGCAGATATCATTATGCCAAAACAACACACATGTCAATGCCACTGCGGCGCAGTTCAATTCACTATTGAACTACCCAATAACAAAATAGAGCCGCTGCGCTGCAATTGCAGCTTGTGTACAAAAAAGAATGCATTGATGCAGCCAGTGCCGATAATCGCGCTAACTATTACCCACGGCGCGGACAACTTGACTTTATATCAATGGAATAAAAAATCGCCAAACACTATTTTGCAAAACCTGCGGCATTTATACTCACCATCAACGCCGCAGCGACCCCTCTCTTTATAGCACTAATATAGCCTGCATCAACGACATCGATTTATCTGCATATACTGAATTCACCCAAGTAGATGGAGCTTCATTGAAATAACTCAGGAGAAAAAATGTCACAGCAAAGCTTCATAAAAAGAAACAAGCTCTGGGCTATCTATTTTGCCTTTGTCGCGCTGGCAGTAATCTTTAAGGGCGACGAACCGTTATTTTTCAGTAATGGGCCTTATGCGGTTGGAAAACTAGTAGTCTGGGCAATATTTTTTAGCTTTTTAGCTTTTTAGCTTTTTAGCTTTTTAGCTTTTTAGCTTTTTAGCTTTTTAGCTTTTTAGCTTTTTAGCTTTTTAGCTTTTTAGCTTACAGCTTATATTGTCATGTAAACGAAAACTTCTTTAAAAGCGTGACTTAGATGACCCCCAAACTTTGGTTTCGCCAGATATCGATAGATCTTTATCTCGGGTTACTTATCACCTCCACTATCATCTATCTCAACGAGGGTTCCTTACTGTTTATGCTTTTATGGATTGTCCCCTTAGTACTTTTTGTTAACTTAGCTTTATTGCTATATCTAGCAATGAATTATGACTCATTAATAGCGCATTTTATTAGCTAGCAAACTTATATCGCGGCCAAACGGACCAAGATTTAAGGCATAATACGCAGCGATTATAGGTAATTAGCCTTAAACTAATAATAGGGGAAAACCCATGAGTATTGAACAGGCACTGCATGAACGGAGTGAATCTAAATGTGAGCTATGTGCTGCAACTAATAACTTAGCTAGCTACAAACTACCACCTGACTTAAGTGATACCGCCGATAACAGCATAATGGTGTGTGATAGCTGCCTAGAACAGATCAACGATCCTGCAACAACTAAGCTAAATCATTGGCGCTGCTTAAACGACAGTATGTGGAGCCAAGTACCAGCGGTACAAGTAATGACATGGCGACTACTTAACCGTATTAAAGGCGAAGGCTGGCCGGCCGACTTGTTAGAGAGGATGTATCTCGAAGACGACACCTTGAAATGGGCGCAAGCCACCGGTGAAGACTTAGACGATGACGATGTTATTAAGCATTTTGACAGTAACGGTACTAAATTAAGTGCTGGTGACACGGTTACCTTAATCAAAGACTTAGACGTTAAAGGCACCAGCTTTGTCGCCAAACGTGGCACTGCAGTGCGCGGCATTGGTTTAGTTGGCGATAACCCAGAGCATATAGAAGGCAGAGTAAACGGTACCCGTATTGTTATTTTAACCAAGTTCGTCAAAAAATCTTAGTATTGCCAACCTTGACCTGCATACCTATTGCTATAGGCTTACAGCTAATAAAATAAATCGATAATAAGTGATGACGATTAATGACAAAAGATAAAATACACCAAGTTTCTCTGCTCACTGCACTTAGTCCCATCATCTTGTTAGTCTGTTTTTTAGCCGCTAGTATTTACACCTTTGGCGATAATTCACTTAATGGAGCCAACCAAATTTCGTTATTATTTGCCGCTGCATTAGCGGTAGCGATTGCGGCTAAGCAGGGTAATAACTGGGAACATATTCATGACTGTATAACTGCCAGCATTAATAAAGCCATGGGCGCAATTCTTATTCTACTGATGATTGGCTCGCTATCTGGCACCTGGTTACTCAGTGGCATTGTCCCCACCATGATTTACTTCGGTCTTGAAATTCTTAACCCACAAATATTTTTGTTTGCTAGCTGTATCATTGCGGCAATAGTATCGCTTGCAGTTGGTAGTTCATGGACCACCGCAGCCACCGTTGGTATCGCCTTGGTAGGCATTGGCAAAGCGCTAGGCATTAACGAAGGACTAGTGGCAGGTGCAATAATTTCTGGTGCCTATTTTGGTGACAAAATGTCCCCTCTGTCTGACACAACTAACTTGGCCCCAGCAGTTGCTGGCGCTGAACTGTTTACCCATATCCGCTATTTAGCGCTCACCTCGGGGCCATCTATATTAATCACCTTAGTAATATTTCTGCTTATCGGCTTTCAGTCTCAGACAGTGGTACAGCTTGACGAAGTCGCCAGCATGCAAAAAACTATTCAGGAAAGCTTCAACATTACTGGCTGGTTGTTTTTAGTGCCAGGGCTGGTGTTTGTGATGATTATTAGCAAAATACCTGCGCTGCCGGCAATATTTATTGGCGCAATATGCGGAGCAGTAGCTGCTATTTTTTTCCAACCAGAGTTAATAGCCAGCGTAGCCAAAACATACGAAGGCCCTCAACAATATTTTGTTGCCATCATGACGGCATTCTTTGGCAGTATACAAATTGCTACCGGCAATCAAATTGTCGATGACTTACTTAAATCAAAGGGCATGTACGGCATGCTAAAAACTATCTGGCTTATTTTATCTGCCATGGTGTTTGGCGGTGCCATGCAAGCTGCGGGGTTATTACAACGAATTTCAGATGCGGTTATGGAAAAAGTACATTCTGACACCGGCTTGGTCGCCGCCACCGCAGCAACATGCGGTCTTGCCAACGTCGCAACTCCTGACCAATACCTTTCTATTGCCGTACCCGGCAGCATGTACGCAGAAAGCTATAAAGAGAGAGGATTGGCTCCCGAAAACTTAAGCCGAACGCTTGAGGACACCGGCACGGTGACATCGGTACTGGTACCTTGGAATACCTGCGGTGCATTTCAGGCCAGCGTTTTGGGTGTAGCCACGCTAAGCTATTTACCGTTTTGTTTCTTTAATATCATCAGTCCATTTATGACCATATTATTTATGGCATTTAAGATCAAAATTGCCCGCCTTAAAACACCTATCGAAGAAGAACCTGCTGCCGCCTAAGCGGCAAACGGGTCTTCTACTTGTAAGCGCTGATGCATAATTGGGCTAGTCGTGGTGTATTGAAGATGTACTTTCTTATCTGGGTTTAACTGCTCTTTAATTGCAAATGCCGCCAATGCTGCCTCGTGAAAACCGCTCAAAATTAACTTTTTCTTACCCGGATAATAATTAATATCACCGACTGCGTACAAACCTTTAACAGAGGTTTGGAATTTTTCCGTATCAACCTTGATTTGGCTTTTGTGTAAATCTAAACCCCAGTCAGCAATAGCTCCAAGCTTTGGCGACAAACCAAAAAATGCTAGCAAATTGTCTAATTCCAGAACTCGTGTCACGCCATCACCGCCAGTGACCTTAATTTTCTTAAGCTTGTCGTCTTCACTTTCAAAGTCAGAAACATTACCTAACAAAAACTGCATTTCATAGGCTCCACACAAAGCTTCCATCTTGGCAACACTTGCGGGCGCCGCTTTAAACTTAAGATTGCGATGAATCAATGTCACTGAGTTGGCGATTGGCTGCAGCGCTAAACTCCAATCTAAAGCAGAATCTCCACCACCAAGTACCACCACATCTTTACCACGATACTGCTCAGCAGCTTTCACATTATAAACTAGCTGATCACCCTCAAACTGGTCTATTCCTGGGACTCGTAGACGTATGGGAGTAAATGAACCCATGCCTGCAGCAATAATTACCGCCTGAGCTAAAAATTCTTGCCCCGTATTAGTTTTAACCAAAAATTTTCCATCAGCCTGCTTCTCTAAAAAATTAACTTCTTGACCGAAATGAAAGGTAGCGTCAAATGGTGCGATTTGCTCCAACAAGCGATCGGTTAACTCCTGCGCACCAATCGCTGGACAGGCCGGAATATCGTATATGGGCTTATCAGGGTAAAGCTCACTGCATTGTCCGCCGGGCTTATCTAAAGACTCAATCACATGCGCTTTTAAGCCTAGCAGGCCCAATTCAAAGATCTGAAACAAACCCGTTGGCCCAGCACCGATAATTACTACCTCTGCATTAATCATAATTAATTACTCCTAAAGTTAACCATTGAAATAACAATAGCGCTGGGTTATAAATAAGTAAATTTGATTGTATTAATATAGTAAATCAGTTTTATAGATATAGGATTAGTCATGAGAATCACATTAAAACAACTATCAGTTTTTAATGCAGTAGCAAAAATTAGCTCTGTCAGTAAAGCCGCCGATAGTATTGCTTTAAGCCAGTCTGCTACCAGCATGTCGTTGGCAGAACTGGAAAACCAACTCGGTGCACCGCTATTTCATCGTCATGGCAAACGCTTGCAACTAAATGACTATGGCCGCTGGCTACAACCTAAAGTGCATCAACTATTACAACAAGCATTGGAGATTGAGCACAGCGCTAATAGTGAATTTCTACAAGGGCATTTAAAAATTAGCGCCAGCTCTACTATTGGTAATTACTTAGTGCCAGCCATGATTGGTGAATTTGCCAAAACCCATCCACAAGTAGAAATAGATCTTAGCGTTGGTAATACAGAGCAAGTGATTGACGACATGCTGCATTTGCGAGCCGACATTGGTTTAATTGAAGGTCCTTGTCACACCCAGCAACTAAGTTGTCAGCCTTGGCGTACTGACTCTCTAAAAGTATTTTGCAGGCCAGATCATCCACTGGCTAGAAAAAAGAAAATAACTGCCAATATGATGATTAATGAGTCCTGGATACTACGTGAGTCCGGATCAGGAACCCGCGAAATATTCTCCCTCGCCTGTCGCGGTGTTATGAGTAATCTAAAGGTAAAGCTAGAGTTGGGCAATAGTGAGGCTATAAAGCAAGCAGTGAAAACAGGGCTTGGCCTAGGCTGCTTGTCGGAGTTAGCGCTGGCCTCAGAAATTAAACACCAGGAACTTAAAGTACTAAACACTCCTGAGTTAAATCTCAGTAGAGAACTCAGTATTATTCAGACCAAAAACGTTCATGAAAGTATGGTGTTACAAGCATTTAAAACACATATTGGCTAGCAAAAAAGCCCAGCACAAGCTGGGCCTTTAAGATCAAGTACACTACGTTTTAGGCTGCGTTAGCATCAACCAAAGCGATTTTGCCGTTAATCACAATGTTTCTTGGTTTAAGCGCCTCAGGCACTTCTTTAACCAAACTTATTACTAGCAGGCCTTTATCAAGGGCAGCACCCTTAACTTCAACGTGATCAGCTAAGTTAAATTTTCTTTCAAAGGTACGGTTAGCAATACCCTTGTAAAGATACTCGCCACTGTCTTCCATACCAGCTTGCTCACCACGAATTGTCAGCACACCTTTTTCGACTTGAATGTTCAAATCAGATTCATCAAAACCGGCTAAGGCTAAAGTAACCGAATATTCATTTTCGCCAACCACCTCAATATTATATGGGGGATAACCACCAGTTGATGATTCATTTCGCATTGCAGTATCTAGCAGCGATCCAAAACGATCAAAACCTACGCTGCTGCGATATAGGGGGGATAAGTCTATTCTATTCATAATATATTCTCCGTTGAAGCAATATAAATTAATGGATTGCGCCTACTCTCCGGGAGACATAAGCACTCAATTTATATAAGTCCAATGAAGAAAAATTCAAGGGTTGGATAAAACTTTTTGTTTAGTAACTCAACTAGCGTGGGAATCAAACTGTAATTTAGCTAAGCGCTGATACAACTCAGAACTTTGCATCAATTCGCTATGGCTACCGGTCGCCACTATCTTTCCTCTATCAAGCACAGCTATTTTATCGGCATGCAAAATAGTAGATAAACGATGGGCAATAATAATAGTCGTTCTGTTCTGCATCAGCTTTTCTAGCGCCAACTGAACTTGATGTTCGCTCTCTGCGTCCAGAGCACTGGTTGCCTCATCCAATAATAATATTCGCGGATCTTTTAATATTGCTCTGGCAATAGCGACTCGTTGACGCTGACCACCAGATAGCCTTACACCCTGCTCACCTAGAAAACTGCCATAGCCCTCGGGCAATTTACAAATAAACTCATGAGCATAAGCCGCCCTCGCCGCAGCCTCCACCTCTTCATCCGTGGCATCAGGCTTGCCATAACGAATATTATAAGACACGTCAGCACTGAACAATGCTGGCTGCTGTGACACCACTGCTAGCTGCTGGCGTAAGTCATGAGGGTCAAACTGACGAATGTCTTCCTGCGCTAAATTAACATGGCCCGACTGCGGATCGTAAAAGCGTTGTAACAACTCAAACACAGTAGACTTACCAGCACCTGAAGGTCCAACTAAAGCTAAGCTTTTACCTTCTTCAATCAGTAAACTAAAGTCATCCAAAGCCAGTTCATCTGGCCTTGAGGGATAACAAAAATTGACTTTATCAAAAGATAACTCGGCGGCTAAGGAAATTGGCGCAATCGCGCCTTGTGCGGGGGCCAATATTTTACTCGGAGCCTCCATCAGCTCTACCAATCTATCGGTTGCCCCTGCAGCACGCTGCAACTCACCAAATACTTCCGACAAAGTGGCCACACCGCTAGCAACAATAATCGCATAAAACACAAAAGCACCTAGATCACCGCCACTCATATTGCCAGCTAAAACATCACGCCCACCAACCCACAGCATCGCCGACAATGCACTAAATACCAATAATATAACAACGGCGATTAACCAAGCTCGTTGCGACACTCGTCGACGCGCAACAAAAAATGCATTTTCTACTTCTTTAGCAAAAGACGACTTCTCAGTAGCCTCCTGCGTATAACTTTGTACCGTTTTAATATTCTGAATGATTTCGCCAGCATAAGTCCCGACATTGGCAATAGTGTCCTGACTTTCCCTCGACAATGTACGTACCTTTCTGCCATAAAATAAAATAGGCACTAAAACTATAGGTACAACGCCAAGCACCATCATTGTCAATTTAAAGTTAGTCACCAGCAACATAAGCAAAGCGCCAGCCATGGTTAGCGAAGACCGCAATGCCATTGAAACTGATGAACCAATGATCGACTGCAATAAAGTAGTATCAGTGGTTAACCGTGACATGATTTCGCCACTGCGGTTAGTTTCAAAATAGCTAGGGTGCAAGGTGATAATATGATTAAACACTTCTAAGCGAATATCTGCACTAACGCGCTCGCCCAACCAAGACACTAAATAAAAGCGAATAAATGTGCCGATCGACATGAAAAATGCCAGCAGCACAATAAAGGCTATTGCTTTGTTTAATTGATCTTGGGAGCCACCTACAAAACCTTCATCAATTAAGATACGAACACCTTGGCCAATCGCCAAAGTAATAGCTGCAGTAAAAATCAATGCGAAACTGGCGGCAATCAACCGACCTTTATAGGGCAACAAGTAGCCAAACAATACAAACAGTGATGACATCTTTTTCACTTTAGCCATAATTTTTCCTAAAGGCTGCTATCTAAAAAATAAAAAGGCGACACCAAATCTGGCATCGCCCAGTTGAGCAAGCTACTGTAATTTAAGGTGCGACTTTTATCCTATTGTGGCCCGCAGATTTCGCCTCTGTTAACGCTTCATCTGCCGCTTCAATAACGCTGGATATATCAGTTGGCTCGGCTCTAATAGCAGAGATACCAGCACTTAACGTAACATTAAAATTATCCACTGCACTGGTTTGCACTAACTTGCCAAACTCTTCCCTAATACTGTCAATTTTTTCAGCAGCTTGATGAACGCTTGTCGCGGGCATAATAATAGCGAATTTTTCATCACTATAGCGGCTACATACATCACTACTACGTAAACAAGACTGCAAGAATTCAGTAAGACGAGTGATAACAGCACCGCCGACTAGATGACCGTGGTTTTCAGTAATATGCTTAAATGAATCGATACCTATCAGCGCTAGCGCTGACAAACCGTTAGCTCGAGATACCAATTTTTGTTGTGCTTCTAGCTCTTTTTTAAAGCTCTGCGAGCTTAACAAAGCAGTCATAGGTTCTATTCCTAGCATATTACTTATTATCATTGGGTAAACTAATTAAACAACAACCGCTAACAGTAGTTCTTTAGTAGTTCTTTAGTAGTTCTTTAGTAGTTCTTTAGTAGTTTAGCTTACTGTTTACTTGCGCAGACTGAACCTTTGTCATCATAATAACAACAGTGCGACTCTAAAAATGACGCCGCTAACACAAACTATTTACAAGTTAGGTAGTGCCTAGTTCCGCCATTATCGCATTAAACAATAGACTATTTGGCTTGCCACCTAATGGCTATTATAAAAGTACGCTATAGGCTTGTTTCAAATCAGACACTATATCGCCTTTGCCACTATAGCCGCATAAATCCGCTGTTTGCTGCCACGACTTATATTGCAACACTTTGATCACAACCAACTGGCAGAGCTTTTGGTCATTCAAATTAGCTATCAGCATTAACGCCGTATTGCTTAAAGCGGCAATACTAGTCTCAAAACTACGCTGATGATCAACAAATAGACCAATTTCGCGGCCATCGGCAGCACTTATGAATTGATCTGTTATCGGCATATTTTTTATATACTTCACTGCGATTTCAGCCTCCACATCACCCAAAGTAGCTGCCAATAAAACAGGTAGTTGCGCTCGTAACCTTTGATTTTGCTGATCCAGAACATCAATTGTTACGTCGCTAATTGGTTTAGCCATTACAGCTGTATGAGCGCCACTAACGCTATCGCGACGCCACCCAATGTGCTGTAGGGTAAAACCGTTTGCTAGCCAAAAATCAACTACCTCGGCGCTAGCAGCAAAGCTGGTCGCCACATAATTCTGTCGCTTGGTTTTAGCTTTTTCAACAACGGCATCAAGTAACTTGCTGCCAATAGCATGGCGGCGTAAATCAGGGTGGACAGCTATGCGCATAACCCGCCAGCAACGTAAACCTAAAACATTCTGCATGCCTGCCTGGGCCGCCAACATTTGTGGCACTAAGTGACCTGAAACTCGTCTACTACCTTGCTCGATAGGCTGATGTAATTGCCGCTCAATATTGCCCTCTACTGAAACTAATACGGCGCCAACAACCGCATCATCATAGACGGCTAGAGCAACTTTTATATTTGGCCCATCTAACAACAAGCGCAAATCATCAGGGCTAGTTCGATAATGTGCTTGCACTAACAAGCCAAATAATTCGCCTAATAATTTTTCGTTGGCTATTAAGTCAATACCGCTAACAAACTTTAACTGTAAATCACTTTTAGTAGATGACTTGGCAATGACTGACTCGCTGGCATTTAGCAGCAACAAATCGGCAGTCAGTGACTCTAAAAAATCATCTTCAGCCCAGCGCATTGGTTGCTGCAAAAATACTCGCCGCCATTGAGGGCATAAATCTTCCAGCGTTGGTTTGAATCGTACGGCAAACCCTCTGCCATTGCCTTCATAGCCATGCACAGTGGTAGCAAACACAACCCGTGGATAATGCAGTAGAATTGCTGTTAATACACTTGCTGGTATCGCTGCAGCCTCATCAACCAGAACAATGTCGGCGACGGGTTTCAACCGCAGCAACTCATCTGGTGGCATAAAAAACAGCTGCCTGTTTTCACCAACTAAAGTATTTCCATTCAGGGTAAAGTCAGGCAAGGAAGCGTGAGCGTGACTAAATACGGCGTTAACAGATGACCTGCTAGGCGCACATAGCGCTACTCTAATAACAGCCTCCTGAAGCAGGTCAGCTGCCGCAACACCTAACACTGTAGACTTTCCCCTACCTCTATCCGAAGTGATCACCAACGGCCGCTTTGGCCTACCATAGGCCACTTTCTTAATTCCCTCAAAGGCAGATTGTTGGTCGGTAGTTAGGGTAAATTTTGTGGCTGGAGCAAATGCCGGCACATTGATCGCCGGGAAACTATTTACTGCTGCTTGTTGCTTTATATGCCATAGCTTTTCATTCTGAGAAAGCTTGTCAATTATCCGTTGAATAAAGTTATGGCTACTTACTTCAGTATTGTGTGCAGCTATTCGATGATAATCAGGATCTTGATAAGCCGCCCATTGATCAAAGCTCGGCGTTAACAGCACTAGCACGCCGCCGCCTACTATAGTGCCACTAAGCGCGCCGAAACCATCAGGATGAAAGCCAGAATAACAGTTGAAGACAATCGTCTTGAAATCCTGCCCTAAATACCGTTTGGCATTGGCTGCAACATCACTATTTACATCAGCAGGCGCGCCATCGCCTATCCATAAGGAATTATCATCAAGTATTGCTAATAGGTCAGCGCCATATTGCTCCGCCCATTCTCGCTCGCCACTAATAAGCACTACTCCACGGATGTAAGCCGCGTACAAAGAGGCTTGAAACTGCTGAACTAGCGCTAATTCATAGTTACTTAAAATGACGATTATCCTATGCGGCTGGGTGATTTTCTATACCAGGCTATGAGCCTTACCTAGTGGCGAATTATTATTACCAATAGTAATGTGCAAGCAGTCGTAAGCAAGCGATAATTTTTCTCTAATCCAGTCAAAATCAACCATAATATAAGTATTACCGTTACCAGCACTGCAGCTGGCATTCAGCACTGGCGGTTTATAGCTGCTATAGTACATTTAATATGTTCAATTTTATCGCAGAGAAAACAATAATGCCTTTCAGTAATAGCCACTATGTCAGTATCGCTGAGCAAGAATTGAATCAGGACTCTAGCCTACCAACATCAGCACCAACTAAGTTGAGCCGCCATCAGGCCAAAAATCGCTATTATCGCCACTCTCGTATTTGTGAAGAATTATTTCTTGGTGTGTTATTTGGTTTCACCCAAGACCTAACCGCAACTGAATGTGCCTCGCAAACAGGCATAAGCATCCGCTCGGTCAATTCTATTTATCTAAAACTTCGGCGCTGGATAGCCAACACTGACACTGCCGACATCAACACCGCTAAACAAGATGTTTACACCTTGCGCATTGAAGACGATGACATTGTCATGCAAGTTATATCTGACGACGAAGTAAGCGCAGCGCAGCAACTGATCTCTGCACCTGCTTTAGCTGGCGACACCGCCAACTGGGAGCAACTGGGCGGCGCGGTTGCCTTGATGGCACCGAATAGCAGCCGACTAAAAAGGCGCTTAGATATAGCAACTAAAGACCACTCATTATTGGATAGTTTTTGGGACTTCAGTCGTCAGCGCATTCCAAGATTTAACGGTATTCATAAACATACACTATCTCTGCATCTACAAGAAACGGCGTTTAGATTTAACAATCGTAATGATAATATGTATGTCATTTTGGTTAATAATTTGGAGCTAAACCCTATTTAGCTGGGCTACTTAAAGCGCGTAAAAACATTCTTCTTTGAGCTAGCCGTTAGTAATGTTAGTTCTGGCAAAGGTTACTTCATGGCCGATACAACAATACCCCAGACTAATTGGCGGACCATTTGGGCTTTAGCTATTCCGTCTGGTTCAGTATTTTTATTTTTCACTATCGTCAATATTATCAATATAAAAATTGTAGCCCCCCTAGGTGGAGACGCGATAGCCGCGCTTACCACAGGGCAGCGCTTATATTTTATATTTGCCGCCGTTATCAGCGGTATATCGACCGCCACATTAGCCCTAGTTGCAAGACAATGGGGTGCCAATGACCCGGCGGCGGCGGCGCGCCTACTCACCACCGCATCCTTGTTCGCTGGCTTCCTAGGCTTTGTTAGTACACTTATCGTCTGGCCAGCCACACCCTATGTTGTTGGCATATTCAACTTAACTGTTGGCGCTACCGAGCAGTCAATAACCTATATGCGCAATTTCAGTTTTTTCTATTTTCCCATCGCTGCTTATATGGTGTTAGCCGCAGGCCTACGCGCCGTTGGCGACGCTAAAACACCGATGTATTACGCCCTGCTAATGGCGGCATTGACCATTGTGATGTGTACTGTTTTAACCCATGGCGCTGGGCCAATACCGGCACTAGGCGTAGCCGGTAATGCTTGGGGCAGCGGTATTGCCAATTCGTGTGTGTTATTGGTAGCCTTTGGCTCATGGTTTAATGGCCGCTTGGTACTGCCGTTTTCATTGCAAGCTGACAAATTAAAAAAAGAGCTGCGTGATATATGTCGCATTGGACTGCCCACCATATTAGAACAAGCCATTATGCAAATTGGCTTTATTGGCTTTTTATGGGTTATAGCCAACTATGGTACAGCTGCCTATGCCGCCTATGGCACTGGTGTAACACTGCTGTCAGTGTCGATGGTTATCGGCCTAGGCGTTTCAATGGCCGGCTCTATTTTAGTCGGCCAACACCTAGGTGCTAAAGATATAGCTGGCGCCCGTAAAGCTGGCTGGATGGCTGCTAAACAATCGGTAATTGTTATGACTATACTGGGCGCGGTAGCGGCTTACTTTGCACAAGAACTGTCTGAGTGGCTAGTGGGCGAAGGTGAGGTGGCTGACAAGACGGCATTATTTTTATATGTACTATGCGCCGCCCAACCGTTTTTAGCCTTAGACTTTGCCCTAGGCGGTGCACTGCGTGGCGCTGGTGATACCCGCTTCCCATTAATCGCAGCGATATGCGGCCTAGTATTTTTCCGCTTTGGTTTAGCAATGATATTACTGCATTTTGAAGCTGGCTTGGTTTGGGTATACGCTACCCTAATTGCCGACTACATCATGAAAAACATACTTTATATTAAACGTTTTAATTCCAACCGGTGGGAGAAAAAGATAGCTAACTAAATCTATCTTTTTCTCCCACACACATGGCGATAAGCTTTACAACAAGCTGATTGCTGCGCCATATAGTGTGCCAGCAAAGCCAATTAGCATAGCAAAGAAACCAATCGCAAAACCTTTCCCGCGCGTCGCTGGATCTTTTGCATAAGACGCCGAGTAAATAAAGCGTCCAACTAAAAATGCTACCCCTAAACCTGCTCCATACACAGGGCTCACATAATAAGAAAACATCCACATAGCAGGTAAAAAGCTTACCAACTGCTCCATAGTGTTTTGGTGAATTCTATATTTTCGCTCATACAATTCATCACCAGTAATTGCCGGCGCCTGCAGCCCCGCCTTACCGCGTGCCATGCCTGAGGCCATACCAAAGTAAAAATATTGTAGTAAAATTAACACCGTGACAATTGCGACATATTCCATAACTAATCTCTCTCTAAGTTTATTTTTATTTAACCAGTAGTAGAACATCTATCTACTGTCGTTGCACCTGCTCAATCAACCGCATAATAATATTTCAACTGTCAAACGACTGCGAGCCAGCTTGCTTAATTGACACCGAACGGCATTGGCTTGTTATCAATCGCTGCCATAATATTGGCAACAGCAATGCTTGCCATTTTGCTGCGGGTGGCAGTAGATGCACTGCCAATATGTGGAGCGACAACCACATTGGCTAGCTTAAGTAATGGGTTATCGATATTTATCGGCTCGCTGACAAATACGTCAATACCGGCAGCGGCTAATTTGTTTTGGACTAGAGCATCGGCTAAGGCTTGTTCATCGACAATGCCGCCGCGCGCCGTATTAATAAGAATGGCGTCGTTTTTCATTAGACTTAGTGCTTTACTATCGATTAGATTTTTGGTCGCTGCTAGCAATGCTACATTGATACTAACAAAATCAGATTGGATCAATACCTCTTCAAAACTTAATGATTCAATGCCTTCAACTTTACGCCCGGAATGGGTCCAACCGACCACCCGCATATTAAAGCCAGCGCCACGTTTGGCAACCGCACAGCCAATTTCACCTAAGCCAATAATACCCAAGGTTGCACCGCTAATATCTTTACCCAAAAACATATCAGGTGCCCACTTGGTTTTCTCAGTCCAATTGCCAGCACGCACATAATTATCCGCTTCAACTATGCGCCGACTCGCCGCCATCAATAAGGCAAACGTTAAATCGGCGGTAGTATCAACCAACACTCCTGGGGTATTACCCACAGGAATATTTCTCGCACTGAGCGCTGCAATATCGATATGATCAACACCAACCGACATAGTCGAAACCGCTTGCAGATTTGGAGATGCCGCTACTAACGCTTGATCCACTTGGTCGGTAATCATGCACAGCAACGCATCGGCATTTTCAGCGCGCGCGGTCAGCTCTGCAGCGCTAGGTGCGCCATCACCTTTATAAACGTCAAGTTCACAAACTTTCGCTAACTCGGCTAAGGCATCGCCCGGCATATTACGAGTTACAAATACTTTTTTTATCAAAACTTATCCTACAGTTAATAGCCGTCGGCACTGTTACCAACAATCGCTATGGTCGTCTTATCAATATTTCAAACCAAGCGCTAACCATATCATTATAAAAGTCACTAACCAAAAAAATGCCCAGTCGAAACCGAGCATTGTTAATTATAATTATCGAAGATTAATTGGTAATCACTTCTGCATCACCAATTGCGCGAGCCGCTATATCGTCTGCACAAAATGGCATATCAACCCATTGCTTATCCGAATACAACTGAGTCTGGTCAGCATAATACGGCGATGCTGGGTCAGTAGATTGTGAATAGGTTAAGACCGCAAATACTTCTGGACAAGCAGAGTCTGAACTGTCCCAGCCAACCGTCTGGATATAACTATTACCCGCAGAAATATCGCTATAACCCTCTCCATCGACTAAATTTGAAGATATGGTACTGAAGCTATAGGCACCGGTGCTGCCATTAATAGGTATTCTCACTCCATTGCGCTCAACAAACTGTACTTCGCCCCAAGGCTTATTTAATTCGATCCCCGCATCAAGTAATCTTCCTACCCCATCGGCAATGTTTTGCTTCACCGCTTCAACCACAACACTGTCGCCAACATTTAATGTGTTGGGTGTATTAATTGGATCATTGGCATCAAATGCCACCAAAAAAATATTATCTTCGTTGCGAAATTCACGCCAAAACTCTAAGAAAATATGTTCACCAACAGAGTCATTATCTGACTTGCGATCCCAACCAGCCAACAACAAGCAAGCTTCTGCCGCCTCAGCTGTATTAGCCGTATACCCCGACCAGTCGGCAACTGCTGCACATATCGTTAGCACCTCATCCAATACTAATTCGGCAGCAAGATTGCGGTTGCTGTGCATAACTTGTTGTAGCTTTTCGGTATTAAACAAACCCGTTGCATCTAAACTATCACTGTTATCAAAACGATCAACTAATTGGTCAAACGTTAACCGTGTACGTAAACTTTGCTCATACTGTTCCTGCCCTATTAACGGCGAAAAGCCTTTTAGTCGCTCATTAACAGCTGCCAACCAATAACTATCATTAGCATTAGCCGCGTGATTTCTAGTTTGTAGCTTGGGTAAATTAGCAAAGCCAAACACACCATCAACGGGGGCATCGCTATCATTACCCCATTCGCAAAATGGATCAGAGCCATCAAGGGTTACCAAACCGAAGCCGGTCAACAATGGGGCAACCACCACCCCTATGCATCCGTCATATTGCGCCTGTGTTACATTGGGCATCGTACTAATATCCGAATATAATGCCTCGCCAAATTTATCGACTGCTATGGTATTAGTCCATGGATTACCGATAACTTTAGTGGCTTCTAACAGCTCAGCCATATTACCTGCTTTAGCCATCCCGTCCCAAAAATCAAAGCCACGCAAATTGCCTATGTTAGCGTCCTTCAGGGCGTATACTGTGCCTACTATCGTCGGCCAGCCATCTAACAATGCATTAACACCACCTAGATTTAAAATAGGCCCGTAGTGACTCATATAAAATATATGCTCTACATCTTCTATTGCGCCGCCCTCACCAACTTGCTGAGCAGTGACTGTTTGCTGGGTAATATCTCGAAACCCACCGTCGTATTCATACCTTAGTGGGTCACTAGGATCCAAAGTCAGCTCGTACAAAGTAAAACGATTACCCGTAGAGACTGTATGAGTCCACGCCACGCTGTCATTAAAGCCAATATTAATTAACGGAAAACCATGCAAAGACGCTCCCATGGCATCATAAACACCAGGAATAGTTAGATGGACCATATAGAAACGATTTGACCCAGCCCAAGGGAAATGTGGGTTGCCCAATAACAAACCTGTACCAGACTCAGTGACATCACCGCCTAAGGCATAAGCATTACTGCCAAGTACTTCAGGCGGCGGCAATATTTCTGGCGCAGTAATAGACGCCAGCTGTTTTGAAAATTCAGCCTTAGTCATCGCTGCGGCAGTCACTGCAGGCCCATTTTGAGCAGCAAGAAATTTTGCCAGAGGATCAGCACTGGCGCGCAATATTAACTTGTGCAGCATTTTACCCATATCAGTCTGAGTAATTTTTCTAGCCCAAGCTGCATTAGTACAGCCTTCATCACCCCCAGCTAAACCAGCGGCTCCCGTTTCTCCAAAATACTTATTCATGCCAGCGGCAAAACCTGCCACTACATCTCTAACTTCAACTGATTGCGCTGGCAACAATTCGTCTTCTATAAACTCATCACTATTAACCAATTTATAAACAAAATCGTCATTAATATCGCCCTCATCACCTAGTAATAGCGCCGACTCGCCATTGGCTCTTACTATCTCTTTCATCAATACACAAAAATTGTCTTGCGCATAAGCGTAACCATAGCCAAAGCCAAAGCCCATATTGCCGTAACTATCGGCAGTGATATGCGGGATACCAAACTCAGTGCGCTGCAATGTGGCCTCATAAGACTCTGTCGTTGGTATTGTTTCACCCGGATTATTGTCAGAAGATCCGCCGCAACCAGTAATCGCAATGGTTAGAACCAAAGCACTTAATACAATACGCATTTTATAATCTCGTCGTTATTATTAGTCATATAATCATCAATGATGATACGACTGTCGTCAAGCGCATAACTCAATTGTCATGTTGATAACAAGCGTTACGGCAAGCCGTCAAATACGCTAAAATAGATGTCTATTAATAAGCGATTGGAATACCTGACGTGACAGAGAAGAAAATAACTACCGAGCGTGAAGACCTAACAAACCTAAAACAGCGCCATTTAAATACCCTTGATGACGGCCGGATTGAAGCGACTGAAAAGCGCCATGCAAAAGGTTATCGAACTGCGCGTGAAAACTTAACTGACCTTGTCGATGAAAACTCGTTTACCGAATACGGCCAACTAGCGGTTGCCGCCCAACGCGCCCGCATCGAGAAAGACGATTTATATATAAAGACTGCTGCCGACGGCATTATCACCGGCACCGCGACTATTAACGGAGCGCAACACCCAGACAACTGTAATGCAGCCGTCATCATCAACGACTACTCGGTACTGGCCGGCACTCAAGGTTATTTTCATCATAAAAAGTTAGACCGTATTCTTACCCTTGCTCGCGACCAACAACTACCCGTCATCATGTACACAGAAGGTGGCGGCGGCAGACCTGGAGACACCGATGTTACAACCCAGATTGCTGGTTTGAACATTCCATCGTTCGCCTTATGGGCAGCACTTAGTGGCGTAGTGCCGCGCATTGCAGTTAACAACGGCTATTGCTTTGCAGGCAACGCCGCATTATTTGGTTGTGCCGACATTACCATCGCAACTGAATCTAGCTGGATTGGAATGGCCGGCCCCGCCATGATTGAAGGCGGTGGCCTAGGAAAATTTGCAGCGACTGAAATTGGCCCAATTGACGTACAAAGCAAAAATGGCGTGGTAGATATTGTGGCTAAAGACGAAGCCGACGCTACTGTTATTGCAAAAAAAGTATTAAGTATATTTCAAGGCGATATCGACAACTGGGAATGCACAAACCAAAGCGAGCTACAACGGTTAATGCCTGAAGACAGACGCTATGTTTACGATGTGCGAAACATTATTCGCACCATTGCCGACACCAATACATGTATTGAGTTACGTAACAATGACGGCCGCGGCATAGTCACAAGCTTTATTCGCATTGAAGGCAAAGCCATGGGCTTAATCGCCAACGACTGCAAAGTACTTGGCGGCGCCATTGACTCAGATGGAGCAGAAAAAGCCGCGCGCTTTTTACAGTTATGTAACGGCTATAACGTGCCTATTTTATCCTTGTGCGACACACCAGGGTTTATGGTTGGACCTGACAACGAACAAGAAGCCGCCGTGCGTAGACTGTCACGTTTATTTATTGCTGGGGCCGCAATAGAAGTACCACTAGTCACTATATTTTTACGCAAAGGCTATGGCCTTGGCGCCATGGCGATGGCAGGTGGCAGTTTTGCCAATCCGTGTTATTCAGCCTCGTGGCCAAGCGGCGAGTTTGGCGGCATGGGCTTAGAAGGGGCGGTAAACCTAGGTTTTAAAAAAGAGCTAGATGCAGAAGTTGATCCTGCTGCAAAAAAAGAGCTGTTTAATGGCTTAGTAGAAATGATGTATGACCTAGGCAAAGCCACTGAAGCTGCAGCTTATTTAGAAATAGACGCAGTAATAGACCCGATGGAAACACGCGCAGTTGTGTTAAAGGCGCTAAAATCGAGTGGCAGTAACCGCGGCGCTACGCCGAGTAAAAGGGTTGTGGATACATGGTAGTGCTACGCTAAAATATACCTCAATATCTCCACAACCTGTCCAGGGGTTCTTGCCGTCGCATTAGCCGCGGCTACTTAGAACGAGATGCGGTGATAGATCCTATAGATACTCACAGGGTGGTGTTGAAGGCATTGAAAGCGACTAGCGGTAAAGCTGATGTTAAGTCTAGTGCGGATACTTGCTAGCATAGCAACTAGTTAGATTAAATCGGGTAGCTCTTGTTTTACAGCTACCAGAATAATTTCAGCCGACCTAATTAAACTCTATCTGATAAACCGTGGTGGTACCTGAAACTTCATTACCAACAGCGATGTAGTGTTTCCCGCTTCGGCTAAAGTAATCAATTGACTCGGGGCCAAGATCGCCAGCCTTCACATTGTACTCGTCATTATCGCAGTCACCATCATCAGTTTTGGTGCATACTGGCTCAGAGAAATCACGATTATTAATATAGTCCTTAAAAACCACCTGTCTCGGCACAGTCGCATCAAACACCATAACGCCACCGTGACGCTCTAAGCCGACAAAAATGTAAACCTTGCCGTCGATGTTAGCGACCTCCACTGCTTCCGGCTCAGCGCCTTTATCATCTGAACGGCTATCAGCCGAGTCATTACTATCGTTAGTAGAATTGAAATTCTCTTTGTCTAACTCAAATATTTTCTTGGCAATAACATCGCCGGAGTCATAAACCATTTCACCTTCAGTCGTCCAAATAGTGAACGAACGCGCGCCGAAGGTGTAAACCATGTCATCGGCATCAAGCGATCCTTTATCGGCAATTACTTTTATGCGACCTAGACCTTTTTTGTCAGCCATCAGTTTACTAAGAGGGTGAGCGCTGTCTAAGGTTAGTTTTTTGCCTCTGGTTTCGTCGGTAAAGGAAATACAGTCGTCTACTTCAGCGATATATTTTTCTGCATCTTCGTCATCACCACCAACTTCGTATTCATCACCGCTCCATTTATCACCAATAGTGTCGCATTGTGCCTGAGTAGCATCATATACATATTCACGCCCATCACCCTCATTGGCAGTCACGAGATAGGTTTTACCGTCATGCTGAAAGCTGGTAATTGTATCAGGCATAAAATAGCCTACTAGCTGAGGGTAACTCGAAAAATTACCTAACTGTTTATCTTTATTACTTACATCAAGCTGATTACCCGACTTAGCATCCCAACTTTTAACCCCTAAAGAAAACAACCTATCGACTGACGCTGACTTAATATCTACTACCGCTATTGCGTTATTTTCTTGCAACGACACATAAGCCTTGCCATTTTCAATGGTTAAGTATTCTGGCTCTAAATCTTGAGCGACTGTTGTACCATTTGGCCCAGCAACACGCACACCATATTTTTGTGCTTCCCCTGAGCGCTGCATACCGTCGTTAAAATCAGCAAAAGACACCTGACTGACTACCGCTTGTTGATAACCGTTAGAAAGATCAACAATAGTGACGCTGCCTTCAGGATCAACGGTGTACTGGCCGTTTGGCTCTCCTTCATTAGCGATAACAATATACTTGGCATCACTGCTAAGCGCTACCATATCGGGCAAGGCTCCAGTCGGATAAGTATTAAGCAGCGATAAATTGTCAGATCGATATAAGGCGACAATACCCGCGTCTTGTTTTACAGCGGCCTCAATAGCCACAGCAACTAAACCTTCAGCGGTAGATACACTGTTAGCCGCGCCGATTTCAATCCCGGCGTTAATAGCAGCTTGCTGTAAATCAATCCGCCCTACTTTGATTGGTGCGCCGCTATCACTGAAACTCAAAATATCTACGGTTTTATCTTGTGAATTGACCACATAAATTTTATCCGCACATTCATCGTAACTGACAATTTCTGCAGAAGAAGTATCGAAAGGATTACCTGATGCATAAGTACCTACAAGCTTCAAACTTATATTACTAGCGCTGTTTGGTGAAGGTTTGCTATGAGAAGTAACACAACTCATAGCATCTTTAAAATCACTGACTACAGAGTCAGAATTTGACTGCTGTTTAGAAGCAGCACAACCCACAAGCAAAGTTAAGGAAATCACTAACGGTGATAAGAAAAAATTTTTCATGGCGACACCTTTTAGACTATCGCTCAACAATAATAGAGGGATATGACAAAAAGATTACAGTCCATCTAATCTCTACCAAACTAACGTTACCAGCTAATCACCAAGCACATACTGCAAAATTTCTACCACTTGCTCTGGTGTTCTCGCCGTTGCATTAGCGGCGGCGTCTACTTCTTTTAGCGGGTGATTATGTTCTTCGTCATGCAAAATAATAAGTGCTTTGCCTAATGCCGCGGCATAGCCTGCATCGAACGCCGCATTCCATTGTTTGTATTTTGGGCCAAAGCGCACCACAACAACATCAGCATCTTTTAGCAAGGTGGTGGTTTTAATTGCATTAATATTGGCACCCAGCCTATCCTGCCAAAACGCTTTATCTTCCGCGCCTAATATATTGACGCCGCACATATCGCTGCTGTCATGATCAGTATTAGGGCTGGCAAATTCTATGGCTAAATTTTTAGCTTTGGCGCCATCAATAATACGTTCGCGCCAATCTGAATGAATTTCGCCTGATAAATATACTAGCCATGTTTTACTATTCATAATGCCTCCGTAATTTTACGTTAATATTAACGACCACTTTGTGTCGTCAAACCGCGCAGCAGCCATTTTTTATCATTGGCTACGCCGTTGTCATTAGTGATTCTTTTACACCAACTTTTATAATCCGCCAATGGCGGCAATTCGCCATACCACCCTACTTTGGCTAAATCCTTGGCGATCATATAAGTCTGCCAACAATGAGAGAACGTTGTTGGATGGACAACATCCCAAAACATCGCACTTTGCCGATCGCTACAAACGGTGGCTGATTTTCTGGTACCAAGATAGCCGGCAGAGTAGCAGTTGCTCTGGATTAGCTTAGCTCCACCTTCTAACAATAACGGCTTACTATTTTTCTCTAAGGCAAAGCCATAATCAAAACCATTTGGCGCAACAGAAATTTCGGCTATATACTTGCTAGTTTCTACCAATGCTATAGCGACATCATCAAACTGTGCTTTTATCCGCGCCACCATCTCGATAATTGCTAGATTATGATCAGCAGACAAGGCGCTCAAGCGTTTTGACAGTTCCGCTCTGCGCTGCTGGTCAGACTGCTCTGAATTACCCTTCATATACGATTCATTCTGCAACACAACTGGCGTTTCGCCCAAGTCTGGCAAGTCCATCAAAATAAACCGTCTTGCACCAATGACGTATAAGCGTTTCAGGTACCGTTCAAGCGCCAGTATGGTTTCATCTACCATTTCTTTGTAGCCGGGCGCACCTTTAGATGTATTTAAAAAGGTGTCTATGACACCGCTGATTGGCTCTTTAGAAATGTAGTCATTGGCGCCACTCCATAAAACAAAGGTCGTTCCCTCTACTGCTTTCAGGCTGCCGCTAGTTAACTGGAAGTCAATATAGTCACTCACTTGCAGATCTATACTACCACTGACAAAAAGCTGCCCTTCCTCCTTTATTTTGTCTAATACGCTTTCACCGGGAACAGCTCGATGATCAACCGTAAACGCACCACCATAAGAGTGGTTTTGAACTGCAACATGATTAAACGCTTCTAAATAATCTATCCATACTGGCCCATCACTAAAGCGTCCTAGCCAATAAGGTGACTCAGGAAAAACGATTAACCGGTTTTTTAATCTACCGGTGTCTGACAAGCTGTCACCAAATAACACCACGCGCTGGGTAGTTTCATCGGGGATAACAATAGCTAGATTAATACCCTCGCTAAGACGCGCTGCACGCATATTAATAAAGGTTGTCGGATCAGAAAATTGTTCTTCAGCTAATGTCGTTAAACACTGCTGTCTAAATAGTTCAGTACTTGGGATAGCGTCATTATTGGCAAAGCCACTCAACACATAAAAACCGTCTTCTAACTTACCAGCCAGCTCTACTGGATTGCCATCACCGTCCCGCGCCCATAGCCATTTACCTTTAACCTCGCGCAGCTTATCTACTGACGTTGGCATTGCCGACTGAGCGACTTCACAGCGCAGCTGCCATGGCTTTGCTGAGGCGGAATCTGGTTCTGGCATACGCTCGTGCAACTGCATAACGCAGCCAGCTGGCAACAGCAAGCTCAGTAACAATACCTGGATTTTTATTGGCATAAAACGGAGTCGATTAGTCGAATATTGGCAAAGCCCATAGTCTAACCGTGGCAGCGCAAAATCGCTAAGCTAGAATAAAAAATATTACTCGTTAGTGCCAACCATTTTGGTATTACCTCTAAATGGCAAACCCGCCTCCTGACCATCTAGCAGAGGTAATTGTTGATGACGCCATAGTGGCTCCCAACAATTGTGCTGCTGCAATAGCTTTTTAGCTGAACTTTTCGCAGGCTCTAGCAGGTCGTTATAACTATCTCTTATATTGTGTAAACACCACACTCGATAGCGGGAGTATCTAGCACCAACATATTTTACGCCGCCAATTTCAGCATCAAAGTGTTTTTCCCCAGCTGCAACAGCGTCGACATTGGCGCATAAATAGGGCAGATAGCTATTACCAATTTCATCTAACAGCGGCCCTAAATCTGCGGGGATACCGTCAATATAGCTGTCGTTATTTCGTTCTAATTTGGTATTCCATAACCTGGCAATCCATTCGAACACACTGGGCGCTTGCTGCCGCATTATTTCTTGAGGAATAGGATCTAAACCAAAATGTCTAAAAAAGGGTCCAGAAAAGCCAATATCGGCAAGGCTTGGTTGGTCGCCAAACAGAAATGGGCGCCGCTTAAAGACCGCTTCAAGCTGTTGTAAGGTGCGCAAGTAAATATCTTCTACGCCTTTTACATTATTAGCGTTAATACCATCGCCCGTGGTGTAGCCGCTGCGCTGGCGCATACGCATTACCCAACGTTTAAAAAAGCTCGGCAAAGGAACATTGCCGGCTAATTCGTCAACTAAATGCCTGCTTGAGTGGTGGGCACCCTCGGGATAATGCCAGCGATAATGCATGGCAGGACGCCACAACCATTCATCGGCATAATCTTCTAGTAATAAACTAACAAAGCGTTGCAAGGGGTCTAGCGGCACAACTGAGGTTTCTGGAAACGCTTGTTCAAACCACTCAATGATTTTAGTTGAGTCAGTCATCCAGCGGCCATCGCCCAGCAATAAAGCTGGCATTTGCTCTACCCCAGTTTTTTGCTTAACTAGCTTAAAGTCACCGGGGCCCTGCATAGCACGCAAGGTGTAAGGCAACCCTTTTAGCCGAAAGTAATTTTCTAACTTGCCAGTAAAGTACGATATGTCACAACCGTAAATTATTAACGGAAAAATATCTTCTTTAGTCATCGGCTAACACCCTACAAACTAGTGTTATACCAAACAGGCGAAGTGTACGCTCTCTCTTGAATAGTTGCAGGGCCTTCGTAAGGTGTCTCAATCCCTAGCGCAACAGCATCTAACTGCGAGTGACGCACCGTTGGGATTTGCAGCACCCGCGCGTAGTATATGGCGTTACTGCTAGCGTCAAATTCAGGATCAGTCCAAACCGTGGCCAGTTGCTCAGCGCCAATGGTATTGTCAGTTTTACCGGTACGAATATCAGCTGTGTTAGCAACTGGGGTTAATTTTCCATTAGCGTCTAACTCGCGACCCTCTGACCAAGCAACATTAAATATCTTTTCCTGCGCTACATCACTTTTATCCAACCAGCCTTTGACAATTTGAATACGGTCTAAATTATGATCTAAACCGCCTTTTACTGCGGTAACAAGAAAGCTCGGGGCCGCGCCATCAGCGGCGGCGCTTAACTCGCCGCCCATAGGAACACCTTTGGCATATCCGGTAGTAGCAATATCTTCACTCATCAAATCCGTATCACTAAAGTTCCAACCGGCAAATAAACGCACATTAATACGCGGCCCAGTAGTGGCATATGTTTCACGGCGTTTCATCGCGGCGATAATTTCTTCACGGGTGTTATCAACTGCCCATACGGCTGCTAAACCACCTGCAGACATATTCCAGCCATTAAAACTGTCTATGCCATTAGAATATATATCTTCGCCGCCAGCTTCGTTACGGCGTTTATTTTCTGGCACAGAATCTACCGACACTTTGCCCCAAAAATTTGGCTCCTCTGCTGAGGCCATACCTGAGTGTGAGTCAGTAGAGCCGATCATGCCGAATTTAAAGGGGTTAACACCTAATTCCTGTTCAAGCTCTAAGCCTGCTTTTAAAGCACTACGAATGGTATCGCCTTGCTGTGCTTTATAGCCCTGCGCTTGAGGCACGGCTTGTAAATAGAAGTTAAAGCGCTCGAAATCAGCAAATTCATCAGTTGGCGCTAAGTCAGGATGAGTTTCGCTGTCGCCTTTAATTTGAGTGACTTCTACCAATGGCTCCCATTTAGCGCGCTTGATTGCATATTCGGCATCTATCGCATCGCCATTAAGCTGACGCTTAGCGAACATATAGCCCTTAGACAAATTTGAGTTATGCGGGATCGAGACAAAGTCGGCCCCAGTCTGTAAAGATATTTCTGCTAGCTTATCCCACAGCTGCTCTGGGTACGGTGCATCGTCAGAGCCCACCGGGTCAAAGGTGCTGGCCGTTTTACCGTCGGTGTCAGAGACAACGATTCTATGTAAATTCGCGCCACTGGCTGTTTGAGTCCATTCCCATCCTACCAATGTGGTAAATACACCGGGCTGATAATGTCGTTCAGCCGCTTGCATTGACCGTTCCCACTGGGAAGCGGTGAGCCGCACGGCGGTTTCGTCATCAACCAAACCTACGCTATCTAGACCACGGTTAGTGCCCGCATCTATTGCTGTTTGTATAGGGTCTGCAGAATCACCCGATACTATTTCGGGTACTGGCAATAAGCCGGTAAAAAATTTGGTGCCATCTAGCGGGTCTTCAATAACAAAATTCAAGCCCATCACCACAAACCACGATTTGATTCTGGCGAATAAACCCATTTCACTGGTATCAGCCTCACCACTCATTACCAATGGCACAATACCCAAATACTCGGCATGATCTGCCACAGACAAGAAATCTAACGGCTGTTGAATTTGTACTCGGGTTTTGTTGTAGGGGTGAACCACCGGCTCGCCTTTGGCATAGCGATAGGAAACGTCAGGGTCGGCCGAGCGGTTGCCAGCCATATAGGCATCAACTGAATACGAGCTATGTAAATGGGTGTCGCCCCATAGCAGCTTGTCTGGCTGCTGTGCCCCAGCCTGGTTAACCGCTAACGCCATTAATACCACGCCGGTGACACTACTTAGCTGACACTTCTTGTTTTTCATAAGCCCTGCTCTTATTCTGTTGTTTATTTAACGGCAATATACCTAAACCTTGAAGAGTACACTATGACCGGAACGACATATATACCACCTAAAGTTTGGACATGGGATTCACAAAGCGGTGGTAAATTCACCAATATTAACCGCCCTATCTCTGGCTCTACTTTTGACAAAGACTTGCCTGTTGGCAAACACCCTTTACAGCTACATTCACTGGCCACACCTAACGGCGTAAAAGTTACTGTGTTGTTAGAAGAGCTATTAGCGCTCGGCAAAAGTGACGCCGAGTACGATGCTTATCTCGTTAATATTTATGAAGGCTCACAATTTAGCAGTGGCTTTGTATCAATTAATCCAAACTCAAAAATACCTGCTTTATTGGATAACAGCACTACCCCGCCGACGCGGATCTTTGAATCTGGTGCAATATTGGTTTACCTTGCTGAAAAATATGATGCCTTTTTACCGACTGAAGGTGCTGCAAGGGCCGAATGTCTGTCTTGGTTATTTTGGAATATGGGCAGTGCGCCATTTCTTGGCGGCGGCTTTGGACATTTTTATTCCTACGCGCCTGAAAAACTCGAATACCCGATTGACCGCTACGCGATGGAAGTAAAACGTCAGTTAGATGTACTGGATAAAAACCTGGCCACACGTGAATTTTTAATTGGCGACGACTACACCATTGCTGACATGGCTAATTATGCCTGGTATGGCATGTTAGTTATTGGCAATTTGTATGACGCACAAGAATTTTTAGACGTAAAAAGTTATACCAATGTAGCGCGCTGGGCACAGCAAATACATGACCGACCAGCAGTAAAACGTGGCCGCATGGTAAACCGTGCTTGGGGGGCAGAAGAAGGTCAGTTGCTAGAACGCCACGACGCGAGTGACTTTGATAAAAAGTAGCAATGCAAGCCGTCAGTTTAAGGCTAGCGATTTTCGATAATTGTTTTAGCGCCATATCAGCGTATGCTGTGCGCTTTATAAAAATAATAATAATCAGGAATTTGTCATGCCAGAAATTACTTTATTCGGTTGGTTTCATACCATTATAGGTATTACTGCCTTAGTCACTGGGGTTACCGCCTTAGTTAAATACAAACTGATTAGCCTTAAGCAAAGCTCTGGCAAAATATACCTAGCGTGTACTTTTGTTACCGCAGCAACTGCTTTATTTATTTTCCACCAGGGCGGTTTTAACCCTGCTCATGTGTTGGCCATTTTGACTTTGTTAGCTTTAGCCGTTGGCGCACTGGCGGAAAAGAAACAACTATTTGGCAAACTATCTCCTTACGTACAAGCTATCAGCTTTTCAGCGACGTTTTTATTCCATATGATCCCAGCCATCACCGACGGTTTAATGCGTCTGCCTACAGACGCCCCGATTGTTACCAACATTGAAGATCCACTATTACGTGGCTTTTATCTGGCATTTTTAATGATCTATGTGGTTGGAGTGATCTTCCAAATAGTTATGCTGCGTAAAAGACGCACTTAACAAGAGACACGCCAATGGCTAATCCAATTTTCAAAGTTCTTAACCCGATAGTAAAAATGCTGCTTAACTCACCACTGCATTTCATAATGAGCGGCAACATTGTATTATTAAAATTTACCGGGCGTAAAAGCGGCCGAGTTCTTTCCACTCCCGTTAGCTATCGAATTGTCGATGGCTCAGTCCATTGTTTTACCGATTATGTAAATCAATGGTGGCGAAACTTACAAGATGTCGAGTCAATAGAGTTATTGCTTAAAGGCAAAAACCTTATAGGTAAACCAATAGTAGTTAGCAAAGACCAAGTGGTTATTGCGCAGGCCTTTGGTGACTTTTTAACAGCTTTGCCGCGCAGCGCAAGCTTCTCAGACGTGAGTTTGGACAAAGACAAAATACCTAATCAACAACATGTTGAACGTGCCGCTAAAGAATTAGTATTTATTGAAATAAAATTGAGCGACTAATTACTGTTAGTTCGCTAGGGTCTAGGCACATAGGCCATATTTGAATGCCAGAAATCGATAACGTAATTAACCCGCGCACGCAGTGATTCTCGATATTGAGGCAAGTCACTCAAGTGAACCCAGCGGCATTCAATAATACCTTCTTGTATTTGCGGACAGGCATCATCATTGCCGTCGTAACGCATTAAATACCAGTGGGTTTTCTTCAAATACTTAATTTTATTGTGGCTAGTTGTGTGCCATGTAGATGTCAGTTTTGCTTCTATCGTTAAGTTTTTAGCCTTCAAACCGGTTTCTTCTTCGACTTCTCTAATCGCCGATTCTTCCCGCGTTGCGCCCTCGTCAACCCGACCTTTTGGCATATCCCATTTACCGCGCTTGAACATTAACAAAATATGATGAGTATTATTACAAACTAAGCCACCAGCTGACTCTATTATAGGTAACCCTAGCGCTTCATCTAAATTCGGTACATTATCTATTGTCATTATTTAAAAGCGGCCTTATCGTCTAAATCAATAAAATAACTTTCTTGTTCTTTTAATTCTTCCAGTACAGCATGTTGTTGTGAGCTTAGCCCTCTAAACTTCACACCACCAATTTTAATACTATAACTCTTTGTGACATCTTCACCAGTTAATGCTTCGAATTTTTTCTTGCCCAATAAACGTACAATATGCAGCATAGCAGTTAGCCGTGCCTCTCGCTTTTTATTGGCGTTAATAACAACCCAGGGCGACTTCTCAGACGAGGCATGAGTAAACATCTGTTCTTTGAAACGAGTGAATAACTCCCATTTCTCTCTTGCCTTCAAATCATTCTCTGAGAACTTCCAGTAGGCTAAGGGATTATCTAAGCGATTTTCAAATCGAAATAGCTGGGCTTCTTTATCAACGGACAGATAAATTTTTACTAGTAATATGCCCTCTTGCTCTATCAGCTTGTGCTCCCAATTCAATACCTTACTCATAAAGTATTTGTATTGCGCTTTACTACAGTAGCCCATAGTTGGTTCTATCAGTGCTCGGCTATACCAAGAACGGTCAAAGAAGGTAACATTACCCAGTTTGGGCAGATTTTTTTCATAACGGTTAAACCAGTTTTTTGATTCTTTGGGGGTAGGAATACCCAGGGCAACTATATTACAACTGGAAGGAATCATATTCTCGATAAAACGTTTAATCGTCGAGCCTTTACCGGCGGCATCACGCCCTTCAAAGACAATAACCAAACGTCTATTATCTTGAATAATACGCTTTTGTATTCGCAGAATTTCGAGCTGCAGGCGATGCTTTTCAATCTGATAATCTTCTTCGCTTACACCTTTATACGGCGTCTCGACAGCCGTGATTTTTTTAAATTGCATAACAAACCCAACAATTAATCCAGTACGAAGAGTTGTGAAAATATATATACCATAAAATGGCTTTGTTACATTAGTGTGACCATCACAATAAAGCGCCACTTATATAAAATATATTGCACCAACATGCCTGGGGCTAAAGTCCACGGTAGATTTTTAATACTTTGATAACAAAAATCGTATAACCAAACTATCTACAGAAATAACAGCATGCTATCGCTGTATTTATAGCTATTAATCAATTATGTGACGCTGATAACTGCCTAAATCTAATAATTAAATACAATGCAAAACCGACGGCTACGCCAGGAAAAAGTCCTAGAACAACACAGATCCAGCCATATTTGATCTGCCGACTTTTCGCCTCATAGATAATCCAAATAGTTAAGATCAACCAGCAAGCAATTACATCAGCTGAACAACCCGATGAATATGGATTCACAAAGCCGACAGTGAATGCAGCAATAATATCCGGATTTGCTATTAACGGTGGAACCACTACTATAAAAAATATCAGAGAAAACCCTAAGTCTATTATTGCCACCAATATTTAAAAAGTTCGAGCGCTCATATTATTACCTTTAACACGGCTAGATTAATTTAGTAAGTTATCAGAAAACTCAAAGAGTGATTCTGCATCAACCCGCGTTGAATAAGCCTCTATAAATATTTTCCCTACAATCATACCGTTAGTATCGACCACAAATGCGCCTGGATGGCCAATGCCATAAGCCGCTTCACCTAGCGAATACTTTTCATTGAGAATACCGAGCGCCTTAACATTGGCCGCATCATTGTCACTTAAAATGGGGTAAACGATAGAAAACTTGTCTTTAAACGGTTGTTGACCTTCTGGCGAGTCGTAAGTGAGGCCAACAACATTAATACCTGCCTGCTCAAACCCCGCTAAACTTTTATTAAGCTGGGCCATTTGCTTCATACAAAATGGGCACCAGACAAGTGAACGACTGACGACAAAAATAGTACCTCTACTACCGGCGAACTGCGTTAGAGAAGTCACCGTTGCGTCATTAAAAGTGGCGCTAATAGCGGGGAATTTTTCTCCTATTTTTGTCCCTGAATTAAAATCGTCGGTCTCACTGGCAACAAACATATCGCTGGTAACGGCGTCTTTGGCCAGCTCTATAAATTGAGCCTTAAAACCAAAACCTAGGCCGACCAAACCAACCACCACTAGAAATAAAACTATCAGTACTTTTTGATCTGCCTGTCTCTAATAAAATTGTTATGCCAGCCTAGCATTTAATTAGCGAGGGCCCAATGAGGCATATAAAACCACTGTAAATATCTCAACATAGCTAATAGCACTGTAATTAGAACCACAAATAAGGCCAGTAATGGCTATAATTGGTAAAGCTCTCGAATACCCTTACACAATACGGGTTTAAAATTATTATTGATCCAGTATGCTAAAGCTTTAGATATATCATTCAAACAAACAACAAGGATCCATCATGACAATTTCAACTGGCGACAAAATACCTGCTGGCACTTTTAAAACAATGACTGCAGAAGGACCGAGCGATATTAGTACTGACGATATTTTTACTGGCAAAAAAGTTGCTTTATTTGCTGTACCGGGAGCCTTTACGCCAACCTGTTCTGCCGCACATTTGCCCGGCTTTGTGGTAAATGTAGATGCGATAAAAGCTAAAGGCGTAGACACTGTTGTTTGTGTGTCGGTTAACGATGTATTTGTAATGGGGGCATGGGGCCAAGCGTCTAATGCAGAGCATATTCTTATGCTAGCTGATGGCAATGCTACTTTCACCGAAGCTCTAGGCCTGCAAATGGATGGTAGCGGCTTTGGTATGGGCACACGTAGCCAACGTTTTGCGATGATTGTTAATGACGGGACTGTTGAGTATTTAGGGGTTGATGCCGCCGCCTTAGAAGCATCAAGTGCTGACGCAGTGTTAGCCGCGCTTTAAGTCTATCTAGTAATAAAAAAGGGGCTATTCGTCCCTTTTTTATTACCTGCAAGTTAGCTTCGCTGTAAACGATTAATATCAGTATGATCGTACTTTTTACCATATATATCTAAAAAGGTTGCCTCTGTATAACGCATGTTCTCACCATTCACAGTGATGTCGTGAGTAAACCCAGTAGTTTTTGCATTGGCTTCCATAAACGGTGATTGCAAAACGCCAAAAGTCAGGTCACCAGCTACCGCTTTCATACTTAGGGTTAGCTCAGCATTAATATCTTCTGGCGCGCAGCAATTACCTCCCGCCAACACTGCTACCCCACCCGGAATAGAAAATGATTGTATAATTGTCCCGTCGGCTTTATCACAAATTCAATAACCGGCTTCGTATGGAACACTTCATCATTGGTGTTACGACTAACCACCTGATGACAGCGCAGCACCGCAAGGTTTTTCTTTTCGGCATTATAGACATCAACAATCGCTTCAAATAATATTGTCTCATAAAAAAATTGAGCTCTTCGCCGTCGGGCTCCGGTGCTTTATCAACGCCTTTGTCGCCAGCCCAAGTACCAATTAATGCGGCTAGTGGACCGTAATTCACACCATCTATGTGGTTGCTTGGCTCATCATCCCTCCTCTTTTAGCTTACTATTGATGAGACCAACTTTAATATCGAGCTAGTACAATTTCCGATAGATGAAAAAATAATCATATAAATATACAGCTGTTCTTTCGACCTGATATACCCATCATAAAACTTCTAAATATCATTTAATTCTATTGAACTAAGTCTATATCAAATGCTTAGCTCTACGCCGCCAACGATACTCTCTTTACTGTGTTTTGATAAACACATAACTAGCTGATCTGGATTAACATTTTGTTCCTGCAGGAAAAATGTTTTCAAATTTTTGGCACGTTTATTGGCCAAGAGTTGTAATTGGCTGTCATATATATCGATTAGCACATTGTGCATAGCTTCTTCGCTAGCATCCGCGCCAACCTCAGCAATAGTTAAATCATCAGGTGTTCGTATTGCAGCTAAATCATCGCTATCAGTAACACCGCATAATTTTACTGTTAGGGACTCGCGCCCTTTAATTAAACCAGCAACTTTAGTGGCATACGCAATATTGGCAGTATTAAGTGTCGCCACGCCATCATCAAACTCAATAGGCTCTAATCTAACTTTTGTCGCCTTTTCACCGGCATATTGCGCGATAGTAATTAGTGCGCCGTATGGCTGCAGCAAAGACTTCAATACCAACATCGACGTTTTAGCCATAGCACTGCCAAGTGCTTTATTAATAATCTGTTGAATATCGACATCGGGGTCGTTCACCGGGCCCGCAATCGGCACCGTTAACTTTATTCGATTGTCACTATCACGCAATAAATCTAATGCTTTCTCTAGAGGCATACTCATTTTCTGGCTAATCTTTTTTGCTTTGTCAGCAGTAATTTCGCGCAAGCTTAATCGATCGATCAAAATATTATGGTTTGTATGTAATTGTCCATCGGCGACTTTAATCACAGAATCTAAAGAAAAACGGCCCGATTCTAAAGCATAACCGACTGCATCCTTGGCATAACCGCTCACACTCAACAGCTGGAATTTCTCAATTGTTAAATCTGCATCGGCCAACTGGCTAAGCATATTAAATTGGCCATTAAAGACCACAGCTGCATCATGGGATAAACCCAATTCCAAGTCGATATCGGTTAACTCTTGGGCGTTATTTATCACCAGATTATTTATCTCAGCACGCACCACTCTAATTTCTTCACTAAATTCTGGCCGAACACTTTTGTCATCAAAATACACAATCACGTCAGGCTGAAGAATGATTTTATGTATTGTAATAGCGATTAATTCAGTCGTAACTGGCTGATTAATAACTGGCGTTACTGTCACTGCGCTAGTAGTTTCTACGTCATCATTCACTCTGTTAGCTGGCAATAAACTTTCAATCATCGCTATTTGAGGCAGCTCACCTTGCTTATCTACCAACAAGCGAATGACCGCGCTAGCTAGCTCAATCTCCTGCACATCAATACTTTCTAAGCTTTGCTCGGGCGTTAATGCGACGGCCACTTGGCTAATATTTATGTCAGCATTAGTTAGTAAATCAGGGGTTATATCTGCTAATTGAGTAAAGGCATGCAAGCCATTTACAGCTATGTTTTTAATATTAATATCACTAGGACTAAGAGTGGCGTCCAATGCTAATTTAGTAAACTGCGCAATCAGTTTATTAGTTGCTAAGTGCGTAACAACAAGCTGTTTAAGATTCGCGCTAAGTATTGCTTGATAAGCAAGCTCGCCGTCGTAATCAAGGTCTCCCTGTAAATTAAACTGAGCCGCTGGGACTACAACAGAAAAACCCTGAGAATCAATTGCAGCATCGCTAATATCCAATATTGATTTCGCATTAATCCTTGGCTTACCTTCAAGCACGCCTTCAAACTCAAGATCTATTTTGTAGTTAACATTTAATTTAGCAGTTAGATCTGCATCAGGTAGCTGTACCTTATTAATATCTAATGATATTTCAATAGTTGCCGATTTTTTAACCCCAGTATCAATATCTCTAATGACTAAGCTATTGAGATGAGCCATTACATTTATTTCAGCCAATTCGATATCTAGCCGCAGGTCATTTATCGTCAAAAAATCTAGCGCGAAATTCCAAACAACAGCGCTATTCTTTCCAGCAATATCTTGGTTAACAATTTTACTTTCTTTCGCTTGGCTAGAAAGATCAAGACCATTAACTAGCAACTCACCTGCATCATTTTTACGAATTTTTATGTCCAAACCATCGATATCAATGGTTTCCACCCAAACCCTGCGATCCAATAACTCTTCTAACGAAACAGTCAATTGTAACAAGGTCAAACTGTACTCAGCCTCGGCTACAGAAAACTTTAGATCCTTAATGTCGACTATACCGGTATACGGATTTATCCAGATTTCATCAACTGACACATTAGACGCACCGCGCAGCGCTAACTGATCATCAATTATATATTCAGCGACTATAGAGGTTATGAGCGGAATCAATGCCAGAATAATAAGCAACGCTAAACCAAGGCCCATAAAAAAACGGCGGATATTCATAACAGGCAGTCTCGAAGAATGATTAATAAAGTATAAATCTCTGCTGTAGATTACCCGCTCGCGAGAGCAAAAAAAAGACCTTTGAGCATATTGACTAACTAGCCTCAATAATCCTTTAGGAGTGGTAGAACAAACAGCTAAACTCCACTAAGCTAAATCTATTACTATTCATCAGGGCCATGCCATGACTATTATTTTCCGAGCACTACTATTAGGCTTTTTTATCGCATTTATTGGCTTAGCGGGCTGCCAAAGTGAGGCTGTACCTAGCGCTGATCTAATCCTCTACAACGCCAACGTTTATACTGTTGACGAGGAAAAACCATGGGCCGAAGCTGTCGCTATAAAGGATGGCAAGATTGTCTATGTAGGTAATGACAAAGACGTACAAAACTGGGTTGATGGCAACACAGTGCAACAAAACCTTAACGGAAAAATGTTGCTCCCAGGTTTTATCGACTCCCATGCACATCTTATTATGGGCGGCGCCTATGTTAGAAGCTTATCGCTAGATACCTACGCCACGCCGGCGCTATGGTTAGCGCAAATCAAACAATTTTCTGAAGATAATCCGGATGCATCACATCTATTAGGCTATGGTTTTTTAGCCAGTGCATTTGGCCCGCAGGGCCCTACTGCAGAAATGCTAGACAGCATCGTTAGTGACAGGCCGGTTTTTATCTGGGATGAAGGCTTTCATGGCGGCTGGGTAAACACCAAGGCAATGCAGTTACTTAATTTGACTAAAGACACAGCGGACCCCACACCGGGTTTTAGCTATTACAAACGTGATAACGAAGGTAACCCCAGTGGTTACTTATTAGAAGTAACTGCCAGCATGGCTGTTGCTGACTTAAACCTAATCACCCCTGAAAGTATTGCCTTAGGCGCTAGTGATATTATTAACATAATGAATAGCTATGGTATTACCAGTGTATTTGATGCGAGTGCATTGGAACTGGAAGATCATCTGTTTGCCATTTTGGATGAGTTGGTAGCTAAAAACCAAATGACAGTGCGGCTAGTCGGCTCACTATTTTTTGCTGAAGATAAAAATTTGGACGAGATGATTGAGCAAATTGGCCAAGCCAAAGCTGACAGCCAGACCAAACCTTACAAAATTACCACCGTAAAAATTATGAATGACGGCACCGTAGAAGGTAAAACAGCGGGTGTATTTGAAGCCTACCAAGGTGAGCCTGATAACAAAGGGGAAACTGTCTTTAGTCAACAACAAATGAATACGATGATTGAACAGCTAACCGTTAATGAAATCGACATTCATATTCATGCACTAGGCGATAGAGCTATACATGAAACACTTAACGCAATTGAGCTAGCTAAAAATAAGTATCCCAATAGCAATCCGATTATTACCATTTGTCATGTCCAAATAATTACCGATGAAGATATTGAGCGAATGGCTGCGCTAGGGGTTATTGCGCAAAGTACGCCGCTTTGGGCATCTTATGATGAGTACGGCAAAGCATTTGTCAGCACCGATCAGTTTTCGCGCTTCTTTCGTTTCAATAGCCTAAACGATGCTGATATCACTTTAAGTTTTGGCAGTGACTATCCGGCCACGGGCGCAGGAACCTTGGGTATGTCACCACTGTTCAACATAGAAATTGGTCACACCAGACAAAACGCTGGCGAAGAAAATGGCCCTATTCAGCCCAATATCAATGAGCGCCTAGACCTTGCTAGCCTTGTCCACGGCTACACTATTGGTGGCGCAAAGCAACTCGGAATGGAAAGCAGTATTGGGTCTATCACCGTAGGCAAAAAGGCCGATATGGTTGTACTCGAAAAGAATTTATTTGAAACCCAAGTTCACAGTATTCATCAGATTAAAGTACTGCAAACTTTTTTAGGCGGGCAAAAAATTTACCAAGCAAGCAAGTAACAACAACTAGCTTGGCATCAACAAAATTACTGAGTAACTTGATACCAAATAGGCGAGGTATAAGCGCGCTCTTGAGCCGTCATCGGTACTTCTTTTGGCATCTCGCTGCCATAGCGCTTTTGGTCATAAGCGGTCCAGCGTGGCGTAGGAATTTCTAATACTCGCACGTAATAAAAGGCTGGATTAGCCGAGTCAAAATCAGGGTCAGACCATACAAATGCTAATTGCTCTGCGCCAACACTATTACTCCACGAGGCATCTTTCACATCCGCTGTATTTTCTATAGCTGCTAACTTACCGTTTTCATCCAACTGACGGTCTCCAGCCCACACCACATTGAATATATTTTCCTGGGCCTTACCACTTTTATCAACCCAGCCTTTTACAATCTGCACTCGATCTAAGTTGGCACCAATAGCGTCTTTAACGGCTACCACCATAAAGCTTGGCGCGCCGCCCTCTTTGACTGCTTGTACCGCTCCCATTGGCACGCCTTTAGCATAACCTATGCGGGCATAATCTCCGGCCAACACATCATCACTGGTGTAATTCCAGCCTCCAAAAAACCTCACCGTCATACGGGTACCGGTAGTGGCGTAAACTTCCTTGCGCTTCATGGCATCCCACAAAGCTTCACGTGTATTTGCAGCCGCCCACACAGCAGCATAACCAGATGACGCTAACTCCCATGCTTTAACCGCTCGATCGGGTCCCTTTCCAACAATCTTATTCCAGCGTTTTTCACCCGGTTCAACACCACTGTGCTTACCAAAAAAGTTATTTTCTTCAACAGTGGCTAAACCTGTATGAGAATCAGACGAGCCAATTAGACCAAATTGATAAGGGTTAACACCACCGCTTTGCGCTAAGCCCATACCAAAACCATAAGCCGAGCGTGGATATTCTTTGGCAAACATATCGGGCGTTTTAGGCACTCCAGCAAAATTACCAAAGTCCCAAGTTTCATAATCAGCAAAGTCATCATCAGGTGACAACAACGGGTAAGCTTCGCCATCACCTTTAATTTGGGTTACTTCATACAATGGTTCCCAACGCGCGCGCAGGGCAAAATACTCGTCATCGGCGGGCTTTCCGCCAAGCCGTTCAGTCTGCGGAAACATCAAGCCATTGCTCAAATTTCCGTTATGGGGAATCGCCAATACTTGACCACCAAACTCGGTTTCGTATTGCTGCATAGATTTCCACAAACTAACTGGATCAGGATTGTCAGTCGCTGACAGCGGTGGTAGCTTGCCAACTTTAGCTTGATCATCTCTAAACACCACGACTCGGTGTAAATTGCTGCCACCTGGCGCCGAGGTCCATTCATAACCAAGCATAGTAGTAAAGACACCAGGCTTATTGTGTTGCTCGGCAACTGCCAGCGCCTCATTCTACACTGCTAAGTTTAACGTCGGGTCACTCAAACTATTTAATACACGCATCGCACCGCGCCTGGCTTTGTTGCTATAAAATGACTGTCGTAGTTTGGCCGCTTCTTCTGGCGTACTGTTAAGCTGACGGTGCCACTCTTTGGCTTCATTATTACTCATTAAACGTTCGTCGCCGTTACGCACTAACTCCATCAAACCATAACTTTCAGCATGATCTGCCAGCACGATAAAATCTAATGGCCGACCTAGCTTTGCCTTTAACCCCCAGGACGTTGTAACCTCTTCTCCCGCGGCAAACCGATAGGCTTCATCAGGGCCGAGATTGACACCAAACCCTAGGGCGTCAGTAGATAATGCTGAATGTACATGGGTGTCTCCCCAAAATACTTGCGGCACCGCACTACCACCAACATAAGGGGAGTATTGTTCAGCGCTGACGATAACGCCAATACTGCCAATTAAAAAACCAACTAATAAATTTTTCATGACAATTCTCTGATTATTACTGCAGCGCTGTTATTGTTGCCAATTTTTTGGAGCAACGCCAAACCAACGCTTAAACGCCCGCGAGAACGCGCTTAATTCTGAATACGCCAAAATATCACCGAGCCGAGTCATCGACACATTAGATTCAACCAAATACTGCTTGGCAATATCTGAGCGCACTATGTCCAATAGTTTTTGATAGCTAGTCCCTTTCTCTTGCAATCGTTTTTGCAAGGTACGCTTACTCATATTCATACTGGCAGAGACTAATTCGATACCGGATTTACCCGTAGGTAATAGTGCTCTTATTGAATGTGCTACCTGAGATTTAACATCGTTAGGGTGATTTGACTCCAACTGTGAAAAATGACTGGACAGAGCCCGGTGCATCTCATCGCTATGACGAGACATCGGCTTAGCCAGTAATTCAGCGGGGTAAGTTAGCGCGTTATAGTCAGCGTTAAAATGAAGCGGACAATCGAACACCTTTTTATAGGGCCGCACATCTGCCGGCACGCCGTGCATAAAATAAACGCCAGATGGGTTTACTTTACTGCCGCACAAAAACTTAAAAATATTTAGACCATGACCTAAGCTCAAATCGACCACTTGCTTTACGTTTTCAACACCGGCCACTTCAATAGAATACTTACCGATATAAATATTACCTTCGACGGTATTGGTGATTTTTGCGGCGTCAGTGTGTAGATGAAAATAACGTTCAAATCTTTTCAATGCGGCGGTCACATCGGGGGACTGTTGCATTGCCAAGCCCAACATACCCAAAGTAGACATGGTATGGCTTTTCGACACTAGTAAGCCAAAATGCGGACAGTTAGTGGCTAATGCAGCTTCATTTAACATTGCCGCCCAGCGACTATAACTAAAAAAACTATCAGGATTATCTAAAGCAGACAATGAGATGTCGTACTTTTCTAGCAGCGGCACAGGAGCAACCCCCATTTCACTTAATAGCTCTGGAACACCTTTAATAGCGGCCTGACGTAAAACATCTGCCATGGTTAATCTCCTTGATACAAATTTTTATTGTTATTTTTATATCAACTTATCTAATACCGCAGCCAAGTTCGCCAATTAGCACATCACAGCTACCATAATTAGCTACCGCTTTAGTAGCTATTTTACTGCTCAGCAGACCAGTAAGCTTGACATATTACGCCTAACTATTGATATATCGCGCTAAAACATTGGCTTTTGGCGCCAAGGTATTGAGGTAAGCGAAAGGTGACAACAACCAACGGTTTAGTTAGCGCCTGTCTTTATACTTTTCACTGATAACTTGACATAAACAGCACTGATTACTCTCAACAGCCGCATTAGGCTACTATCATCTGGTAGCAAATTTGTTGGATTGCTTTTAACTTAAAACGCCGAGAGTTTTTATGAGTGAAGAGATTAAAACCCATTACCGCGCCTGCCATTTATGTGAAGCTATTTGTGGCGTTGAAATAAAAACCCAAGGCAAAGAAATCATTTCTATTAAAGGTGACAAAGACGATCCCTTTAGTCGCGGCCACATTTGTCCTAAGGCAACAGCGCTAGAAGACATCCATACCGACCCCGATAGATTGCGCCATCCGGTTAAACGCAATGGTGATAGCTGGGAGCAGATAAGCTGGGAAGAAGCCTTTAAAACAGTGGCGGAAAATATCGTTGAAGTTCAGCAAAAACATGGCACCGATTCAGTCGCCTTGTATGCTGGCAATCCTAATGTACATAACTACGGCAGCCTCACCCATGGTGGGCTTATTCGCCGAGCACTGGGCACAAAAAACAGTTTCTCAGCTACCTCGCTTGATCAATTACCTCATCATCTTGTTTCATATGCAATGTATGGGCACCAGTCGCTGCTGCCAGTTCCTGATATTGACCATACTAAATACATGCTAATTATTGGCGGCAATCCGCTGGCATCAAACGGCAGCATTATGACAGTGCCTGACGTCACCAAACGTTTAAAAGCGATACAAAAGCGAGGGGGCAAGTTTATTGTTATTGACCCGCGGAAAACTGAGACCGCCGCTATTGCCGACGAGCATCATTTCATCCGCCCAGGTTCTGACGCCTTTTTATTAATGGCGATGATTAATACCTTATTTGCAGAAAACTTAGTCAATACCGGTCACCTTAGTGGCGTAATCGACAACCTAGAGCAGGTTAAAACTGCTGCCGCCAGCTTTACCCCAGAGCTTGCCCAACAACATACCGGCATTGATGCTGACGCCGTGCGCCAGCTTGCCCGCGATATGGCTACTACCGATGGCGCTGTCTGCTATGGCCGAATGGGCGTATCTGTACAAGTGTTTGGCAGTCTATGCCAATGGGCAATCCAAATAATTAATATATTAACTAACTCATTGGATGTGCGCGGCGGATCAATTGCGGCAAATCCTGCTTTTGGCTATGTAACCAAAGGCTCTAATGGCGCGGGTAGTTTTGGTCGCTGGCATAGCCGTGTCAGCAAACTACCAGAGTTTAGCGGCGAAACACCAGCGACTGTTTTAGCCGAAGAAATGCTTACGCCCGGCGAGGGACAAATAAAAGCCTTAATAGCCACTGCAGGTAACCCCGTATTGTCCACGCCTAACGGCAATGAAATGGATAAAGCATTGGCTGGCTTAGAATTTATGGCCTGCATAGATTTTTATATTAATGAAACCACTCGACATGCGGATATTATTTTACCGCCTACAGCGGCTTTAGAGCATGACCACTACGATATCGCTTTTCACCGTTTAGCTGTTCACAACACCAGCCGGTATAACGAGCCTGTATTTGAACCTAGTGAGAATACCCGCCACGACTGGGAAATTTTTAACGGTGTTGCCGAGCAGATATCCAAACTTAAAAATACGCCGTTTAAAGCCTTACCTCCGCCCCATGAATTAATTGATTTAGGCATTCAACACGGTCCTTATGGCGCTAAAACAGATCATCCCTTACAACTTAGCCTAGCCGTATTAAAAGCTAATCCACATGGCGTGGATATTGGTCCGCTGCAACCCGGTTTAATAGAGCGCTTGTCCACCACTGATGGGCGTATAGATTTAGCCACAGACTATTTAATTAATGATGCTGATCGTTTAGCGGCAACGCCGCTGCCCAGTAATGAATTGTTACTAATTGGCCGTCGCCATGTACGCAGCAATAACTCGTGGATGCATAATTCTCACCGCTTAGTTAAAGGAAAACCTCGCTGGCAATTATTAATGCACCCAGAAGATATAGCCAAACATAAACTTGAAAACAACGGCGACGTGCGGATTAAGTCTCGCGTTGGCGAAGTGACAACGAAGGTACTGGCATGCGACGAAATTATGCCAGGGGTTGTTAGCCTGCCGCATGGCTGGGGACATAAACGCAAAGGCGTGAAAATGGCTATAGCCAGCGCTCAAGAAGGCGTTAGCTGCAATGACTTAACCGACGACAAACTGTATGACCCAGTCAGTGGTAATGCCGCTTTAAACGGTGTGCCGGTAACTGTCAGCGCAGTATAGTTGATAAAAATAACTATTAGCCGTTAGTACCCATGAGTATTTTAGAAGTGTGAACTGGTTTTTATCAAGACGAGTGGTTTTGGCCACTTCCAGCTCCCACAATGCTAATCAGTAATGGCGTATTGTTGGCACTGGCTATCCCATGGATGTGGCTAGCCAGAATGGCTCTAAGCGCTACTTGATGTAACGACAATGGCGGCCACACTATTACTAACGCTCAACATTTTATCTGGCATCCACACAGTACTCTTAAAAACATCTACTTTAGACCGATACGCGTACTCGACAATGGTATCTACAATCGTCGGCTGACCAATAACGCTAACAATAGTTCGTTAGTCTCTGCTTGTTTGCGTATAGTAATACCAGCTTATAACTGACCTGCAAAATAAAACTAAGAAACTACTCTACCGGAGACGACAATGGCTTTACCGCGCTATCAAAACTTTGTTAATGGCATCTATACCGCCAATAAAACCGGTGAGTTTTTTGATGTTATTAATCCAGCAACGGCACAAGTCATTTATCACGTCGAAATAGCCGATGACAGCATAAAATCTGCGGCTATAGACAGTGCAAAAAAAGGCTTTGCTATTTGGTCAGCGATGACGGCAATAGAACGTACACGCGTGTTAAATCGCGCGGCAGCGCTGTTACGTGAGCGCAATGATGAATTAGCCCATATCGAAGTATTGGACACCGGTAAACCATGGCAAGAAGCAGAGTGTGTTGACGTGGTTAGTGGCGCTGATGCGATTGAATATTATGCTGGTCTAGCGCCATCAGTGGTTGGTCAACAACAAAGCGTAGGCGCAGATTTTTATTACACTCGCAAAGAGCCTCTAGGTATTTGCGCAGGCATTGGCGCATGGAATTATCCCTTGCAAATAGCCTGCTGGAAATCGGCACCCGCACTTGCTTGCGGTAATAGCATGATATTCAAGCCGTCAGAAGAAACGCCACTTGGTGCGTTGAAACTAGCCGAAATATTTATTGAGGCGGGCCTACCTGCAGGTGTATTTAATGTTGTGCAAGGTGGCGCTGAAGTTGGCCAATGGCTTGCCTGCCATAGCGAGGTTGCAAAAGTATCATTCACTGGCGAAGTAGGTACCGGTAAAAAAGTAATGCGTAGTGCCAGTGAAAATTTAAAAGATGTCACGATGGAGCTAGGCGGGAAATCACCACTCATCGTTTTTGACGACGCCGATATCGTTGAGGCTGTCAGTGCCGCTATGCTAGGTAATTTTTATACTCAAGGTGAAATATGTACCAACTGCACCAGAGTTTATCTGCATGAAAGTATTAGTAGTGAATTTCTCGCTCAGCTAAAAACCAGAATCGAAAATAATATCGTTGTCGGTGACCCTTTAGATAGTGATGTAAATTTTGGGGCGTTGATTTCGGCTAAGCATCAGCAGCTGGTGTTAGATTATATAGCCGAAGGTATTGAAGAAGGCGCTGAACTATTAACCGGCGGCACAGCTTTACAACCCGATTCAGCACCCAATGGTTATTTTGTCGCGCCAACAGTGTTCATTAATTGCCAAGACGATATGACTATTGTGCAGGAAGAAATTTTTGGCCCGGTTATGTCAGTACTAAGCTTTAATGATGAAGATGATGTTATAGGTCGCGCGAATGACTCTATTTTAGGTTTAGCGGCTGGGGTCTTCACCCAAGACATACAGCGCGCTCATCGAGTGATCCATCAGCTTAAGGCGGGTATATGCTGGATTAACAGCTATGGTTTATCGCCAGTTGAAATGCCAGTGGGTGGTTATAAACAGTCGGGCATAGGTCGGGAAAATGGCCTAGAGACTTTAAATCAATATACGCAAACTAAATCGATTTATATGGGGATGAGTAAATTAGAGAGCCCCTTTTAATGAATAGTGAAAAACGTTTTGATTATATTGTTGTAGGCGCTGGTTCAGCCGGTTGCGTGCTGGCCAATCGTTTAAGTGAAGACGCCAATAACTCTGTTCTACTGTTAGAAACTGGCGGCAGCGACAACAGCTTATTTATAAAAATGCCGACAGCGCTATCGATTCCGATGAACACCACTAAGTACGCGTGGCAATTCCATACCGACGCTGAGCCCTACCTTAATAACCGTAAAATGCATTGCCCACGTGGCAAAGTATTGGGTGGCTCATCATCAATAAATGGCATGGTTTATGTGCGAGGCCACGCCAAAGACTTTGACGAGTGGGAACACAGTGGTGCTAAAAACTGGTCATATCAACATTGCCTACCTTATTTTAGAAAAGCCGAAGATTGGTATTTAGGCAGCAATGACTACCGTGGCGACACTGGCCCACTGAAAGTTAACAACGGCAATGAAATGCAGAACCCGCTATATGGCGCATTTATTGAAGCGGGCCACCAAGCCGGCTATCCGAAAACAGATGATTACAATGCAGGTCAGCAGGAAGGCTTTGGGCCGATGCACATGAACGTAGGCGGCGGCATTCGCTGTTCTGCAAGTAAAGCTTATTTAGACCCAATAAAAAAACGCACTAATTTAACCATAGTCACTTATGCCAAAGTGCAGCGCGTGTTGTTAGATAATAAAAAAGCTATTGGTGTCGACTATGAAGTAAAGGGCAAAAAATATACTGCGGTTAGTAATAAAGACATTGTATTAAGCGCCGGCTCTATTGGCTCACCCCAACTATTACAATTATCAGGTATTGGCGACCAACAAGATTTGACTAACGCCGGCATTAAAACGCTGCATCATTTACTAGGCGTGGGTAAAAACCTACAAGACCATTTAGAGTTTTACTTTCAATTTAAATGTAAACAACCTATTACCATTAATGGCAAATTAGGCCTCTTTTCTAAAGCACTAATTGGCGCGCGCTGGCTATTATTCAGAGACGGCTTAGGAGCAACTAATCACTTTGAATCCTGCGGCTTTATTCGGTCAAAACCCGGCGTAGAATGGCCTGATTTGCAATATCACTTTCTGCCCGCCGCTATGCGTTATGACGGAAGAAGCGCTTTTGCTGGCCATGGCTTTCAGGTTCATGTGGGTCATAACAAACCCAAAAGCCGCGGCTGCGTTACGGTGAAATCGGCCAACCCTGATGATGCACCGGCTATTTTATTTAATTACCTACAGCATTCAGATGATATTGAAGGCTTTAGAGCCTGCGTAAGACTTACCCGCGAAATCATTCATCAAGCGGCTTTTGATGATTATAGAGATGAAGAAATCCAGCCAGGCACTGATATACAAACCGACGAGCAGATTGACAGCTTTGTCCGCGCCTCAGTTGAGAGCGCCTATCATCCGTCCTGCTCGTGTAAAATGGGCGAAGACGCAATGGCGGTTGTTAACTCACAAACACAGGTTCACGGCATTGAAGGCTTACGGGTAGTTGACTCATCTATTTTTCCGACGATTACTAACGGCAACCTTAATGCGCCAACGATAATGGTAGCCGAGAAAGCAGCTGACATCATTTTAGGACAACAAGCGCTAGCGCCAGAGGACACGCCAGTTATTATTGATGGTGATTGGCAACAACGACAACGTAGCACTGGTTTATAACGACAACGCATAACAATTAATTACAAAAACTATTTATAACAAAAATAAGAGGTAGTAATGGCGTTATGGCTTAGTGCTGGAGTTATATTCACTTTTCTCGCGGTAGCATTTGTACTGTTTAAATGGGGCAAGGTCGTTTGCGTCGGCACCAGTCCCGCTACCCTATTCACCTTTATCGCCATTTTATTTACCTCCGGCTTAGATGTAGGACTGATCATGTTTCCGCTGACCGAATTTGGTGGTTATGCAGATCTCAGTGCCAACCCTGAATACTCATTTACTAATCCACTGGCAATAGAATTTGGCTATTGGGGGTTTTTGATCTGGATGTTTTATTTTCTAACCTGTTTTTACTTTTGTGTCATAGAACCGCGGATAAAGTTTTTTGAAATCCCTTGGGTTAAAGCAATCAATAACTTCATTATTATTGGCACCTGTGCGTTTACCGCTTACTTACTACTCGTTAACCTACCTTGGTATCTGCCAGCTTTTGGCGACGGTGAAAGCATTATATCGGTATTCTATATCATTGTTTTTATTGCTATTTGCATGGCCGTCTATTCCAGCACCGATATTAAATACGTCAAGATACTCAGCGTATCTACCACGTGGCTGTTTATTGGTTTAATCGCTTTTTTATGGCTAATGCCTATATTCACCGATAGTCCAGAGATTGATCTGTTCTCTTCGACATCACTACTGGGAAGTTATTTTACTAATATTCATCATTTTGTTTTGCCACTAAATGATTACCACGGCTTTTATCTGTATTGGTGGTTTGCTTGGAGCATTATGATTGGACAATTCACTTCACATTTTGTTGGCGGCCTAAAAACGTATCAAGTGTTTGCTGCCATACTTATTTTCCCCTCGATTCCGATTGCCTTATGGTTTTCAGTGCTTTATCACTATCACCTAGAAGGCATCAGTACTGTCGGCATTCGAAATTTCGCCATGGTTTTTGTCGGCGTCGTTTTTGTTATTAACTCACTAGACTCATTGGTAAGACTTTATACAGATAATTTGAATTTGACCGTTTCACGTTTAGGCACAGCTAAATATATTATTTTGAATGTGACCGTATTGAGCTTACTGACGTTATTTTTCAAATTAGACTTTTTAGAGATTCAATGGGTTGGCGCTTTAGTAATCGGGTTATTCTTTGCCTGCTTCGCTTATATTTTAACAAGCAAATTGACTAACATTAAAAATATTAGTGATCCAGCGGTATAACGCTAGCTACAGTAATTATTGCGAAGGGCTGCCATAACTTCGCAGTACCTCTACCACCTCAACCGTGTAGGACTCATACCATTTTTCTTGCCCTAGCTTTTGGGTAGCTAGATGCTCGGCATTATTTCTCCATGCCAAAATATCTTCTTCACACTGCCAATAAGAAATAGCAATTTCTGTATCGCCTTCTGTCGAAGATATAAACTCTTTACAGTTATATTCACCCATAGCCAAATCTCTCATTCGCTTAGCAGCATCAGCATACTGAGCATCTCGAACTTTAACCTTCGCCTTAAAAATTACTGCAAACATTACCGGCCTCCTTCTATATCAGACACACTAATTAGCGCTGACTCCATGGCGCCCTACTCAGCAGGCTGAAGCTTAGGACTGCCAGCAGTCCATGCGATAGCGTTGATCAACAGCTGGCGAGCATTAGCGTTATTCCAGTGGGTTAAATAGTGGCCGCCGGTATAGCCAAAACCACGGCCACCATTCTTGCGCTCAAATGCCCACGCCACGGTTTGCAATTGCTGTGCCTTAACCATTTCTCTTACTGCATCATTACCGCTGTGCGCACCATTCCAGCGCTCCATAGTATTTTTTGGAGGAACCGCTGACAGAATAGCTGTTACACCTTGATCGACAAAACACATATTAAAATACCATTCATCAAATAAGGTAAAACTGGCTATTCCTTCGTTGATAGGGTGGCTGGAGGTAATTGTAAAATTAGCCTCCCAAAATGGGTTGACCGACCAATGTGTTTCAAAATAGCCACCAACAGCACGCTGCATCACATCGGCCGCCGCACTGTTTCTTGCTACCTCTACCGCGTAATGTAAAACAACGAAACCAACACCGTCATCAACCAGCTGATTAACCGTATCTAAGTGATCATTGATGACATGGACCGGCCCGCCGTCACCGTAAATAACAATGACATCGGCATCGGTCAGCACGGCGTCATCAATAGGCCAGCCTCCAATAACGTTAACGACTTCAGCTTCTGGATATTGTTGCCTAAGCTCAATTGATAATAGTTCAACACTAGCCTTATGTTCATGCTCACCTTCAGCGTGACTATCAGCACCCGCTATAAAAACGATTTTTTTATTTATAGAGGTACTTTCAACCGTTGCAGGAAATTCACTTACTTCGACAATAGACTGTTCACATCCACCGAGTAAAACAGCAAAAGAAATTATTGCAGTGTAAAAAGCTTTATTCAAAATAGCTCCGACTTAACTAATGACTAACGGTTTTAGAGAACAAATGGATTACTGCCACACCGGCAATAATTAAACCCATGCCGATAATGGCAGGAACATCAGGCACTTCTTTGTACAAGTAAAAACCCACTACAGCAATCATAACAATGCCAATACCTGACCAAATAGCATAAGTAATACCGATAGGTATTGTTCTAAGCGCCAAAGTCATAAAATAAAACGACAAACTATAGCCTATCGCTACTATGACAGTAGGCCCTACTGCGGTAAATTCTTTAGATGCTTTAAGTGCGCTAGTGCCAATCACTTCAGTAATAATTGCCAACGCTAAATATAAATATGCCATGGTATCCTTAGTAACCCTGTAAATAGATTTTCAAAACTAACCTTAGCTAAAAACGACTAGCGCAGCTACTGTTTGCTCCGCCACCATTCTAACCACGACATCACCAAAAACCAGATAAAGAATATCGACAGCAGTACAGACATCAACTCTGCCAGCTGAGCATGACTACTAAATACCCAATATAGGATGATGCCAAGCGATGCAACAGTACTAATAACAGCTGAAAATAGCGTTTATCGATCAATAGACCCAGTGCAAAGCCGCCCACACTAAGAGCAATCACCCCCAACTTTAACTAAGCGGCGATATGTAAAGTGGCCAATAGGTCGTTTGTATCATCGCCCTGCGCCAAAGCATCAGTAGTAGACAGCAGTGTTAAGCCTTCATTGATATCGAATGGGATAATTAATCCAGCCATCAGTAAAAAGGGCTATAACCACTTATGATCGATAGCGATCAGCTTTTAATAGAAAATGAAACAACATTAGGGCGGCAACCACCAAGGTCAATAAGCCAAATATCAAGGTTGTTAATTCGATTTAATTGTTGTTATTGTTATCGCTCATTTGGTTTTAACTCACTAGTAGTAAATATTGTCAGTTCTTGCTCTAACACGGTATGTGATGAAAAATTAGAACCACCGCCTTACTGCTTTCTGATAGTCGATAAATTCTTCCCCAAATAATTTCAACATCGCCCGCTCTTCAGGAATAATTTGAAAGCGTGTAATAACCGCCATAAACAACAATAAAATCATTAATAGCACTGGTGCTAATAGATATACGCACCACGCCAATAATAACAAAGCAAAACCGACATACATTGGATTGCGCGATATTTTAAAAACGCCTGACACAACTAGTGAAGACGCAGACTCTGGTTTCAAAGGATTAACTGTCGTTTTCGCTAAGCGAAATGAAATA
>JBKEHH010000013.1:0-86934 GCA_046710535.1 Pseudomonadales bacterium
GATATTAGTAGTTACTTGATGGGGTACTATAATTACCAAAGGCCGCATACATTTAATCAGGGTTTAGCTCCAGCGATAGCTGAAGAAAAACCTTATTCAATGTCCAAAATTACTTGACCACTACATATCGCCGCATATACCATCGATGCTGCCTACGCTAATTTTCTGGAGCAAGACACTGGTTCAATAGAAGTCGGTAAATTTGCCGACCTCGTAGTGTTGAGTGACAATTTATTCGACCTACCCCCTGCTGACATTTCACAAGTTACCGTGGTAGCTACCCTGCTCGAAGGCAAAGTTATATATGGCGATCTTTAGCGGATTGTAAAATGCGGCAGCCGAAAGGCTGTTCCGTTCCGCCACTCTTAAGTATAAAACACTCGAATCCGTTTAGTTTGGGGTCTGGTATTGAATCGTAGAAGGGATTGACTAACAACAGCGGAAAAGCTGCTATTGCCCTGCGGGCGAGCTTTGGTCGGTCCTAATTGCGCTGCAATTAGTAGAACCGGAAGGTTTTGTTAAATTGATCCAAATACTTCATATACAAAAAAACCGACGCGAAGTCGGTTTTTCTGTATATGGTGCACTCGGGTGGATTCGAACCACCGACCGCTCGGTTCGTAGCCGAGTACTCTATCCAGCTGAGCTACGAGTGCTTGTCCTTTAAAGGCCGTCACTATAGTGAAGAGCCTTTAGGCAGTCAACTTTTGATTACCTTTTTAATGATGGCGGAGAAGGAGGGATTCGAACCCTCGATAGAGCTATAAACCCTATACTCCCTTAGCAGGGGAGCGCCTTCAGCCACTCGGCCACCTCTCCGGAATCGGGCGGCATGTTAACATAAATACTGCTAAATCAAAGTAACTAAAGATAAAAATTAATGATTTCCTTCATTATCTAAATCGATACCCTTTTCTTGCTGTATTTTCTGATAAATTTCTTCTCGATGAACCGATACTTCTTTGGGCGCGTTGACACCAATTCTTACTTGATTTCCTTTTACGCCCAATACTGTGACTGTAACATCATCATCGATCATAAGAGTTTCGCCAATGCGACGAGTCAAAATTAACATTGTATTCTCCTGACTTTTTAAAGCCAAACATTCAAGAGCTGAGCGGCGCTTTCTCTCACTTTCACAATTTATTTATACTATACCAATACCATATATTAAGGCGTATCGCATACGATAGCGACCTATAAACACAGTATATTCCTTAAAGGTCCATCAGAATTTTTCTTATAGCACTTAGACACGTCTATACGCAGTTAGTGCTGCTCTAGACCAAAAGAATCATGCAATGAGCGTACAGCTAACTCTAAAAACTTTTCGTCGATAACCACTGATATTTTAATTTCAGAGGTAGTGATCATCAAAATGTTAATTGATACGTCGGCTAAGGCTTGAAACATTTGGCTAGCTACGCCGGCATGTGACCGCATACCCACACCCACTAGCGACACCTTACAAATCTTGTCGTCAGCAATAAAGCCTCTTGCGCCCAACTTTTCTACAACGCCACTCAATACTTGCTCAGCTCTTGCCATCTCATTGCGATGCACTGTGAAAGTAAAATCAGTAGTGCCGTCGGCACCTACATTCTGGACGATCACGTCAACTTCAATATTGGCATTACCAATGGGGCCTAAAATCTTAGACGCCATACCTGGGGTGTCGGGCACACCTAATATAGTCAATTTTGCTTCATCACGGTTAAACGCAATTCCCGAAATAACTGGAGCTTCCACGGTTTGGCTTTCCTCATTAGTAATTAAAGTACCTGGGCCTTCGGTGAAACTCGAGAGGACCCTAAGTGGTACATTATATTTTCCGGCAAATTCTACTGACCTAATCTGCAAAATCTTTGAACCTAAACTAGCCATTTCCAGCATTTCTTCAAAGGTTATACAGTCAAGTCTTCGTGCATTCTCTACCACTCTGGGGTCAGTGGTGTAAACACCGTCAACGTCAGTATAGATCTGACACTCATCAGCCTTTAAGGCAGCAGCTAATGCCACCGCTGAAGTATCTGAACCACCACGACCAAGCGTAGTGATATTGCCATTCTCATCAGAGCCCTGAAACCCCGCGACAACAACAACAATGCCTGCACTTAGGTCTGTACGTATCAGTTTTTCATCAATCGACTTAATCCGCGCTTTGTTATGAGCAGAATCTGTCAAAATACTAACCTGTGCGCCGGTATATGATTTAGCCGGACAACCGCGTGCAATTAACGCCATCGATAACAACGCTATAGTCACCTGCTCGCCAGTAGAAACTAATACATCATATTCACGAGGGTCTGGCTGCTCTTGGATTTCCTGAGCAAGGCCAATTAGGCGATTGGTTTCACCACTCATCGCTGACAAGACAACAACAATGTCGTCGCCACGTTTTTTGGCAGCAACAATTTTATCTGCCACAGCCTGAATACGCTCTATCGTTCCAACTGAGGTTCCACCGAATTTTTGTACTATTAAACTCATAATCTACAGCTGTTGTATTTTGGTGCGCAAATGTACCACCAAGTCATTAATTTTCAAGGTGTTAATCCATTTTTTCCGTTACTAAACTGGCAACTTTAGCCAGCGCGTCCGGTAACAAAGCAGCGTTACCACCACCACCTTGGGCCATATCTGGGCGGCCGCCGCCTTTGCCGCCAATGGCTTCAGCCACAACTCGCAAGATATCGCCGGCTTTTACTTTGCTAGAGGTAGCTTTTGTAACCCCTGCGACTAACGACACTTTATCGCCTTCAATACAAGCTAACACCACAACCGCTTCGCCCAATTTGTTTTTTAACTGGTCAACCGTGTCACGCAGTGACTTACTATCACCGCCATCAATAATAGCAGCCAACACCTTAACACCAGCCACTTCTTGCGCTTGACTGGCTAAATCAGACCCGGCCTGGGACGCCAGCTTCGACTTCAACTGCTCTAGCTCTTTCTCTAACTGGCGGTTAGCCCTCAGCATTTGCTCTACTTTGGCAACGACCGAATCTTTTGAGCCTTTAACCAGCTGACCAACTGACTGCAGGGTCGCATCGGTCTGTTCAACTAAATCTAGAGCAGCTTGCCCGCTAACCGCTTCAATTCTTCTAACCCCAGCAGAAATACCGCCTTCTGAGTAGACTTTAATTAGACCAATATCACCAGTGCGCTCCACATGGGTGCCGCCGCAAAGCTCTACTGAAAAACCATCACCCATCGAAAGCAATCTGACTTCGTCGCCATACTTCTCGCCAAATAATGCCATTGCACCTTTTTGCTGAGCCGTATCCATGTCAGTGACTTCAGTTTCTACGGCAGAGTTTTCACGCACTTGTGCGTTAACCAACACTTCGATTTCTTGTAATTCTCCAGCACTTAAAGCCGCTGGATGAGAAAAATCGAAACGTAATCTTTCACTATTTACTAACGAGCCTTTTTGTTCAACATGGCTACCTAATACTCTACGCAAGGCTGCATGTAACAAGTGTGTTGCTGAGTGATTAAGGGCAGTATCACGACGCACACTACTATTAATGACAGTGGTTAAGTCACTGCCTTTAGTTAACTCGCCGTCAATAACATTAATATGGTGTAAATGATGACTGCCAGCTTTAGTCGTATTCAAAACCTCTACCTTTACACCAGCAGCGGTTAAATAACCGGTATCACCAGCTTGACCGCCCGACTCGGCATAGAAAGGCGTTTTATCGAGTAACACAATGCCACTTTCACCGGTGGCTATATTGTCCACTGGCTCGCCGTCGCGTAACAATTCAGTAACAGTCGCGCTGTCAGTTTGTTTGTCGTAACCAGTAAATTCAGTTTCGCCAGCAAGGTTTAAGGTTTGCGAATAATCAACCGAGAAGCTACTGGCGCTTTGTGAACGCTTCCGCTGCTGCTCCATTGCCGCATCAAACCCAATCATATCAAGACTTAAGTCATGTTCGCGGGCAATATCATTGGTTAAATCTACCGGAAAACCATACGTGTCATATAACTTAAACACCACTGCACCTGAAAGCTCTGTACCATCTAAATTGTCGATTGCAGCGCTAAGAATTTGCAGTCCATTCTCTAAGGTTCGGGCAAATTGCTGCTCTTCGGCCAGTATCAGTTTTTCAATACGACCTTGTTGCTCAACAAGTTCAGGGTAAGCAGCGCCCATTTCTTTAACCAAGGCAGCTACTAGCTGGCTAAAAAATGACTTAGTCATTCCTAACTGATGGCCGTGACGAATTGCCCGACGAGTAATACGGCGCAACACATAATCACGCCCTTCATTACCGGGGTTAACTCCGTCAATAATCAAAAATGCACATGAGCGGACATGGTCGGCAATAACTCTTAGCGACTTCTCTTCTAAATCTTTAACACCAACTATTTCGGCGGCAGCCTTTAATAAGTTTTGAAACAAGTCAATTTCATAGTTGCTGTGTACATGCTGTTTAACAGCAGCAATACGCTCTAAACCCATGCCGGTATCAACAGCGGGCTTTGGCAATGGTTCCATACGGCCATCTTCAAACCGATTAAACTGCATGAATACAATATTCCAAATTTCTATATAGCGATCGCCATCTTCATCAGGGCTACCTGGTGGGCCACCTGCCACTTCAGCGCCATGATCAAAAAATATTTCAGTACAAGGGCCACAAGGACCAGTATCGCCCATAGTCCAAAAATTATCGGACGCGTATTTAGCACCTTTATTATCGCCGATGCGTATTATCCGCTCAGCGGGAACACCAATTTCTTTATTCCAAATATCATAGGCTTCATCATCATCTGCATAAACGGTTACCCACAACTTATCTTCCGGTATCGCCATCCATTCTCTAGAGGTTAAAAACTCCCAAGCATAGTTAATCGCATCGTGTTTAAAGTAATCACCGAAGCTAAAGTTACCCAGCATTTCAAAAAATGTGTGATGTCTTGCGGTATAACCTACATTTTCTAAGTCGTTATGTTTACCGCCAGCGCGCACGCAACGTTGCGAGCTAGTCGCGCGACTATAAGCGCGCTTGTCTGCACCTAAAAATACATCTTTAAATTGCACCATTCCGGCATTAGTAAATAGCAAAGTTGGGTCGTTAGCTGGCACCAAAGAGCTACTACTAACTCGGGTATGCCCCTGCTTTTCAAAATAGCTTAAAAACGCTTCGCGAATTTCTGCGCTCTTCATGGTGTTGGCCCTATTTAAAACTAAATATTGTCGAGACTATTTAGTCGTAACTAAAAATAAAGAATACAACTAATAGATATTATTTACGGTCTGACTTCTCATCTGCTGTGAGCTGTCTGGCTTCCGACTCAAGCATCACTGGGATATCATCACGTATCGGATACGCCAAACCACTGGTGTAACAAATTAGCTCTTGGTTTGCCTTAGAGTATTCCAGTGGCCCTTTTGTTACAGGGCAAACTAAAATTCTTAAAAGTTTTTCATCAATCATTTTTTATCCTTACCGCTGCGCTGTAGGCATTTCGCCTACTAGCAATTGCGGATCAATCCTGCTGTTATACCAATTCATACGCCAATCTAAATGTGGCCCGGTTACTCGCCCGGTTGCCCCTACTTCGGCTACGGCTTGACCCGCTTCAACCCTATCGCCCGGTTGCACTAACATTTTGCTTAAATGCAAAAAGCTCGACGTCAGGCCATGGCCATGGTCGATAATTAAGGTGCCACCTGAAAAAAACATATCGTCGTACGCCAAGGTAATCACTCCCGATGCTGGAGCATAAGCAACAGTTCCGGTTGGCGCAGCCACATCAACCCCATAGTGGGGCCGTTTAGGGACGCCATTATAGACACGCTGAGAGCCAAAAACACCTGTTATTGGCCCTATTAGTGGCCATTCAAAATCAGCCTTATATCCTTCGCTATCAGAGAACTTAACCCTAGCCTGTTTGACTAGCTTTGACTCTTTCACGCTGCGGGCCAAAGCCTCTGAGTCTGGTTGCATAATCTTTTTTGAAATGCCTTCTATTTTTTGCAATTTATAGTCTCGTTTTTTAATTACAAAATTATGCTCAACCGCCTCGCCCACTGCCTTTTCGACCACAACTAAGCTACTTGTAGCGTCGCGATCTAGACCGATGATAAACGCGCCGCTCTCATCTCTGAGTAATTTTCTGTCGGCAATATAAATATCAGTCGCTAAATCTGCATTGCCTTTTAGCAAGCCGCCTTGAACAAAATTTCCATTTAATTCAAATGCCAACCCATTAGTCGACAACAATAACGCTAACAGTGCAGTTTTAGTCATTAGTAAATCCTGTCTATCAAATCAATTTATTGCTGATATACCAACTCTCCAGCAATCCATGTTTGTACTACTTTAGTTTTCCAAGTGTCCAAAGCAACTCCATTGACAACATCTTGATCAACCAAAATAAAGTCAGCCCATTTGCCTTGCTCAAGCGAACCCAATACATCTTCTTGGTGCGCTGCATAGGCGGCATCTAGGGTGAAGCTACGCAAGGCTTGGGTGGGCGTCATCGCTTCATCTATTGACCAACCACCTTTAGGCATATTGTCATGGTCTTGTCTGGTTATCGCCGCGTGTAAACCGTGAAATGGATTCGCCAGCTCTACCGGAAAGTCAGAACCGGAGGCCACAACGGTACCTTGCCGTAAAAAGCGCTGCCATGCATAAGCGCCGGCTAATCGGTCTTCACCTATGCGGTCAGCTACCATATTTTTATCACTGGTTGCATGCACGGGCTGCATTGAGGCAATAACGTTTAGCTCTAAGAATTTGGGGAAATCAGCCAAGGCCACCACTTGAGTATGCTCAATTCGGTTTCTTAACTCATGGCCATCTGTCTTTATATAGGCTTTTTCAATGGCACTCAGCGAAATGCGGTTTGCATTATCACCAATGGCATGAATATTGGCCTGAAAGCCTGCGGCAATAATGTCTTCTACCAATTTATCCAATACCGGTGGATCAGTAAGCAACAGCCCATGATTACCCACATCATCGGAATAAGACTCTAATAAAGCTGCGCCTCTGCTACCCAAAGCTCCATCCGAATAGAGTTTAACGCTGCGCACTGACAGAAAATCTTTATCGTCGCTAATACGGCCTTCCTTTAACCAAGCATATAAGCGATCGCTGGTTGCACTCAACATGCCGTAAATACGCACTGGTAACTTGCCTTCGTTGACCCGCATCACATATGAATCTAAATCAGCCTGACTAACACCGGCGTCATGCGTGCTAACAATACCGAGTGATAGCAAATGCTCATAAGCCTTATCAAAGGCTAGCTCTAGCTCTGCTGCAGACGGTGCTGGGATATTGTCTTCAACTAAAGCCATTGCATTATCAACAAATATACCGGTCGCCTTGCCATTTACATCACGAACAATTCTGCCACCTAGCGGATCTGGCGTAGCGTCGGTAATACCAGCAATTGCTATAGCTTTACTATTTGCCCAACCAGCATGACCATCAACACGGCGTAAAAACACTGGTCGCTCTATATTGGTAGCATCTAGTGACGCAATAGTGGGGAATTCATTACTTGCCCATAGTGCTTGGTTCCAGCCACGACCCAACACCCACTGGGTATTAGGATTATTAGCGGCAAAGTCTTTAACCGTTTGTGCAGAAATTTCTTCAGAGCTTAGTCCGCGTAACTTTACCCGCAGCAAATCATATCCCAAACCAGATACATGACCGTGAGCATCAATCAAACCCGGTAACGCGTAGTTACCCTGACCATCAATCAGCTTGCATTTTGGCTTTGCGTCTTTGGCGCTACCAACGGAGGTAATCTTGCCATCAGCAAAAGCCAACCATGTGAATGTTTTTAATTCTTGAGCAACAGCAACTGGCGTGTAGCCAACAATACTATCAACCACAGTACAGTCGGCCGATTGAGCAGCTACATTTAAAGAAGTAACGGTTAGCAATACAGAGAAGGAAGTAAAGCGGGTTATATTTATCATTGTTTTCTCCAGTAAAAACGGCGAGTCTATACTACCTGATACTGCTGGATGGTCTAGCGCAGCGGCTTAGCTTTTTTGATATTCGATGTTAGTAATGATCCAAAACGCCTTACCGGCCGGGGTCATCACCATCACTTCGTCATCAACTTGTTTTTTTAACAAGGCTCGAGCCATGGGGGAGTCGATTGAGATACAGTCAGACTTGTCAAAAATCTCATCGCCACCAACAACACGAAAGCGCTTTTTTTCGCTCGCTTCGTTTTCAATCTCTACCCAAGCGCCAAAAAACACTTTGCCATCTTGCTGCGGTGAATAATCAACAATTTGAATATCCTCAAGACGTTTGCGGATATATCTAACTCGACTATCTATTTCACGCAGTAGCTTTTTATTATAGTGATAATCGGCATTTTCACTCCGATCACCCAGCGATGCTGCCCAAGTCACATTCCTTGTCACCTCTGGTCGCTTCTCTCGCCACAGATAATCTACCTCTTGCTTAAGTGCAGCGTGGCCTTCTCGAGTGATTAATTTAGCCTTCAAACTAACACCACTGGTTAAAATCCAGCGGCAATACTAGCTTCTTGCTGACTCGCCAGATACTCGTCATAAGTCCCCTGGAAATCGACAAGGCTTTTGTCTTTGATTTCAATAACACGGGTCGCTAGTGAGGACACAAATTCACGGTCATGACTAACAAAAATCAGCGTGCCGTCATAATGCTCTAAGGCCAAATTCAAGGCTTCAATAGATTCCATATCTAAATGGTTAGTTGGCTCATCCATAAGCAAAACATTGGTGTCTTGCATCATTAACTTGCCAAATAACAAGCGGTTTTTCTCACCACCAGAACATACCTTAGCCTTCTTATTAAAGTCATCGGTTGAAAACAACAAACGGCCTAATGTAGCGCGCACAATTTGATCATCATGATTCTTTTTACGCCACTGACTCATCCAATCAAATAAGGTTATATCGCTATCAAAATTCGAGGTGCTATCTTGTGGACAATAACCTAATGTTGCGTTTTCAGCCCATTGCACCACACCTTCTCGCATCGACAGCTGATTTAATAGGCAGCGCAAAAACGTTGTCTTGCCTGCTCCATTTTCGCCAATAATCGCTAGGCGGGCGCCAGCTTCTAGAATCATGCTGCCATCGCTAAATAAGGTTCCATCATCAAACCCATGACCTACTTTTTCCAAGGTTAATGCTTGGCGATGCAGTTTTTTATCCTGTTTAAAACGGACAAAAGGCGTTGCTCGACTTGAAGCTTTGACATCATCTAATTTAATCTTACTTAAGGCCTTAGCCCGCGATGACGCCTGTTTTGCTTTAGATGCATTCGCTGAGAATCTACTAACAAATTGCTGTAACTCAGCCATTTGAGTTTTCTTCTTGGCATTTTCTGAATATAGGCGTTCACGAGCCTGAGTAGCTGCCATCATAAAGTCGTCATAAGTACCTGGATAAACTCTCAACTCACCGTAGTCGATATCGGCCATATGTGTACAAACTGAATTAAGAAAATGGCGATCATGAGAAATAATAATCATGGTACTTTTGCGCTCGTTCAGTACTTCTTCCAACCAGCGAATTGTATCAATGTCGAGGTTATTGGTTGGCTCATCAAGCAGTAATATATCGGGATCCGAAAATAAGGCTTGTGCCAACAACACCCGCAGCTTCCAACCTGGCGCAACTTCACTCATTGAACCATAATGCAACTTTTGATCAATGCCCGCGCCCATCAATATTTCTTCGGCGCGACTTTCAGCGCTGTAGCCATCAAGCTCGGCAAATTCTACTTCAAGATCGGCTACTTTCATGCCGTCCGCTTCAGACATTTCAGCTAAACCATAAATACGGTCGCGCTCTTGCTTCACTTCCCATAGCTTGGCATGCCCCATAATCACAGTATCGACCACCGAGAACTCTTCAAAAGCAAACTGATCCTGGCTTAACTTGCCGACTCGCTCATTTGGCGTAGTCATCACATTTCCAGCGGTTGGCACTAAACTGCCATCCAAAATTTTCATAAAGGTAGATTTACCACAACCGTTGGCGCCAATAAGGCCGTAGCGATTACCGTCGCCAAACTTTACTGAAATATTTTCGAACAAAGGCTTAGTGCCAAACTGCATGGTGATATTAGCGGTAGAAATCAAGGGAATATCCTGACAAAAGTAAAATAAAACAAGGGGATTTAACGCGCGCATACTATAGGGATTTGTTGGCCATAGGTCGAGTAAAACTGGTTAAAAAATGCACTATTTAGGGTTTAACTAGTAAAAAGCGCTACAACACGCTGCCAAAACCAAAATCCAGCTAGGCCACCCATGCAATATAAGGGCAATAACCGCCACCATCCCTGCCATGGGATATTGGTTAACGCCCAGAGCCGCGCGATAATAAGCAATCCCAAAATTAACCCTAACTGAGCCAATTCAATGCCTATATTAAAAGCCAGCAAGGCTATTGGGACTTCTTCTTGGGGCAGCCCTAGCTCATTTAATGCGCCAGCAAACCCCAGGCCATGCAACAATCCGAACACCAGTGCTATTAACCAGGCGCGCTTAACAAAAGTCGAGCTGGCTTTAGCGTCTAATACTGCGGCAATAGCCAACACGATACTCAAGGCGATGAAAATTTCAGCTATTGTCTGTGGATGCACCAACTGACCTATAGCCGCTAGCGACAACGTAACTGAGTGCCCAAGCGTAAACATGGTAACCACGAGGATTAAGCGTCGGTTAACTCCCACCAGTAAAGTTAACGCAGTTACAAACAGTAAGTGGTCCCAACCTGCCAACAGGTGCTCAACCCCAAACACTATATAATCAAAAAATACTTGCCCCCCACTTTGGCGCTCAGGGACTTCAAATTGGTTTTGATCACCGTTCAATATTTTTGTGTAGCTGCGCCCGTCTAATGTTATTACCCGCAACACAGCCACCGCTTTGCTTAATGCGATATTATTAACAGCTAAAGTAGAGCCAACTAATCCAGCTTCACCGCAATCGAGCTGCCAGCGAGTAACTCTCGCGGTTGCTTCAGCTGTCGATGCGGCTATTCCTATCTTTTTGCAATGCTTGGGGAAAACTGGCACTACTGCGCTGCTAGCAATCGTCTTTAGTGGCAGTTTCCACAATATATTAACCACGCCGTCGCCTGTTTCAGTTAACTCCAATAAGGCTGGAGCTAACGGGTGAGCACTAAGCAATGGCGCAGAGGTGAATACTGCGACAAGCAGTAATACTTTTATCGCTACCTTTATAGCTAGGTTTATATATCCGATAGGCCAATTACGGTTCATAAACTTCTTAATCCACAAGACACTGACGATTGACGTAGCTGGGTTAGATAACGAAAAAGTCTTAGTAGCCAAAATGCTAACAGCAAGCCACCTTATATAATGCATTACTTTATTTGGAAGAACACAATGACGGCAAGTTACCATTAATTCCGAAATATCAGCCAAGGTCACATGATAGAAATTGCCCTTTTATCCATATAGCCTTTCTTTTAGAGTGTCTCTAGATAACAATCATATTAATTTTAAGCCATCAGCACCTAAATGATCAAAGGCTAGATTATTAGCTGTATATCGAACTTATCCATAAAGTGTCTGTCCATTATTACACTTGCATGAGCCATAAGTGATGTGTTTTAGGTGTAGCGGCTCGAATGAGCGAGCAGAAAACCGACCAAGAATTAGTTGTACAGGTTTAGCGCGACTAGGCAGAAAATCGAGTTAGATAAAAAATAGCCAGCCAGTGATAATACAAAGCCAAATAAACTAGCTTTTTTGATAAGGATTAAATATGAGATTGTTAGCTTTAGTGTTGTTATTTGTATTGAGTGCCTGTGGGGGGGGCGGTTCTTCAGAATCAATATTGCCAGCTCCTCAAATGGGTACTATCCCGGTGGCGCCAGAAGTCCCCCTATCAGAACAAAAATCCATCACACAAACTATTAACGGCCAATTAGTCGATCGTACCTACCTTGTCAGGTACCCAGATGATGTATCAGAAGACGTGTACCCCGTGGTGTTTTTTTTTCATGGTTCTGGCGGCACAGGTGAGGGCTGGTTGGATAATAATGATGTTTCTAGATTAATTGATGAGGGCAAATTTATTGGAATTTTTCCTGATGGTTACGATAAGCGCTGGAATGTAAGTGGCGAGACTAATGCAGATGATGTTGAATTCGTTAGTCTAATTATTGGTGATATCAACGGTTCAGGATTATTTGATGTGAATAAAATCTATGGTGTCGGCATCTCTAACGGTGCAGGGCTGGTTAATAGAATCGCTAAAGAGACCATTCTTTTCAAGGCAATTGCGCCAATCATTAGTCAACAAACAGTGACTATTGGCGAAACTTTTCCGTCCAGGGCTGTATCGGTTTTTCAAGTCAATGGTACCGAAGATGATTTGATTCCTGTGAATGGGGGCAGTGGTGTTGGCGATAATATTTTTATGTCTGCGCAAGCCAGTGCAGAGAATTGGGCGTTAAATTTTAATTGCAATATGACCCCGACCATTCAAAATAAAACGTGAGGAAGTTTAGCGGTTAAGCAATACACCTTCGGATCATGCCTAGATAATCAAAAGGTTAGATATTCAATAGTTGAGGGGGCGGGACACACCTCAGAGTTTGGTGAAAATGTTGATTTATATAGTCTTATCTGGAGTTTTTTCACCGCGACTGATAGTGACCGAGCGGCACGTAACTATAAAATTCTAACATTGGGTGACAGTTATACGATTGAGGAAAATGTTTGTGACACTTGCCGTTTTCCAGAGCAGTTAAAAGCGAGATTAATATCAGAGTATGCAGATCGAGATGAGTTTAGTCTACAGATTATTGCTCAGACTGGTTGGAACACGACGGATTTAAAAAATGCGATTACGACTGAAGACCCTGCCAGTAATTTTGACTTGGTAACGCTACTTATTGGCGTCAAGAATCAATTTCAAGGTAAGCCCTTTGAAGTTTTCGAGACAGAGTTTGCCGAGCTTGTTGATTCGGCAATCTCTTTAGTCGGGGATGATGCTAGTAAATTAATTGTGGTTTCAATACCTGACTATGCATTTACCCCCTTTGGGCAGAATTTTAATCCGACCGCTACAAGTGCTGAGTTAGTCCTATATAATGACTTTGCGAAGGAATACTGTGAGTCAGTTGGACTATCATACGTCTACATAACAGATATAACGCAGCAAGGATTAGAGACTCCTTCATTAGTGGCAAGTGACGGCCTGCATCCGTCAGAGCTCGCATATACTAAATTTGTAGAGCGTATTCTGCCGCTTGCCTTAGCCAAAGTGAACTAAGTTAACCTGAGATCTGCTTAAGCCATAACCATAGAATTACGCTCTACGTAGTTAACTTAAGCGATGGCTTATCTTTCTTAAGTATAGGACAAATAAACGTCCTAACGGCCTATTGAGATTAAATTTCCTGACTGATCCTGCCCCCCTGTGTCAGCATAGCTGTCGCCTCCATTTTTATTTCAATCTTAAATGACAGGGGGTGGCAAGTGAGCAGGAAATGCCAAAGTACAATGATGAATTCAAAGAGCAGGCAATACGCAAAATGATGCCACCGAATGCGATGTCAGTTCCCCAAGTGAGCCGCGATACGGGCGTTTCGGACGTAACCCTATATAATTGGCGAAATCGATTTCGTAATGAAGGAAAAGCCGTGCCTGCGGACCCATCCAACCCTGAAAACTGGACAGGGGAGAACAAGTTAGCTGTGGTCATTGAGACTTCGGCCTTGAATGAAGAAGGGTTGGCGAAATATTGTCGTCAAAAGGGTCTGTACGCCGAGCAGATTGCCCGCTGGCGCGAGGCGGCAGCTGCCGGTGCCGAGACACAGCCCCGCTGTCAGTGGCTGAGCGCCGGGAGCTTCAACCGGAACGAAAAAAGACCCGCAAGCTGACTAAAGAGCTCAGGCGTAAGGACAACGCCCTGGCCGAGACGGCTGCATTACTGGTTCTCTAAAAAAAAGTCCGGGAAATCTGGGGGGACAAAGAGGACGACTGATCGTGCCAGAGGATCGCCAGATTGCCATTGACTTGATTGATGAGGCTGTTACTGCCGGAGCCAGGTGCTTCAAGGCCTGCATGGTGCTGGAGGTTGATGTCCGCACCCTGCAAAGGATGCTATAGCTCATCAAATGGAATTGAAACTCAAGTGAAAAGAGATGTTAGTAAAAATCAGCGTTACTGAGGTCTAGTGTTCGGGCTCAATTAAATAAGCGAATGAAAAATAGCATTTACGCATTCTACAGACGAACTTACTTGTGAAAATTGATTACGATTTTAATGCATTATTAGAGGCTGTTACCGAATTACTCACTGATCCACAGATTTTAGTGGATCGATGTCTTGCTCTTGGAGGTTTAAGTGCTGAGGGTGAATCGAGTGGGGACGATGATCGCCTTGTCATCAAAACAAGCCGGGGGCTAGAGGCCGACTTACCGTCATTTGTAAAAAAATATAAGCCTCGACTGGCATCTTAGATTAGTCGAAGTGTGGGGAAAAGATGATGGTGGTTGGCGGGGTACTTGGGATGCTAAAATTAAAGGACAGCTGATTAGCTTTCACGGCGACTTTGAATTGATGCACCAGTAAAGGCTGTCATTACTCCGCTTAAACAAAAGTAACGGCCAAAGTGCCCCTCATGGGTAAAAAAATTGAGGCAGCTTTAGAAGGAAACATGGCAAGAGACCTGATGGCCGACTTGGAATATACCAGCAAGCAATTAAAGTAATGGCCGATTGTTGTTTAAGTTGTATAGTCAGCACTAGCTAGACCAACCACAACCATCAGTAAAATGGAGCGAGTAATGACAATTGGAAGCTGGGATCCTACAACCACAGAAACATTTACCATCAGTAACAAAATTTTAGAAAAATTTGCCCAACTGGCTAATTCTAATCAGCTAACTGACCTTAATGACCAATTAAGCAGCGAAGAAATACAACAACAAGCGCCGATTATGCGTCTAGACTTCCAAAACTGGCAAAATGCAGTGCCAGATAGCGACGCACAAACCCTAATTGCGCTTATTCGCTTCTTCACTATCGCCGAACAGCAGCTTTCTGGCTGGGAAGGACTGGAAAAGTCACCGGTAATCTACTTAAACAAGCTGTTAAAGCTGCGTAAAGAACCACTAGATAAAGATATGCTGCTGTGGATTAGAGCCAATAGTAACAATCGTTTTTTACCCAACGGTGCACTTTAAAAAACCAGCAGATAACTACCAAAATAATTAGATTTGGTAGTTATCTTTCCACTCCTGATAAGGCATATTATAAATGCGTTTTTTGGCTTCATCAATATCAATATTTTCACCTCTATTTACAGCTTCAGCCAGATACCATTTCGACAAACAGTTTCGACAAAATCCTGCCAAATTCATCAGATCGATATTTTGTACATCTCGACGCGAATCTAAATGTTCGACTAGTCGACGAAACGCAGCTGCTTGAATTTCAATTTCAATTTGCTCGGTCATAAAATATTCTCCATATGATTTTTATTAAAAAATAGATCTTTAAAAGTTACTAATAGTTGTTAATAAAAACTATTTTACAGGTAAAAACTAAGATTTTTATAAAATCTTATTTTCATTTTTTTGTTAAAAATTTTTCAAAAAAACTAAAAACAAAACTTTTTTTTGTTTTTTTAAAAGAAAAACAGTTTTATTTTAACAAAAAGTGCGTTTTTCTTTAAAAAACATTTGCTTTTTTTTGTAAAAGAATAAGAATAGCGCACATACTCGGGTAGTATATTTTAAAGACGCTTTTAAATTAATTCAAATAAGGGGAAGTGCACCATGGCCGCAGCAAAAAAATTTGTTGATCCAGTAGCAAAAGTTACCGCCGCTAACGAAAAGTCAGCAGCAGCAGCTTCGAAAAAAGCTGACAAAGCAAACGCAGCTGTAAAATCTGCAAGTGCAAAAGTAGCCGCGGCTCAAGCAAAAACTGCTTCAGCTAAAACTAAAGCAAGCAAAGCTAAAGCTAGTGAAAGAGCCGCCGCTTTAAAAGCTGATGTAGCTAAAAAACGTGCTGTCGCTAAAGATGCAAAAACCGCATTAGCAGCAGTAAAATCAGCTAACAAAAAAGCCTTGGACAAAGTTAAAGCAACTGCTAAAAAAGCAGCCGCTAAAGCTAAAGCCGCCGCTATGAAAGCTGCTGTTAAAGCTAAAGCCGCCGCTAAGAAAGCAGCCGCTAAAGCTAAAGCCGCTGCTAAGAAAAAACCAGCCGCTAAGAAAAAAGCAGCTCCTAAAAAGAAAGCCGCTGCTAAGAAAAAAGCCGCTCCTAAGAAGAAAGCAGCTCCTAAAAAGGCCGCCGCTAAGAAAAAAGCAGCTCCTAAGAAGAAAAAGTAACTTCTTCCTAATAAAAAGCCCAGCATTTAGCTGGGCTTTTTTGTGCCTGTTTTTATAGCTACATCAGTAGCTACTGGCTTAGCTGGGAATAAACTCGCCGCCATTTACATCTAAAGCCGCTCCGGTTACCGCACATGAATAATCAGATGCCAGAAAAATCACCGATTTAGCGCAATCAGCATCGTCGGGAATAGCGCCAAGTGGGATATTTTTCGCTACTTCGCCAATTAATAATTCCTTATCATTGCCGGTCACTTTTTCCATCATAGAAAAGTAATACTCTACTGGCGGCCCCCACATCCAACCCATATAACTTGAGTTAACACGTATATTGTACTGCCCTAATTCTAAAGCCAGATGAGCAGTGGCACTTTTTAACGCAGCTTTAGATGCACCATAGCCACCTTGAGTTGGCATAGGCTTGCGCGTCACCATGGTATTGACCATCACAATGGACCCACCACCCTGCTCTTTCATGTGAGGGACCACTTCAAGGGTTAATGTCATGGTACCAAACAGATTCACCTCCATTGCTGCACGCCAACCGTCAAGATCAGCTTTTTCTATCGGCCCAAAGGAACCTGGATTGTAAGCACTGTTAATTAACGAATCGATACGACCATAGCGATCAATCGTCGCCGCCACTAATGCTTTACATTGCTCTAAGTCAGCAATATCCGTAGCAACTTTCAAAATAGGATTAGCTAAGCCTAAAGCTCGTATTTCTTTTTCACAGTCATCAAGTTTCGATGCAGTTCTGGCGCAGATAGAAAGTAAGGCACCTTGCTTGGCTGCCTCTATTGCTAACTCCTTGCCTAAACCTGGTCCGATACCCGATACGATAACCACTTTGTCTTGTAGTAGCATTTCATAGCCTCATCATTATTATTTTAGTCAGTGTGGCTAAAATAATAATGGGTGCAAGATAAGAAAAATGACGAAATGGTTATGACTGAATTGAATCAAGCCATTTTTTGACATTGCCGCTTACGAAAACATTCACCGGCATGGTCATTCACCATGCCGGTGGCTTGCATAAAAGCGTAAACGATTGTTGGGCCAACAAAATTAAATCCGCGTTTTTTAAGATCTTTGCTGAGTGCGGCAGATAATTCTGTAGATACGGGGAGATCTGACTGCGATGGCCAGCTATTTTGAATCGGCTTATTTTTGACAGCGGCCCATAAGTAATCAGAAAAACTACCGAACTCTTGCTGCAAGGCTAAAAATGCACGAGCATTTTGGCGCATGGAATAAACTTTAAGTCGATTACGAATAATTGCGGGGTTAAGTAAAATTTTATCTAGTTGTTTATCGCTATATTTGGCAAGTTTTTTAGCATTTAAACCATCAAATAACTGACGATAAGCTTCTCGCTTACGCAGCACGGTGATCCATGATAAACCAGCTTACGCGCCTTCCAGAATCAAGAACTCAAATAGAATATTGTCGTCAAATACTGGCACGCCCCACTCTTCATCATGATATTGCTCATATAAATCATCACCTTCACACCACTGGCAACGCAATTTAGTTTTCATTTAACCAAAAACCTAAAACCTAAAACCTAAAACCTAAAACATTTCATAAAGAAGGCGAGAAATTAACGAGATAAAAACTAGGATGATCAACCATTTAGACAATGAACCTTGCTGCTCATCGTTTAACGGCTTTGCTCTGCCTTCTAATAACTTCGTTATTAAAAATAAGGCTGCAAACAATATTAGTAAGATGAATAGTAAATCACCCATGACATACCTCAATGGAGTGGAAAGCGGTTTAAGAAACTACTTTGGACAAATAACTGCCGGCTTCACTTGCTGGCACTGGCTTACTATACAGATATCCTTGCAGTAATTTACAACCTAAGTTCGCCAGCGCCAAGCGCTGAACTTCAGTTTCAACGCCTTCGGCAATAACATCTAAAGACAAATTCTTACCTAATTCGATAATTGATTTAACAATACTCTTATCGCTGTCATTGATCGCAACATCTTGCACTAAAGAGCGGTCAATTTTCAGTCTAGCGACGGGTAACCGCTTCAAGTAACTCAAAGATGAATAGCCCGTGCCAAAATCATCAATAGACGACAACACACCTAAGTCATTTAGCTTTTTTAAAATTTGAATGGTTTGTTCAGTATCTTGCAACACCGAGCTTTCAGTGATTTCTACATGAAGCATACTCGCTGGTAAATCATATTTTTTCAGTACATCAACAATACTTTCTGCCAATGTATCATTTAAGAAATTTAACGCCGATAAATTAACCGACATAGGAACAAGCTGTAAACCTTGCTCTCGCCACATAGACATTTGCAAACACGCCTTATCCATTACCCAGCGATCAAGCTCCACAATCAATCCAGACCGTTCAGCGATAGAAATAAACTGATCGGGCATAATCGTCCCTAACTCGGGATGACTCCAGCGCACTAATGCCTCAAAACCGATAATATCGCCGCTAGCGCTATCATTTTGTGGCTGAAAATGAAGTACTAACTGGCCATCGCTAATCGCTGAGCGCAAATCTGCTTCAATTTTTGTTTTGCTGCCAAAATCATCCCAGCTATCAACATTGGCATAGCGGAAACAACCTTTACCCGCATGTTTAGCCACAGCTAAGGCCGAGCGCGCTGCTTGCATAGCCTTAGCTAAGGTATCGCCGTGCTCCGGCACCATACAAATACCTACACTGGTACCCACCGACACATTATTGCCACCAATATCATAGGGCGCTGACACTATTTCAATGATCCACTGAGCGGTTTGTTCTACTTCAAGTTTATTAGCCGGCTCTATTATGGCAATAGCAAACTCATCACTGCTTTGGCGCGACACTATATCGGTATCACTGAGAACACTTAGTAGCCTGGTCGAAACTTGACGGAGTAAATTATCGCCACCGTTATGACCTAAATAGTCATTAACAAATTTAAAACGATCCAAATTCATATATAAGATAGCAAGAGACTGTTCATGCTTTTGCACGCGAATAACATCGCGGCGCAAATTCTCTTGAAAGAAAGCTCTATTAGGTAACCCAGTTAGACTGTCGTAATAAGCGAGTTTTTCCAATTCATCTTCTGCCGCGCGCTTATCAGTAATATCTTGCGCCATCACCACATAATGAGTAACGCTTCTGTCGTCGGTTTCAATTAAGCCAAGCTCTAAGGCAATACAGCGTGAACTACCAACACAGTTAACTCCGCTTAGCTCTTCTTGCCATTGCCCAAAGCGATCTACCTTCATCCACCAGCTGTCCCCTAAGTTTGCTGTTGGCGAATCAGTTAACTCAAACCCGGTAAACAATTGACCAACAATATTCTCTTGCTGCCAATCACCCATCGCTAGTGCCGTCGCATTTATGTCCATAACCATTCGGTTTTCATCTAGAATCAAAATGCCCTGACGCGTTGCATCAAATACTTTTCTTAATAAGTCACTAGATAAAATTGGGATACCCTCTTAACACCAAACAGGAGATATGAAATATGAAATATGAAATATCGACGCGCCATTTAAAACCAGTAACCTTGCGGCGTAAATAGCTTTTGTGCAATTAAACCGCTAATCCTTTGAATAAGTTCGGTGATGGGTTAACTTTGTTGTGCTAAGCCATTCAACTACGTAGCACTTAGGCATGACAAGCAACACTAACACAAACCAACCGATAACTTTCTCTCCACCCCGCTGGTTGCGCAACCCGCATATTCAATCCATTGTCTCTAGCACACTGCCACGTAAGTTATTGGTAAAGCGCAAAGCTAAAACTATGCTGGCTAATACCCAGCAAGAAATCATTCAATGCAATGACGGCATTAGATTACTTGGCGCATACAGCCATAATGCTGCCAATGAAAAGCTGCTAATTATGGTTCATGGCTGGGAAGGCTGTATTGAATCTAACTATATGCTGTCGGTGGCGGCGCACTTGTATTCCCAGGGTTATTCAGTGTTTCGATTAAATCTGCGTGATCACGGCAATAGCAGCCACTTAAATGAGCGGCCTTATAACTCAGCTAGATTGGCAGAAATTCTCGATGCTATGGAAGCAATTCAGCGCCTACACCCTCACCATAGCAATTATCTAGTTGGTTTTTCATTGGGCGGTAACTTTAGTCTACGCATTGCCGCTAATGCGCATCAGCGTAAGTGTCGCTTTAACAAAATTATTGCCGTATGCCCTGTTATTAGCCCAGCCCATACTATGCAAAGCTTAGAAACAGGGTTGCCGCTTTATCACAACCATTTTGTCTCCCTATGGAAAAACTCACTCATTAACAAGCTTGAGCACTTTCCAGAATTAGGCTACGAAGAAAAGTTAAAGCCACTGAGCACTTTACAGGCAATGAACGAATATTTTATCCCTCATCTGACTGACTACGACACTTTGCCAGCGTATTTCGATGCTTACAGCTTAGGCGGTAACTATTTACAGGACTTATCTATCCCTACGCATATTATCACCAGCTCTGACGACCCAGTAGTATTGTGTGAGGACTTAAATTTAATTACTGCAAAGCCAGCTAACTTGAGTATCGAAATAACCCAATACGGCGGCCATTGTGCGTTTATCGAAAACACCAAGTTAGACAGTTGGATAGATAGACGAATCGATCAGTTACTACAAAGCTAAACGACAGCAGACAAATTCCACTCTGCTTTTGCCACCGCCTTTATCAGCAACTCATACATCTGATCCATAATTTGTTGATTCATCCGAATATTAACCCCTTGCCCCTCTTTCGGCGCCAAGCCAAAAGTGACCGTTGAATTCTTATGCTCAGTAATGGTGATTTTTGACACCAATATGCCTTCTTGCGGCAGGGGAAATTCAGCACCGTACTCTTGGAACGGCTTATCGTGATCAATTTTGTGGGCAGATTTTTTAGGCGCTTGTTGCTCTTTCGGTTGGCTTTTTAGCTTTTGAATTTCAGCTTTTTCAGCTTTACCCATCTGCTTGTTTAGCACTTTGAACAATAATTGAACATATCGTCGAGTCAGCCACATTCTGTACTCTTCGCCATCAGTGGTATTGGTGCGGAACAATATTCTGTCCTCAACCGAGTCAAAGGTTACTGTCATCTGATGCAGTTGATTGGCCATATCTGTTAATAAATCTCCTAAACGGGAAAATAGGTCTACACTGGATCGAAAGCTATAAAATCTGAAACGCACTCTAGTTTACCAAGATCGAGTCAATTTTCGTCAACAAAGCGAAATAAAGTGCAATTATTGACAACAAAAACCTGACGTATTTTGAAATAAGCAAGATTTATGGCTCTTAATCATCATAATATGTAAGCATAAATAATAATTTTACTGCAAAGGGGTACGTCTATGAAATGGCAAACAATAATTCTTAGCATGTTATTTTTAACCAGCAACCTAGTATTTGCCGAAGCAGACCTAAGCGCAGGGAAAGCAAGTTACGGCATGTGCGCCAGCTGCCACGGCGCCGACGGCGCAGGTAATACAGCTATGAATGCTCCCGCATTGAATGGTCAAGCCGCTGAATACATTGCTCGCCAACTGAACAACTACAAATCAGGTGTTCGCGGTGGCGAGGCCGGTGATATGTATGGCGCCCAAATGAAAGGCATGGCAGTAACATTGACTGCTGTAGCTGTTGATGATGTTTCTAACTATATTGCCTCGTTGCCAGCAACTGCGGTTGCCAGTATCCAAGAAGGTGATTTGCACAAGGGAAATAATGCTTATCAAGGTAAATGTGGCGCTTGCCACGGCGGCAAAGCCCAAGGTAACGAGCTAATGAATGCGCCAGCACTGGCTAACTTAGACAGTGCTTATATCGCTCGCCAAATTGCCAATTATAAAGGTGGCCTGCGCGGCAGCCATCCAGACGATCGATTCGGTAAACAGATGAAGATGATGGCCAATGTAATCGCTAATGATGAAGAGCTGACCAACATTATCGCCTATATTCACTCGATCCCAGCGAGCTAAGCGCGGGCTAACGCAGACAATGAAATTATCGGGCATACAAAACTTAGCCAAACTAGCCGTCGTATTTACGCTACTAATTTGCAGCGGGCAAATACAAGCCGATGGCATTGACGCAAAAGAATTTGCGTTAGCTAGTAATTGTCCGCCAAGTTTTGAAAAAATGCCGAATAACACTTGTGAGCTAAGAACCGTTTACCAATTTTATGACTCGCTAGGCGATCATGGTATTGGCGGCCTGCAAACTTCGCTGCCAACAGAGCGCGACGGCTTTAGCCCTGAGCAAATTGATCTTGGCCGCTACTTATTTTTTGACCCTCTGCTATCTGGCGATGGCACATTGTCGTGCGCCAGCTGCCACCAGCCGGACAAAGGTTTTGCTGACGGCAGAGCACTTAGTGTAGGCATTAATGGCGCCCTTGCCACTCGCAGTGCGCCCACACTGTGGAATGTAGCCTTTCTAAAGAGTTTTTTTTGGGATGCACGCGCCTCAACACTCGAAGAACAAGTTGTCGGGCCATTATATAGCCCGATTGAAATGGGTAATAACCCGGTAAAACTATTAAGCGACTTAAATAGTAATGAGTTATATACAAAACTATTTAACGGCGCATTTCCCAATAGCAGTGAAGCAATAACCCTAAAGGAAATCTACACCTCAATTATTGCTTTTCAAACCTCACTGATTTCGCTTAACAGTCGCTATGACCAATATGCCCACGGCAACCATAACGCCTTAAGCCCGAGTGAATTAGAAGGCATGAATATTTATCGCTCGTTTGTGGCTCGTTGTAGCGAATGTCATACCCCGCCGCTATTCACCAACCAACAGATAGCGGTTATTGGCACGCCAGAGCCTGCAGGCATGCCATTAGATATTGGTGCAGAGCAAACTTATAACGCCCCCAAACTTAAAGGCGGCTTTAAAGTACCCACCTTACGTAATATAGAAAAAACCGCGCCCTATATGCATTCAGGTCATTTTGAAACTTTGCGCGAGTCAGTAGAATTTTATACAAAAGGCCGCGGCCATGCGGTGCCAGAAGGCGTTGCAATGCAATTGCATTGGCACATTTGGGAGCCCGATTTAACCGAAGATGAACTAGATAGAATTGTCGATTTTCTTCTTACTTTAACTGACGAAACATTTATGCCGGTGACGCCTAATAAAGTGCCATCGGGTTTAATACCGCTGAATAATCCAAAAGATTATTCAACAGAATTATCACATTCAATAATAAAACTAAAACAAGAGGAACGGTCATGAGCATAGGAAAAATTTTCGGCTTAGTAGTAATAGCGGCAGCTTTTGCCGCTGGTGCTTACTACGGTGAAACAACCAGTTCTGCAGCCCCCACTATTACATCAAACGAGGGCCCTAGTTATGGCGGCAGTGAAACTAACACCGCGCAGCTAGGTAAAAGTGCTGTTATTAAGCGCACTAGCGAAGGCACAATTCATGTGGTTGAAGACGGTCAGTCAATCCAAGATGCCGTAAAGAAAGCTCAGCCTGGCGACACTATCCAGGTAATGCCGGGTACCTATTCTGAAACTGTTTATATCGATAAAGATGATATTCGTTTGGTTGGAGTAATTATAGAAGGTAAGCGGGCCACCCTTGATGGCCTAGGTAAACTAAACGATGCGATTTTGTATTCGGGTAATAATATTGTGATAGAAAACTTCCGCATTACCAAATACAAAGGCAACGGTATTATGGGGCAGGCGGGTAATAATTTTGAAATCCGCAATAACATTATTGTCGACACTGGCGTTTACGGTATCTTTCCTCAGTTAGGTCAAAACGGTTTGATTGAATATAATATTGTTAGCGGTATTGAAGACGCGGCTATTTATGTTGGTATGAGCGATAACATTCATGTCTCCCACAATGATGTATTTGATAATGTCGCCGGCATTGAAATAGAAAATTCACGCCATGCTATTGTTGAAAATAACTACGTGCATAACAATACCGGTGGTTTGCTAGCCTTTATTACCCCTGGCCTACCGATAAAAACAACTTTTGACGTTATCTTCCGGAACAACTTAGTTGTTGATAATAACCATGTTAACTTTGCAGCACCCGGATCAACTGTTGGCGGCATTCTTGCCGGCACAGGTATTCTTATTATGGCTGCCGATGAAGTGATTGTTGAAAACAATATAATTACTGGCAACAAAGCAGCGGGTATTATTATTACTGACCACTACAACGCCCCAAATACTACAATTGATCCAGGCTCTGACCCCTATTCAGACAAAGTGATGATTTTAGATAACGTAATGGATAACAATGGTTACGATACTGACCCTATAATAAAAGCTTACATGTTGAGCAAGCTTAAAACTGGCAACCCAGATATCGTTCGTATTGGGCCAACCAAAGACAGCTGCATTGTTAATCGTCACCGCTATGTGACGGTTGGTGTCGACGAAAGCTTTGGCGAGTGCGCGTTTACTAACACTGACAACATTAGCACTTACTTATTAGCCGAACCTGCCGCGCCACGTGTTATTGCCCCGGGCGAGAAAGGTAAAATTGCATACTTAGGTGTCTGTGCAGGCTGTCATACCTACACTGGGCGGATGATTGGACCACCAGTACAAATTATTCAAGCTTTATATATGGATAACCCAGCGGGCCTTGCTGAATACATAGCGGCGCCAGTTAAAAAGCGTGACGACTACCCTGAAATGCCGCCACAAAATTACCTAGATGAAGAAACGCGTTTAGCGGTCGCAGAATACATGCTTAGCCGAACTAACTAAGCGTTTATTTTCAATACAAAAAAAGGGCTGCGATTGCAGCCCTTTTTTTTGTCGTGTTATTTAAGCTCCAGACTATGTAAAAACTTAAACCGCGGCAGCTCTTTGCCATCAATCGCTATCGACTCAATAAACATGCTTAAGGGGCGCACCCATAATGCCATGTCGCCATACAGCGGACGGTAAACCACTAGTTTTTCTTCAGTTTCACTGTGAGTGGCCACATCGATTACTTGGTATTTATTACCCTTGTAATGCTCATACACACCGGCTTTAACAGTCATTATTTACCTTCCAGCTCTTCCCAACGTCCATAAGCAACTTCTAACGCTTGCTGAGTATCCGCTAGCTGCTTCACAGTCTTATCGATATCAGTCTGCTCACCTTTAAAAAATGCAGGGTCCGACATAAATAATTCCAACTCTGCCTGTTTTTTGTCTAAGGTTTCAATCAAGGCCGGTAGTTTATCGAGCTCACGCTGATCGTTATAAGACAATTTCTTGGTAGCCACAGCCCCTGCAGCAGCCACAACAGGCTCCACTTTCTTCTCGAGTTTCTTATGCTCAGTGGCTTCAATCAATTTACCACCTTGAGCAACCCAATCACTATAGCCACCCACATACTCGCCTACCCGGCCATGGCCTTCCAACACTATTATCGAAGTCACCACGTTATCCATAAATTCGCGATCATGGCTAACCAACAACAAAGTGCCTTTAAACTCTGACAGAATTTCTTCCAGCAGCTCTAGGGTTTCAACATCTAAATCATTGGTCGGTTCATCCAACACTAATATATTGGTGGGTTTACTAAATAATTTAGCCAATATAGCGCGATTTTGTTCACCGCCTGATAAAGCCTTAACCGGAGTACGCACTCGCTCAGGGGTGAATAAAAAATCACCCAAATAACTAATCGCATGACGTGTTTTACCATTTATTTCAATAAAGTCCTGACCACCACAGACATTATCAATCAAGTTTTTCTCTAAATCTAAATGGCCACGTAGCTGATCAAAATACGCCACATCCATTTTGGTACCAAGTTTTACAATACCTTGATTCGGTTCTAACTCTCCCAATAAAATCTTCAGTAAAGTAGATTTACCCGCTCCATTTGGCCCCACAATACCTATGCGGTCACCACGTTGAATAGTGGTGGAGAAATCATTAATCAGTATTTCATCACCATAACCATGGGTAACATGCTCAATCTCAGCAACAATTTTGCCGGAGCGTTCGGCCGTCTCTACTTTGAAGTCAGCTCTACCTTGTTGCATACGACGATCTTGACGTTCGACTCGTAATGCTTTCAACGCCCTTACACGGCCTTCATTACGGGTGCGACGCGCTTTGATGCCCTGTCTAATCCAGACTTCTTCTTCGGCTAGTTTTTTATCAAACAAAGCATTGGCGGTCTCTTCTGCAGCTAACTGTGCTTCTCTAAATTTTAAAAAGCTTTGATAATCTCCTTCCCACTGACGTAAGTGGCCGCGGTCTAATTCAATAATTTGCTTCGACACATTCTGCAAAAATGAACGATCATGCGTGACAAATAACAATGCGCCTCTATAGTCTTGCAGTTGTTGCTCAAGCCATTCAATAGCCGGAATATCCAAATGGTTAGTAGGCTCATCTAGCAACAAAATGTCTGGCTCTACAACCAATGCTTTACCAAGCGCCACCCGCCGGCGCCAACCACCTGACAGTTCTTTCATTAACTTGTCAGCAGGCAATTGCAGCTGACTAATGATCGTGTCCACCTTCTGCTGCAGTGACCACCCATCGTTGGCCTCAATCTGTTCTTGTACTTTACCCAAGCGATTCATATCGGCATTAGATTCTGTCACTAAGTGATGAAACTCTTTCAGCAAATCCCCTACCTCACCCAAACCATCGGCGACTGCATCAAATACGGTTTGATCATCGCCTATGGGTAAAACTTGATCCAGCCAAGAGACTTTAATACCAGGCCGCAACCAATGCTCACCACCATCAACCGCCAAGATTCCCGCAATCACCTTAAATAAGGTTGTTTTACCCTCGCCATTACGGCCAAGCAGACCAATACGGTTGCCTTTTTTGAGCGTTAAATCGACCTGATCAAGCAAAATACGAGGGCCAAAGTTAAGTGAGGCTTTGTTAAGACGAAGCAAGGGCATTAGAAATATCTGCTGTTGGTGTAAAACGGGCGACTATTATAGCCAGACAATAGTTAAGATGCTGAATTAGTTTTAAGGGAATTAAAAAAGCCCCGACGAATCGAGGCTTTTATCACAACTACATCGAATACTATGGCAGTAAAGCTATCCAACCGCTGTTTTCAACCATTTTTCATTTAGGCTTTTAGTAATTCCTATTTTTTCAAAAGTATTTAGGTAATTTGTTACTAAATTTTCGAATTGCGCATCATCTTTAATCATGGCTATTCCAATTGGCTCAATTGATAGAGGCGTTTTATTAGTTATCAAGCCAGAGTCAGGATTACGCAGTACAGATAGCTTAGCAATAGTCATGTCAGCAATCATCGCGTCCACATCTCCCGCTAGTAATAATTTAACGCCTTCTTCGTAATCTGAAATTGTTTTTAGTTTGGCTTTAGGCAATTGCATTCTTGCAAAGCTCGCACTGGTTGAGTTTTCTAACGCAACGATACGTACATCGGGATTATTAAAATCAACATCTTTACCTTTTTCAGCATTAGTACGAGTCGTTAGCATCGACTTGCCAGAAATATTGTAGGCCCGATAAAGGTAAGCTCTTGCGTACGCTCACTAGTAATTGCCATACCGGAAATCACTAAATCTGCTTTACCTTTTATAACCGCTTCTTTTAGTTCACCAAATGGTAGTTGCACAATTTCTAATCTACTTGCATGGTATTAGCTAGATAGTTGGCTAAATCTACATCGTAGCCAATCATCTTTTTGTTGCGGCTCATCACGTTAAATGGAGGCTGATCACCTGACATTGCAACTTTTAGCACCTTGTCTTTTAACACTCGGTCTAAAATGGGGCTAGACGACAATGCTTGCGTACTTAATGTTAGCGCTAGTAAACCAGCAATAACGTAAGAAACAGCCTTAAAACCTTTGAATAACTTAACCATGTAGCCATCCTTTATTGAATTATTATAAAATATGACTGTATTATTAATGCAAAGAAGATTACTAAGGCTACTATTGAATGTCTACCAATGGTGCCTTATATGAGTAACATAATGAACAATAACTGTCAGTGCGGTTGCGGCAGCACAAAATTTTCTATTTCAGCGCCAGCTATTATTAGAGCCTATTGTCATTGCACCATATGCCAAAAATTTAACGATGCACCATTTGCTGATGTAGTCATCTATAGAAAAAGAGATGTATCGTTAGAAGATGAGACAAAAATTGAATTTAATACCTACAAAGCGCCACCGGCGTTACAACGCGGCAAGTGTAAATCATGCGGTAAGCCTGCTATCGAATTTTTAAATGTTCCGCTTCTTCCTCGCCTAGTTGTTGTACCTGTCGAAGTTATTGGTGAGGACGTAAAAATACCTGAGCCTTCATGTCATTTATTTTATAATCAAAGGCATCAAGACCATATTGATGGTCTGCCCCAACACTCTGGCTTTTTAACAAGCCAACTGGGCTTAACCTATCGCATAGTTAAACACCTACTATTTGGAAAATAATTAATATAGCTATAGTTAAATTAACGATGTTCAGTGATAAACGCAGCTGGCCACGGCTATTAAGACGCCACGGTTTTACCGCAATTAAAGCCAGAACGCTGATTTTCATTATTGTGCTAGGGCAACATCAAAACACAATGACTGCGTAACTATTAGATATACCCACTCAATACTAAGACTATTCGAAACGCGCCAACTTTATATCACTGATATTAACCACTGTCGTTAAACTATCTTTTAGTTTCATCAATATCATGCTATCCGTTATGATTAGTGCTACAAAATTCAATGACAGCATTTAGCTGGCAACAATAAAGTAATAAAGAGGTCTACAATGCGCCTTCTCCTGTTAATTCTAAGCTTTGGTTTAGTACTCGCCGGCTGTAATCCAACTGAAAACTCAGCACCTCAAACTGATGTGACCAGTGATTTAATTGCACCCGTTGATGCTGAGCGAATTATCAACGCCGACCAAACACCAGGCGAATGGCTTAGCCATGGCCGTACTTACAGCGAGCAACGCTTTAGTCCACTGGCGAAAATAGATGATAAAAATGTTAGTCAATTAGGCTTAGCTTGGTATTTTGATCTACCGACTAAACGTGGTATTGAAACCACCCCCCTAATTGCCGACGGAATAATGTATTTTACTGGAAGCTGGAGCATGGTATACGCTATGGACGCGCGTACCGGCAAATTACTGTGGGAATACGACCCAAAAGTAGATCGCGCATGGGCTAAAAACCTCTGCTGTGATGTTGTTAACCGCGGCGTCGCCTTATGGGGCGACAAAACTTATGTTGGCACCCTCGATGGACGCCTGATTGCATTAGATCGTGACACCGGCAAAGTAGCCTGGGAAGTTGAGACACGAATCAATACCACTGATGCCTACAGTATTACTGGAGCCCCTCGGATTATTAATGGCAATGTCATTATTGGTAACGGCGGTGCTGAGTACTCTGTAAGAGGCTATGTCACCGCCTACGATGCTGAGTCCGGTAAGAAAAATTGGCGTTTTTATACCGTACCCGGTAATCCAAGTGAAGGCTTTGAAGACGACACGCAAGCAATGATTGCCAAAACATGGACTGGTGAATGGTGGAAAAACGGTAAAGGCGGCGGTACTGCATGGGATTCTTTTGCCTACGATGAAAAACTAAATCTACTTTATATAGGTGTTGGTAATGGCGCCAACTGGAGTCAGCAAGTACGCTCACCAGAGGGTGGCGAAAACCTATTTATATCGTCTATTGTTGCAGTAAACCCGGATACTGGTGAGTACGTATGGCACTACCAAACAACTCCTGGTGATAGCTGGGACTACACTGCGACTCAGCACATGATTTTGGCTGAACTAGAAATAGATGGGCGCAAACGCGATGTTATTATGCAGGCACCAAAAAATGGTTTCTTTTATGTAATAGACCGCGCCAGTGGAGAGTTAATTAGCGCTAATAATTATGTAACGGTTACCTGGGCAAGTCATATAGATCCTGAATCTGGTCGCCCTGTTGAAACAGAAATAGCGCGCGCAGCCGACCCTAGTAAATTAATATTTCCGAGTTTAAGCGGCGGTCATAATTGGCATCCCATGAGCTATAGCCCGGCAACAGGCCTAGTTTATATCCCCGCAAAAGAATCTTTTTCGGCATTTAAATTAGATGCAAACCCAGACAAATATAAAGCCGAGGGTTATGGCCTCGATTATGACACAGGCTTGTTATTTGGTGTTCCGGACGAGCTGACTAGTGAACAGCGCGAAGGAATCTATACGCAAGCGGCGCAAGCCCAACTAATTGCTTGGGACCCGATAAAAAATGAAGAAGTATGGCGCAAGCAACAAGGCGCTTATTCTGGCAGCGGCATTTTAACTACTAGGGGTAATTTGATATTTCAGGGTAACTTAGAAGGTAAATTTTACGCGCTTGCTGCCGATACTGGCAATGAGGTTTGGAGCCAAGATGTGCAAGGCGGCGTTATGGGATCGCCGGTCAGTTATGAGTTAGATGGAGAGCAATATATTGCCGTTGTGCAGGGCTGGGGTGGCGAGTCTGGGTTAAGTTTTGGAGTGATAACTGGACACTTAAACTTTATCAATGTCAGCCGTTTGCTCGTTTATAAACTAGGCGCTAATACGGCGCTACCTAGAGTTGAAGTTGTTGAACAGGCATTACCTATGCCAACACTAGAACAAAGTGATGCTGAAGTTATTGCGCAAGGAAATTATATTTACCACAACCATTGTGCGGGTTGTCACGGCGGCAATGCTACCAGTGCAGGCATGATTCCAGACTTACGTTACAGCATTAATATTATCGCTCCAGCATGGAAAGCCATCGTGATAGACGGCGCCCTAGAAGGTAATGGGATGCCTAACTGGAGTGAATATTTAGATATTGAAGAGATGGAAAAAGTTAAAGCCTATGTAGTACATGAAGCAAAACTTGGCTTTGAACGCGGCGAGAAGCGAATGGTAAAGAAATAACCGCTGGGCAATAAAAAGGGAGCTAACTGCTCCCTTTTTATTGCGTTGAAACTAACTAATCTTGATAGGCATTAATATGTTTCGCTGCTTGATAAGCCATTGTCATCGCAGGCCCTAACGTCGAACCGGGCCCTGGGTACGTGGGCAAGATAGCGGCGGAACAATTGCCAACAGCGTATAAGCCTTTAATCACCCCACCGTGTTCTTTTTTCACCTCTGCATTTACGGTGGTATTTAAACCGCCATAGGTACCAAAATCTCCAGCATCAACTTTCATCGCATAAAAAGGCGCTTCATCTATTGGCGCCAAACACGGGTTAGGTGTAATGGAAGGGTCGCCATAGTAACGGTCATAAGCTGCCTCACCACGCTGAAAGTCTAAATCTTTGCCCGTTATAGCGTAGTCATTCATTTTATTAACTGTGTCAGCCAAGTTGGCTGCGTTTATTCCTAATTGTTGCGCTAAACCTTCGATAGTATCTGCTTTGGCAACAAACTTAGTGTCATACCACTCTTTTGGAATCGTCCAATCAGGTTTAATGTCTTTAGTCATTAAGGGGCCAGCAATATAGCTACGACGAAAACGTGCATCAAAAATATGATAGGACGGCGCACAAGAATTTTCTTCAGAATGAGCTTTGAACAACTCTTCTTGAAAAGCCATATAGTTTTGTGACTCGTTGGCATAGCGCTGGCCATTCATATTTACCATACAAGAGCCAGGCAATGATTTTTCCATCACCGATAAACGCGGTGAAACTTCGCCAGGGGTAACCAGAGTAGTGCACCACCAAGCACCATTCATTAACCGAGTATCTGCACCCAGTTTTAAACCAGCGACTAAGCCGTCACCGGTATTACTGCGAACACCCGCGCTCCACTCAGTATTAGTTGGTTTGGGTAAATACTTATCACGTAATTCTTGGTTATGCTCAAAGCCGCCAGACCCTAGCACTACCGCTTTTCGTGCTTGTACGCGCAACAATTGTCCATCCTTCTCAACTATTGCACCAATAACATCCCCACTATTATTAGTAATTAACTCTTTCATTGGCGAGTTAAGCCACAATGGTAGATCGCGGTCTTTCATCGACAGACGCAGGCGCGCTACGCCTGCGCTACCAGTACATAACCGTTTGCCAATACGCGTGCGCATCATCCACGGAATATCAAACAACCAATTGAACACTAGCTTTAGCGTTAAACCAAACCAACCTTTAGTGCGGGCGGTTAATTCAGCCGCCTCGAGTTGAGTAAAATGAATACAGCCAAACATCCTCATCATATGGTGGCTAAGCGATAAGGTTTCAAAGTCATCACCTAACTCGGACGCCATAATCGGCTCGGGTTCCATTGATCGATGCCCGGTCATACTGCCTGGCAAGTCAGTATAATAATCTGGATAGTGCTCCAGGGTTTGATAACGCATTTGAGTACGTTCATGCATAAAGTCGACCATTTTAAAGCCGTTTTCTAAATAGGTATCAACCAGCTCTTGTGGTACATCTCTGCCTGCCAAGGTGTGTTGCAAATACTCTTTGGCTTTAGCGAGGGAATCATCAGCTCCAGCGGCTTTTGCATATCGATTACACGGTATCCAGACCCCGCCGCCTGATGTACCGCTAGTGCCTCCATATTTATCGGCTTTCTCAACCACGAGCACGTCTTTACTACCCATTTCATAGTTACATAGCGCTGCCGTCATCGCGCCATTGCCTGAACCAACAACCAACACATCAACCGAATAATCCCACGGCGAGTCATTGTTGATTACAGTATTTTCTTGTTCAGACATGGGTTTCTCCGACATCAATTGAAACGTCTATAAATGAATATTTTAAAAGCAAATATTAACCCGCGAGCGCGGTGATAAGACTTACTATTTGTTCACCAAGAAACTTAGTCAATTGAGTTCTCATAGCGAGAGCCAGCCTCCTCCATCCATAAGCGATTGCGAGGCCCTTCGGCTCTAGGGTCACAGGCGTCATAACCCGCATCGCCTTGATATAACATACACACCACTTCATCAACGTAAGTAATTCTAGGAATAAACGGCCTTACATTTCTCTCGGCGTAAACCGCAAATAGCTCAGCGCAATCATTAGCACCAGCAAGCTCAGTTAAGGTAACCACTGTCGGTGGCATCATAGTTAAATCGCCCTGCTGATGCTGTTCGATAGCGTTACTGGCTAAACACCATTGATGATCGTGTATCTCGCTACCATCAACCTGCACCTTCAAGTCGTCACCTACCCGCGCTATAAAGAACCAAGTAGCAAACCGTTTAGACATGTTTTCAGGCGTGGTCCAATGGGCAAATGGCAGTAACGCTTCAACCGCGACCGCCAAACCTGCTTCTTCATAACATTCTCTTACCGCGGCATGCTTAGCAGCATCTTGCTCGTCAAACTGCTGATGCTCATCAGGCTCAACTTTACCTCCCGGAAACACCCAAGCACCGCCAGCAAATTTAAGCTGTTTATTACGTCTAAGCAGCAGCGTCTCAATACCATTATCGGTATCACGTACTAAGACTACCGTGGCAGCTGGTTTTATCGGCACATTGCTCATTACTTAACTGCCAACATTTGCTGATCTACGTAAGCTTTCGCGGCCTCGCTATTGGGTTGCGGCAGTACCTCGTCATGTGTCAACAGCCTACCATCAGCCGCGTGTATTTGCAGCGCTGCCAAGGGCAGCTTATCTCTACTATCGACAAACTTAACGTGATCATGATCAGGGTGAGCCAGCCACTTATCACTCCACTGTTTTATCCCTATCATCACCGGCAGCAAGTCTAAGCCTTGCTCAGTAATTTGATATTTCATCCGTTTACCGCCTGCTACCTGCGGCACCTTTTCGACCAAGCCTTCTTCATGCAGACGCTTTAGCCGTTCAGTTAGAATATTCCTAGAGATACCAAGGCTATCTCTTAGGTCTTCAAACCCGCGCTGACCACCAAAAATCATGAAATCTCGAAGTATCAACATAGTCCACCATTCACCGATGACATCTAATGCTTTGGCAATGGGACATGACATACCTGAAAAACTGCACTTAACCATGGGTATTACTTCCTAAATCATTATTAGAGTATAATAGTTGTATAACAAAACTTTTAATAGTAACATTAGTCTTTTTAAAAGACTTTTAATTCCAAAAGTCGCAATTAACAAGGATTGTCATCATGCTTAACATCAACCCTGCACTAATCATTCTTGCTGCCTCATTTGGTCTAGCTGCTACTGTGAATAGTTACGCTGGCTCTTCTGCTGCGTTTGACGCCTGCAAACAGGAAATTAGTAAAAAATATAGCGATGCAACCAGCATACGCTTTAAAAATAATCCTGCTACCTCGAACCGTGGCGGCAAATACACGTTTTTAATCAATGCATCCGCCAAAACTGACGATGTGCGTAACGTATTAAAAGTAAAGTGTGTCTCGTCAAAACAAAACGAAATTATTAGTCTAACCATCGAAGACGGGCGCTGGTAATAAAGGTCATACGGGGTAAAATATGAAGGCAGCTATAGCTGCCTTTGTTATTGCAGACTACTCAGCATAATACCGACTAATAGTCTCGACCACACAAGCAGGCTTATCACTACCTTCAATTTCTACAATCACTTTTACCACTGACTGCACTCCGCCTTTTACTTCTTCAACGTAGATTAATTCGCCACTGCCACGAACCCTAGATCCTACCGGAACTGCTGCAGGAAAGCGCACTTTCTCACAGCCATAATTCACCCCCATTGAAATACCTTGAACATCGATAATTTGCGGTAAAAACTGGTTTACTAAAGACAGCGTTAAATAACCATGGGCAATACATTTGCCATACGGCCCATCTTTGGCCTTATTTTCGTCAACATGGATCCACTGATGGTCGCCAGTGGCATTAGCAAAAAGATTGATCATCGCTTGATCTATTTCAATCCATTCACTTTCACCTAAATGTTGGCCTATAGCGTTAAGTAGTTCACTGGGAGTAGAAAAAATTCGTGGTGCAATTGGACTCATACTTTGCCTAATTATTAATAATTAACTATCATAAAAAATAACCTAATTAGTACCAAACTTCTATTAATTGTAGGACATCTTGCAGGTTTGGCAGCAACGCTATTTGGGAGTAGCATAGCGCCTAATAAACGAGGGGATTATGAATAGACTTTTAATCATAGCAATGATGCTAGCACTAAGCCAAGCGATACAAGCCGACGATGACTATTATTATCAATGTGACAAGGATGAGCGACTTAAGTACATTGCTGTAACCTACGACAGTAAGACTCGCAATGCGCCATGCAGCGTTATGTATTCAAAAAAAGACGAGCCTGTCGAACTATGGCATGCAGAGATACAAGTAGGTTACTGTGAATCTAAAGCCTCTATATTTGCAGAAAATCAAAAAGATAAAGGCTGGAACTGTACTAAAAACATGGGCAAGGCGCCTAGATAAAACTAAATAAATAGACCGTGCTTGCTTCGCCAACTTTTAATAATCTTTAATCACAAGCAAACTTAGCGGCAACATGCCTGCAACAAGCGTGATGATGTGAAAAATATTTACTCACACAATGCAACTGAAATCGTTCTAGCTATCGCCACAAAATATCATTCGGATAACATCAGAAAAATCAGCATTGCTCGAACATGGCGTATAGTTTGGCATTACAATTCCCTTAACTTATAAAGCTAATCAGTATGGTGCGGCTAGAAAGAGCTATACTGTTAAGCTACTATTTGAAATTAAATGGATCACCTATTTGGCTACCGCAGAAATTACCAGCATAGTTATCGATAATTTAATTGATTCGATTTATGAAGGCGCTATGCAGACAAAACCATGGCAAGCTTTTATGCCTTTGTTTCGCCAGTTACTTGACGCTGACGGTGTATCCCTAATATTAAGACCACCTGCAAAAGATAACCGAGGGCTTATCCTCAATAGCAGACGCAACCAAGAAAAGTCTAAATTGGCTGCTGATGAGTGGCCAGTGACTTCTTATAAAGAGCATTTTTTTGCACTAGACCCTTTCATAAATTTGCCAATAAGCAAAGTAGTGTCAATAGATGAGTTAGTACCAGCGGCACAATTGTTAGAAAGTGAGTATTACACTAACTATTTAGAGCCTGCTGGTATTCGCTACATATTAGGCGGCGACGTCAAAGAACCAACCGGTTTATTAGCTAGTATTCGAGTCATGCGCGGACCTGAAGAAAATGCCTTTAGCGACCGCGAAGTTGCCTTATTTAGCCGCGTTCTGCCGCATATCAACCGAGCGATTCAAATACATGCTCGTTTGGGCCGAACCGAATCAGAACGAGATTTATATGCAGGCGCCGTCAACCAACTTGCGGTCAGTACTATTATATTAGATGAGAAAGGCTTGGTACTAAATACCAACAAAGCTGGCGAGGAATTGTTAAAGGAGAAAGATGGCATAAGCCTGTTTGAACAACACATACAGCTAGCTACGCGTGAAAAAACCAACACATTTAAAGAGCTAGTGCAAAAAGTACTGACAGCAAATGAGCACTCGGCGCAACTAGTGGAAGCTATACGGATTCAACGCCCGTCAGGGAAAGCCGATCTTGCGGCTATTTTACGACCGGTACCATTATCACAGTGGGCAGAAGGTCAACAACATCCGTCCTTAGCGGTGTTTATATCTAATCCAGAGCAACAAAATATCGCTTCTAGAGAAATATTAGCCAGCTTATTTGGATTTAGTAAGGCCGAATCTGCCTTAGCGGTAGAGCTTGCCAAAGGACTCACTTTGGCCGATGCCTCCGAACAACTGAATATTTCCCAGCATACGGCAAGAGCTCAACTAAAAGCGATATTTGCTAAGGCCGATGTTTCTCGCCAAGCCGAATTAATTCGCCTAATGCTAAAGTCAGTCGCTAGTCTTGCTTAATTATTAACGCTGAATAAAAAACTATCCCCCGCCACAGCGCCAACATTAGCATAAGGCTAATTATGTTAAAGCTAGCCTTGGAATTTATGCCCCCACAAGCTGGGTAGAGTGCTTACGGTCGGAGTGTAATCGTCCCAGTTCATTTGTAAACCTTCGCAACCAAACTCTAAAGCAAAGCCGCCGGGCGTTGCCATATAGAATGACAGCATGCCATCGTTGGTATGTCTTCCCAAGGTAGAAATAATAGGAATTTCTCGCTCGTTTACTCGGTCGAGACAGTAACCCACTTCGTCAACATCAGTTACTTCTAGCATCATATGCACGCAGCCCGACACCATTGGCGCTTCATACAATGCCAAACTATGATGGCGGGGGTTATCAACATGCATAAAGTTTAGCCCTACACCAGGATCATTAGGGTCTTCACTAAATTGAAAATGCATGTAATCGGTATCCCCGAAGCCTAATACTTCTTTATAAAATGCCTGGGTCTCTGCTAGATTTGGTGCTGGTAATACCGTATGTCCTAAGCCCATATCACCATTAAAGCCCGTCTCAAATTCATTAATACCGGTGGGAGATATAAATTTAGCGTAATCCAGTTCAGCACCGTAATATAACTCTAAGGTGTTGCCCGCAGGGTCTTGCAGCCTAATTAAGTCTGTTACAGCACGGACTGTTTTATCATCTGCGGTGCCTGTGTCAAAGTTCACTCCAGCGGTGGTTAAGTCGGCTTTAGCTTGCTCAAAATCAAGCCGGTCAACTAATTCCCAGCCGCAGATTGAGAGCTTGTCAGTGTCGCCTTTTACAATTGCAAAACGAAATGGCCTAGCGTCTATTTTCAAATAAACCGTATCGACAGCAGATATTGTAGGCGCGACCATCATACCGATAACTTCAGTACCAAACTCTTGCCACTTCTGGGGATCAGTAGATTCTATTATTACATATCCTAAGCTACGAACTCTCATAATTCTCCTCACCTGTTTTGCCATGCAGACGAAAATCTGCAATAGTTACATAACAGAATTGTGGCGAGATAGGCTGCTAAGGTCAACAAACTAGTATTACGGCTACGAAATATATTCCAATGACAAGCTCATTCAGCCTGTATTAAGTCAACACTATTAAAATGAATGGATGACAACTGAAAGATTTAAGCGCTCGGCAGAACGCATTGAAAATACTGACTCAACTAACAGGATTGGTAGGATCGTTCTGTCGGTGCTGATACCGCCCTTGGCGGTTTATTTGGCTAACAAAAGCACCAGAGATGTATTAATCAATGCCTGCCTCTGTATCACCTTAATAATACCAGCTAGCATTCACGCCTTATGGATCACCAGCATTCCACGCAAATAGGCGACTACGACGGTATAACGCGAACCTCACGCTGAGGGAATGGGATTTTGACCCCTTGGTCAACTAGCGCTTTATAAATAGCCCCGTTAATCTGATACTTCGCTGCATAGTAACTGTTAGTCGACACTTTACAACGAACCTCTATTACTACTGATGAATCAGCGAACTCACTAATACCGATATCTGTCCCATCTTTTTCATTAACACAGTCCAAACTGTTAATAGCGCTGCGAATAATACTAATAGCTTGTTCTGGATCCTCGCTATAGCTAATACCAATATTAGTTTCAACTAAACGGTTTTCAAAAGAGTTAACCATTACTTCACCGACCACATGTCGATTCGGAATAGTAATTAACTCACCGTCTTCAGCGATTAACATAGTAGAAGCTAGTCGAATTTCTTTTACTTGGCCTGAAACACCGCTAACGGTAATTGTACTGCCTAAACTAAATGGCCGCGTAAGAATGATAGCGACACCAGCACTGTAATTAGACAACAGTCCTTGCACCGCCAAACCTGCACCCAAGCCAATGGCACCAATAGCAGCGATAAATGGCGTGACACTGATACCAAATTTACCCAGACTAATAATAATAAAGCCACTGAGAACAATTATTTTTATGGTCGAGCCCGCAAAACTGCTTAAGGTAGGGTCAATATTCTTTTTCTCACACAAAGCAGTAACTGCAATGCCAACTCTACCCGCCACCCAAATACCAATTATCAAAATGATAATTGCACCGATTACCTGAAAGCCATAGTTAACCGCGAAGTCTATAATCAAATTATAAAAACGCTCAGCATTTGCTAGTTCTTCGCCGACCATTTCTTCCATCTTATAACTCCGCTGCTAACTGGTGAGCATTACTTATTTATCTATATGAACATCAACTTGAGGATAAGGAATAGAAATACCTGCAGCCTCTAGTTTTAGTTTGATTTCTTCCATCTGAAAGAAATAAACCGGCCAGTAGTCAGCCGACTTAACCCAGCTACGCACTACCAAGTTGACGGAAGAATCACCTAGCTCTTTCACTGCAACAGTAATACCCAAGTCTTGCAGTATTCTGTCGTCAGCTTCAATTACGTCGGTAATTGTTTGCTTAGCGACACTCAAATCAGCATCATAAGAAACACCAATTAACAAATCAACACGTCGTTCTGTCTTAATCGAATAGTTAACGATAGCACTTGAGGCAACAGTGCTATTAGCCAAAATGACCACTTTATTGTCGCCAGTAACCAACCGAGTAGAGAATAAAGTAATCTCTTCAACTGAGCCTGCATAGCCTGCTACTTCGGCAAAATCGCCTGCCTTTATTGGTCTAAAAATAATTAACAATACGCCCGAAGCAAAGTTAGACAGCGAGCCTTGCATTGCCAACCCAACAGCTAAACCTGCAGCGCCCACTACTGCAATTAATGAAGCCGTTTGGATACCTACTTCGCCTAGTACAGCAATAGCAACAAATGCCACCATCAAAGTGTAAGCAATATTGCCAACAAACTTACCAATAGTAGGGTCTACTTCTTTTTTATTCATTGCACTAGCAATAGCCGCTGAGATACTTTTAGCCGCCCACAAGCCAACTACTAAAATAACAACCGCGTAAACAATACTTAAACCCATAGTCATAATTAGATCTGGAGCTTGAGTAATAATATCTTCAATCATTTCCATCGTTACATCCTCATAAAAAACCCCGCGACTAGCAATTAGTAACGGGGTTATAGTATTTAAAAATTATTCGCTAGCAGTCTCTGTAGCTTCCAATACTGCGACAATGCGTCGGTTATCCTGACGGCCTTCGGCTGTATCGTTATCAGCAATAGGCTTAGATTCACCATAACCAACCGAAGAAATTCGGTCTGCGTCAACGCCTCGTTCAATCAAACGATCTGCAGCAGCTTTTGCACGCTTTTCAGATAATGCTTGGTTATAAGCTGCAGCGCCACGGCTATCAGTGTGACCTTCAATAGTTGCAGAAACATTGGTATGGGTAGATAAAAACGCTACAGCAGCATCAAAGTCTGGATGACTACCAGTTGGCCCTAACTCGGCTGAATTATTAGGAAATCCAACAGTTAAGCTCATTGACATGGCCACTTTTTCACAACCAGACTCATTCACTACTGCACCAGCTGAACTGTTAGGGCATTGATCCATATAATCCAATACGCCGTCACTGTCAGTATCCATTGGACAACCTTTGTCATCAACAGCAACGCCTACAGGTGTACCTGGGCACTGATCTAAATCGTCAATCATGCCGTCGTTATCAGTATCTGCTGGTGGCAATTCTTCTTTCTGTTGATTAAACATATGTCCAACACTGAAAGTAATTGCATTATCAGTGCCTTCGCTAACAGTAAAGCCACGAACATCGCCACGAGCAAACCAAGAAGGATTGAAGAAGTATTTAAGGCCTAAGCCGAAGTCTAATGGAGCATCATCTGCCTTAGAACCGTCATCATAGTCGTATTTAGTTTTGCCAAAACCAGCAGATACATATGGCTGCCAGTTACCATTATTAAAGAAATAATTGAAATCTAGACGATTACTACGTGCATCAGCATCGTTATCAAGGATGGCGTCACCGTCTAGGTCGGAACCTAAAGTAGTGACTTCAACTTCCCAGTTTGGATCAAAACGGTATGCACCGTTAAATGCAGTTGTGTCACCTGAGTCAAGATCACGGTCGCCACTTGGCTGTAATACCCCAACACCAGCACCTAGAGAAAAACCACTCTGAGTGTTTACTTCATTAGCCACTACCAACGCAGGTAATAATGCAACGATGCAGCTAACATTTTTAATTTAGAAAATTTCATACAGCCTCCTGAAAAATAACTTTATCCGTTCTTTTTATATTACAAACCAGTCAAATATGCTTTACAAATATATAACATAAACTGTACTTGCACCCCATACTTAAGTACTAGGCGCTATCATATATAAAGCGCTTACATATATAAAGCGCTTAAACACTATAGCCACAATACCAGCATAACTTTAGCCACTTATATTCCGCGCCAAAGTATTGCCTTGGCAGTAAACCCAAGATGAATAAATTCGATAAATTGCCAGGCTCGACACAAAAAACTTCGCATTAATTAAAATACAGCTAATATTTGTCATATTACTGCAATAAAACCACGTCAATATACTCATCAACTAAAGCCTAGCTCTAGTCATTAACTACTAATTTATCACTCCATAGGGGAATGAAAATGAAACTACTAACTACTGCTATGTCTGTTATCGCTTTAGCGATTGCAGCACAAGCAAATGCTGGCACTGTTACTTCAAAAGGTGACGATCTAATAATAAGCACAAAAAGCGGTCTAAAAGTGGTTACTGCTGACGGCGATAAATCGTTCGCAGTTGGCGGTCGCATTCAATGGGATTATGCAAACATTGATGTAAACGGTGACAATGTAATTAATGACACATATATTCGTCGCGCTCGGGTATTCTTTAAAGGTCACAATGGCGACTGGGCATATAAAGCACAGTACAACCTTGACGATAACCGCGGTGAAACAAAACGTAAAGGTGGCGTGGTAGAAGATTTATATATTCGCTATATCGGTTTTGGCGAAACGGCTAACATAACAGTTGGTAAACAAAAAGCACCTTTTGGCTTGGAAGAACTAACGAGCTCTAAAGACATCACTTCATTAGAGCGCTCAGCATCAACAGCATTATTTGCTCCAGGTCGTCACGTTGGCTTACAACTGCACGGCGCTACAGGTATGTTCAGCTATGGCATTGGTGCTTTCGAAGCCGATAAAGAGATTATAGATAGTGACGGTCAGTTCTTCGATAGAGCGGATGATGATTCTTCAAGTATCGCGGTTGTTGGTCGTGTGACAGCAGCACCAATTAACGAAGACGGCAGAGTACTGCACTTTGGTGCAGGCTTTATTGAAGCGCCTGACGATAGCCAAAACTTCAGACTAAAAGACGTATACAACCTAGAAGTCGCAGGCGTTGCAGGACCGTTCCATTTCCAAGCGGAATACTTTGATGGTACTGATGCTGACAGTTACTATGCGCAAGCTGGCTGGGTACTAACTGGTGAAAGCCGCCCCTACAAAAAAGGCGTATTTAAACGTATTAAGCCAAACAGTGATTCTGGCGCATGGGAACTAGTTGCCCGTTATAACGACGGCAGCGGTGACTTTGGTGAGCTAGGTGACGTTGAAGCAAAATCTTACTTGTTTGGTGCTAACTACTATACGGGTAGTGTTCGCATCGGTGCTAACTACACTCAAATGGATCAAGACTCTACTGGTGACGATGCGGATATCTTCCAAGTACGCATCCAATATGTTTACGAATAAGTCGTAACAGCTCCCCCTCTTCCCTGACTTTGGCTTATCGCCTAGTCGGGGATTTTTTTTGCCTGCTCAAAAGACCCTCATCAAATACAATCTATTTAGCCGATTAATCCTCTAATTTGCATTACTTTCAGCGCCCGCACCGCTATAATTGCTGCCGCAAAATTCACAGTACAGCACTGTGATCAGTTAACAATGAAGTGAAGGATATCCGGTGGACTTAACAACAGCCTCAAATGAGCAATTGCAAGCGTTACAAACCAATTTAGAGCGAGAGTATTCCGCCCTAAAACAAGCCGGGCTAAACCTTGATTTAACTCGTGGCAAACCAAGCAGCGACCAACTTAGTTTATCCAATAGCTTAGATGGCATTCTGCAGGGGGACTATAGTATGGATAACACCGATCTGCGTAATTATGGCGGTCTTGATGGCCTGACATCTGCAAAAGCCCTATTTGCCCCCGTTATTGATGTCGCTGTTAATGAAATCCTAATTGGTGGCAACAGCAGCTTAACCTTAATGCATCAATGCATGACATTTTGCCATCTGTTCGGACTAAACGGCGCAGACAGCGCATGGTCAAAACAAGGCCAGATCAAGTTTTTATGCCCAGTACCTGGCTATGACCGCCATTTTAGTGTGTGCGAGCAACTTGGCATCGAAATGATTCCTGTGGCAATCAGTGATACCGGCCCAGACATGGACCAAGTTGAAGCCTTGATAAAAGCCGATCCGCAAATCAAAGGAATTTGGTGTGTACCGCGTTTTTCAAACCCTACCGGCTGTGTCTATAGCGATGAAACTGTTGATAGACTCGCTCAACTTGCTAATACCGCCGGGGATAACTTCCGTATTTTTTATGACAATGCCTATGCCGTTCACAGCTTGTCAGCTGATGCGCCAATATTGAAGCCTATAATGGCGGCCTGTAAAAATTATGGCACTGAAGAGAGCGTATTGATTTTTGGCTCTACCTCCAAAATAACCTTCGCCGGTGCAGGCGTTTGCTATTTGGGGGCAAGTAAAACAAACCTAGCCGCTATTACCAGACATATGGGTATCTCTTCAATTGGTCCAAATAAGGTTGACCAAGCCAGGCATGTAAAATTTTTGCAAGACGCCGTCGGCATCAATGCACTTATGAGCGAACACGCAAAACTACTGCAACCACGCTTTAAAGCGGTTATTGACGGCCTTCAAAATGAGCTGGCTGATAGCGGTATTTGTCAGTGGACCAACCCAGAAGGCGGTTACTTTATCTCATTTGACACGCTTCCAGGCCTTGCTAAAACTGTGGTGGGGATGGCCGCAGATGCGGGTGTTAAGCTAACACCGGCTGGCGCGACCTTCCCTTATGGCCGTGACCCAGAGGATAAAAATATTCGCATCGCACCTAGCGTTCCGTCAGTAGACGAAATAACAAAAGCAACTGAGGTTTTTGTTAACTGCGTAAAACTAGCAACGGTAAATAAGCTTTTAGCTTAATAAATAGTCGCGTAGAAAAATGTAGGGCAATAAAAAAGGGAGCATAGGCTCCCTTTTTCTATCTAGCTAAGTCAGTTAGCTAGTCGGATGAATCACCGCCACCAGATGGTGTAATAGGCCGCGAACCACCGACCGGAAATGCTGTCACTTTATCACCGGCTTTTACTTCTCTAATTTTGCCGCTGCCTTCTTTTTCAACCTCATCGATACGCAGTAAATTATGCATCGGTATATAGCTACGCCTTACGTCAGCAAACTCGATTTTTAATTTCTCTTCTGCAGGATCGACGATCATTTTCGCTTTTTCGCCGAAGATAAAATCCTCAACCTCAATAAAGCCATACATATCACTTTGATAAATAGCTTTCGCGTAAAGCTCGTAAACTTTGTTGTGATTAAGAAAGACCACTCTATAAACAGGGGATTTAGCCATTTTGTGCCTATTATTACTAAAAAATCGTGCCAACTAATTCGGGCGCGGATCATACCATAAACTAGCAAAAGACCATATCTATAACCGCTTGGTATTTGCTATAATACTCCTCCAATTTCCATTAGATAAAGACCATGGCTGCAAAACCAATTAAAAAGCTGTTTGTGAAAACCCACGGCTGCCAAATGAACGAATATGACTCGGCTCGTATGAAAGACTTGCTAGCCGACAGCCATGAGTATGTTGCCTGCGATACCGCTGAAGAAGCCGATGTATTGCTGCTAAATACCTGCTCTATTCGTGAAAGAGCGCAAGACAAGGTTTACCACCAACTAGGCCGCTGGAAAAAACTGAAAGATAAGAATCCCGATTTAATTATTGGCGTTGGCGGCTGTGTAGCCAGCCAAGAAGGCGACTCGATTAGTAAGCGCGCACCCCATGTAGACATGATCTTTGGCCCACAAACTTTACATCGCCTACCCGAAATGATTGATGCGGTCGAAATACATGAAACCCAAGCCACTGTTGTGGATATAAGCTTTCTTGAAATTGAAAAATTCGACCGTTTGCCTGAACCTCAAGTAGACGGCCCTTCAGCCTTCGTCTCGATTATGGAAGGTTGCAGTAAATATTGTACTTTTTGCGTCGTTCCCTACACCCGCGGTGAAGAAGTTAGCCGCCCCTTTGATGATGTTATAACCGAAGTGGCCCAACTTGCTGCCAAAGGGGTGCGCGAAGTTAATTTGCTGGGCCAAAATGTTAATGCCTACCGCGGCCCTAATCATGATGGCGAAATTATCGACTTTGCTGAACTAATCCCTTTTGTTGCAGCCATCCCTGGGATAGACCGCATTCGTTATACTACCTCCCATCCGGTAGAGTTTAGCGACGGCCTTATCCAAGCCTATGCCAGTACCCCAGAATTGGTCAACCATTTACACCTGCCGGTACAGCATGGTTCAGATCGTATTTTGACGGCGATGAAACGTGGTCACACCGCTGCTGAATACATTGCCAAAATACGTAAATTACAACAAGTTCGCCCTGATATTAGTTTGTCATCAGACTTTATTATCGGTTTCCCCGGTGAAACCGAAGAAGATTTTGAAGCCACTATGAACTTAATTGCCGAAATTGGTTTCGACCACTCCTTCAGCTTTATTTATTCAGCGCGCCCAGGAACTCCCGCGGCAGAGCTTGAAGACAACACTCCTGAAAAGGTGAAAAAAGAACGTTTGGCAATTTTACAGCAGCGTATTATTCAAAATACCACGGCGATTAGTCGCCGCATGGTAGGTACCGAACAAACTGTATTAATCACTGGCGTATCGAAAAAAGACCCAGGTGAATTACAAGCGAGAACCGAAAACAATCGTGTTGTTAACTTCCATTGTCCTGACCAGTCGCTTATTGGTGAATTTGCCAAGGTAAGCATCGTTGAAGCTTATGCCAACTCATTACGCGGAGAACTAATCGCCTAGGCGATGGAGAAGTATTGAATACACCAGCCCCCACTGTACAAACTGTTACTTTAGAACCTAATGATGTCAAGTGCCTTGCCGTGCTATGCGGACAGCATGACGAGCATCTACGCCAAATAGAAAAGCGCCTGCAAATTGGTCTAGTTAATCGTGGCAATCAATTTCAGCTTACTGGCCCGATAGAAAAAGTCGGCACTGGTGCAACATTATTGGTCGATTTATACCAACAGGTATTAGATGGCCTTGCGCTAACGCCGGAGCAAATTCACCTACAGCTGCAAGTCGCCAATGTCGAACAATTAGCAGCGAGCAATGTCAGTTCAGGTAGTGATGTAAATAATTTGCTAGGCGTTGTTAAAATACGCAAGACGACAATCAAACCTCGCGGCGGAAATCAAAAAGACTATGTCCGCGCAATTCAAGCTAATGATATAAACTTTGGCATTGGCCCAGCAGGTACTGGTAAAACATATTTAGCCGTAGCATGCGCTGTAGCAGCCTTAGAAACTGAGCAAGTAAGACGTATTTTATTAGTGCGTCCTGCAGTTGAGGCTGGCGAAAAATTAGGATTTTTACCGGGCGATTTGGCTCAAAAAATAGACCCTTATTTGCGCCCTTTATACGATGCCCTGTATGAAATAATGGGGTTTGAAAAAGTTACTAAACTGATTGAGCATAATATTATTGAAGTTGCACCACTTGCCTATATGCGTGGCCGAACGCTCAATCATTCATTTATTATTTTAGATGAAAGCCAAAACACTACCCGTGAACAAATGAAAATGTTTTTAACGCGTATTGGTTTTAGCTCTACTGCCGTCATTACTGGTGACGTTACCCAGATTGATTTACCACGTGGCACCAAGTCAGGTCTAAATCATTCAATCGAAATTCTACAGGACGTAACCGGGATTCACTTTACTCATTTTGATTCAACCGATATAGTGCGCCATCCGTTAGTGCAACGCATCGTTGAAGCCTATGAGCGCTACGAAAGCGACTCTGAAGCAGACAGCCATAAATAATGACGACCCAGCTTGAGCTGCAAAATGATGATCAGCTACGATGTCCTACCTTAGTTGATTTTGAGCTTTGGTCTAACGCCACCTTGGCGGCCATTAATTATAATAAGCCAGCGGCATTTACACTGCGAATTGCTAGCGCTAATGAGGTGCAAAGTCTAAATGCACAATATCGAAACCAAGATAAACCAACTAATGTCTTATCGTTTCCTGCGGATTTGCCAGCAGAACTAGAGCTACCGGACATAGGCGACCTTATCATCTGCGCCGAAATTGTAGAAAAAGAGGCCGTGGCACAAAATAAACCATTAAAAAGCCATTGGGCGCACATGACAGTACATGGTATTTTGCATCTTTTAGGCTATGATCATCTAGAAGATAGCGATGCTACTAAAATGGAAGCGCTTGAAACAAAAATAGTAACGACATTGGGCTTTATAGCTCCTTATGAGTAACAGCCTATTTTCACCAAGGAGTTTTACCCGCAGTCATGAACGACGATAATACAACCGACGATTCCGATGATAAATCTTGGCTCGACAAGCTATCTAATATTTTCTCTGCGGAGCCGCAATCTAGAAATGAACTGCTAGAATTATTGCGCGAAGCCGAAAATAATGAAATTATCGACAACGATGCATTACGCATTTTTGAAGGTGCCATGCAAGTATCTGACCTGCAGGTACGTGAAATCATGGTGCCGCGCTCGCAGATGAAACTGATTAAAGTCGACAGTCCCATTGAAGAAATACTGCCATTAATTATCGACTCATCGCATTCACGTTTCCCTGTTGTTGGTGAATCATCTGACGACTTGAGAGGTATTTTACTAGCAAAAGATTTACTGCCACTGTTATTAAATAGAGAACAGGATTTCGAGTTAGAGCCACTTCTTAGAACCGCACATATTGTTCCTGAAAGTAAACGCCTTAATGTACTGCTGCGTGAGTTTAGAGAAAACCGTAACCATATGGTTGTGGTTATCGACGAGTACGGCGACATCGCCGGCCTTGCCACAATTGAGGATGTACTAGAAGAAATCGTCGGTGAAATCGAAGATGAAACCGATGCTGAAGAAGATGCATTTATCAAAAAGATTTCGGACGGTGATTACATTATCAAAGCGCTTGCTCCTATCCAAGAAGTTAACGAAGAGCTCGGCACAGACTTTGATGATGATGAAGTTGATACCATTGGCGGCATCGTCACCCAGCATTTTGGTCATGTGCCACAGCTTAACGAAGAAGCAACTATCGACAACAGTCACTTTAAAATTCTTAAAGCTGACAATCGTCGCATACATTTATTACGTATGCGCATTAATGCTGACTAAGCCTTTATGAGAAGCGCAGCAGCTAATATTCTCCTGCGTTGGCCCGGAGAAATAGGCTCAGCATTGGCCGGTTCACTTATTACCTTATCACTAGCGCCATTTAACTGCTGGCCGCTAGGTATTGCCGCCCTCGTCTTATTGCTCCTATTACTAAGCAAGGTCTCAGTTAACCGCGGCGCGCTGCGCGGTTTTATTTTTGGTCTAGGTGCATTTGGTACTGGCGCTTCATGGGTATATGTCAGCATTCATCTTCATGGCAATACGCCGATGCCATTGGCGCTGATATTAACAACACTATTTGTTGCAACGCTGGCTGCTATCCCTGCCATTGCCAGCTATTTATACTGCCGCTTCGTGCGCCAACATAAATACGGCGCATTATTGGCATTCCCCGCTTTATGGTTACTAAACGACTGGTTACGTGGCTGGCTATTTACCGGCTTCCCTTGGCTGATTATCGGTTATGCTCATATTGATACGCCACTTGCTGGCTGGGCACCTATAATCGGCAGTACAGGTATTACGCTTATTTGCGCCTTTGTCGCTAGTAGTATTTATCACGCTATAAAGCATAAGCAGTCTTTAGTATTAATACCCTCAGTGCTATTTTTTATTATCGGTAGCACGCTGAAAACTATTGAATGGTCACAACCAAAAGGGCAGCCTGCCTCGGTAGCCATGGTGCAACCAAACATTCCCCAGCAAATAAAATGGCAGCCTGGTTCATTCCCAGCTATAACTAGTCTACTGCAAGACATGACTCAGTCGGTATCAGGAATGGATATTATCATCTGGCCTGAAGCTGCTATTCCGCGCGTATATCAGCAGTCCGAAAGTCTTATTAATCGCTTGCAAAAAAACGCTATCACAAACAATTACGCTTTGATCAGCGGCATACCATGGCGCGACGATACGGGCGAGCAGCGGCAATATTACAACAGCCTAATGAGCGTTGGTAGTATAACTCAGACCTACCATAAGCAAAATCTGGTGCCATTTGGCGAACATATGCCGTTAGAATTTTTACTGCGAGGCTTAATTGAGTTTTTTGATTTGCCAATGTCTAGCTTCAGCCCCGGACCAGCAGATCAATCGCCTTTTACAGTCCAGCAATGGAACATCGGCGCTTCTATTTGCTATGAAATTGCCTATGCTAATTTAATCGCTCGGAGCGCCAAAAACAGCGACTTTTTCATCACCGTGAGCAACGATTCATGGTTTGGTGAATCAATCGGACCACTGCAGCATTTTCAGATGGCTAGAATGCGCGCCTTAGAAAACAGTCGCTATTTAGTCCGCGGCACCAATAACGGCATCTCAGCGATAATTAATCACAAAGGGCAAGTTATTAATCAGGGTAAGCAATTTACTCGGGAAATAGTCACTGGCTCGGTCCAAGGCATGCGCGGTAATACCCCATTTAGTACAACCGGCGACTGGCCTGTTGTCATACTCTCGCTAATCAGCGTTATGTTGATATCGATTCGCGCTAGAAAATCCGGATAATCCCAGTCCTTATAGGCCTTGCCGCTGGGAACTTAGCAGCCACTAAGGTATCCTTGTTTGCCTATTTACCGACACTTATTGGATTACTAGAACAACGCCATGCAAGAGCAATATACCCCACAGTCAATTGAAGAAGCCGCCCAGAAGCTATGGCATGACAACAATAGTTTTGTTGTTACAGAAGACAAAAGTAAAGAAAAATACTACTGCCTTGCCATGTTCCCCTACCCTAGTGGCAAACTGCATATGGGCCATGTACGCAACTATACTATTAGCGACGTGATTGCTCGCTTCCAACGCTTGCAAGGTAAAAATGTATTACAACCGATGGGCTGGGATGCCTTTGGTTTACCAGCTGAAAACGCCGCCATAAAAAACAATACTGCGCCAGCGAAGTGGACTTACGAAAACATTGACTACATGAAAGGTCAGCTTAAGGAATTAGGTTTTGGTTACGACTGGACTCGCGAGCTAGCCACCTGTCAGCCAAGCTATTATAAATGGGAGCAATGGTTTTTTACTCGTTTGTATGAAAAAGGCATGGTCTACAAAAAGACCTCCGCTGTAAACTGGTGCCCTAAAGACTTAACAGTTCTAGCTAATGAGCAAGTCATCGATGGCTGCTGTTGGCGCTGCGATACGCAGGTTGAGCGTAAAGAAATTCCTCAGTGGTTTATTAAAATCACTGACTACGCCGAAGAGCTATTAGACGGTTTAGACGATTTACATGGGTGGCCTGAACAAGTTAGGACCATGCAAAAAAACTGGATTGGCAAAAGTCGTGGCGTGGAAATGACTTTCGCTCTAAGCAATCCCGTAGCTGACATCAACAGCTTTGACATTTACACCACCCGCCCCGATACATTAATGGGCGTGACTTATTTAAGCTTAGCCAGCGAGCATCCAATTACTAAAGCGCTAGCTGAGTCCAATCCTGCTATTGCCAAATTCGCCATAGAATGCAAAGAACAATCTATTGCTGAAGCTGATATGGCAACTATGGAAAAGAAAGGCGTTGATACCGGCATTACCGCTATCCACCCACTAACCGGCAAGGCAGTACCGGTCTGGGTAGCGAACTATGTATTAATGAATTATGGCTCGGGCGCAGTGATGGCAGTACCTGCCCATGATCAGCGTGACTTTGAATTTGCACAGAAGTTTAATCTATCTATCGAGCAAGTCATTGCGCCAACTGATAACACTGACTGTGATGTCGATGCAGCTGCCTATGTAGAAAAAGGCACGCTAATTAACTCTGGTGAGTTTACTGGTTTAGATTTTGAAGCTGCCTTTGATGCTATAGCTGCAAAGCTGAGTGAAAAAGGCTGCGGTAAAGTAACAACCAATTATCGTTTGCGCGACTGGGGTGTATCCCGTCAGCGTTACTGGGGCTCACCTATCCCTATGTACAATGGCGAAGACCAAATTGAAATACCGGTGCCAGCTGACAAATTACCCGTACTGTTGCCTGAAGATGTAATAATGGATGGTATTCACTCGCCAATAAAAGCCGATCCAAACTGGTGTAAAACAGAGTTAGACGGCAAGCCGGTTGAGCAAGAAACAGATACCTTCGACACCTTTATGGAATCTAGTTGGTATTATGCTCGCTTCACCTCACCTAATTATTCTGAGGGAATGTTAGATAGCGATGCGGCTAACTATTGGTTGCCGGTAGATCAATATGTTGGCGGTATTGAGCATGCTATTTTGCATTTGCTGTATGCACGTTTTTATCACAAACTTATGCGCGACGAAGGCTTATTAAGTTCAGACGAGCCGTTTACCAAGTTGCTATGCCAAGGCATGGTATTGAAAGACGGTACCAAAATGTCTAAGTCAAAAGGCAATACCGTAGATCCGCAAGAACTTATTAATAGATATGGCGCTGACACTGTACGTTTATTTACTATGTTTGCCGCGCCGCCTGAACAGTCATTGGAGTGGAATGACAGCGGCGTTGAAGGTGCTAACCGCTTTTTAAAACGACTATGGCGCTTAATATATTTAAACACCACACACAACTCAGTAGATAGCCTAAACGTAGACTCGCTAAACGATGCGCAAAAAGATGTGCGTCGTAAAACTCATGAAACAATCCAACGCGTGACCGACGACTACGGTCGCCGTCAGCACTTCAATACCGCCGTTGCCGCCATAATGGAACTGTGTAATGAAGCGGCTAAACTTGACGATAATGGTGGGCAAAATTCTGCGGTTATTCGTGAAGTGGCCAATGCTGTGGTAATACTTATCTCACCAATTGCGCCACATATTAGCCAACAATTATGGCAAGAGCTTGGCAATCGGGATTTAGCTATTGATGCAGCATGGCCAAGCGTTGATGAAAGCGCTCTAGTTAAAACCAGTATAGAAATTGTGGTACAAGTTGGCGGTAAAGTACGAGCTAAATTACAAGTAGCAGCTAATGCCGACAAAGATAGCATTGAAAAAATGGCCCTAAGTGATGCTAATGTGCAAAAATTTATTGACGGTAAAATTATTCGAAAAGTAATCGTAGTACCCGGTAAACTTGTTAATATAGTTGCTAACTAGATCAAGTCCAAAGGTATCAGCATGAAACCAGCACTGAGCAAAATTATTATACTTGCCTGTTTAATATTAATTGCAAGCTGTGGCTTTCGCTTAAGAGGTAGCGGCGAGAGCTATATACTGTCGGAACAGCTAACAAACCTTGAACTTACTGGCAGTAATATAAATTCTGACTTGATGTATATGGTTCAAAACAATCTTGCTGGCTCCGGCATTATTGTTAACGGTGATAAAACTAGTTTATATACTCTCATAGTCCTCGACCAAGGTATTACTGAGCGCAATACAACTTTTGGTGCAGATGCCAGAGCCACAGAAAGAGAAGTTAAAGCCAGGGCGCAGTTTACTCTTAAATCGAAAGACGGTGAATTCGTTTACGGGCCACATGATTTGGAAAACGAGCGCGTTTACAATTATGACGAAGGCAGCGTGAATTCAGCAGACCGCGAAAGAGATCTCATTGTTACTGAGCTTCGGCGCAATCTGGCCGATCAAATTTTGCGTATGTTACAAACTGTGCAGTTGAATGGCGATGCTAAAGTTCATAGCACAAGTCCTGACAATCCGGCTGTCGACAAGCCAAACGAAGCGTCATCTAGCGCTGCTAAATAAATGAAAATAGCAGCGCAAAAACTCAGAGATCATATAGCCAAAGGTGGTGATAATGCTTATTGGATTTGTGGTGACGAAACCTTATTAGTGCAAGAAAGCTGCGATCTTGTACGTGAGTATGCCAAGCAGCAAGGTTTCACTAACCGTGAAGTTTGGCATGTAGAGGCAGGCTTCGACTGGCAAGAAGTATTTAATAGCGCCAACAGTATGTCGCTATTTGGTGATCGTCAATTGTTAGAGCTAAGACTAGGCGCTGGCAAGCTCAATGCAAAAACAGTAGACGCAATTGCCAGCTACGTTAGCGACCCTAACCCCGACACACTATTACTGATAACTGGCCCAAAAATAGATGCGACCACTATGCGTGGTAAAAAGTTTGGCCCCATTGAACAAGCGATTACTATTGTTCAAGTATGGCCTATTGACGCACAGCAATTACCTGAATGGATATCTGCACGACTGCGCGCTAAAAATCTAACAGCAGACAGTGAAGCACTGAAAATTTTATGCGAACGCGTTGAAGGTAATTTACTTGCTGCTCAGCAGGAAATCGAAAAACTAGCGATGCTGAGCGAAGATACACATTTAGACGCCGAGGCAGTCATTTCTATTGTTGCCGATAACGCTAGATATGATGTATTTAATCTAGGCGACAAGGTGCTTTTAGGCGATACCAATGGCGCATTAAAAACTCTACGCGGACTGCGAGCAGAAGGTACCGATGCAACCCAAATTTTATGGGTACTAGCCAAAGAAGTGCGTAATTTGGTCACTGTCAGTGAACTCGCACAAACCAGCAATGTTGACGCTGCGTTAAAGCAAGCACATATTTATCAGCGCCAACAAGGACCAATAAAACAAGCACTTAGCCGTCACAGCCATAGCAGACTACAAGCCATGCTTAAGCTGTCTCATCAAATAGATTTAACCATTAAAGGTATGGCCGCGGGCAACCCTTGGGATGGTTTAGAGAAATTGATTTTACGTCTGTCAGCTATACCTGCAAGGCAACGCTAAAGGCTCATAATTGATATATTTTGCCATCGTCAGTAGAAAAATAAACACGTGTATCAGGTGATTGGGCTACATGGCGCACACGCATTTTTGGGTTTTCGAATAAAGACTTTTGATCAATAACCACACCGCTGTGCAGAGTCAATTTTTTAAGGTGTGTATCGGACAAACAAGCCAGCAATAGACTTTGGCTTTGACCATCATCAACAAAAGCTAATCCTGAAGGTGATACGCTCGGCGTCCAATAGACTAGCGGTTGTTCTAAACCATCTTGTTCTCCAGGTCCGATTGAAGTGCCGATATAGTTTTTGCCATGAGTAATTAACGGCCAGCCATAATTTTTACCGGCTGTAACAGCATTTATTTCATCACCGCCGCGCGGACCAAATTCAGCCACATAAATCTGCTTAGCGATCGGATCAAAAGTAATTCCCTGTGGATTCCTATGCCCTAAGGTCCAAATCTCTGCTAACGCATTTGAATTATCCATGAACGGATTTTCTGCTGCAGGCCTCCCGTCAAGAGTTAGGCGCAATACCTTACCATTGTGAACTGTAAGATCTTGGGCTAGTTTTCGCTCACCTCTGTCTCCGACAGTCATATAAATAGTGTCTTCAACGAATAATAAACGCGAGCCAAAATGCTTGCCCCCGCTAGATTCTGCCTTAGCGACAAACAGGTCCTTCCAAACTAAGGGTTTATCTACTGTGGCCACCGCGCGTGCTAGTGCAACAGTGATTTTTTGGGATTCAAGTTGCTTACTATAGGTAGCATAAAAATACCGCTTCCCTTCTATCTCAACGATTTTTACATCTAGTAGGCCGCCCTGACCCTTAGCTCTTACTTTAGGAGCAATAAGCTGACGTGAAGTATTTGATGCCAAATCTACCAAATGCAACTTGCCTGAGCGCTGACTAACTAATAGAGTTTTATCATCGAAAAAGTCAAAACCCCAAACAACGCCGCGGTCGTCGAATGAAAATACTTCTTTTGGCGCCGCATAGCTGAAAGTGGATGAAAAAATAACACAGCAGATGAGTAGTCTTATTATCATATGCATAGCTGTAGATCTCATAAAATTATCTATTGCTTTATTTACGCATAAACATGACTGATTGGTCTACTTTAACAAGCTAATATCCACCTGTTTGTCAGCATGGTAAGAAGAACGCACTAGCGGCCCACTTGCGACACTAACAAAACCCAATTCTTTGGCTATTCGGCCAAATTCATCGAACTCATCAGGATGAACAAAGCGAGCTACAGGCAAATGATCTTTACTCGGCTGCAGGTACTGACCAAGCGTAATCATATCGATATTGTGAGCACGCATATCCTTCATTACTTGAATCAACTCTGCTGGAGTTTCTCCCAAGCCAAGCATTAAACCAGACTTAGTTAATACTTCAGGACGCAACTGTTTATACTTTTTAAGCAAATCTAATGACCACTGATATTCACTGCCTGGACGACACTGCTTATACAAACTAGGTACAGTTTCTAAGTTGTGGTTGAATACATCAGGCGCCTCAGCGGCTAATATTTCTAGCGCCACGTCCATTCGCCCACGAAAATCTGGCACTAATACTTCTATTCTAATTGCAGGACTTAAACGTCTGGTTTCACTAATGCAATCAGCAAAATGTTGCGCACCACCATCGCGTAAATCATCCCGATCTACCGACGTTACCACTACATATTTCAAACCCAGCTCGCTAATGGCTTCGGCCAGCTCTCTCGGCTCATCTTTATTTAACGCATTGGGACGACCATGAGCCACATCACAAAAGGGACAGCGACGGGTACAAATATCACCCATAATCATAAAGGTCGCAGTGCCATTACTAAAGCACTCACCTAAATTAGGGCAGGCCGCTTCTTCACACACGCTAGATAGTTTGCGCTCACGTAGCATCGTCTTAATACGGTTTACTTCAGCTGAGATAGGTACCTTAACTCTGATCCAATCTGGCTTGCGCTGATACTCCGTCGTCGGAATAACCTTTATTGGAATACGTGATACTTTGTCTACCCCGCGCAACTTTTCGCCCTGCACAACCTTCTTACGGGTTTTAGTTTTATCAGTTTGAATAATATCGCTCATATCTTTACATCGCTGCTATGTGTCTTCCGAAGCCGGCAAACCGGAAATCTGTTGTAGGGAAGTATAGCCCAGCCGCTGGCTAAGCTCTTGCACTAACTGTTCTCTTGCATGACTATTTCTATCAATATCCCAGCCATCCACTAAATCGGCCAGACGGCATATCTTTTGCCCCACATAGCCGCATGGGTTAATCCGCCCAAATGGTTCTAAATCCATGGTTAAATTAAGTGACAGGCCATGAAACGAACAGCCTTTGCGAATACGCATACCAACTTGTGCCACTTTAGCACCGTCAACGTAAACACCGGGAGCCTTAGGGTCAGCTATACCAACAATTCCATAACTGGCTAACAAATCGACAATAGACTCTTCAACCGCTGAAACTAAGGCTCGCACACCCAAATCTAGTCGTTTCAAATCAATCATCACATAGATAACTAACTGGCCAGGGCCGTGATAAGTCACTTGACCGCCTCGGTCTACTTGAATAACTGGAATATCGCCTGGCGCCAAAACGTGCTCAGCCTTACCGGCTTGGCCTTGAGTAAAAACAGGAGGGTGTTCCAGCAACCAAAGCTGGTCTAATGTCTTCTCGTTGCGCTGATCAGTAAAATCGCGCATCGCATCCCATACTCTCCGATAATCACAATCAACGCCTAAATCCCTAATAACTAACGAGGACGGATTAGCTGACACGACTTTTCACAGAATCATTTTCACGCCATCGGCGGCTTTGACGTCGCGATGAATAGCGTGAAGATGCTCAACACTGGTGGTAACAAAAGTGATATTAACTGATACGAAACGCCCTTTACTACTCGGGCGCACGTCAGGTTCTTGAATACTATCTGCGGCGTGCACTTCAATAATTTGATGAATTCGCACAGCAAAATCATCGGTCGCATTGCCAACAACCTTAATGGTGTAAGTTGATGGAAAATCCATCAACTCCTCTAGCGGTGACATACCTGTTGAATCAGTCATTAATCATTCAGCTCAAACCTAAGAAACTTTGAAAGAACAACCATACACCATGCCATAAGCGTTTAAACAAACCGCCTTCTTCAATGCCTGCCTGAGCAACAAGTGGCGCAGTGTACAGCTCTTCACCATCAAGCGTAATACTTAGCTCACCGTACTCAGCTCCTTTCAATACTGGCGCTTTTACTGCGCTATCGATAGACATCATCGCTTCAATATCTTGGTGACGGCCTCGGGGGATCGTTAAACTAATTGATTTGCTTACGCCTAATTTTACTATGTCTTCAGCGCCGCCCCACACTTTAGCAGAGCTTAACTCAGTACCTGGCGCATAAAGTGTATGTGTTTCATAAAAACGGAAACCGTAAGCCAAAAGCCGCTGCGTATCGCGCTCACGCGCAGCGGAGCTTTTGGTACCCATTACAACAGAAATTAAACGCATATCGTTTTTCTTAGCTGACGCAACCAAACCATAGCCAGCTTCTTGGGTATGCCCAGTTTTCAACCCATCCACCGACGGGTCACGCCATAGCAAACGATTGCGATTAGGCTGCCTGATCTGGTTATAGGTAAATTCACGTTCTTTATAGATTGCATAATCTTCAGGATAATTTTTAATAATCGCTTTAGCCAACAATGACAAATCATATGCAGAACTATATTGGTCGTCCGCCGGTAAACCATGAGAATTTTTAAACCGGGTATCTTTCATACCCAACAACTCAGCATGCTTATTCATCAAATTGGCAAATTCAGCTTCGTTGCCAGCCAGATATTCGGCCACGGCCACGCTGGCATCATTGCCAGATGAAATAATAACGCCACGATGAAGATCAGCTAACTTGACTTGCTTACCAACTTCTATCCACATTAGGCTAGAACCATTAAACACTGGATTTTGTGCCCACGCAGCTTCACTAATCGTAACCATGTCAGATTCATCAACACGACCAGCCGCTAGTTCTGCAGACAGCACATAACTGGTCATCATTTTCGTTAAGCTGGCAGGAGGAAGCTGTTCGTGGCTATTTTTATCAACCAATATCTGCCCACTATCAGCATCTATTAATATATAACCAGTAGCGCTCAGCGCCGGTGGTGCAGGTATAACTGCTGCCTGCACGCTAAGCGATGCGGCAACAACTAAGAACAATAGGTATGATGGTATCTTTTTAAGCATAATCTCTGTGTATAAGTTTTAAAGGTTAATTAATAGTCTGTTTTTGTTTTTTTAAACTAGCCCAATTGTAACACGCAAGAGTGATAACTAGAGTGTCTAAGAGTAACTAGAGCGTTAAGACCGCTTATTCATGAATTAATTCAGCTTTACCTAGCTCGGCAAACAGCAACATTACGGCGATAGTGTCGGCTTCATCATTATTAGCTAGGGGGCCAATTTTCACTCGATAATCATTCCCTACCCGATCGATAAGCACGGAGTGTTCCACTAACTCAGTTAAAGCACGTCTCAACTCACTAGCATCGTTATAATTATCAAACTTATTTATGCTTAACCAAGGCTTGCTAGCAATACTCTTGGCTAGCGGCTTGTCTACCTTAGCGACCATATCTGTAGAGGCTGATTTTTTAGCTCGATGAAATGCTTTCACATCAATCGTTTCCACCTCAACATTGGCAACACCACTGCCAATATAACCAAGCTTTGTTGCTGCTGCGTAGGACAGATCAATAATCCGCTCAGAGTGAAATGGGCCTCTGTCGTTCACCCTAACAATAGTGGCTTTACCGTTGCTCAAGTTAGTCACTTTGACATAACTGGGTATGGGCAGAGTTTTATGCGCAGCGGTCATCCCATACATGTTGTAAATTTCGCCATTGGAGGTCGTATGGCCGTGAAATTTCTTACCGTACCAAGATGCCCCACCCCGTTCTTTATACCCTTTAGCAGAAGATAATAAAGAATAGGTTTTTCCTAAAACAGTGTAAGGATTTTTATTTCCGGCCTTTAGTATTGGATCCTCACGCGGCACTGCATCCTTTATTTCACTAGGATCCATATGCGAGTCAGGGCCATAATCTTGCTGAATAGCATAACGCCCGCCACCACTTTTATAACTACCACCGCAGGAAATTAACGCCAGCACGCTGAAAAAAATCAGCGCTGATTTAACCCAACTATGACCCATTCGCGGCCGCTTTAATTTCTTGGCTTAAATGATAGGTCGCCATGGCATATTTTTGTCTCGGATTGTAACGGCTAATAACATAAAAATTAGTCAATCCTATCCAATACTCCTCACCGTTTACACCACTAAAGCGCATCGCAATAGCTTTTGCCGCAGGCTCATAGGCTACTGTAGAGAGATAACCAAGTTCAGCTAGTTCAGCAATTGTCTTACTAGGCCTTAAACTACGGTTAGCTTCTTCCTTATCATAGCCCTCAACGACAACTGCTGGTGCAGAAACAGACCCACCACTGATCCAACCATGATGTTTGAAATAATTAGCCACACTGCCAATAGCATCCACTGGGTTAAACAAATCAGTAATGCCATCGCTATCAAAATCAACCGCCAATGTGCGGTAGTTACTAGGCATAAATTGCCCCAAACCCATCGCACCAGCATAAGACCCTAACTGCTGATCGGCCTGCCAGTCGCGCTCTCTCACTAACAGCAAATAATTTTCTAACTCTGAGGTGAAATATGGCGAGCGTCGCGGATGCTCGAAGGCCAAAGTAGACAATGAATTCAACACGTTAGCCTTGCCGGTATAGCTTCCGTAGTTTGTTTCAACACCAATAATCGCCGTAATAACTTCTGGCGGCACACCATATTCTTGCTCGGCCCTAGCTAAAGCTTCGCTATGCTTTTGCATAAACGCGATACCCTGTCTTACCCGCAGATCAGTGATGAAATGAGGACGATATTCAGACCAAGGCTTTACTTTTTCAGCGGCATTATTCATAGAGTCCAGAATTCGGTTATCCCGGCTCGCACTGGTAAAGATTTTTTCTAGTTCAGTACGATCATAGTCATACTTAGCTACCATTTTATCCATTAGGGCTTGGGCTTTAGAATTTTCAGTGTAATCAGCAAGTGTTGAGCTAGCTCCACCAATAACCGCAGCCGTTAATACAACCCCTAAGATGTTTTTCGTCTTACGCAACAACAATTCTCTTCTCCTCTGTGCTAATAGACATAAGGCATCCAAAGCCTGCCATTAGCGTCACAATTGCGGTACCACCTTGGCTGACCAATGGCAGCGGAACGCCTACCACTGGTAACAAGCCTGCTACCATACCCATATTCACACAAACATAAACAAAAAACGTTAAGGTAATACTACCTGCCAATAAGCGCGCAAAACATTGCTGCGCTCGCAGGGCAATTAGTAAGCCTCTACCGATAATTAACAAGTACACAAACAACAAACACAGCACACCAATCAAGCCAAATTCTTCGGCCAGTACTGCAATAATAAAGTCGGTATGGCTTTCAGGCAGAAAGTCCAACCGCGACTGAGTCCCCTGCAGCCAACCTTTGCCTTCCAAACCCCCCGACCCGATTGCCGTTTTAGACTGAATAATATTCCAACCGGCGCCTAATTTATCGCTTTCAGGGTTCAGTAGTGTTAGCACCCGCTGACGCTGATAGTCATGCAATACGTATTTCCACGCCGGATAGATGGCCGCTAACACACAAAAGAATGCGCCGAATATTAAGCGCCAGCGAACACCGGCAAAAAACAATACAAACACCCCCGACGATGCAATCAAGATCGCCGTACCAAGGTCCGGCTGCTTAAATACCAATGCCGCTGGAATCCCTAGCAATAACAATGTCACAACAATATGTTTAAAACTAGGCGGTAGCGCGCGCTTAGCCAAATACCATGCAACAGTCATCGGGACTAATAATTTCATAACCTCTGATGGCTGAAACCGTATACCTGGTAACTCCAACCAGCGCTGCGCACCTTTGGCACCAACACCAACCAGCAGTACGGCAACTAATAAACCGATTCCAGCCAAATACACCCACGGCGCCCAGCGCTGATAAAAGCTGGCATCAAACTGGGCGACAGCAATCATCACTATATAAGCCACAGTGAAAAAGGTGATCTGCCGCTTCATGGTAGAAAGATCCATACCACTAGCGCTGTATAAGACAAATAAACCACCAAACGTCAGTATTAGCAGCAGTATTAGCAGTGGGATATCAATACTGAAACGTGACGACAAAGAGGCGCGGCGAGCAAAAGCTTCGTCCGAACCGGGCATACGTCTTAAGAAGTCCTCTTGCGCCATAACTAAGGAACTCCGCTTGTTTTAATCACTACTTTCATTGAGCAGATGCCACTCTATTGTATTTCGCTTTAGGCTTGCCATCTTGACCAAGGATGTAAGCATCCGTCACTTTGCGTGCTATCGGTACCGCTGCCGATGAACCATCGCCATTCTCTACTATAACGGCCACCGCAATAACCGGGTCTTCAAGCGGCGCGAAACCTATATACAAACCATGATCCCAATTACGTTTATTAATTTTAGTAACATCATATTCTTCATCTTGAGCGATACCAATAACTTGCGACGTGCCTGTTTTGCCCGCCGCCTTATATTGCATATTTCTAGATTTACTATGCGCAGTTCCTCTCGGCGCATGAACTACCGCCTCCATCGCGTCAAAAATAAGATCCCAATGACTCTCTTTCACTAGATTAAAGCGCTCGCCTTCACGTTTAATTGGCACTTCACCAGATACCGATTTTAATATTTGCGGAGTATGCTTTAAGCCTTTACTCGCAATCGCCGCTGCTGCTACTGCCAACTGCAGAGGCGTAGTCAGCATATAGCCTTGGCCAATACCGACATTTAGGGTTTCACCCGGAAACCAAACCTGATTTTTAGCCCGCCGCTTCCATTCGCTAGATGGCAAGATACCGGTTTTTTCATTAAATAAATCTATTCCGGTGCGAGCGCCCAAACCAAACTTCGCTGAAAAGTCATGCATTCGGTCGATACCCATTTTATTAGCAAGATGATAAAAATAAACATCACAAGATTGCTCAATGGCCAGATGTAAATCTACTTTATTGCCATGGCCATGTTTTTTCCAATCCCGAAAGCGCCTTTCATCAGTGGGTAATTGAAACCAACCAGGATCTTTTACAATGGTTGAAGGCTCCATCAAATTATATTCAAGCCCGGCCAAGCCAACAATAGGCTTAATAGTAGAACCAGGTGGGTACTGCCCTTGGAGAGCGCGATTGAACAGTGGTAAATCTAAAGATTTATTCAAACTATCGTAGTCGGTATTACTAATACCATTAACAAATAAATTGGGATCAAAGCTAGGAGTACTAACTAAGGCTATGACACCACCAGTTTTTGGGTCAATGGCCACAACTGCCCCACGCTGACCCTCTAATGCATTAGCGGCAGCTTCTTGCACCCTTGAGTCAAGATTTAAAATCAAGTCACTACCGGGCTTTGGTTCGACCCGGTCCAACACTCGCAGCACTCTACCTAGCGCATTAGTTTCTACGTTTTCATAACCTACCTCACCATGTAAAATGTTTTCATAATATTTTTCTAAGCCAGACTTACCAATGTAATTAGTCCCCGCATAGCTTTGTTTATCTATGCGCGCTGCTTCAGCTGGATTAATTCGACCGACATAACCAGATACATGCGCAAACAATTCGCCCTTAGGGTAAAAACGTTTCGCTAACGCTTCCACCTCGACACCCGCAAATTTATGCCTATTAACAGCCATTAAGGCTATATCTTCTTCATTGAGCTGAAACTTTAAGGCAATAGATTGGAACGGACGACGTCCTTTAGAGTTTTTGTGAAAACCTTCGATTTGCTCTTCACTCAAGTCCAATAAATCTTTTAACTGCGCCAATGTTGTCGCGAGGTCATCTACCCGCTCGCGCACAATCGCCAACTGATAACTGGGCCGATTTTCAGCCAATAATATACCATTGCGATCAAAGATCAGGCCGCGCATTGGTGGCACTGGCCTAAGTTGAACTCGGTTGCGTTCAGATTGAGTCTGATAGCTCTGATAGTTGGTGATTTGCAAACTATAATAGCGATAAGCCAACCCAGAAAACGCCGCCGACAGTAGCAGTACAATAATCATTAACCGATTGAAAAAAATCGCTTTTTCTTTGTGTGGGTCTTTTATCGCTGCCGGACTTGCCATCGTTTGTTATTGTCTCTGCCGTGTCGTTAGCTTAGCGATGATACGGATGCCCCTGGGTAATCGTCCAAGCGCGATAAATTTGTTCTGCCAGTATAACTCTAACCATCGGATGCGGCAGCGTTAACGCCGACAACGACAGCTTTTGCGCACTAGCATTTAATACTGCTTTCGACAGACCATCTGGCCCGCCAACAACTAATGCAACGTCAGACCCATCCATGCGCCAATCGTTCAGCTTTTGGGCCAGATTTTCGGTACTAAAAGACTTGCCCAACACATCTAAGGAAACCAATTTAGCCCCTTTCGGACAAGCCATTAAAATCGCCTTGCCTTCTTGATCTACCAATTTAGTCACTGAGCTGGATTTACCGCGTTTAGCTGTAGGTACTTCGATCACCTGCAGGCTTATTTCACCTTGCAGGCGTTTTGTGTACTCACCAACTGCAGTCTCCACCCATGCTGGCATTTTTGTTCCCACTGCCAACAGATATACTTTCATTCAGCGCTGTCAGCACTGGGGCTACCCGACCATAGCCGCTCTAAATCATAAAAGGATCGAGTCTCTGGCTGCATCACATGCACAACCACATCGCCCAAATCTACTAATACCCATTCAGAGCCACTGTGGCCCTCAATACCGAGCGGAGTAACATCATTCTTTTTCGCTTCAACCGCCACGTTAGTCGCCAATGCTTTAGCATGCCTGCTAGAAGTTCCGGTACAAATAATCACATAATCCATTAGACCGGTTAAATGACTCACTTCTATCGCCACAATCTCTTTGCCTTTTAAATCTTCTAAGGCTTCAACTGCTAGTTCTTTCAGGGCCTCTGGCCGCATATTACTTCTCCACTTAGGTTTTAACTATAAAGCTGATATTGCTCTATATATTTTTGAACTGCTTTAGGCAATAAATAACGCACCGACTTATGCTGACTAATACGCTGACGTAAATCACTTGATGAAATGCTCAGCGGCGCTAGCTCCAAACTCATTACCCGTCCTTTAGACTGCTGTAATAGCTCATCGGCGCATTCCGCAATTCGCTCATGCCACCAGTCAAATACTGCACCGCTTTTGGGTAAATAAAACCCAGGCCGCGTCATAACGATTACATGTACATAGTCAGTAAGCTCTTGCCAGCGCCGCCAAGTATGTAACTGATTAAAGGCATCAATCCCCATACATAGGCTTAGCGCAACATCAGCGCCAAGCTGTTTACGCATATTGATAACTGTATCAATCGCGTAAGACAGCCCTTGGCGCTTTAACTCACAATCATCAACACTTAATCTAGCTTCGCCTTCAACCGCTAGCGCTAGCATAGCCAAACGATGATGCCCCGCAACTTGATTAGCCTCACGATGGGGCGGCACTCCCGCCGGAATGAGCTTCACTTCATCACAAGCTAGTTGCTCAGCTACTTCAGTCGCCATCCGCAAATGCCCATTGTGTACCGGATCAAAGGTGCCTCCGAAAATAGCTATATGGGGCAGCGCTGCAGAAGATAAGGCCACTAGGCGTTAGCCCCTAACATGACCATCACCCAGCACAATATATTTCTGGCTGGTTAAGCCATCTAAACCAACCGGACCACGCGCGTGCAACTTGTCGGTAGAAATACCAATCTCTGCACCCAAACCATATTCAAAACCATCGGCAAAACGAGTAGATGCATTCACCATTACTGAACTTGAATCCACCTCGCGTAAAAACTGTCGCGACTTAGTGTAGTTTTCAGTCACTATTGAATCTGTATGCTGCGAGCTGTACTTATTGATATGCGCTATCGCTTCATTGACATCATTAACAATTCTAATCGCTAATATCGGCGCTAAATATTCTTCATACCAATCGTCTTCAGTGGCAGCAATGGCAGCAATAATAGCTTGAGTGTTACTACAACCACGTAACTCAACACCAGCATCACCATAGGCCACAGCAAGACGCGGCAACACATCGCCAGCTACCGCTGCATTAACCAGCAAGGTTTCCATAGTATTGCACGTACCATAACGTTGGGTTTTAGAATTAAGTGCCACCGCAAAAGCCTTATTTAGATCCGCATCACTATCTATGTACACATGACACACACCGTCAAGATGTTTAATCACCGGGACTTTGGCATCTTTACTAATGCGCTCGATTAACCCCTTACCACCACGGGGTACAATTACATCTACATATTCTGGCATGGTAATTAACTGCCCAACCGCCGCCCGGTCGGTAGTTTCAATCACCTGGACGGCGTCAGCGGGTAAACCTTGCGACTGCAACCCTTGACCTATACATTTGGCAATGGCTTGATTGGCATTAATTGCTTCCGATCCGCCACGCAATACAGCTGCATTACCAGCCTTCAAACATAAGCTGGCAGCCTCAACCGTTACATTAGGGCGACTCTCATAAATAATTCCGATCACACCTAAAGGCACGCGCATGCGGCCCACTTGAATACCGGAAGGCAAATAGCGCATATCGCTTATCGAACCTACGGGGTCAGCAAGGCCAGCAACTTGTTTTAAGCCTTCAACCATTAGCGCAAAGCTTTGTTCAGAAATTGCTAAGCGATCAAGTAAGGCTGGCTCTAAACCACGCTTGTGGCCTGCATCCATATCCATAACATTGGCAGCTAAAATATCCTTTTTAGCCGCCAGCAATGCATCAGCTATCGCCAACAAGGCAGAATTTTTTACGCTAGTTTCTGCCTTGGCGATCAAGCTTGATGCTGCTCTTGCGCGCTGGCCAACTTCTCGCATGTACTGTTCAACGTTCATTAACTTTCACTTTCCTATCACTCTGCTTAGGCTTGTTAACACTCTATTTGCCACTGCCTGTATCCGCTAATAAGCGGCTTACATTTTAACTGGTAGCTAAAATGGGTGCAGTATACCATTACGCCTACTATCTAGGCGAAAAAACACCTAAACACTTTATTCAAACATAGAGCTAAACACCGCATGGAATGGGAAGTGATTCAAGCCACAGCATTATGGCAATGGCTAATGGCACATCAACACTGGTTAGGCGGCATCATAATCGGCATTGCTTTTATTGAATCCTTTGCAGTAATTGGCATTATTGTACCTGGCGCGGTGCTACTTGCCGCCGCTGCATTTATTGCCGGGGCGGGGGCGCTAGACCTACCTACCACTCTTATTTGCGCATTTATCGGGACAGTAATTGGCGATGGCATTAGCTTTTTAATTGGCAGCTACTTTCATGAGCATATTAATAATATCTGGCCGTTCAAAAAAACCGCTCGTGGCTAGAAAAAGGTGAATCCTTTTTTGAAAAATACGGTTTGTTCAGCATTGTCATTGGCCGCTTCCTCGGTCCAATCCGTCCGATAATGCCTTTAGCTGCAGGCACTATGCACATGCCTGCCAGCCAGTTTTATAGTGTTAATTTTTTATCAGCCCTCGCTTGGGCTCCAGTCTATATATTGCCGGGATTTATGGCAGGAAGCGCCACTGATTATGACCCAGCTATGCAACGCTGGCTTATCGCTGGGGCGGTAGTACTAATATTGACTGGAGCTGTAATTTTAAAAATTCGTAGCAAAGTTAATCAAACTAATTAATACGCAAAAGCACATTACAAACCACTAAGCTCTGTGCGTATAATGCGCGCATTTATGTAACATTAATCGGAAACCCTATGCTTACTGCTTTAGCCGCAATTGTTATTGGCTTTATTCTACTAGTGTGGAGCGCTGATCGCTTCGTCGCGGGGGCATCTGCCACCGCAACACATTTAGGTATAGCACCATTAATTGTAGGCGTAGTCATCGTTGGCATTGGCACATCTGCGCCGGAAATGCTGGTTTCCATTATCGCATCAGCACAAGGCAACGCCAATATTGCTATTGGTAACGCGTTAGGCTCAAACATCACTAACGTTGGCTTAATCTTGGGCGCTACGGCAATGCTATATCCATTGTCAGTACAGTCAGGAATCATTCGCCGCGAGCTGCCCATCTTGGCGTTTATAATGATGGTGTCACTAGCATTAATGTTCGACGGAGTACTATCGCGGCTTGACGGAACAATTTTAATCAGCGGTTTTGCTGCCTTATTGGCTTGGTCGTTTTATCAGGCCAAAACGCAAAAGGGCGATGCACTAGAAGCGGAGTTTGAGGCTGAACTCGCAACCGACATGACCCTAAAAGCGGGGTTAGTATGGCTTATTGCTGGCGTAACAATACTGGTACTGTCGTCAAAGATTCTAGTATGGGGCGCGGTATTTTTTGCTGAGGCCATGGGCATTAGTGACTTAATTATTGGTTTGACCATTATTGCTATTGGTACGAGCCTGCCAGAGCTAGCAGCCACTATTGCCGCGGCTCGCAAAGCTCAGTATGACATTGCTATAGGTAATGTAGTTGGCTCAAACATGTTTAATTTGGTAGGCGTGCTGGCATTTCCAGGCTTACTAGCACCCGGTGAGTTTGATAAAAGCGTAATGCTTAGAGACTTCCCGGTGATGATAGCCCTTGCCGTATTATTACTGTTATTTGCGTCCAACTTCACGCTGAAAAGCGCTGGCACCATAGGCCGAGTTAAAGGCTTTATTCTACTACTAGCCTATTTCGCCTATATGGGTTTACTTTACGTACAGGCCAGCAATTAACTTAACGCTAGTCGTGCTCAATATCGTAAACGAGCAAAGCTTCAGCATAAGGTTTTACATAAGTGCTCACGTATTTAATGTGCTCAGGGTGCTCTAAGTAAGCTTCCATTGCGTCAACGGTGTCAAAGATAAGCGTAATACCCACATCATAGCTATCATCAACGGTGCTGCGATCACTTGGCACAGCAGTACCAACTTTCATCGACTTCACCCCATTAATCTTTGATAGCATTTCAGCATTGCTAATCATCGCCTTGACATCTTTTTTACTTATATCTTCTTTAGCCCAGACAAACACAATATGACTAACCGCTGCATTTACCGGCCCCGACATTAAACCGAGCAGCAGCACTGCCGTTAACAATTGTCTACATCCTAACTTCAGCATTGTGCTTCTCCACTAAGGTAAAACTAACCAGACAGCTCATCTAACAAGTCATCAATTATTGCCAGACGCTGCATCGAACTGTCGCACTCTAACAATCCTAATTTGTTAAGCTCATCAATTGGCATCACCTGCGCCAACTGCATACTTAATTTGTAAGCGTCATTAATATCAACATCGAAATTCAGTCGAGCCCACGCAGGGTGATCAAGCAAGCTGAGCAATACCTCTCCATGTTCAATATACTGTTCAGGCACCGAGATATTTTGTTCACGCTCCACCTTGCTCCCCATTGTGCTAATCAAATTATCTTTAGCCATTGAGAAGCCATCGCAGTTAAATAATGTCTGCCCTTCAATAACTATTTCAAATTTATTATTAGGCAATGCATTCCAATCAACTATACGTGCCATACAACCGGTGCTTATCATTTTTGGAATAGCCGCAGTCACTGGCGCTGCAACTTCACTACCTTGGGTAATAAACACCACCCCAAAGTCGGTATTAGTTTTTAAGCTGTTTTTGACTAAATCAACATAACGTGGCTCAAATATTTGTAATGGAATACGTCCGTAAGGGAAAAGAATCGTACCCAGTGGAAATATTGGTATTTGCCCCATCATAAAGCCTCTTTAGCTGGGTTATTTAGCTAGATCGTTTAGCGGCCATGTCGCCACTTCTAAATTATTCAATATCAACAATGCTTGTTCTCGGTTGTCGCCACAAATGGCTGGCGATGGCATAAAATTCAAACAAACATCAGGCCGGCCAGACTTGCCATATAATAAACAACAATTCAGCTCATCCAACTGTATACAGCGCTCTCCCGCCGCCTTGCCTGCAGGCATACCAGGTATAACTGAGGTGATAGATGAGCAATACAACAGGCACCACATCCACCTCGGCACTGCATTACTTGGCCTCTGGCCCAAAAGGTTTAGCCAAGATAAGTAATTTCGGCAATAACAACAAAGCGCCCATCAGGGCTGCAAACATTGCCGCACCTGTTAGTAAGCCAAAAATAATACTCGGGGTGAAATTAGACAAAGTCAGAATACAAAAACCCATAATAATGACCAGCGAAGTGTAATACATTGCCCGCCCAATACTGCTATGGCATTTATACATCGTCTCAGTGTAGTTTCTATTTTCAGTAAATTCTGCTTTAAAGCGATGAATATAATGGATAGTGTCATCCACGCCGATGCCAATGCAAATTGCAGCGATAGTAATAGTCATAATATCTAGCGGAATACCCGTCAGCCCCATACCACCTAAAATAATAGCCGCCGCTAATAAGTTAGGTGTAATCGCAATTGCTGCTAACGGAATTGAGCGGAATAAGACGAAAAACATAATCATGATGGCAACAAAAACCGCCCCCAAGGTTAAAATTTGCGAACGATATAAGCTTTGCAGCATATTATTGTAAAGCACCAACATACCGCTTAAATTTACTTGTTCTTCTTTAAAACCTAGCTCATGCACAATGTCGTATTTAATTTTTTCTAACAACTCTGAACGGTTCAGGCTGCGACTTGTTTCCATCACTCTAAGTGACACTCTTATCTGGTTATTCTCTTCATCCAAATAAGGTTTTATCAGCACATCGCTAACACTTTCGGGCAAACTATTTCTAGCAATCGCTAATTGGATGTCGTCAACTCCTCCATCCAAAACATCTTCTAACACTTCGTACAGTGTGGCTAATGATAAAACCTTGCCCGTTTCTGGAAGCGCATCTAAATAGTTATGTAGGCTAACAATGCGTTGCATACCGCTACGAGTAAACCAAACATTTACTGGTTCATCATTAGTAGCCCCGCCTTCAAAACTAGACTCGGCAAACCCATCAAAGCCATCAGCGTCAAAATCATTATTAAACTCATTACTAGTGTCAAAACCACCATCAAAATCGTCAGTGCCAAAATCGTCTCCAAAGCCGCTTCCAACAGCTGTCAGCGCCGCTAACTCTTGAGGATCAACATCAATCAATATATCTAGCGGAATCGTACCACCTAGCTCTTGGTCAATAGTTACCATACCTTGGTAGATTTCGGTGCTTTCATCAAAGTAGTCAATAAAGCGATTTTCAACTTTTAATTTAGTAATACCAACAATACTTAAACCAGCCAAAATCACTGCACAAAACAGTACCAAACCACCACGGCGATCGACTAGTTGCGCAAAGTAAACAGTGTAAGACTCTCCACCAGAGGTTTTATTTAACTGCGAGCGCGGTAGTAGCATTAACACACTTGGCAACAGCACAAAAGATACGATCAGCGACAACGTTACTCCTACCGTCATCATCCAGCCAAAATCAATCACTGGACGAATACCACTGACTACTAAAGACGCAAAAGCAACCAAGGTCGTTAAGGTGGTGAACACACAAGGTTTAATCATCAGCTTAACCATGCGGGTAACAAGCTCACGCTGGCTAGCACCTGGATCATCTACTGCCAGTTCGCGATAACGCACCACCAAGTGAATCAACACTGACAAATTAATGATTAATAAAATCGCCACAAAGTTAGAAGAGATAACCGTTAAGCGCCAATCAATTAGTGCAAAATAGCCCAAGGTTACTGAAGCCGTAATGCTGCAGCCTAGCAGCGGCAAAAATACCCAGCGGAACTCCCGGAAAATTAGCGCCATCAACACCACAATAAAAATCATAATGCCGGTACCAAAGACTACTAAGTCATTTTTTACAAATGCCACCATATCAACGGCAATCATCGGCACACCGCCAAGAAACATCTCAGCGCCATCTTTATAATCAACCAAAATATCACGCACCGTGGCGACAATTCTTTCTTGTCGCTCGGCTACTTCTAAAACATAACCTCTAAACAAACTTTCAACAACGGTTAACCGTTGTGTTTGCTGTTCGGTAGCAATAGATTCACGTTTCAATTTGCGCAGTGCTTCACGCTCGTCAAGTAATTCAAAGTAGCGCACGTCACGGGCTAAGTTAACTTGCAATGCAGTAACAGAAGCGTCGTTATTTGTAAGCAAACCTTTGTATATTGGGCTATTGGCAAATTCAGCGCGCGCCAATTCTTTATCAACCCCCGGGGTAGACAAGGTAGTCAGGTTTGAAGAAATATCCGTTAGGCTGATTTTCGGGCTGTATAACAGTGGCACATCTAATACCGAAGCTATTGAGGATACTGTTTCGACAGCCAGTAACTCATCACGCAATTTCGTTAAGTGGACCAACTGCTCGTCGCTGAATAAATCAGCCTTAGGGGCATAAGTCACCAGCAAAAAATCTTCTGACCCGTAAGTAGCGGCAACTTCACGCGAATACTCTAGATCTTTATCCCCTTCTAGCACCAAACTATCTGACGAGGCATCAAACTTGGTATTAGGTATCTGGCTACCAAGCAATACCGTTAGCAATGCCAATACCGCGCAAACAACTTTAGGACTATTGATTACACTACGTTCGTAAGCGCGAGCAAAAAATTCTAACATTAATATTATTCCGTTTTATGGCGAAGCTTTTTAATTAGCCTACGCATACACTTTATTTTATTTTAAGTTCTAACTTTTTAAAAGTTCTAGCTGCCTTTAGTTAAACTCTATTATTTAGTTCTACCAGTAGTTTTTTGTATATCCCTTCGAAGCCGCCATTACTCATTATCAAAATCGAGTCGCCGGCCGTTGCGTGCTTGCATAATTGAGAAACTAGCACATCAACTGAATTAACCACTGATTGGCTCTCATAGCTTTTAACAGCATCGCTCAAACTCCACTGCAAACCGGCGGTTTGGTACCAATAAACTAAGTCAGCATCTTTCACGCTCTCACACAGCTCATCTTTATGCACTCCGATTTGCATAGTGTTTGAGCGCGGTTCTAGCACCGCAATAATACGGCCGTTACCTGTTTTTGCGCGCAGGCCTGCAAGGGTTGTGGCAATTGCTGTTGGGTGATGCGCAAAGTCGTCATAAATTGTCACGCCATCAATTTCACCAATCACTTCCATGCGGCGCTTAACGCCTTCAAACTTAGTTAAGCTTTCAATAGCATTGCTTGGCGCAATACCGATATGGCGCGCTGCAACAACTGCCGCCATAGCATTACTTACATTGTGGTCACCCAATAAAGGCCAATTAACCTGCCCTTGTAACTCGCCATCTAGCCATATATCGAAACTACTGCCGTCGCTGCTTTTTAACTCGCTACGCCACTGGCATTGCGCGCCACTGTTAGAAAAATACTGCACCGTTGTCCACGCGCCCTGCTCCAGCACTTCATCTAAGTTAGGATCACCTGTTGGGAGTATTAGTAAACCTTCGCTAGGCACAGTACGTACCAAATGATGAAACTGTTTTTGAATAGCCGCTAAGTCATCGAAAATATCCGCATGGTCAAATTCCAAATTATTCATCACTAAGGTACGCGGACGATAATGTACAAACTTAGAGCGCTTATCAAAAAACGCACTATCGTATTCGTCAGCTTCAATCACAAAAAAATCGCTATCGCCTGCCGCAGCAGATACACCCATATTAACAGGGATACCACCGATCAAATAACCTGGTTTCATGCCATTATCATGCAATATCCATGCCAGCATACTGCTAGTAGTGGTTTTACCATGAGTGCCACTGACCGCTAATACCCAACGGTTAGACAACACATTCTCAGCCAACCATTGTGGCCCAGAGGTATAAGCAATGCCTTTGTTTAATACATACTCCACCGCTTCATTACCGCGACTCATGGCGTTACCCACTACAACCAAATCGGGCCTTACTGCAAACTGCTCGCTGCCATAGCCTTCAAATAAATCTATGCCTTGCTCAGTCAATTGAGTGCTCATAGGCGGGTATACATTAGCATCAGAGCCAGTTACTTTATGCCCAAGCTGGCGGGCTATAATGGCAAGACTGCCCATAAAAGTGCCGCAAATCCCTAAAATGTGTATATGCATTGCTATCCTCGCTGGTTGAGGCCAGTTTAACACGACTATTGGCGAGTTATAACAAGCCATAGCGGCGCTTTGACGCTAAAATCAAATTTTAGTTGTTGGCGTAGATGGGCTATACTTCGCGCCGCTTAACAAATCAAAATCTTAACTAACATAAAGGCCTAGACCTCATGAGCTATGAAAAAATTCCGGCTGGTAAAAATTTACCAGAAGATATCTACGTTGCTATTGAAATTCCAGCAAACCATGACCCAATCAAATACGAAATCGACAAAGACGCCGACTGCTTAATGGTTGACCGCTTTATGGCAACGCCAATGTTTTACCCAGCCAACTACGGGTATATAAACAATACATTATCGGAAGACGGCGATGCGCTAGACGTACTAGTTATTACTCCTTATCCAGTAGTGCCTGGCGCAGTTATTCGTAGTCGCCCAATCGGCATTTTGAATATGAGCGACGAAGCTGGCCAAGACGCCAAACTAATAGCCGTGCCACACGACAAACTAACGACGATTTATAAAGACGTTAAAGAAATCACTGATCTTCCAGAATTACTAGTTAGACAGATCCAACACTTTTTTGAAAACTACAAAGATCTAGAAGTTGGCAAATGGGTTAAAGTTGACGGCTGGGGCAATTCCCAAGATGCTAAAGACGAAATCATGAAATCGGTAACTGCGTTCGAAGCCGCTAATTAAGCTTTATGGCTATTAAAAAGCCGAGTTTAGTGCTCGGCTTTTTTGTGGGTCAATTATTAATTAAAGTTCTACTGCAGTACAAACAACATGACTCACCCTAAGCGACAGCACTTACAAAAATAAGGTGACGCAACTTGCCTGCCATCACACCATTATTGCTACAGTACTATAGCTCCTGCCAAAATTTATCACCGTATTTTTGTACTAGCTTGTTATAAGAAATCATACTTCTAATTTCTTTTACGTACTCATCGCCACGTTCAGAATACTTAGTTAAGCCAGAGGCTAAGTCGTAACCGTTAGGAAAGGCGCCATTAGCTCGTGCGATTGAACGTTTTTTCCTAAGGCTACTATACGCTCTACCTGTATTTAGGTTAAAAACATATCCACCCACCGATTGTTGTGGGCTGTCAAATTTGCGCACTTCGTGCTTAGAACCTTTATTACGCTGCTTTGGTACTAAGCCGCAACCGCTGCTATAACACCACTGACCAAAAAAGTTATTGGCTTTTCTGGCAAACCGCGAGGTGCCCCAAGCTGATTCGTTTGCGCTTTGAGCCAAAATCAGTGACGGTGGGATCACATCTACCCTCACTAGTAGTTCATCACGCTTAGCTTGATCAATTCGTTCACATTTTTTGCTATATTTTTCACAAATATTTTTCAACTTATCGGCTGGTACGCCTTCTTCCACTATTTTGCGCTCTTTTATTACTTTTCTGTTTTCAGCCAAAATAAGTGGGTACATATAGTTAAAAAAAGCCGTCTTCTTTTGTTTTACATCGGTGTAAGATGCAAAGTCGGGGATAGCCGAGAACACTATTGGAGACAGTAAAACTGTAAATAACATTATTATTTTTTTCATAAATAAACTCTAACTATTGATTTAATCATTACATTTAACTGTTTTTATTATGCTTTATGGGGCTTAAACATGCTTCATATTTTTGTAACAAACGTTAGCCTCGCCTTACTTTTTATGGTCAAACGATAACAGACATAAGCAACTTGTTGTGCAACTATTATTAGCTCGGCTCCATACTAACTTACACAATAACTAACCGGGTAAGTCGGTAAATTTAACATTTCAGCCGCCATTGCAGGGGTGGCTATAGGCCGACCATACTGCTTAGCTAGCGCAACAACCTCTGCCACTAATTCAACATTAGAAGGTACTCGCCCGCCACCATAAGGCTCTAGGCCAACTTGCACATGGCCACCTAGACGAATGGCTTCTTCTGCAATACCGCAACCGACACAATCATCGTTAAAGCTGGACACCAACCATGGTAAATCGCAATCACCCATCATCCCTAAATAAGCATTTAGACTAGCGGGGGTTGGGGGCATACCAAAAGGCAAATTGTCAGCCCCAAAATAAAATTTAACCATAGTGCCGGCAGGTAATTTCCCTGCTCGGTAGTAGGCCAAAATAAATTTAAGAAAACTTGGCTCAAAAATAGAGGCGCTTAAGCCAATATTTAACTCCCGACATTTCTCAACATAATAAATAGAATCGTTCATATCATTGCGATAAAGCATATCGGTGCCAATAAACAAACCGTCTTCACCGGCAATCGATAGATTAAATGTGCCAGGATCACAAAGGCCTTGAGCTAGCAAGCCTTCTTCTGCCATGGCGGTTATATGGCTATAACGCACCTCAACTGGCACACCTTCTTGGCCGACAGGCATTGTTGGCGTCAAAATCGCATCAGGTCGTTTTGACAGCAAAGTGCGCCAGGGTCTCGCATAAGCTTCAGCATCAAGCTTGCCGCTGCCACCAAAAATTGGCTCAGACGTATGATTGTGTATTAAAGCTGCACCCGCTTCCATACAAGCAATAGCGTCGCTAACTATTTCATCATCGCTATACGGTACGTTTGGGTTTAGGTCTTTATTTGCTGAACCATTCAATGAGACTTCAATAATTAAAGGAATTCCGGCAACAGATTTAGTGATCATAGACATTACCTAGTTGTAGTTTTTAAGAACAAACGAAACGTTCAAATATCTCATCAAAATTATGCAGCACAATGTCTTTAAGCTTGATATCTTGCGCAGCAATAAATTCATAGGCCTTATCTTTATCAACCGAAGCCTCGCATTGAGAGGCGACCTCAAGCAATGACAAATGCCAAGGTTCTTTAGCCATTCCGTTGCCAACTGACATATAAGGACGACTAAACCCACAGTAATTCTGATTTATCTCAAACTGGCTATCCAGCCAAGTATAAAAGCCCGCGAACACACCGCTACCTTTAGTTTCTTCTACCGTAAGCTGCAGCTTGTAGCCTTGTGACATAGCGCTTGCGTCATAGACATCTATCTCGCTACCCCAATGATGGCGGGATAAACCTGGCAATGCGGACCAGCGAAGAATCGCGAAGCTAAGCTCATGCTTGGTTAAGCTATTTATATCTATGGGGTTTTCATCATCATCCAGCACTGGCCTTTTGCCCGTAGCTTTTTCATTCCAAATAAGTAGCTGGCGCGCCAGTGAGCGATGGGCGCTGGCTATTTTAGGTTGAAAACCGGCCTTAGCTGCTTCAGCACAAAACATTTGCCAAGCCGACACAGCGTTGGGATGTAATTGAAAACTTTGATGATCTTGTTGGAGGTAGATTAAATGGGAGCAATCTGCTCCCATACATTGCGCTAGGCTTATCATGAGATAAGTAGCAGTTTACTTAAACAGCTGTACTTAGAAACAGTAAAACAAAACCTAAACCGGCGGTTAATAGCGCCTCTTTTGCTTTTTCCCATTGCAGTAAGCCAACCAGATAAGCCAGCGGGGGCAGCAATATAGAACATAATCCCCATGCGTAATCTTCTTTAAAAGCGGCAATAATCAACATTACCCAGCTAGCAATTAACGCGAACACGCCTATCAAACTCAATAGCGCTGCTATAGCACCCATACTTCTTCTCCGGTTGGTAAAATTATGCCGAGATACTAAAACCATACGCCTTCTGTAGCAACCAAAATAGCCATAACTTATTGTGAATATTGACGCTGGCGCTATTATAAGCAATAAGTTAAGCCACTTACGAGAACGCTGTGACTGAAAAGATTACTCTATGCCAACTAGATGAAATAGAAGACGGCAAAGCAAAAGGATTTGAAGTAGGCGATAAGCCTATCTTTGCTGTGCACAAAGACGGTGAATATTTTATCTACCAAAACAAATGCCCACATTTACAAATAGAACTGGAATGGATGCCCAACCAATTTTTAGATATGGACGGAGAGTTAATTCATTGCTCTACCCATGGCGCGCTGTTTTTAATCGATAGTGGCGAGTGTGTGTCTGGCCCCTGCCTTGGCGAGAAGTTAACTGTTATTAAGCATACGGTAGAGAACAATAGCTTAATGGTGGCAGCAAACTTAGGATTAGATTAGCAAGCTTGTTGAGCCTCCATTAATGAGGAAAACCAAGGTAGGCTCTGCGCTAGAGTGATTTCAGCTGTTGAAATATTGCAGCCATAAGCCAGTACTTCAACACCTTGCTCTATTGCTTGTCTCACCAATTCTCCATAAGCCACATCAATTTCGTCGGCTGGGCACACCACTTTTATACCGCTATGCTGCACGCAAAAAAATAATATCGCCCTGTGGCCCTGTTTTTTTACTGTAATCAACTCCTGCACATGACGGCTAGCCCGGTCGCTAACGGTATCCGGAAACATACCGATACCACGGTCAGCTAGCAAACTCACGCTTTTCACTTCGACAAAGCATTGCTCACTGCTATTAGACAACACAAAATCAATGCGGCTTTTACTACCTATTTTTACTTCGCGCTGAATAGTGTCGTACTGCGTTAATGGATCTAACTGCTTGGCAAGTAGTGCCTCATCAACAATGTCATTAGCTTTAGCAGAATGGATACCAATAATATGCCCAGCTTTGGTTTGGCTTAGCTCCCAACTATATTTGAGCTTGCGGGCTGAGTTATTATTCTGACTGAGCCACACGGTACAACCACTATCGGCACAACCGGTCATTTTGCCAGTATTAGCACAATAAGCGGTTACAACTTCGCCGCTCTCAAGCTCTACATCAGCCAAAAAACGTTTATAGCGCTTGAGCAGCCTACCTTTGAATAGATTACTCTCCAGCAGCATTAATTAAGTGCCTTACGCAAGCGACTAACAGCCTCTTTTAAACACTCCATGCTGGTGGTGTAGGCAAAACGCACATGGGTATTACTGCGATGACTGCCAAAATCCACCCCCGGCGTTAACGCTACGCCATGATTTTCTAGCAGATCAATGCAAAACTTCTGACAGTCATCAGTAAACTTGCTGGCATCGGCATATAAATACAATGCACCAGCGGGCTTATTGGGTATATGAAAACCAATATCACGCAGAGCAGACAGCAAATAATCGCGGCGCTGTTTAAAAATATCGCGGCGATCGTCTAGTATTTGGCGGGTTGCTGGTTCAAAGCAAGCCAAGGCAGCATATTGGGCTGGAGTAGACATTGAGATGAAAAGGTTTTGTGCTAACCTTTCCATCTCAACTACCGCTTCTTCGGGCGCAACCAACCAACCCAAGCGCCAGCCAGTCATACCAAAATATTTAGAGAAGCTATTAATTACAAACGCATCGGCAGTAATAGATAGAATAGACGCCGCTTTTTCGTCGTAGTCTAAGCCGTGATAAATCTCGTCAACAATTAATGTACCGCCACCGCTGCTCACTACTTTATACAATTCGGTGAGTTCACTAGCGGTCAGTATTTCTCCTGTTGGATTAGCTGGGCTTGCAACAACAACACCTACCGTAGATGGTTGCCATGCTGCTAGCACAGCATCAGCAGTAAGCTGATAGCGCTGTGCGGCGTCCACTGGTAGTAGTTGAGCGAAACCCTCCACCAAGCGAATAAACTGGCGATTACACGGATAACCTGGGTCTGGCATTATCATGCTATCGCCAGGATCTGTTAACAGCGCTGCCACTAACATCAAAGCGCCAGACGCACCTGGAGTAATCATAATTCGCTGTGGCGAGATATTCAGCCCATAGTCATCTTTATAAAATCGAGATATTGCTTGGCGTAGCTCAGGAATACCGCAGGCAGGGGTATAATGCGTTTGACCTGCTTGCAAAGCCGCAATGCCAGCGTCAACAATTGGTTGGGCAGTATCAAAGTCAGGCTCGCCAGCTTCAAGGTGCATAATGCTTCTACCCTGCGTCTCCAATTCTTTGGCGCGGGTGAGTACTTCTACCACTCGAAACGGTTCTATATCGTTCATCCGCTGAGAAAACTTGGTCATATGCACCTTAAATAATTAACATATTGTATAAGCGAGGCATTCTAGCAGTATAATTATCGCTGATTCAGCTTATCTACCAATTCTCTAGGGCTGAAATAACAGCTATGAGCCAATTAACTATTAACAAACTATTGGCGAAATAGGCCAACATCTGGTACGTTTTGCGGCTTGAAAAAAAATCGCAGTGATAAATTTAATTAATCGCTGCTAACACAGCAATATTAGAATGAATAAGGCGAGGCAATTCTTATGGTAACAGCTAAAAAAGCAAAAGCAAAAACAGCTGCGAAGAAAAAACTAGCAGTAAAAGCTAAGGCAAAGCCTAGGGATAAAAAAGCCGGACCTAAAGCTAAACCTATTGCTAAAAAGAAAGTGGCTTTAAAAACAAAAGCCAAACCTGTTGCCAAGAAAAAAGCTATAGCTAAAGCGAAGCCTGTAGCCAAGAAAAAAACAATAGCCTCAAAAGCCAAATCAGCAGTTAAAAAAGTGGCAACTAAAGCAAAAAAGGCTTTTAAGCCAAAACCTGCTGTCAAAAAAGCAACTGTTAAGGCAAAAGTAAAACCCGCTGCCAAAAAGAAAACTGCAGTAAAAGCCAAACCAGTTGCTAAGAAAACTACCACTAATGCAAAAGCCAAACCAGTTGCTAAAAAGAAAGCGACTGTAAAAACTAAAGCCAAACCGGCTGCTAAAAAAGCTGCTATTAAAGCAAAAGCTAAGCCAGCTATAAAAAAACCTGCACCAAAGGCCAAACCTATTATTAAAAAGAAAGCGGCTGTCAAAGCCAAAACTAAACCAGCTGCTAAAAAAGTAGCTGCAAAGGCTAAACCAGCCGCTAAAAAACCCGCATCAAAGACTAAGCCTGTTGCTAAAAAAATACCGCCTAAAGCTAAACCTGCCGCCAAGAAAAAAACCGCTAAAGGTAAGTTAGCCAAGGCAACCGGGGTTAAGGCAAAAGTAGATATCAAGGCCTATCGCGCAAGAAGCGGCGAAGAGTATATGAATGAAGTGCAGAAAGATCACTTCAGAAAACTGTTACTTTCATGGAAGTCTGACTTAATGCAGGGAGTTGATCGTACTGTTACGCACATGAAAGACGAAGCATCTAACTTTCCTGATCCAGCTGATCGTGCGACACAAGAAGAAGAATTTAGCCTAGAGCTAAGAACTCGTGACCGTGAGCGTAAGTTGATCAAAAAAATCGAATCTACAATGGAATTGATTGATGATGATGACTACGGCTGGTGTGATTTGTGCGGGGTTGAAATTGGCGTACAACGCTTAGAAGCTCGCCCGACGGCAACCCAGTGTATTGATTGCAAAACACTGGCTGAAATAAAAGAGAAACAAGAACGCGGCTAAGCCGCCTTAACAGTAGCGATTTTTTGGTCAACATTGCTGTGTCTAACATTACCGCTACTGTTAAACCCTATATCGGGCGCTTCGCGCCCTCTCCTACCGGCCCATTACATATGGGCTCACTACTTAGCGCAGTCGCCTCATATCTAGATGCCAAAGCCAACAAAGGTAAATGGCTATTACGTATTGAAGACATTGATCCGCCGCGGGAAATAAAAGGCAGCAGCCACGCGATTATCGCTAGTTTAAGGGCCCATGGACTGAATTGGGACGGACATATTTTGTGGCAGCACGACCAGTATAATTACTATCGAGACTGCCTAGCCGATTTAGCCAAAAAGCACTTAGTTTATGCCTGCGATTGCTCAAGGGCACAGATCAATAATGGCATCTATTCTGGCCGCTGCCGTGAACGCAAAGCGGCACCGCTACCACCATTTGCGCTGCGATTAAAAACTACTGCAACGGATATGGAATTTATCGATGCAATTCAAGGCCCTTATCGGCAAAACATTACCACGCAAACTGGCGACTTCATACTGTGGCGCAAAGATGAATTACCCGCCTATCAATTGGCGGTGGTGGCTGATGATGCGTATCAAAACATTACCCATATTATTCGTGGCAGCGACTTACTGGACTCAACGCCAAGGCAGATATACTTGGCTAAAGCGCTACAATTCAACCGTGCAGAATACGGCCATTTACCAGTATTAGTGAACAATGAAGGGCAGAAACTCAGTAAGCAACACCATGCAAATCCCATAGATGACAGCACACCACTAGACAATATCTACCATGCATTGCAAAAACTGGGACAAGTACTGCCAATAGAGAGACCCAAGATGGTGGCAGAACTTTTAACCTGGGCTATCGATAACTGGGATCTTAAAGCGGTACCACAACAGATGTCTTTGCCACAAAGCTAAGCTTTGGCAATTGCAGGCACAACAGTCGTTAAGTACCATAGCTCAACTTCATTGCAAGGATTTACTGCACTTGTTTAGCCAACGCACATTATTACTTATTGTTTTATGGTTTCTGTTTTTCTCGCCAGCCATAGAAACTTGGATGTATCCAGGCGATAACGCCTGGTATAGCCCATATTATTTTTGGTTGGTGTGTATTGTTTTAGCGTTTATCTCAACCAGACCTAGGAATAAAAATGAGCTTTGAGCTATGGCATATTCTTGTCATCGCGCTGTGTTATTTGTCGGTGCTATTTGGCATCGCATATTGCGCCGACCGAAATATAATTCCTAACCGCTGGATAGGCCACCCAGTTGTTTATGTATTGTCACTAGGCGTATTTGCCAGCGGCTGGGCCTTTTACGGCATCATTACTGTGGCTCAAGAATATGGTTATATTTACCTAGAGTACTATTTCGGTATTTCAGTTTTCTTTTTGCTTAGCCCTTATATTCTTCAACCAATTTATCGTTTATGTAAAACCTATCAGCTATCTAGCATAGCTGATTTACTAACTTTCAGATTCCGCTCCCCTTGGGCAGGCGCTGGCATTACCATTTTTATGCTACTTGCCTTGATGCCGCTATTAGCACTTCAAATTCAAGCAGTTGCCGACACAACTTATATTCTTACCCAAACAAAATTAATTGAAGGTAGCGTGCAGGCCCGCCATGCGGGTCTAGCCCTAGCATTCTGTGGAGTCATTATTTTATTTACGGTGCTGTTTAGCGCGGGGCATTTATCCTACCGTCGTCATAATGGATTAGTGGCTGCAATAGCCTTCGAAACAGTGATCAAATGCATCTCCTTATTAGTAGTCGCCACTGCATCTATTACCGTTATTTTTGACGGCTTTGGTGGTTTAGACCAATGGCTTAATGCAAATCCACAGCTAATGTCCCAAGTCCAAGATAGCAGCACTAATAACTCAATTAGAAATTTACTATTAATCTCTTTTGCAGCCACTATTGGTATGCCGCATATGTTTCATATGTTGTTTAGTGAACACCCCAGTGCGCGGTCAGTTAATATAGCTACTTGGGCTGTGCCACTATTATTAGTGGTGATGAGTATTCCAGTACTGCCTATTCTGTGGGGCGCACAAGCCGCTAACGTCAGCTTGAGTGCAGACTATTATGTACTAGGTATTGGTCTAACAATTAACTCACCCGCGGTAACTATGGCTGCATTTATTGGCGGCATGTCAGCAGCGAGCAGCGTGATTATCATTTCAACTATCGCGCTGGCATCAATGTGTTTGAACCATTTAATACTGCCGTTTTACCAACCTAGCACCAATAACAACATCTACAGCTGGTTATTATTGGTACGTCGCATTCTTATTATTGCAATAGTACTTACCGGTTATGCCTGCTATCTGCTATGGCAAGGCAGTACCCAGCTGGCAGACCTGGCAGTTTCAGCCTTTAGTGGTGTGTTGCAATTTCTACCGGGTTTAATAGCGCTACTTTATTTTTCAAAAGCTAACCGGCAAGGCTTTATTTGGGGTTTAGCCGCAGGCTTTATCACCTGGTTTTCAACCTTATTATTACCTATTGTTATTGGTGGCAGTGCAGCGCCGATGACTTTGTTTAGCAAAGACTATAGTCCCTATGAGTACTGGAGTATTTCCAATACCATAAGCTTGCTTGTCAACATTGCGGTGATGGCACTAGTTTCAAATTATACTAAAACCAGTGAGGAAGAAAAATCGACCGCTTATTTGTGCTCACTTAATAATTTACAACGCCCACAACGACGCTTATTGAGCTTTGCTACAACCGATGAATTTATTGAAAGTCTATCAAGCGCTCTAGGCAGAAATGCGGCTACCCGCGAAATTGACCGCGCCCTTCTCGACCTTGGAATCAGCCGCGGTGAAGTACGTCCTTATGCCTTAAGGCGCCTAAGAGATAGAATAGAGGTAAACCTTTCTGGCTTATTAGGCGCATCCGTCGCCCATGACATGATAGACCGACTGATCCCTTATACCTTGCCAACCCGCTCATCGACAGATGATATAAGCTTACTGGAAGCCCGTATCGCATCCAATCAAGAACTTTCAGGTGTTGAGACTGAACTCGATAAACTACAACGCTTACATCGACAAACTCTGCTACGACTGCCAATTGGCGTTTGCTCTTTAGATGCTAACTTTGAGATCTCAATGTGGAACCAAGCGATGACAGAGTTGAGCGGTGTCGATGAAGAAACCGTCGTTGGCTCGGTCGCGGCCTCGCTGCCACCACCGTGGAATGGAATCATTACCGACTTTGCTAATTCTAGTGACGAGCATCGTCATAAAACCATGATAATGCTGGGCACTAAAAAGCACTGGCTGACCCTGCATAAAGCCAGAAAAGAAAGTGGCGTTAACTCACAAAATGATCAAGTAATTTTGATTGAGGACGTTACCGATATGCAGATGCTTGAAGAAGAGCTAATGCACAGCGAGCGGCTTGCATCTATTGGCCGCCTTGCCGCAGGCGTTGCCCACGAAATTGGTAATCCGATAACAGGTATTGCCTGCTTGGCACAAAATTTATATTATGAGACTGAAGTAAACGAAATCAAAAATACTGCAGACGAAATTATCACCCAGACCGAACGTATTGACAGCATTGTGACCAGCTTAGTTAATTTCTCCCACGGTGGCGCTCATGCACCGACTATGGAAAACAGTATATTCTCTGTTAAACAATGTGCTGATGAAGCGATAAAACTGCTGTCGCTTGATAACGACGCCACCGCGGTAAAGTTTGATAACTGTTGTGACAACAGTGAAGTACTAGGCGACTATCAAGGTTTGCTGCAAGTATTCGTAAATTTACTCAGCAATGCGCGTGATGCCAGTGGCACTGACGACTACATCACCATAGACTGCCACTACGAAAATAATCAGGTGATTATAAAAGTGTCTGATGCGGGCCATGGCATAAGTAGTGATCAGCAGGAACAGATATTTGAGCCATTTTTTACCACTAAAGAACCAGGCAAAGGCACCGGCTTAGGCCTCGCCTTGGTGTTCAGTATTATTGAAAATCATCAAGGACATATTAGCGTACGCAGCCCAATTAATTTAGACAGTAGCAGCGGCACTGAATTTTCTATCCACTTACCTGCCGCTCACTAACCCGCTTAAACTGGAAATACTGCGCAAGAGAGAGTATTTTAGTAACTCATAATGAATGCAGCTTTGAGACAAACTCATACTATGACCAAAATATTGATAGTTGAAGATGAAGACGTTATCCGTAATGCGCTCAGTAAATTACTGACTCGCAATCACTATTATGTAGAGCAAGCCGCCTCAGTTAAAGAAGCGGTGATGAATGATCTATCGAAGTTTAATTTGATCATTAGCGATTTACGCCTACCCGGCGCTCCCGGCACTGACCTAATTAAACTAGCTGGCGCTACGCCGGTTTTAATTATGACTAGTTATGCCAGTTTACGCTCAGCAGTGGATTCAATGAAGGCCGGCGCAGTTGACTATATCGCAAAGCCATTTGATCACGAAGACATGCTTAAAGCCGTCGCTCAAATTATTGAAAGTAATGAGAGCCAACCAGCTGTAAATCAGTCTCATAATAAAGTATCGCTGCCGGGCATGATAGGCAACTGCTCAGCTATGCAGCAGCTTTACGATAGGATATATAAAGTAGCGCCAACCACTGCCACCGTATTAATTCAGGGTGAAACTGGCACCGGCAAAGAGCTAGCTGCTCGCGCAGTACATGCTGCCAGTAGTCGATCAAACAAACCTTTAATTTGTGTAAATTGCGCGGCGATTCCTGAAACCTTAATTGAATCAGAACTCTTCGGCTATGAAAAAGGCGCATTTACTGGCGCAATCGCCAATCGCATGGGACTAATTGAAGCAGCCGACGGCGGCACTCTGTTCTTAGATGAAATTGGTGAGCTACCGCTAGAAGCACAGGCGCGCCTGCTACGATTCTTACAAGAAGGCGAGATACGCGCCATAGGTTCAATTCAAACCCGTAAAGTTGACGTGCGATTAATTACAGCAACCCACCGAGATTTAAAAGCATTAGCGAATGAGTCACTATTTAGAAAAGATTTGTATTATCGAATAAATGTAATGCAGTTAGATCTGCCACCGCTGCGCGCTCGCGGTAAAGACATTTTGGAGATAGCGGAAGAACATTTGTCTAAACTATGTTCAGACTTTAACAAACCCAATTTGTACTTTTCGCCAAAAGCGATTCAAGCCATAACTACTTACCAATGGCCAGGCAATGTTAGAGAGCTAAACAATGCTGTAGAGCGTGCGGTAATTTTGTGTGACGAAGATGAAATCGATTATGAGCTACTTAACATCGACATTGAGCTAATTAATGTCACTAAAATGGTTTCCGCAAATTCAGACCAAACCAAACCATCGCCACTAAGTAATCAGACCCATAATGACCCATCAGAAGATCTATCTCTGGAAGATTATTTTCAACGATTCGTCTTAGAGCATCAAGATACTATGAGCGAAACCGAGCTAGCGCAAAAGCTTGGAGTGAGTCGAAAATGCTTATGGGAGAGAAGACAACGCTTAGGACTGCCACGTAAAAAGACTAACAAAACCCAAACACAGGCTAGTAATTAGCTTAACCCTGACTTAACAGTAACGTTACTTTTGACCAAATACGGTAACAAACAAGGGTGAAACAGGTAACAAACAGGGTGATTCGCAGGTAACGCAAAATCATCAAAAAAAACTAAGTAACTGTTTTATAACAATTTTTATAAAGCTGGCACAACCAATGCAAAGCAACGGTTATAATAAAAACAATAAATAAAAATAATAAAACGATAGATAATAAAAAAAATAAGACGAGACCTAGATGGGGAAAGAAGAAATTCTTTCCCCATCTTACTATGTGGGTTTTGTAAATCTCTGCTTAATTTCCCTTTTGCTTGTAGTGGTCAAGTAATTTTGGACATTGAATAAGGTTTTTCTTCAGCTATCGCTGGAGCTAAACCCTGATTAAATGTATGCGGCCTTTGGTAATTATAGTACCCCATCAAGTAACTACTAATATCTA
>JBKEHH010000014.1:0-83328 GCA_046710535.1 Pseudomonadales bacterium
ATTCTAAAAGATTTATTATGAAAGGACTCGTTGTTATTTGGTTAACTCTGCTTTTACCGGTTAGTACTATGGCGCTTACCTACGAGGCGGCTCGTTCTGACGTTAACATCAGTCGGTGTCAGACCATTCTAGATAACATGTTTAAGAATGAGCAAAAGAAGAAAAGTTTGCGCGGTGGGAAATACAAACAGGCTCGAAAATCTTTGGATATGATCTATGATAAATTGCAAGATTATTATAGTGATTACGACTGTAAAATGGTGCGCAATAAGCTTGACAATTCAGCGCGTAAATTCGGAATTTAGTTGGATAAGTTAAATGTATTTAAGGGAGCGAATTTATTTGATGCAAAGTTAGAGGCCGAATTAATTTTAGGGAAGACGAGAAAACTCTCGTCAATTCGCTTAGGTCTTTGATTTATGATTAACAGAAAATAATAGACCGTAGCGATTTAAACACTAATCGCTGCGCCCAGTTAAATCTTATAAACCAGAAAAATTATACTTGATTTTCAGCGCAGGTGTTTATATCTAAAACAAACCAGAAATAACAACGTGAAAATATTCCGTTCATTATAAGCATCATAGAGATGACCATTACAAACCATTCTATGCCATTCATGCTCGGTTGAATCAACGCCCATATGCCGACTGCTAGGCCAATTAACAGTCTTAATACTCGTTCCAAATTACCTAAATTACGCTCAATCATTTTTATTTTTCTCCATTGAAGTTGTCTGTATATTACTCTAATAAATAAAATTTAGGTCATATTAATAGCGCTTATAATAGCGCTAATAATAGTGCTGAACGCTGTTTGCTGGCTTTGGTCAGTTATAAAAATCATATATAGATAGACGCTTGCAGAAGAGATACTGGCATTAAAGGGGCGCATTTATTCAAAAAACTAAAGTGGTTGTAATAATTAAAAAATAGTCACTTAGACCGCGTTAATGCTTAGAGGATGAGACTAGCTAAAAGCGACCTGTAAAGCTATTCTGCCAATCAGTTTTTGCGCCGACTGCAAACATTATGAAAATTCTTACCAGAAGATAAAATTATGATGCGTGCAATTATTATTCCGCTACTAATTGTTATGACCGCTTGCACAGCTACTAAATTCAATGAACTTAATCATTCTAGTATTGGGTTTATTGGTGATTATTCTAAGTTTAACAAAGTAGATACAAATAATAGTCTAAAATCTTTTCGATATTTAAGTGATACAATTAAGTCAGGGTTTTATAACAAGATTTTTATTGAGCCGGTTGCTTTTTATCCGGAAGAGGTTGCCTCTGGCAAGATTACTCAGAGATTACTAACAGAGACAAAAGCTTATATAGATTTTTAGCTTGGCGAGTTTATAGCATCTTATTTTGAAATTGTAGAACAGCCGCAGGCAGGTGCGTTGACGGTAACGCCGCGAATAGCTGCAATTAAAACTACTACTGGTGATATAGCGCTAAAAGAAATGATTCCTATAGGTGTGATTATTGCCCTGAGTAAAGCAGCCATGGGTGTCAGGCACTAGAATGTAGAGGTTTTTATGGAAATAAAAGCCACCGATAGTATCGATGGTGAGTTCGTTGGCGGCACTGTAAAGTTGTGTAAGGGCGTGCCAATATCTGGCATTAGTGGAAAAGTAACCCTAAAAATCATTAGACCATTATTGGATTTTTGGGTGAGAGATGCGCATGACATTTTTAAGCAATTAGGTGATATTCAACAGCCTTTATAGACTCTGAATCGAACGCATTTATCTAATCAAACGAGTATTGCTTACTGCTGAGGCTGAAAATTTTACAAGTATTTCAAATAAGGAATAACTATGACATACCGCGTAGTGCAATGGGCGACGGGAAATTTAGGTCGTGCCGCTATTGAGGGGATTGTGTCTCACCCCGACTTAGTACTAGTTGGCGTATGGGTATATAGCGACAATAAAGTGGGCAAAGATGCTGGTGAACTAGCTGAGCGTAGCGACTTAAATACTGGCATTAAAGCAAGCAACGATATTGATGCGATCATAGCGCTAAAGCCTGACTGTGTACTTTATAGCCCGTTAATGGCGAAAGAAGCTGAAATTATAAAGTTACTAGCTGCGGGCATTAATATTGTTACGCCATTAGGCTGGTTTTATCCGCGTCATCTTGACACACAAGCAATTGAAGCGGCTTGCGCCCAGGGCAATGTAAGCTTACATGGCAGCGGCATTCACCCTGGTGGTGTTACTGAAAAGTGGCCATTAATGATGTCTGGATTTTCGCGTGACATAAGCTACGTTAGCTGTGAAGAATATTCAGACGTTCGTACCTACGGCGCCGTTGATGTGTTGCATAATATTATGTTGTTTGGCAAAACCCCTGAAAAGGCGCGTGAAAGCTTTATGCTCGATTTTCTGGGGGCGGGCTTTGGCCAATCTATTCATATGATCGCTGACGCCATGGGATTCAAATTAGACGGCCCAATAACGTCAACCCATGATATTGCCTTAGCAACTGCACCGATCGACTCGCCAATGGGCGTGATTGAACCTGGCTTGTTGGCCGCCCAGCGCTTTCGTTGGCAAGGGGTTCGCAGTGGTGAGGTGGTTATTAAAGCTGAAGTGAACTGGTATATGGGCACCGACAATATTGAAGCTGGCTGGTTTGATAAAGCAATGATTGAAGACCGTGGCGAGTGTTTTTCAATGAAGGTTGAAGGCGACCCACCGGTGTATGTAGAAACCCACGGCGTGCATCCAACTCGCGATATGGATTGGTCAGAGGTACAAAAACGTAACCCCGGTATGGTGGCCACCGCCATGCATTGTGTTAATAGTATTCCGGTAGTGTGTGATGCCAGTGCAGGTATAAAAACATATCTAGATTTACCCATGGTATTTGGTAAAGCCAAACAAAACTAACCGATGATTTAGAGAAAATTAGTAAGTGGGGTCAGAGTGAACTTTTTACTGAAATGAAATTTAAACCCAGAATTACTTCCTCAAAAATGAGAAGGTCAAAGAAGGTGATGGTATGAGTAAAAATGACAAGAAAGGGTTGGGTAAAAAGTTTACTCAGACCCCATTAATTCAACTCCATACGCCCGTGTTTGCGACGTTAGCTATTTTCAAAAATAGAGAATTATCATGAGTAAGTTAAAATCAACATCAGCCGTTTTGTATTTTTTTGTTGCGGTTATGACCGCAGGAATGGGAATGAAATTTATTACAGCGGCAGAGTATTTTTCGTATCATCAGCAAATATCAGGGCTTGACTGGTCGCAAGTTCAACCAGGATTAAAATTAGTATACTTAGCTGTTTTTAAAGTTTGTGGGGGAGCTGCCATAACAGTTTCATTAAGCTTGTTTCTAATGACCATATCCCCATTTATAAAATATGATGATCGTTGGTCTTTCTATGCAATTCCGGTTTGTGGATTAGTATTTTGGTCAATAACCTTGGCTACGACTCTATATGTATATAGCACTACTGGTGCGGCAACACCTTGGCTTGCAAGTCTTTTCTGTGTAGTGGCAATTATTCTTGCATTCATCATCTCTCTTTTTAGCTTGAAAAAAGCTGTCTGAATCAAAGAGGGCGGAGTGAGTATTATTTGATCAATTTGAGAGAGGGGCGCATTAATACCTTTGCATCTAACCTTTATTACCCTAACGAGTAAAACAACATGACTGTATACATTCTTTCTAGACTAACTATTACTGACCGCACTGAGTATGACAAATATGAAAGTCAATTTGAGGAGATCTTCTCAAAATTTGACGGTAAATTGTTAAGTGTCGATGAAGAGCCGTTAGTTATTGCGGGTGAATGGGACGCGACACGCTCAGTGCTTATTGAATTTCCTTCCAAAGAGTCTGCCTTCACTTGGATGCAATCTGACGCTTATCAAGCGATTTCAAAGCACCGCAATGCCGGCAGTCAGTTAAGCTCTATTATGGTTAAGGCATTGGAAGAATGATCAATTAAAGGGGCAAACCCCTTTGATATGAATGGTTTGGTATAACGCCAATACAATTACGCCGTAGCCGAAAAACCTGCTGTTTATCAACCTATGTAAATGAATATTGAATTTCAACGATCTATTCTCTCTTTTGAATTTAAATATAATCAAAATTGAGAGAAGTTAAATGATTGAACTTAATGTTATTTTTTTACTATTGTCAGCTGCTGTATTGGGCATATTTCTAGGCGCTCAAATCGCTGAGGCTTGTTTGTTTATCCCGATTTGGAAAAAGATGCCAGCCGATGATTTTTTCGAGCAACACCACTCTGTGGGGCCACTGCTGCTTCGTTTTTTTGCGCCACTAACCATCGCCGCAACGGTAATTCCGTTGCTAGCCGTTTTGCTACACTGGATTATTAACCCTAACCAAAGTCCATTGATATGGGTAATGGGCGCTTCGACACTGCTATTTTTTTCAACCTACTTTTTCTATTTTAAAAATGCTAATCAGAAATTTTCTGACCGTACGTTGTCAAATGACGAACTACCAGTTGAATTACAAAGGTGGAGTAATTGGCACTGGACGAGAATTGGATTTGAAGCAATTGCTTTTGCATGCTCTATCGTTATTTTACTAATAGAATAAGAAAAAAGTAGGGTAAGGCCTGAGGTTTAAGATTATTAATCGTTGCTGCATGTTGTACTATGGCAAGCATCTAATATTTGGAATTTTGAGGTAGATACCGTGAGCAACTTTATTTTACACCATTACCAGCCTTCGCCTTTTTCTGAAAAGATACGCACAATTTTAGGCTATAAGGGGTTGAGCTATAGGGCGGTGACTATACCTGTGGTTATGCCAAAGCCCGACTTGACGGCGTTAACCGGTGGTTATCGTAAAACCCCCGTGTTGCAACAGGGCGCGCATGTGTATTGCGATACGCGATTGATAGCCCGCGTGATTGATGCCCAAGCTAGTGAAAAGACTATTTACCCAGAAGACCAAGCGGTAAGCGCTAATATTTTGGCCCAATGGGCAGACCAACGTCTTTTTACCCTTGCCGCAGGCTTACTGTTTTCCCCTGCAGGTTTTGCTGAGTTCGCGGCTAAAATTCCATCAGCGATGGTTGAGGCTTTTGTGAAAGACCGTGAGATATTGCGCCGAGGGGCTACTGCCCCAAGAATCTCGCAGGAAACAATACTTTCTGAGCTGCCTGTTTTTCTGCAACAGCTTGAGCAGCAGCTACAAAATGGTGGCCCGTATATTTCAGGTGCAGAGCCAACCATTGCTGACTTTTCTGTGTATCACAATATATGGTTTATCAATAATAACGCCGCGGTTCGTGTGCATTTACAGCCGTACCCAACGTTGCAAGACTGGTTTGCGGCAATGAAAGAAATCGGCCACGGCACCATTGAAGAGATAAGCGGACAAGCAGCAATTGATGAGGCTAGGCTGAGCGAGTCAGAAAGCCATGCCGACTGCGAGTTTTTAGAGTTAAACGGATTAAAGTATGGCGACCAAGTGACAGTACAGCCAACTGATTATGGCTTAGACCCCGTTGCCGGTGAGCTGGTGTTATCACTGCTAGATGAGGTAGCTATTAAGCGCGTTGATGAGCGGGCAGGGGAGGTTTACGTTCACTTTCCGAGAGTTGGCTACCAAATAGATCTAGTTTCTTAAACTGCCTCAGTAAAGGGGCAGAGCGATTATGCAAGTACTCGCACTGCCTCGTTAATTATTAGCATTGGTTTGTAGTTAATTTTACAAACAAACGTCTTCGCTTAACGCCCATAGCTTACTGGCAACATCTAGGTTGTTAGCTTCTTTAGTACTACGGTTTATTTTGCAATGGGATAAGTACTGTCCTGCTATATATTGCTCCGTTGCGTTAATTGCACAAAATACTGTTGTCGCTGCACCTTGGTTAGGATTTTTGGTAAAGGGGCTAATAAGTTTCATTAAAATATTATCACCGGCTATGTTGGTGGTAACAAATGTGCCAGAGTGTAAAGAGCATGCTGTCAATCCTTTGCCGGCGTAACGTCGTTGCAGTTCATTGGCAAAAAGCACATTAGCCAGCTTTGCCTGGCCGTAGGCAGTGAGGCTTGAAAACTGATCTTTGTTTAAAGGGAATTTATCAAAGTTCAATTTTTTTGGAGTGCGATGACTTTCGCTTGAAACCATGACAACGCGTGGTTTATTAGCGGCCAGTAGTCTGTCCATTAATAAACGGGTGAGTAGAAAATGCCCAAAATGACATACGCCTACAGTCATCTCAAACCCTTCAACTGTTTGGCTATACTTGCGCGAAAATATACCGGCATTGCAAATCAGCACATCTACGGTTGCCAAACTCAGTTGTTTGGAGAAGTCTCTAATACTTTCAAACGAGGCTAAGTCGAGTTGGACAAATTCAGCCAAGCAGCCAGGGTGAGCTAGCTTAGCGTTAGCCACGGCCATCTCACCTTTTTCAAAACTGCGACAGGCGAAAACAACCCGCGCGCCAGCAGCGGCAAGGGCGCGCGCTGACTCATAGCCAATGCCTATATTGGCGCCAGTGATAACTATATTTTTACCTGCTAAGTTGATACCTGCCAAGACTTCGTCAGCACTGGTGTGTGCCCCAAAAGTGTGGGTGTTTGTCATTGACTTTTCCTTATGTTCATTCAGTATTTAATATCGATAGTATAGTAATACGATATATTTAGGGTCAGTAAAAATTAAAGGGTCGTAATTATTAAACAATAAATACTAGGCCTATTTTAATATTCAACAATTGTTAGGAGATTTTGTGACTATAGAAAAACAAACATATCGGTTTAGCCACTATAAAGACCGCTTTGCGCAGTGCATAAAAAATGGCAATATTTTATATCTAGCTGGCCAAATTGTGTTGATAAAGCGGGAAATAGACAATGACTATAACTAGAGCGTTACCCATACGCTGTTTTAGCGCAGCAATAGTGCTTTTTCTGTCTGGCTGCGCCAGCTTAAGCCCGGACTTTGATGAACCTACGGTTGAAGTGATCTCGATTAAGGCATTGCCAGCTAAAGGCTTTGAGCAAAATTTTGAAATAGGCTTGAAGCTAACCAACCCCAATAATTTTGAATTGCCGTTTAATGGTATCAGCTGTGAACTGAGCGTAGCAGGCGAGACCTTGGCCCGCGGCGTTACCGCGGATATTCCGACTGCAGGCGCTTACGGTCAGTCACGTTTTGTAGTGCCAGTTTCAACTAGTTTAATGGGCGGGTTCAAGGTGATAAAAGCGCTAATGGATAATCAAGAGCAAGGTATCAGCTACCAACTGAAGGCCAAGTTGGATATCGACATTCCCTTTGTGCCAAAATTGACTATCACTCAAGATGGGATGGTGCCACTAGGTGACAAACCCCAATAGCGCCCCTTTTGATTTGAAACTAGGATCAAGGAACCGCGGAGATAAAGTAATGAGTTCTAATAAAAATAAGCAGCATTTACTGCTGGGCCGCCGTAAGTTTCTCTATTCTGCTGGTGTGTTAGCCGCCGGTTCTACTCTGGCTGGCTGCGACACGCCGCCGGCTGACCGATACAACCAAGCTGATATTGATCTGTTAGCCACTCAGCGCAGTGTTGAGCAACAAAAGCGCGGTAAGGGTATCTATGGAAAGCATATATACCAAGGCTATCGTGGGCTTGCCGAATTGCCCTGGTTTGATATTGATGAGGCTGGGCAGTTGCGTTGTATTGACGACACTGTGCCTATGTCAATTGATGTGCATAGCCATCTGGGTATGTCAGTTCTATTTAAGCCGCAGCTTGATTTACAAACTAGCACCAAGCGGGTGAGGCATTTGCTTGATTGCGACGCTACCACGCCAGGCTGCCCTCTTGATTTAGACATCTATATTAACGGCAACTTTTCAGAGAGTGCGCTCACTGATTTGAGTTCGCACACTATTGCTCAAGGGCTATGGGGTAGTTCATTCGCTGCGACGCAGACAATACCTAACTTGCTGCGTGAGATGGAGACGATGCGGGTAGAACATGCGATGTTACTGCCGATAAAACTGGGGCTGCCGTTCGGTGATTCACTGACAGCAGACTGGCGCAGCGCGGTCAATATTGCTGGCGCTACCGACCAGTTACATGTTGGTCTGTCTGCTCACCCTCGCGACAATGGGGCGATTGAAGAAATGAGAGCGCACGCGTCGGCCGGCGGCCGCATTATAAAACTACATCCGCCGGTGCAGCGTTTTTACCCTGACGACCAAGCGCTGATGGATATTTACGCCGAGGCTGAAAAGTTAGGACTGGTGGTGTTTTTCCATGGCGGTAGGGCGGGTATAGAGCCAGAGTCATCCCATCCCTATGCGATGCCAAGACACTATGAAGCAGCGTTAGCTGAATTTCCAAAACTACAGTTTGTGCTTGGCCACGCTGGTGCGCGTGACAGTGACGCAATGCTTGCTTTGGCTCTGCGCTATGAAAATGCCTGGCAGGGTATTCATGGCCAAAGCCTTACGCATTTAGAAAAAATGATTCAACGCACTGGTGGTGAACGACTGCTGTTTGGTACCGACTGGCCGTTCTACCATATCGGCGCTTCACTGGCGAAAGTCCTTATTGTTACAGCTACGCCTAGGCGGCAAGAGTTGCGTCAAAGAATGCTTAGAGATAATGCGCAGCGTCTATTCCCTGACTTATGGGCTTAGAGATGTTATTTTTAATTATCGCTATTAGCCAGAGCTAAGCGTCAACTTGCGGCGGGTGATTAAACAATGATTTACAAAGCTTAATTTTATAAAGCGGCTAATTCTTTGACCAATTCTATTTTTCCGCACTACACTAAAATTCGTTATTAGCTCATAGCCGATAAGAAATTATTTATTGGCTAGTGACGCTTTTTTAAACAGTCCTGTTGTTATAAAAGCTGGAAAATGAATTATGCACGCAGTGGTGAAACCAGGCATTTGTAGAATTTGCACAGCATACTGTCAAATTCTGGTGCATATAGAAGATGACAAGATTACCAAGGTAGTTGGCGATAAAAATAATGCCTACTTTAAAGGTTATACCTGCCCTAAAGGCCGCGGCTTACCGGCGCAGCATAACAGTGACAAACGCCTACTGCATTGTATGAAGCGCAATGCTGCGGCAGAATTTGGCCGCATTGACCGTAATACTGCAATGGATGAAATTGCTGAAAAAATCAAGGCTATTGTTGCTGAACATGGCCCACGCTCGGTGGCTGTCTATGGGGGTACGGGGCAAATTTCATGCCCAGCTGCACCATCCGTATCAGTGGCATTTTTAATGGGTTTAGGTTCGCCCATGCACTTTACTTCAAGCACTATTGACCAGCCGGGTAAACATATTGCTATGGCTGCCCATGGTTTGTGGTCAGCAGGAGACTTAGATTTTGACTCTGCTGATAGCTGGATTATTGTTGGAGCCAATCCGGTTATTTCAAAAGCTAGCGGCGCTCCTAGTAACAACCCCGCACAACGCTTAAAAGACGCCCAAGAGCGAGGACTTAAGTTAATTGTTATTGACCCTCGCATTACCGAAACAGCTAAACGCGCACAATTTCATTTACAGGCAAAACCTGGTGAAGACCCTACAGTATTAGCAGGGCTACTAAATGTCGTTATTAGTGAGGGCTTATTCGATTCTGCATTTGTTAACGAAGACGTTGAAGGCTTTATCGAGCTTACTAAAAGTGTAGAGCTGTTTACGCCAGACTATGTAGCGCAGCGGGCCGATATTAAGGCTAATGATATTAGATTAGCAGCGCGGGCTTATGCTAACGCGGTAGGGCAAGTAGGCAGAGGCGGCGCGGTAACTATGGGCACCGGCCCTAATATGTCGCTGCACGGAAGCTTAACTGAGTACCTAGGGTATTGTTTAATGTCGGTTTGTGGTTATTGGCCAAGAGAGGGCGATAAAGTCAGCAAGCCGAATGTATTATTGTCGGCCTATGATGCCAAAGCCCAGGCAGTGCCAGCTTATGAAGGTTGGGACTACCCAGAAAAAATGCGAGTTAGAAATTTAACTAAAACGGCTAGCGGTATGCCAACTGCCGCATTGGCCGATGAAATGTTGTTAGCGGGTGAAGGGCAAGTCAAAGTGCTGATTTGTTTGGCGGGCAATCCGATGATGGCATGGCCTGACCAGCAAAAAACGTATCAAGCACTGCAGCAGTTAGAGCTGCTGGTTTGTCTAGACCACCGGATGACTCACACCGCCGAACTTGCCCATTATGTTATACCGCCAAAACTTTCGCTGGAAACGCCAGCCACTACTCAGCTAGCCGAAAGTAATAAGTATTATGCTTATGGGCTTGGGTTCGACCAGCCTTATGCGAGTTATGCGCCGGCCTTAGTGCCGCCGCCTAAAGATTCAGACTTAGTGGAAGAGTGGGCCTTTTTCTATGGGCTTGGTCAGAGGCTGAATCTTTCATTGTTTGTCGCTAGCCTTGCAGGCTGGGATAAATTTCAGGAAGGTAGCCCTGGTTTTGCCATGCTTGACATGGAAAACATGCCAACTACAGATGACTTGCATCAACATTTAACCGCTAGTGCACGGGTGCCGTTAGCTGAAGTGAAGCAGTTTCCAAATGGCCATATTTTTAATATTAAAGAATTTGTGCAAGCTAAAGACGACGGCTTTACTGGCAGATTATGTGTTGGTAATTCGATGATGATGAAAGAGTTGAAAGAGGTGTTTGAAACTGACTATGCGCTAGCGCAACAAACTATAGAGTTTCCGTTGCGGCTAGTATGCCGACGTTTAAACAATGCGCTGAATTCAGCTGGCAGAGAGATGATAGCGTCGAGTAAACCGTATAACGCTACTTATATGCACCCTGATGACTTGTTAGCACTAGGCTTAAAAGACGGCGACAAGATACAGATTATTTCTTCTCACGATAATATTTCAGGTCTGGTAGAAAGAGATGCAACGCTGAAATTAGGCGTTGTTGCTATGTCTCACTCATTTGGTGGAATGCCAGGCAAAGACAGCCAGAAATTTATGAGTGTTGGTAGTAACACTGGCAGATTGATTTCAGTAGAAGAAAATTATGATGCTTTAACCGGAATACCACAAATGTCGAATATTCCCGTAAGGATAGAGGCAGTTTTGGAGTCAGAGTAAAAGCTCGTTAAGATAAGGTTTTATCTCTGACCCCATGAATACTAAAGAGTACTTTTTACTGAAAGCTGGGTAGTAGGGTCATCTTCAATTTTTGTCATATTGATATTGAGATATCCAAATGCCAGTGTAACCAATGGCGATATCCAACAAAAAAATGCGAACGGCGCATAGGCAAAGGTAGCAACACCCAATACGCCAGCTTGATAAGCACCGCCTGAAGTCCAAGGAATTAAGTTAGCCGTTACAGTGCCTGAGTCTTCGAGTACACGGGAAAGATTTTTGGCATGCAATCCGCGTTTTTCGTATTCTTCGGCATAGGCTCTAGCGCCAACAATTATTGACATGTATTGCTCGCAAAGTACTAAGTTGGCCGCAATGGTGGTGAACACAGTTGATGCCACTAAAGAGCCGGTTGTGGTGGCTCTGTCGACCAGCTGTATTACTAACACTTTAAGCTGATTAGTATGTTCCATGACCCCGCCAAACATCATCGCGATGATTACTAAGGTAATAGTGAAATACATCGACTCAATGCCGCCTCGAGATAGCAAGTTGTCAAAGGTCTCTACCCCAGTAGTAGCGTTATAACCACTAAAAGCGGTTTTCATCGTCTGCGCAAATGATGCATCTTGAATAATAAAACCAAGGCCAACGGCGGATAGAATGCCCACCGCAAGCCCAGGCAGTGGCGGTACCTTTTTAATCGACACGATAATTAATAAAATCGGTGGGATTAACATCATTGGATTAATCACAAAGGTGGTTTCTAGTAGGCTTGTTAGCTCGGCGATATTGTTGTTGTTACCAATCGCTGAGCTATATTTTAAACCGAGCAGTATTTCGATAACGAGGGTAATACCAAATGCAATACTGGTGGTGTTAGTCATATGGCGTATATGAGTGTATAAATTTGCCCCAGCCATTGATGAGGCAAGATTGGTGGTATCTGACAACGGCGACATTTTGTCGCCGAAATAGGCGCCTGATATAACCGCGCCAGCAACCACCGGCAGAGGCAAACCCAAGCCACTGCCAATCCCGACCATAGCAACCCCAATGGTGCCCGATGTGCCCCAGCTGCTGCCAGTAGCTACCGAGGTAATTGCACAAATAATAAGCGCCGATGGCAAGAAAATTTCGGGCGAAAGTACCTTTAAACCATAGAACAACATGGTGGGTACCACGCCGGCGATAATCCATATGCCGATCATCATACCGATTAATATAAATATCATAATTGCCGGAATAGACCGGGTAACGCCGTTGATCATGCCTTGCTCAATGGCGTCCCAGTTATAACCGCAACGCCAGGCGACGATGCAGGCAACGACTAAGCCCATTAATAATGGTACTTGTGGGTAAAGCCCAAACACGCCTACCGAAACGCCAATGCTAATGATTAATGTTACTAGAGATATGGCTGCTTCTCTGACTCTTGGCAGGCGGATCTCGGGATTACTCTGCATGTATGTCTCGTGTAATTTTGATGATATTTAAAGGCTAGCGCAGCATATTAGCAATATTTGCCTAATAGACAACAATCGAATGAGGGAAGATAATAACTAGCTCTAACTGCTAAGCAATTATCTAAGGCTGTGAAATTGAAAACTATCTATGACATTGTAAATCTAACTAATAATCCACTGGAAGATGTCAGCTTTCAACGCCGCTGTAAACGCCAATTGGATGAACATGGCGTGCTAGTTTTAAATGATTTTTTACAGCCAGAGGTAATAGACGTAATAAAAGACGAGGGCAGACTTAACCAGCATTTGGCTTATTACACGTCTACTAGCCATAATATTTATCTGGCGCCGACTGACACCGAATTTTCGGCTCAACATCCTCGCAACCGAGAGGTAAGCTCTTCTAAAGGGTGTATTACTACTGATCAAATCCCCAAGCAGTCAATGTTGCATAGCCTATATGATGCAGCGCAATTTAAAGCATTTGTATCGACAGTGCTTGATCAGCCTGAGCTTTATGCATACGCCGATTCTCTGTCTGGTATTAATCTTCATTACGCCGGTGCTGGGCAAGAATTAGGGTGGCATTTTGATAACTCATCATTCGCCATTACCTTGCTGATTGAGCAAGCAGAGGCTGGCGGCGAGTTTGAATACGTGACAGATGTTAGAGACGCCGACGCTGGCGAAATGAACTACCAGGCCTGCACTGATATTCTTGATGGCAAAACGATCACCAAGCAGCTTGCGATGGAACCTGGGGCGCTGGTTTTATTTCGTGGACGCAACTCAATGCATCGGGTCACGCCAACAGTAGGGAGCGCTACTCGAATGTTAGTGGTGTTGGCTTACAACACCCAACCTGACATTTCTCTGTCAGAGTCGGCACGAATGACTTTCTTCGGTCGTTTAAACTAATCGCTAATGGGGGTTATCTCCCACCTATTACCGCTAATGTGCCGCTGGTGCCGCCTGCGTCCCCCTGATTAACCGGCCAGGCACCGCGCCGGTGTAAGCGCCATTTTCCATAATTACTTCACCGCTAACAATAGTAGCGGTATAGCCTTGTGCTCCTTGAAACATGCGACGACCGCCAGCTGGCAAGTCATTGATAATTTGTGGCGAGTCCACTTCAAGTTTATCAAAATCGATAATGTTGATATCAGCTTTCATGCCCACTTCTAAAGTGCCTCGATCTTCCAAGCCTACGCAGCGGGCGGTGTCGTGGGTATGTAGCTTTACTGTCCACTCTAGGTCAAACTTCTTGCCGCGGGTACGGTCCCTAACGAAATGGGTCAGCATAAAAGTTGGCACACTTGCATCAGACAATACACCACAATGAGCGCCGGTATCGGCCAAGCTAATCACGCTGTTTTCATCTTCTAACATGTCTTGCTGTCGGCTTAAGTCACCACTGCCATAGCCAAAACAGGGAAAGTAGATAACGTTTTTACCGTTGTTTTTCATCATTACGTTATAGGCATATTCTGGCGGCGAAACACCAGCGGCTTTGGCCATAGCTGCAATGCTATCTTCAGGGCCTGGCTCGTAATTCGGCGGCGACCCTAATTCATATAATTTGTCCCAACCGGCAATAATGGTATCCATAAAATCATCGCCCATTAATGGCGCTGCCTCTGCCAAAATAGCTTTGCGAAACTCTGGGTCATTTAAGCGTACTAAACGATCCTTAGGTTCCATAATCGACAGCTCGGCAAAACATGGGTTAAAGCTAAACGGATGAACCGTACTTTCCCAGCTTAATAATAAATTCACTGGCCGCGCACCCACATGCGGAATCAAGCGAGCGCCTTGTTTGGCGGCTTCTTTCACATAAGCCAACTGCTGCACAACCTGCGTCCAGTCACTTTCGCTGCGGAAGAATAAAATAAAATTGATTTGGCAATTGTTATCGATGGATAGTTTCTTCATCCAATCCATTTCTTGTTGCCAGTTGGTCCAATCAGACACTACGCCATAAATACCTTTGCCTAACTCACCAATCGCCTCACCAATACCCAGTAATTCACTTTCGTCAGCATAGGTGCCAGGCATAGCTTGGGCTAGGCGGGTAGTATGCAGCTCGGTGCGTGATGTAGTAAAACCGAGTGCACCAGCATTGATGCCGTCTTTTACAATCTCTTTCATTTTGGTGACATCATCAGTAGTCGCTTGTTCGTTATTAAGGCCTCGCTCGCCCATTACATAAGTACGAACAGCGCAATGTGGTACCTGCGCGCCGATATCAATAGCGCGGGGGAATTTTTCAAGTGCATTCAGGTATTCCGGGAAACTTTCCCACTCCCAAGTGATGCCTTCATGCAAAGCAGCACCGGGAATGTCTTCAACATCTTCACAAACTGATATCAGTTGATCACGGGCCTCGGCAGTGGGCGCGCAAGGAGCAAAGCCAATACCGCAATTACCCATAATAATAGTAGTAATACCATGGTTGGCAGCAGGGCTGCATAAAGGGTCCCAGGTTGCTTGTCCGTCCATATGTGAATGCACATCAACCCAACCTGGAGCTATCAGTTGGCCCTTAGCATTAATTGTCTTAGTCGCTGCTGCAGAGATATCCCCTATCGCAGAAATCTTTCCATCCTTAATGGCTATATCGCCAATAAAGGCTGGCTTACCTGTGCCATCTACAATTTTGCCGTTTCGGATTATTAAGTCATTCATACACATAGCCTCAAAATTGGAACCGTAGTTAGGTACTTGTTTTAAATCAGACCATTATCCTAACAAGAAAAGTAGGCGGCATTTATGTCAGTCAGTTAATGGAAATCAACTAACTGGCCTAATGTTTTTATTGCTAACAATAGATTTTTGATTGGAGCGCTGGTTTTACTAATTAAGCCATCGCTAGATGCAATCCGTTCTGTTTAAATGTACGTATTGCTCTAGGTAATTAGTAGATCAAATTAGGAAGACAATAATGAGAAATAACCCTTGGTTTGGACAGGTTATTGAAGGCATCAGCGCTGATGAGTATTTGTATTGGTTGCCAGAAATAGGTGTTATCTCTGTTTATGATGACAGCCTTTATGACCGCAGCGATTTAGATATATTGTCGCCGGGTATGCGAAGCCATATAGCCCAATTTTTAAAACAGCATGGCTGTCATCAAAAGCGCGGCACTTGCATTACTGCGCCTGACTCAATAGGTCATTTTTGGCTGTCTAAGCCGTCGGTACTGCTAGCTACGTCCCCTTATGACGCAACCCGTTACTTACCCCGCCAAGCAGGCGACGTTTACATTCTCACTCCCACTCAGGCATCAGCGTATTTGCTCGATAATTTGCCCTTGCAGGCGGCCGTCGCCGCCGTTAAAGAGTTAGGGAAGCAACAACCAATGAACATTGGTAAGCTCGAAGACTACATGCCAGAAGACTTCAATAGCCCAGACTTGCGCGGCGCGTTTACCTATTTGCGCACACAGCAGAAAGCGGTGAGAGCGCAGCCTGGTAAGAAATTTAAACGTGCCCTTGGTAGTTTCTTTTAAGCTAGCACTGATAGAATTGTTATATTACTGAGGAAGTCTTGCGCTATGGTTGATGTTGAAACTATCGGCGATAATCAGCTGCACCCAAAATTATAATAATTGTATAAAAAGTTTTTTTGAAACGCTTTCTTTGGTTAATATTGCGCAGTTCCAATTTGTTGGATGCAGAGCTTATGGTCTTAAAGTCTGAGATCAATAATCAAAACTGGTTTCCACTTCCAAAGCAAGACATGCGCTGAGCGGTGGTCGATAGCCTAATCTCACAAATAGCTCAGTCGTATAGTTTTGAGCTTGTTGCTGATGATGATTCTAGGCGCAGCTCTGCAGGTGATATTCAAATTGGTATTGACCTAGTTGAAAAGGCCCAAATCGTTAAAGTGTCTGCACAGTGGAATAGCAGTAACGGTGCCAGCCATATTAGTAACCATAGCCTGAGCTACACGGCAAGCTTTACGATGAAATATACAACACAATGGAACTGCTGGGACGTAATGCAGGCAGGAATATTCTTCAGCAAATCAATGATAAGAAAATAGTAAGAACAACGGACGAAGACGATAAGCTTAATAAGATATTGGAAAATCAAGGTGATATATCTTCCGCTCTGAAGGCTTTAGAAGAAAATGATGATACTTATATAAATTTATTAAAACTAAAGCTTAGTTATTTAAGTAGTGAGAGTCAGCAGGAAGAAATCATTAAGGAGTTTGACTTAGCTTCTAAGCAACAATTAGACTTGGCCGCTCGGTTAAAGAGAGAGGGGAAGTTTTAACAGGCCTATGCTAATTTACGAAGATTGTGGTCACGACCTGCATTAGATGAAGAGCTGAAAAGCTCTGTGTTTGAAGAGTTATATTTTACACTGCCAATTTATCAATTAGATATAGTGCTATCAAAGATTAGCGAGAACTCTCAGATTTGTCAGCAAGACAGTACTTTGTCGTCTCGAATAGCAAAGGTTCAAGCGAGATTAGAGGCCACGCTTAAACATAATGAACAAGATATGAATAAAAGTACTGAAATTAATCAGCGTTTAGATCAAATAATGATGGTGAGTACATATATCAGTCAAACTTTTAAGGCGCAGACCATTAGCCAGCTTTCTCCTTTGCGTATATATATCGATGACATATAAGGAAAGAGATAGTTATCCAGCGTCAGCTGAATTAAAATAACAGATGGAATATTATGATATAGGTTTTGACGTTGAAGAAAAAACTTCAGTTAAAAACAAAGTGACCTATATTTTAAAAGAAGCGGATATGGCTAAAGCGACTATTCATGCTGACGGAGGAAAAGTAAAAGTTGAAGTGGAATAATGTTTTGGGGCAGCAAAGTTAACTGTGAGACCAAATATTAATTCCTTAGTTAACATCATCTAATATACTAATTACTCGCCTCACCATCTTATGATGCTCCCCGTTATAGTCCTCGCTAAGATGATAAATCTCATATTTTTTCACCCACGCAAGCAGCTGCTAATTTATTCGACAACTTCCACTGCAAGCGGCTACTGCAGGTTACTGAAGAGTTAGTGGCACAGCAACTAATGAGCCTTGGCAAACTTGAAGATTACATGCCAGGAAATTTTGATAAGCCAGACAGTTGTGGTGCGTAACCCTATTTACAGACATTGAACACAGCAGTCACGGTATCTCCAGATAAGACATTTAAACATACACTTGGTAGTTTTTTTAAGAAAGTCAGAGGGTCTGTAACGATTAACAAATATATATTGCGCCCCATTTAATATTGTTGTTAATTAATTTTTAGTATTTGATTAATGGGAGTGAAAGTGCGCGCCGTCATGTGAATGCTTTGCAAGTTTTTTATCTTGTTGTTGTTGTTGTTGTTGTTGTTCTTGTTGTTGTTCTTGTTGTTGTTCTTGTTGTTTATCTTGTGGCTCGGAAATAGGCGGTGCAATCGCAGCAATACTAGCTGGCTCTTGAGCGGCTTGAAATAGTTGTGGTGACGTTTTTGTTATACCTGCATGAACATGATGATGGTCATCTTGATTCAGCGGAAAAGTATCGGGATAAGTTGTGTGCTGGTAGCTATGTAACTGCATTAATAATAGCAATCCACCGATTAGCATCAAGGCGACATTGGCAGCTTTGCTAAAACGATTAAATGATGCAGTTTTCTTCCATGCTAATAAAATAACTAGCATCACGCTTAGGGCAGTGATTTGCCCAACTTCAACCCCCATATTAAAAGCCAGTATGTTGAGTATTAGGTCGTCCTTACCTAGGGGTAATTGTTGAAGGCGTGTTGATAATCCAAAGCCATGAATTAAACCAAATATAAACACCACCCATGTCAAATTAGGCGATGGCGTTTGAAAATATTTTTTGAATCCATCCAAGTTATCAAAAGCTTTGTAACAGACGGTTAAGGCTATAACAGCATCAATCAAATAATGGTTCGCCTTTAGCGACAATAAAGTGGCGAACACCAGTGTTATTGAATGACCAATGGTGAAGGCAGTAATAAATTTAATAATATCGCGGAAACTGGTTAAGAAAAAAATCACGCCAAACAGAAACAATAAATGGTCGTAGCCCGACAACATGTGGGTAGCGCCTAGGCGCATATATTCAACCGCCCCTGCATTTAATATGCTGGCTTGATCTTCGGCTGACATGCCATGAGAAAAGGCATTAGCGCTGAATAAACACACTAGGGTAATTGTTAGTAATTTCATCGAGTAATACTCTAATAATATTTGGTTTGATACATTAATAAGAACGCCTAAATACCCATAGGTGACCTAGTATGGCATTATTATCAGGTTTTAAGTTCTAGCATATAGGCAATATATAGTAACAATGTTGGTTAAATAATGGCTGCGCACTGTCAGCCGTAGTGGATAACCGTCCCCGAGTTATCCGCAGAAAAATTACAGGCTAAACTGAACTATTTTGACGACGAACGTTTGGCAATTTCTTCATCCAATATTTTAATCAGTCGCGCTCGATTAAACTCATGGGTTTGGCCATCGTTTAGTTCTAACATTTTGCTAAGTTGACGACGGATAACGCGGTCGGCTTGTGCCACTGTTTCAATAACTAAATAACGGCTTTTGGGCGCATCACTGTGCATTGCATGTAACGCCGCTTTACCTACTGGGTCAGGGTCGGGCTGTAGATCCATTTTAGTCAGAGCGTCAAGCAGATAAGCGCGCTCTTGCGGATACGCGGTATCTTCGGTCCAGTAGTTATCGTCATCCATTAGTTTTTTCGCCGCTACACCGATGTTCGACTTATAGGTGCTTGGCTCAATAATATGCACACTGACATCAAAACGTGCCATTTCCGTAGCCAGCGTGTCGGTGTATGCCTCAATGGCATGTTTGCTCATGCTGTAAGCGCCAAATACAGGAATAGTAACAATGCCCGCAACTGAACCGGTGGTAGCTATACGACCTTTACTTTCAATTATTAGTGGGGCAAATGCTTGAGTCACTCGCACTACGCCGTAAACGTTAACATCCATCTGGTAGTGTAGTTGCTCTACTGGTACTTCTAGTACTGGCCCAAAAACGTTAACTCCAGCATTGTTAATTAGGCCATATAAGCCCCTACCTTGTAATTTGACGAAGGTTACCGCGGCGTTAATTTCAGTTTGGCTTCGTACATCAAACTGAACGGCGGTAACGTTGTCCATTTTGTTCATGGCAGCCATTTCATTTTTATGTAAAACCCCGGCATAAACGTAAAAACCATTTTGTGAAAGCTGCTGCGTCATCTTCAAACCGAGCCCAGAGTTAGCCCCTGTTACCAATACGGCTTTTTGAGTCGCGTTTGCTTCACCATTGTCCGCGGCCGTAAGAGATAAGCTCCCACATAGCGCTAGGGTAAGTAAAATAAACTGAAATCGTCTCATATAGATTGCCTGGTGGGTCATTGTTGATGGTTACCGCGCTGATACTAACGGTTATTGCCTTAAAAAAGAGAGAAATCGTGTAGATATTTATAAAACGTTAACTGGTCAGAGTGAATATGGTTCGATCAAACGGTATACTAAGCCTTGCTGCAACAAACTAATAAGGCTATGCAAATAGTAGTTGTGTTGATCATATTGACTCAGTGACGAAATAATATTTTAAACGGACGCGGTTTTAATCTATAAGGGTTTTAGCCTGTTATATCAATCTTATTATGGAGGACTATCAAATGTTTAAGTTATTCATCTTGATTATGTTGTTCTTTTTATCAGTTTTGATTGTGCGTGAGTTGAGAAAATATTTCACTCGCGATCAAAAAGAAGAGAAGTTACGTGATACCCTTATTAAAGGTGATTTAGTCGACATCGAGTTGGAAATTACTGGAGAAAAGCGCGTCAGCAAGATGTTCGTGCTGCAATGAACGATCTGAAATCAGTAAATAACAATATCAAGGATAAAAGTAATGACTAAAATTCCCGCTAAACTAATCGTATTATGAGTCTTGTTCGCAGCAACCTTGGTTGTACTTTTTATGGCGTTCGGTATCAATAATGCCGGTCACCGAACCGTGGTGAAGGTGACGGTGCCTATAAGCGTTTCGTAATCGAAGCGGATGGTGCGCTGGCGCAGAAACTAGAAACCTATGAGGCTGTGATGGGGCGCTTTGCAGCGGCTATCGAGAAACTAAAGAAGGTGCCTGAAGTGCAAATGGGCGGGGGCGCTGGTGCTGATGGCGGCTCAAACGCCATGACTCTGATTGAAATGATGAGCGTAAAAGCGGCTAAAGATTTGGCTTTGGACATGAGCGTCAATAAGTAGAACTAAGTGGTTTAGCAATAAGGGGTCAGAATGAATGATCCCATCAACTACCAATAGTAGTTTGAGGAATCGACAATGGCTTCTGGAAAGAGAGAAACAATACTGACGTTTATTGCCGAGCCTACGTCGGCTAATTTTGCCGGCAACGTACACGGCGGCAGTGTAATCAAATGGCTGGATCACGCCGGTTATGCCTGCGCTGCCGGTTGGAGTGGGCGCTATTGCGTGACTGCTAATGTAGGTGGTATCTAGTTTCGCAAGCCTATACATATGGGTAACTTGGTTTGTGTTAGCGTAAAAATTATCTACACCGGTACATCAAGTGTACATGTGCTTTTGGACGTGAGCGCCACCGATCCTAGAGAAGACAGCTACCAGTCTACAGCTCGTTGCATTCTGGTTTTTGTTGCCATGGGCGACGATAAAAAGTCGATGGCGGTTTAGGCTTGGGTTGCAGAAAAAAATGTTAAGGCATTGGCTGAAGCGGCAATGCGGTTAATGCACACTAGCCGAGCGATTTAGGAGGATACTCGATCCGCAATAGTTGCTGGCTATGAGTAAATTGTTGGATGACCCAGATTAGTTTGATCCCATCAGTCATTCCCGCTTAATCACAGTTTGGCTATTTGGCTAAGCAGAGATTCGGCTCAGTGACGCCCTAATAAACCGAGTTAACAATTTTTAAGCGATTTCGCAATTGATGTGGAAACAAACGCATTAAAAAGATGGGCTTTATCCCTGACCAGTGGGAAGCAGCTATTGCCGACTGGCCAGTGATGCGGCGCTACCAAGGTGCAGACCACGACGCGTTGCGAAATATGGCTTTTCGTTTTTTTGTGCGCAAAACTATTATCTCTGGCGTGGTTTTCAGTTTACTAATGATATATGCCTAAAAATAGCCACTAAGGCATGTGTGCCTGTTCTACAGCTCGGCTTAGATTGTTATGACCGCATGTATACCATTATTGATTACGAAGGTGGGTTTATTCCCAATCGTCCTTATTGCAGTGCGTATGGTGTTTTTCATACCAGAGGCCCTGGTTTAAGCGGCGAAGTCTGGCTGCATGGGCCGCTGATTTTGTCATGGGAAGTGGGAAGTGGTAAGTGCAACTGGTGCCCATGCGAGTGCTAATAAAGCCAGTAACGCGGTTATTCATGAGTTTGCACACAAGTTAGATATATTGCGCGATGGTGCCAACGGCGCTCCGCCTATGCATCCGGCTATGAAACCATGTGAATGGCATGATATTTTTACCGCGGCCTGGGAGCAATTACAGCGAGATATGCAAAACAGTAGGCCATTACCCCTGGATGACTATGGGCTAACTAATCCGGCTGATTTTCTTGTTGTGTGCAGTGAGACATTTTTCGAGCACCCAGAAAGCATGAAACAACGCATGCCAGAGGTTTATCGACTGCAGTGTCAGTTCTATCGTCAACAGCCAGTCGCGGCGATTTACGTTTAAGATGATTTTTTAGAGGTAACTAGGTGTATAGTTATGGCATATCTGTACAAAATGCATCCAATGTAATGCGTCATGCGGCCACAAGGTCTATAATAACCAACTGTTTAGTATGGTTTTTGCTTTCAGGCGTTGCGGTGATTGTTTTTAATCAATCATTACCCTTGGTCTAACTAGCAATAATACTTTAAAAACAATATACGCTGTGGCCAGATTAATTAGTGCGACGTATATTAAAACAATAATTTTAAAAGGAGCACCTTGTAGTGCAAGAGAAAATTACCGTGGTAGTTGATTACCTAAATGAAGTGCAAACACGCTGCACCTTAAGTGCCGCGGCTGAAGCGATAGGGATTACATCCCAAGCGCTTAAAAAACAAATTGGTGAGCCGCGCCCGGAAGTTTCTTGGCTGGTTAGTCCAACCACTGGCGAGCCCATTAATTACGCCGAAGGTGACAAACATCCTGAGCTTTATCGTACCAAGCGAATGATTACGTCTGCGACGGTTTTAAAACGTAACCTTGGCTTATAAAGAGCTAATATGTTGTTAACAGCGGCCTGTTGCAGTGCGCTTTGACTTGGCGTTTAAGCAAATAGCGGAAGTTCAGAGAATAGGGCCATCTTGTGAAGTGCGATGGCCAGGTCATAAACACCCTAGCAACTGTTCAATACGAGTTCGAAATAATCTTGATATAGACGCTAGCCGTCAGGTTGTATGGGCGTGGTTGACTCATGCAACACTTTGGCCTACTTGGTATGAGAATGCTGAAAATGTCTGTATTTTAGATGGTTCAGCGGTTGGCCTCGAAATTGGTTCTACTTTTCGCTGGAAAATCATGGGAATCACCGTCAAATGCATGGTGGTCGAATACATCATTAATGAACGCCTGGCATGGAGTGGTCGAGCTTACGGTATTGATGTTTATCATTCTTGGGTTCTAGCGCCGTTAACTAGCGGTTGCAGTGTAATAACAGAGGAGACGCAGAGATGCTTGCTAGGCTCGTAAAGATGTATCTGCCTGCTAAAATGTATAGTACACATCAACTATGGCAAGACTTTTTGCAAGCAAATGCGTGCAGTGGGCTTCCACCAGCAGCATAACTAAGAGCTGTTGCACTGTTGAAGCAGACGATTGTTAAACTACTTAAACTCATCAAAATATCTAATAATCTAGAGTTATAAATTGACATCATGGCTAGAAAAACATTGTCTTTAAAAGTGAAAAGAAAACAAGACGCTATAGTAGTAGATGAGATGGTTAAGACTGACACACCGGTTGACCCTCAGAAAGTTTTTTTAAATGGTATCGCAGTTCATCCTTATCAATGTATTCACCTAGAGTTAGGCTCTGCCCAACCCAGTATGCGAACCATGGATTTGATTACACCGATCGGTATGGGCCAGCGCGGTTTGATTGTTGCGCCGCCAGGCTGCGGTAAAACCACTATTTTGAAACATATTTGCCAGTCGGTTGGAGAAGCTTACCCCGAGATAAAACTTTATGCCTTGCTGATTGATGAGCGGCCAGAAGAAGTAACTGACTTTAAGCGCAGCGTGCCAGCAGAAGTGCATGCGTCATCGTCGGACGAAGGCTATGCAAAACACGTGCGGGTTGCCAATAAGCTGCTTAGCAATGCTCAAAAGCAAGCTGGCGAAGGGCATGATGTAATGATTGTTATTGATTCATTGACTAGATTGTCACGCGTATACAATGCAACGCAAAAGGGCGGTGGCCGTACAATGACTGGAGGACTTGACTCTAGAGCAATGGAAATACCCCGTAAAATGTTTGGTGCTGCCAGAAAAATTGAAAACGGTGGCTCGCTTACTATTTTGGCGACTATACTTGTTGATACTGGCAGTCGAATGGACCAGGTAATCTTTGAGGAGTTTAAGGGCACCGGTAATATGGAAATCGTGTTATCGCGAGAGATCGCCGAGCAGCGTATTTTTCCCGCCATAGATATTGCTAAAAGTAGCACGCGCCGCGAAGAGCTGTTGTTAAATCCAAAAGATATTAAGAAGGTAACCGCTTTGCGCAGAGCGCTAACCGGTCTTCAGCCTATTGATGGTGCAAAAACATTACTTGAGCTAATAGAGCAGTACCCTACTAATGCAGAGCTGTTAAAGCATTAACTACAGAAGTTGAACGACTGTTTATAAAAAAATATTAGGAAGAATATGGAAAACGCTTTTACTTATTTAATGCGTGTACGCTACGCTGACTGTGATGCACAGCAAGTTGTCTTTAATGCAAAGTACGCTGAGTACATCGATGCTGCTGCTACGGAATACATCAGAGCAGTGTGGGGTAGTTTTAATACTTTGCTAGACAAAGGGTTTGATAACCAAGTAGTGAGTTTAAAAATCGATTGGAAAGCATCTGCGGTATTTGATGACGTAATCGGTATAAGAATGGATACTACTAATATTGGGAATAGCTCATATACGGTAGAGGCTGAGTTTTTTAATTATAAAACTAACAAAGTATTTGCCCTCGCCACCGTAGTGTATGTAATGGTGAATACGGCCGATTATACCAAGATTACTATTCCTGATGAATTTAGGAAGACGATTGAAGTTGGTGCGCCTGGGGTCTTGGTCAATCATGCTGGAGTTGCTGTTAAGTAGTCGGTATTGCTCCAATAAGTTTTTTTGTATATTCATGCTGAGGATTATTAAAAACATCCTCAGTATTATTCAATTCAATAATTTTTCCAGCATTCATAACTGCAGTGCGGTCACACAGATAACGAATAACTGACAAGTCGTGTGATACAAAAATAATCGATAACTGATATTTTTTAACCAAACCTAATAGCAATTTCATTATCTGCGCCTGAATAGTTACATCCAGCGCTGACACAGGCTCGTCGGCAATAATGACTTTTGGGCTTACTGCCAAGGCACGTGCTATCGCGATGCGTTGGCGTTGACCGCCTGAAAATTCGTGTGGGTATTTACGGATATCGCTAGGTAATAGGCCAACTTCTTGCATTAGTTCAGCAATACGCTGATTCAGCGCCACTTTGTTTAAGTTTGAGTGTAATTTAAGTGGCTCTAATAACGCATCAAACACAGACATACGCGGATTTAGTGACGAGTAGGGGTCTTGGAAAATAATTTGTAAGTCTTTGCGAGTATTTTTAAGTGCGTGTTTGTTAAGTGTTGTTAGCTCGATGCCTTCTAATTTAATGCTGCCGCTAGTGGCTTTAACTAGCTGCAGTATCGTTTTTGATAGTGTCGATTTACCACAGCCCGACTCGCCAACTAAACCTAATATCTCACCTTTATGCAGCTTAAGGCTTACATCAATCACGGCATTCATAGTTTGTTTTTTACTAAAAAAACCGCCAGTGGTTGAATACTGAGTAGTTAGGTTTTGTATAGAGAGAACTTCTTCTTGGTTGTTATTAAATGCATATTCAGCTGGTTTAGCACTTGCGGGTATTGCCGCTAAAAGCTTGCGAGTGTAGTCGTGCTGAGTATTGTTAAAAATATCACTGGTGCTGCCTTGTTCGACAATTTCACCTTTGTTCATTACTAATACGCGGTCGGCAATTTGTGCGACTACTGCTAAGTCGTGAGTGACAAACAATATAGCGATGTTACGCTTTTTTTGTAATGCGCTTAGCAGCTCAAATATCTGTGCTTGTATGGTGACATCAAGCGCGGTGGTGGGCTCGTCAGCTATTAATAAATCCGGCTCTGTCATTAGCGCCATGGCGATCATTACTCGCTGACGCATACCACCAGAGAATTCATGTGGGTATTGTTTTAGGCGCTGCGGCACATCACTTATGCCGACTTCTGTTAATGCATCTATCGCTTTTAGCTTGGCCTCTTTCTTACTAATGCTGCTATGGTTTTGCAGCGCTTCAATAAGCTGTGAGCCAATATTTAGGTAAGGATTTAGCGAGGTCATTGGGTCTTGAAAGATCATCGCGATACGGTTGCCACGGATATTTTGTAGTTCAGCTTTACTACATTGAAATAAGTCTTTGCCTTCGAAGATCGCTTTGCCGGCTGTAATTTCACCAGGCGGAGTTGGCACTAAGCCCAGCAGTGAATAACAAGATACCGACTTACCAGAGCCAGACTCGCCAACAATGGCAACGGTTTCCCCGGCGTTTATTTCATAGCTGATGTTGTTAACCGCATTAACTATGCCATCACGGCTATGGAAGCTAATGCTTAAGTTTTCAACGCTTAACAATGCCATAGTCACTTAACCTTTCGATACGCGCGGGTCTAGCGCATCGCGCAGGCCGTCGCCTAAAAAGTTAAGTGCAAATAGGGTTAGCGACAAGGCTAACCCCGGGAAGACTAATAGCCAGGGGTATTCTTCCATGGTTTCAACGCCGTAAGATATAAGCAAGCCCCATGAGCTTTCGGGCGGTTGTATGCCTAAACCTAAAAAGCTTAAAAATGCTTCTAACAGCATCACGCTAGGAATCGTTAAGGTGACATAAACAATAATTGGCCCTAGTGCATTGGGGATGATATGCCGAGTGATAATTTGCCAAGGTGACAAGCCAATAACAACGGCAGCATCTACGAACTCTTGTTGGCGCAGTGTTAGTACTTGGCCGCGAACAATGCGAGCCATGGTTAGCCATTCAACGCAGCCGATGGCTAAAAACAATAACAAAATACTGCGACCAAACACGACCATGAGTAGAATAATAAAAATCATAAATGGTAGGGCGTAAAGAATATCGACAATGCGCATCATCACTGCATCTGTTTTACCACCCACATAACCGGCAACAGCGCCCCAAAGCACGCCAATAAGTAATGCAACTGCGGTAGCGATAAAGCCAACAGCGAGTGAGACTCTGCCGCCATACATTACGCGGGTTAGTAAGTCGCGGCCAAAGGTGTCGGTGCCAAACCAATGGGCAGCGGAGGGCGATGTTACACCTAGATCTAGATTTTGTGTCTCGTATGAATAAGGCGCGATAAATGGTGTTAGCAGAGCGACGACAACCATGAATAGCAAAAACCACAGCCCAGCCATGGCCAGTTTATTTTGACGCAGCCGGTCGATAGCGTCTTGCCACAGTGAGCGACCTTGCACAGCTTGGTTTAGCAATTGCTCACTTTGCGGTTGGCTAATCATTGTGACTTACCGGTGTAGCTTAATCGTGGGTTAAGCCATACAGCCAAAATGTCTGATAAAAGGTTAAACACAATAATTAGCACCGAGAAGAATATTGTGGTGCCCATAATCATAGTGTAGTCGCGGTTGAATGCGGCCTGAACGTAAAAGCGGCCTAAGCCTGGTATTTGGAAAATGGTTTCGACTACAAACGAGCCAGACAATAAACCTGCAATAGCCGGTCCTAAAAATGATACGACTGGCAATAAGCCGCCACGCAGCGCATGTTTAAAAACGATTTTGTACTCTGGTGTGCCTTTGGCGCGAGCTGTCCGAATATAGTCTTGCGAGAGCACTTCTAACATACCGCCACGAGTTAAACGCGCTATGTAGGCGGCATAAGTGGCGCCCAAAGTAATAGAGGGCAGTATTTTATCACCAGCAGAATAGCCCCAGCCCGATACCGGCAGCCATTCAAGCCAAATGCCAAATAACAGTACTAATAATGGTCCTAACAAAAACGATGGCATACAAATGCCTACCATTGCCGTCGAGATTGGAATGTAGTCTAAAGCTGTATTAGGCCGCAGTGATGCCAACAAGCCCGCGCCAATGCCAATAAACAACGCGACAATGATGGCGTTTATGGCCAGCTCAAAGGTGACTGGCAGGCCGGTAAATATCATTTCAGACACGCTGCGGGTAGGGTATTTAAACGACGGGCCAAAATCGCCTTTTAATACATTACCTAGGTAGTCGATAAATTGTTCATGCACTGGCGCGTCAAGATTGTAACGCTCGTTGAGTTTTTCTAATACATAAGGTGATACGGTCTTTTCAGTATCAAACGGGCCACCCGGTGCTTGGCGAATGAGTACAAATGTTACCACCATAACAACCAGCAACACGGGTATGGCTTGGAGTAATCTTATGCAGATAAATTTCAGCATTGTTAGTTTGCTTGTTTCTCTAAGTAGACATATTTATAGGGGTGATGGTCTAGGACATTGTCATACCAACCTGTAACTTCTGGTGCTTTTAGATATATTTTTGCATAAGTATAGATTGGCATTATTGGCACTTTATTAACTAATATCGCTTCGGCTTGTTGAAATAACTCATAACGCTCGCTTTGCTTGGTTGTTTTTGCAGCCTGACGAATAAGTTGGTCGTATCGGGAATTAGAAAAGCCCGTTTGATTGTTGCCGCCGCCGGTAACGAACATATCCAAAAAAGTATTAGGATCAACATAGTCACCAATCCAACTGGCGCGAGCTATCACATAGTCCATATTTTGAACGGTAAATAAGTAAGATTTCCAGTCTTGGTTGTATAAATTAACATTGATACCAAGGTTTGTTTTCCACATTTGCTGCAATGCGACTGCTATTTTTCGATGGCCTTCACTAGTGTTATACAAAATATCAAAGGCCGGAATTCCTGCGCCATTAGGATAGCCCGCATCTACCAAGAGTTGCTTGGCTTTATCTATATCGAATTCTATTTTTGCCCTAGGTGTATAGCCTAGTGTTCCAGCAGGGGTCAGGTTGTAGGCAGGAGATTGTCCGCCTTTTACTACCGCATCGATGATCTTTTGGCGATCAATAGACATAGCCAAGGCTTGTCTTACTCGGTAATCATCTAATGGCGGCTTGGTGGTATTAAAACGATAGAAATAGGTGCCTAGGTATGGCGATATAGTAAGTAGATGAGATTTATTGGCTTTATATTTAGCGATTTTGTTTTCCGCAAGCGAGTTAGTTAAGTGAAGCGCTTTTGCTCTAAACATCCTCTCTTCGGTCACAAGGTTATCAATTGGATAAAAGCGTATTTCTTTTAATCGTACTGTCTTTGCATCCCAGTAATACCGGTTAGGTTGTACCCGAATGATTCTGTTTAACGCCCATTCTGTCAGTTGAAAAGCACCGTTACCAACGTAGTTGCCAGCTCTTGTCCATAAGCTTCCTGGATCGTCTATCGCGCCAAACTTCTCTATAGTTTTACGATGCACAGGAAAGGTGCTGTAGTGAGTTAGCATTGATAAGAAGTAGGGTGTAGGTGCGTTTAGTTTTACTTGAAAGGTTAGTTCGTCTAATGCTTTTGCGCCTACCTGAGCAAAGTCGTTAATCACGCCTTTATTGAAATCTTCAGCCCCAGTAACAATAAATAGCTGATACGCATATTCGGCCGCTAGGTCTGGCATTAACAACCGCTGCCAAGAGTAGACAAAATCATTAGCGGTAACACTGTCGCCATTAGACCATTTGCCGTTTGGATTGAGGTGGAATGTATAGGTGGTTAAATCTTCAGAGATGTCCCAGCTACTAGCGGCACCAGGAAGTGGCGCTAAGGTTTCGGGATGTTCAGATATTAAGCCTTCTAGCAGCGTAGCAATTATATTGTGCTCAGTTACACCTGTGGCTAAATGTGGATCTAAGCCCTGAGGTTCGGTGCCATTGCCAGCATGAAATATCTGCTGCTCTGTACCGGTAGCAACATTATTGGCCATTTTACCGCAGCTGATAAGCAGTAAAGAGCAGCTAATAATGAATACTAATTGACTCACTATTTTCATTGTTACTGATTTAGCCGTTCTATAAATGCATCAAAGTTACTGGGCCGGCCGAGGAAGTCAGTCACCAGATCTTTGGCGTCTTTTGATCCACCTGGCGCTAGCACTGTTTGTCGATAATGGTTAGCTAGCTCGGTGTTGCGCATTCCTTGCTTCTTAAACTCGCTTAGAATATCAGCGGCGATTACTTCAGACCACATGTAGGTGTAATAGGCAGCCGAATAGCCATAAAGATGCCCAAAACTTGCATAGAAGTGGGTGTCATCAATGTAAGCAAATGGTGAGTATTGATTTTGTAGCTCTATCATTTTCTGTTTTAGGTTCAATTCGTCGGGCAATGTTTGATAGTAGTTTAACGATAAGGCGGCATAGAACATTTGGTTTTTAATATGGGTACCACGATTGAAGTCTCTTGCTTTACGCATTTTTTCCACTAGCTCTCTAGGGATTACTTCGCCGTTTTTATTGATTGCAAAAGTAGAAATTGAATCATAATCCCATATCCATTCCTCTAACATTTGTGACGGTGCTTCAACAAAATCTCTTTCCGTTGCAGTTCCTGCAAAACTAACCCAGCGCTGTTTACCACCGAAAATACTGTGGATCAGATGACCAAATTCATGAAGAAATGTTTCGACCTGCCTGTGTTCCATTAGACTGTTGTCATCGCCGCCTGGAAAATTACACACTAAAGCGGCTACCGGTAACTGCTGTCCGTCTATACCAGGCTGAAGACCAAACTGAGCGGCGTGTTTGAATTTGTCGTCTCGTGGATGCATATCGAGGTAAAAGCGACCAATAATACTTTCGCCTTCCCATATTTCAAACGCTTCAACGCTGTCATCCCAAACGTCAGTCTGCCAAGGCTTTATTTGGACCTGAAATAAGTCCTCTATTAATTGAAAAATACCGTGTTTAACTTTGTTGTACTCAAAGTATTGGCGAATTTCTTTGGTGTCTACTTCAAAGTCGTCTCGTCGTACCTTTTCTTCAATGTAAGCTTTTTGCCAGTTTTGAACTGAAGTTGCAGAGCTATCGATAGTCTTAAGTGTGCTCAGTAACTGGCTATAGTCGGCCTGCGCGCGGGGTTCTGCCATTGATGAAATACGTTCAATAAAGTCAGCGACAACCTGTGGATTTTTAACCATTAGTACTTCAGTCGCATAGGTGGCGTAGTCTTTGTAGCCCAGCGTCTGCGCATAATCATGGCGGGTTGCAATAATTTGTTTTAACACCTGATCATTTTTGGGATAGGCGCGATTGAGAAACTGAGTATAGATAGCCTTTTTAGCATCATCATCATGGGCGTAGCGCACAAATGGGAAAAAATCTGGATAGTCGGTAGTTATCGTGATTTTGTCTTGTTCACTGGAGGTATGCGCTGCTATGTAATCTTCAGGTAAGCCGTCTAATTGCTTAGTAGAAGTTAGTTCAATTGAACGTACATCTTCTCTGATATTTTTAGAGAATTCTTGTCCCAGCGAGGTAAGCGTTTCGTTGATCTCGCGGATACGCTCGCGGGTATTATCATCTTGATCGACACCAGAACGTTTGAAATCACGAATTAGATGGTTGTGAAACCGCTGGGTTTCTAGGTCGTCGTCGGTGGTATCGACTTGCTTGATACGCGAATAGAGCGGCTTTGACAGGCCTAGATTTGTAGACAGCTTCGAGAAATCTTTAATGCATTGATCTGCCGCAGTTTGAACGGCCTTATCGGGATGAACACTGTTAAGTAGGTATGTTAATCCTGTCGCGTTATCTAACTCAATAAAAAGCTCATTTAACGGAGTTAATAGGGTCTCTGCAGTATAAGGAGCCGACGACTGCTCTAGTCTAGCCAAATCACTTTTCGCGCCGTCTAAGTTTTGCTGGCAGTTAATGGTTAGCTGCTCTGCTGTTAGGCTTTTATCAAAATAATAATGATTAGGGGTGGTGTATGGCGTAAGTTTCGTCTCTTGGGCTGATTCTAGTGATGGTTGGCATGAAACGATACAAACAGACGAGGTAAACGCCAAGGCGAGTTTACGCATTGATAAGATCCTAAAAGTTAGTTGTAAAAACAGACATCCAATTAATAAAGTGGCTTAACTTACCATTAAGTACAGAACTAGCAAAGCGGCGTTTACTCAGCTTGTCTTACTAACATCCACATACAAGGTTAGGCGTTGGCCCGGTTTTAAAACATTGAGTTTGTTCAGGCCATTCCAACGTTTCAAATCTGACACCGTGACTTTGAATTTAGTTGCAATTCGTGACAAAGAATCGCCACTGCGAACTGAATAATTGAGTTTTCTTATGTAATTGGCGCTGTCGATGCTGTTTAGGCTGGCAGGCATTGCTGAGCCAAGTGACAGCTTTTGGCCTATTTTAAGTGTTGAATTGGACTTGATATTGTTCCAGGCGGCAAGTTTACTCACGCTAGTTTTGTGCTTTCTGGCGATGCCCCATAAGTTATCCCCATTTTCAACCACATAAAAGTTACTGAGGTCTTGCGGGTTGTTGGTGAGGACATACAAGTTTGCTTTAATTTGAGCCGATTTTCCCACTGGCCAAAGCAAAGTGTATGGTCCTTCCGGGTCGGTTTGGGTGCGGTTAAAACCAGGGTTTAGCAGTCGTAGCTGTCCCATTGTGATACCACCTAGTTCGGCCGCTTTCTTCAGGCTTACCTGTTGGGTGAGGGCAATGGTTTCAAAATAAGCAGTATCTGGCGTCGTGGCCCAACTCACGCCGTATTGATCCGGATTCTTAATAAGTCTTGATAAAGCTATTAACTTTGGGACGTAAGCCCTTGTTTCACTTGGTAATTTTAGTGACCAAAAGTCGGTGTCTTTATTGGCTTTGACGTTTTTACGGATCTCTCTATCAACGCGGCCCATACCACTGTTATACGCGGCCAAGGCTAACAACCAGTCACCGTCATAACGCTTAGCAAGCATAGATAGGTATTCGATAGCCGCACGGGTAGATTCCACCACATCACGGCGGCCGTCATACCACCAGGTTTGTTTTAAGCCCATTTGCTTGCCAGTATCAGGTATAAACTGCCACATTCCCGAAGCAAGCCCAGGTGAATAAGCGAAAGGGTCAAACGCGCTTTCTACTATTGGCAGCAACGCTATATCCTGGGGAATATTGTGCTTTTCCAGCTCACCGACAATGTAGTAAATATAGGGGCGGGCGCGGCTATTAACTCTGGCGAGATATTCTGGGTGATTTTTGAACCAATTAATGTGGTCGTCAATTCGTTTGTGGTCGGCATGAGTGTCTAAAACTATGCCATCGCGGACTCTATCCCATACGTCGGTTGAATTATGATCAATGTAACCTTCACCAGATTCTGAATGGCAGTGGGTGTTAGTGGTGATAATTCCGTCAATTATTTCATCTATTGACAGCTTATTAAGGGTTGCTTCAATCGGTTCCATCGACACTGTTTGTTGCTGGCTACTGCAGCCTGCGAGCAGCAGAGCAAAAAGCAGTGCCAGTGAGCGTGTAAAACGGATGGATTTATAGTTGGCGATTGAACGTATTGAAGCTGACAAAAATACACCAATTGGCTGAGGGTAGTGTTGCGCCAAGTCTAGTTGGCTAGACTGACAAGTCAAGGCGCGGCAGGGTATTAACTGATAAATGTGAGGTATGTTTAGAAATTGTTTTTCCAGTGGCGAATTTCGGTAAACACGTCGTCTTCATCATTAGAGCAGCTAGGGTTTTTAGTTTGTGCGGCACTGACAACCGCAGGCTGGTCGCTGCGCATAAACGGGTTGGTTGTTAGCTCATCGTTAATTGTTGATGGTACCGTAGATTTGTCATCTTGGCGCAGCTGCTGGCAGTGTTTAATGCGTTGAGTTAACGCTTCATTACTGGGCTCAACTGCTGCCGCAAAGGCTAGATTTGCTAACGTGTATTCGTGGGCACAGTAGACTTTAGTAGCAGGGGGCAATGAGGCCAGCTTACTCAACGAGGCTCTCATCATTGGTGCAGTGCCTTCAAATACGCGACCACAGCCACCAGCAAACAAAGTATCGCCACACAGTAAAATTTCACCGATGGGTGATTCGCTGCAGTAATAGGCAATGTGGTCTAAGGTATGCCCAGGGACTTCTATCACACTAAAATTACAGCCTAAGACTTCTATTGAGTCGCCATCACGCATAGTTTTCGTGATATTAATGAAGTGTGCCGATTCAGGACCGGGAATAACTAACTGGGGATATTGACTACGCAGTTGTTCAACGCCACCAGTGTGATCAAAATGATGATGGGTGATTATGATGCCCTCTAACTCAAGACCTTTCGCTGCCAGTTTAGCAATGACCGGTTGGGCATCGCCGGGGTCTACTACCCACGCTTTTTTATTGTTATGCAGTAACCAGATATAGTTGTCACTAAAGGCTTTAATGGCTTCGATTTGCATGGTTTGATCCTGAGGATTTTTGTACTAATGAGGTAAATCATACCTTGTACTGTGTTTGATCCCAACGGTATTATCTACTTTTACGAATTTCAATATTATTATGCCAATGTTAGAGTTTAATCAGCAGAGCGAATTATTAGGTCAGTGGTTTAAAACGCCACTAGGCGCGGCGATGCTACAAGCTGAAGAACGTTTGATAATGCGCCGCTTAGAGCATTGCTTTGGCGACCGGCTTTTGCAAATGAGCATTAATGATGAACTAGATATTTGTGTTGGTAATCGACTCCAGCACGCTTTTACGCTAAGCCCAGACGCCGGCGCTAAACGTGCTCAAGCCAGTTGTAAATTTGAGGCATTAGCATTGCCCGAAGATTCAATAGATGTAGTGGTACTTCATCATGTATTGGAATTTTGCGCCGATCCCCACCAAGTTTTACGCGAGGTAAAGCGGGTATTAATACCCAACGGTAAATTATTTGTTATTAGTATCAATCCGTTTAGTGCTTTAGCAGCGAGGTTTACGTTGGCTAGCATAGCCGGTAAACAACATTTTTCACGTCAATCAATTGGCTCGCATCGTTTGCATGACTGGCTAGAGCTATTAGAAATGTCAACACTGGGTGCTCAGAGTGGTTTTCACCAACTGCCGATCAACAATGATAGTTTTCTCAATTGGCAGTCTAGGCTTGCCAATTTCGCGCAAAAGCATTCTATGCCAATGGGTGGCGTGTTTATGCTCGAGGCGGTGAAGCAAATTCACGGCATGACGGCTATTAAACCTAAGCGAATGGCTTGGCGCCCTGAACTGGGCGGTCTGCGGCCATCTTCAATGCCTGCGCCATCGACGAAAACCATTCATTAGCGCTATGAACTGCACTGATAAATAAGTTGTTACTAACAAAATAAATCTAATTAAAGGTTGTAGATGAAACAAGTTGAATTATTTACTGATGGTGCTTGCCGCGGTAATCCTGGTCCGGGTGGTTGGGGCGCTTTAATACATTTTGGCGATGCCAAGAAAGAACTTTGTGGTGGTGAACCCGATACCACCAATAATAGGATGGAACTTACCGCTGCTATTGAAGGCTTAAAAATTTTAAGTGAAGAGTGCGAGGTGAATCTTTACACCGACTCCAAGTATGTATTAAAAGGCATTACTGAATGGATAGATGGATGGAAGGCAAAGGGTTGGAAAACCGCAGCTAAAAAGCCAGTGAAAAACGCCGATTTATGGCAGCAGCTTGATACCGCTAACAGCTCACACAAGGTGAACTGGATATGGGTTAAGGGTCATAGTGGTCATGCTGGTAATGAAAAAGCCGATGAGTTAGCCAATAAGGGTATCGACGACATGATGGTGCAAGGATAAGCAATGAGACAAATTGTATTAGATACGGAAACTACCGGCTTAGACCCTCTGCAAGGCCACAAGATTATTGAAATTGGTTGTGTAGAGCTTATCGACAGGCGGTTAACTGGCAGGCACTACCATCAATACATTCAACCACAGCGCGAGATAGATGCTGGGGCGATGGAAGTTCATGGTATTACTCAGGAATTCTTGAAGGAAAAGCCGATATTTGGGCACATAGCCCAAGAATTTATGGATTTCGTTAAAGGCGCTGAACTGATCATTCACAACGCCCCGTTTGATATTGGCTTTTTGAATGCGGAGCTAAGTAAGCTGCCCCATTCATTAGGTATTATGAAAGATCATTGTACGGTGCTGGACACCTTGGTAATGGCCAGAAACATGCATCCGGGCCGCAGAAATAGTTTGGATGCCTTATGTGACCGCTATGATATAGACAATACCAGTCGTGATTTACACGGTGCATTACTTGATTCTGAGATTTTGGCAGATGTATACATCGCCATGACATCGGGTCAAACAGACTTAGCCTTAGGCGGGCAGCTTGCTGGTGGCAATAGTCTAACTCAGCATATAGAAGAAATTATTCGCTTAGATAGTGGCAGAGCTAAGCTGCCAGTAATTGCAGCCAACGCGGAAGAAATTGAACGTCATCGAGAGTGGTTGGCCGAACATCGCGCCGAAGATCAGCCCGATGTTTGGCCCGGCGACAGGCTAAAGCCCATGGACGGGCTAAAGCTCCACGATGAGCTAAAGGATCAGCTATTACAGTAAGTACATTACTGGCAAAAAGCCTGTGGTAGACATAGTGATGGTTTAGGGCAGAGCCATAAATACCATTCGACCGTAAGACAAGCGCAGCAATGGCGCGATAGCCGAGGTTAGCAAAAACAAAAACGCTGCTTGGCCATTGGGTGTCGCCATACTAGGAGTGTTAGTTCCGGTATTGATCGCAATTGCTAAGGTATTAAAGTGCTCGCAGGTAATGTCGCCGGCGTCTAGTGCAGCCTTCACTTCATTGATGTATACCGTTGCTACAAATACGTTATCGCTAATCATCGATAAGAATCCGTTAGCTAAGAAAAATACCGGTGCCTGTATTTCGATATTTTCCATGGTCAAAACCATGTGGATAATAGGCGTGAATAGATGCTGTTCGTGAATAACAGCCACAATGGAAAAGAACACCACCAATAACTCAGTAAAGGGTAGAGCCTCTTCAAAAGCGTGGCCAATTTGATGCTCTTCAATGATGCCGTTAAAGGCGGTGAGTAGGACAATAACGGTTAGGCCTATCAGACCAACAGCTGCCCAATGTTGTGCTAGTGCTATAACTAAGAATATAGCGGTGACAGCAGATACCACTAACACTGCTTTTTGTTTAGCGCTGCGGCTCTCTGTTCGTAAATCATCGAAGTCTTGTAATACCGTACGTACACTTTCTGGCAGCTTACTGCCATAACTAAAAATGCCTAAATACTCTAAAGCTTCATAGGTGGTTAAGCCTACGGCTAGTACAGGCATAGTAATTGGGGTCATACGTAAGAAAAACTCGATAAAGTCCCAATCTGCAGTAATAGCAATTAATAAATTTCGTGGTTCACCAACCAGAGTACAGACACCTCCAAGTGCTGTACCTACCGCGCCGTGCATTAACAAACTGCGTAAAAAAGCCCGAAACTCTTCTAAATCTTCGCAACGAATCGCAACTACTTCGGTGTCGCCGCTGTGGTCGTGGTCGTGATGTACTGTTTTACCGGATGCAACCTTGTGATAAACAGAATAAAACCCAACATCAACGCTAATTAATACCGCTGTTACTGTTAATGCATCTAAGAATGCCGATGAGGCGGCGGCCATGATTGAGAATAACAAAGACAAGAAATGCTTAGATTTTACTTTGAGTAACACTTTGGTAAAGGCAAATAGTAATAAGTCCTTCATAAAATAAATGCCGGCTACCATAAACATAAGTAGCAAAACGACCTTAAACAGACTCAATGTTTCTACATAGACGGCGTCTGGGGTAGTGAGGCCTATAAGAACGGCCTCGATAGCAAATAAGCCACCTGGTTGTAATGGTAGCATTTTAACGCTAAGGCTAAAGTAAAGATAAACTGGCCAATTAAAGCCCAACCATTCACAAATGGGCCTGTAACAGCTAGTAAAACGGGATTGAGTATTAAAAATCCTATAATCGTTAATTTGTACCAGCTAGGCGCGTTACCCAAAAAGTTATTGGCCATGCCGCGAGAAAACGTTTGTTGCATAAATTTGTTCCTCATTTTAGTTATTAGTTGCCAGGTATTTGAGGAATAACCCCTGAAATAGTATGGTAAAAAAGCTAACTTTTTATTTAGCTGCTTTGTAAGCAAATAAAAACAATTCATATACGCACTCATCAGCAAGTATACTAAGCTAAAAGTGACAAACTATAAGGACAGCTTTGTGGAACCCTCAATGTTAGTTGACCATCTTTATGTTATCGCCGCAGTTATTGGTGGGATTGGATTGTTTATGTTTAGTCGACTTAAATTTATACCTAAATGGATAAGAGCACCATTTGGATTGATATTAGTAGCGGTTGCGGCAATAGCTGGTGGCTTGGGCTATGAGTTGAGTGCATATGGTCACCCTGATACCAACTTAATGATCGGCAGAGTCGGGTTTACCGAACTGAAGCCTCAACAATATGTTGCCATGGTGCATTTAGGAGACAAAACTTCTTATTATGAGTTAAGCGGTGATCAGTGGCAGATTGACGCGCGAGTGTTATCTTGGCGGGGAATGTTTACTCCTAGCTCATCGTATAGATTTAATCGAATTAGCGGTCGTTATGTAGATATTATTGATGAAACTAGTCGTCCACGCTCGGTTTATGAAATTGACCAAGTGAAAAGCTATGTCGATGTGTGGCAAATAGTGCGGTCTAACGACACATTAGCGCAGTGGGTAAGTGCCGACCAAGGTAGTAGCGTATTTATGCCAATGGCCGATAAAGCGTTGTATTCGATTTCATTGGGCCAACATGGTTTAATTGCGCGCGCTGGAAATTTAGCGGCCCGCCAAGCTATCTTAAACTGGCAATAAGCAATTATTTTTAGTCGTTAGTCTTTAGTTTATGGAGTTAAATTGTGATCGAGTTTTTTGCCACCTACGGCATGTTTCTATTGAAAACGCTTACCCTAGTTGTAGCGTTAGGTTTGGCTGTGGCTATCGTTATGTCGGCAAGTGGAAAAGGTCATGCCAGTGAAATCGGTAGTATCGAGGTTAAATCGCTTAACGATCGTTATATCAATATGCGCGAAACGTTAGAAGATGCGGTGTTAGATGAAGCCAGTTTAAAAAAACTAGCCAAAGATGAGAAGCAGAAGTTAAAGAAAGAAAAAGCCGAACAAAAAAAAGCTAGCAAGGCTGGAGACAAGGGCGAAACGAAAAAACGTGTGTTTGTATTAAATTTTGACGGCGATATTAGGGCTCAAGCTGTTGACAATATGCGTGAAGAAATTACTGCCATTTTAACTATCGCCACTGAGAGTGACGAGGTTGTGCTGAAGCTAGAGAGCGGCGGAGGTGTTGTTCATGGTTATGGTTTGGCTGCTTCGCAGTTATGTAGAATTAAAGACAAGTCAATTCCGTTAACTATTTGTGTTGATAAAGTAGCTGCTAGCGGTGGTTATATGATGGCTTGTATCGGTAGTAAAATTCTTGCTGCTCCGTTTGCTATGTTAGGTTCTATTGGCGTCGTTGCTCAGGTTCCAAATTTTCACAAAATTCTTCAAAAGAACGATGTTGATTATGAATTGTTTACTGCCGGGGAATATAAACGTACGGTAACAATGTTTGGTGAAAATACTGACAAAGCTCGAGAGAAATTTAGTCTTGAATTAGAAGAAACTCATGATCTATTTAAAGCTTTTGTTTCGCTGCATAGGCCATCAATTGACATCCCTAAAGTTGCCACTGGTGAAGTATGGTTTGGTCAGCAAGCGGTTGATTTAGATCTAATTGATGAGTTGGGTACTTCTGATCAGTACTTGATGGAAGCAAGCGCTGCTGCCGAGGTTTATTCTGTAACTTATAAAACCAAGAAAACCTTACAGGAAAAATTAGGAATTGGGGTAGAAAATGCCTTGGTAAAAACGTTTGATAGAGCGTTTAAGGAGCTTCGCGACAATAAGTTTATCTCATAAAGAAAGCGAAATTGTTACTTGTTCGCTTTTGTATTACTTATTGTCTAGCATCAAGTTCCGTTTGTTCAATAATCATTGCCGCTATTTCTTCTGGAAATATCGCATTCAAAGCATCATAAGTCTCTTGGCAATTTGTTCTAAGCACTACAATTTCAGCATCAGGAGTTAAGCTTATATTTTCTTGTAAGCATTGCATATAAGCCGAAAGAGCATCGTTTACTGGGTCTGCTAAAGTATTTTGTCCGAAAGTGAGACAAACACCCAAAAATGCAATGCGGCTAAATTTTCGCACTGTTTCCTTAGTCTTTATAGTTGACATATATCTGTAAAAGCCTAAATATTTGATACTTATCATTCGTCCCTACTATTCAGTCCGTTGAATTCAGCCCTTTCCCTTGATGTCTCAGTATAGCCTGTATTGGAGAAAAGTCTTTTCTTTTACAATAACTTACGGTGACAAGCACTAGTCGTTGCCAAACCGTAATTTTTTGACTGACATAAAATAATAAATAATCAGGCAAAATACAGTTGTTTTTCTATCTCGATAACAACAGCAGGATCAAAAATGTCGTCAGCTAAAAAATATAGTCCTAGCAATCCTAAAAAATTAATAGATGTTATCAGCTGGGATATTACTACTGATGTAGCGGTAGTTGGTTTTGGCGGAGCAGGTGCTTGCGCCGCGTTAGAAGCAAGTGCCACTGGCGCAAATGTAAGTATTTTTGAGCTAGCTAGCACTTATGGAGGTTCAACCGCATTGTCTAGTGCAGAGATTTACATGGGCGGCAGTGGCGGTACACGTGTGCAACAAGCCTGTGGTTATGCTGACGACAGTGAAGATATGTATAACTACATGATGATGTCTAGTGGTCCGCAAGCGGATGCTAATAAAGTGCGTGCTTACGTAGATGGCAGTGCGGCACACTTCGATTGGTTGGTTGAAAAAGGCGTACCTTACAAAAATAGCGAATACAAAGAGCGCGCTATTATGGCAATGACAGACGATTGTATTTTGTATACCGGTAGCGAAAAAGCGTGGCCATATATTGATGCCGCAAAACCTTGTCCACGCGGTCATAACGTTGAAGTTGAAGGTGACCATGGTGGCCCATTACTGATGAAAATACTGAGTTCACAAGTAGCTGAGCAGGAAAATATTGATGTGTATTACGACACACGCGTAATCTGCTTAATCAAAGATGATGACAATGTAGTACATGGTTTAGTGATAAGAAGAGACCAACAAGAGCTAAATGTAAAAACTAGTCAGGGGGTTATTTTATGTGCCGGCGGGTTTGTCATGAACGACGAAATGTTACAAAAATATGCCCCTGCATTACTAAAGGCCAATACGAAACTTGGTAACCCTGGCGATACCGGAGCAGGGATTCAGATGGGGATGTCTGTTGGTGGAGCCGCTATTAATATGCATGAAGGGTTTGTGACGATGCCATATTATCCGCCAGCGTCTTTAACCAAAGGTATTTTGATTAACGCGCAAGGGCAGCGTTTTATAAATGAAGACTGCTACCACGGTAGGGTAGGTCACCATGTACTGCAGCAGCAAGGCGATAGAGTATATTTAATCTTTAACGCCGACGACTTTGGTGAGTATCAAAAAGTCAGTTATTTAAATGCTGATATTGCAGGTACTGGCGATACGATAGCTGAGTTAGAACAGGAATTAGACTTTGTAGAAGGAAGCTTACAGCAGACGGTTGAGTTTTATAATAGCCATGCGAGGCAGGGTAATGATCCGAAGTTTCATAAAAGCGCAGATTGGTTGTCTGCGATCGAGCCGCCTTATGCAGCATTGGATTGCACGCCAGGGCGCGGCGCATTTTTCCCATACTTTACTCTTGGCGGCTTAGACACTAAACCTACCGGCGAGGTTGTCGATTCTGACGGTAATGTGATCGCAGGTTTATACGCAGCGGGGCGCACTACCGCTGGTATTTGCCGTACAGGTTCTGGTTATAGTAGTGGTATGTCAGTTGGTGATGCGACCTATTTTGGCCGTCTGGCCGGTATTAGCGCAGCAACTGTTTCTAAGCGCGAATAAATAGACTATTATCACCGTCAATTTTGCTAGGGCCAAAGCCTTGGTGCTAATTTTATTATTAATTTAGGCTCCTTTTGTTATGCGCAATACCAGCAATTTAATTAGGTTAACGGTTTTATCATCTTTTATCGCTTCTACTAATATGGCCATTGCGGCAACGAGTCCCAGTCTTGAAACCGTTGTTGTGACGGCTTCTCGGCGCGCTGATGATAGCCGTACGCTGGCCGCAAGTATTGCTGTTATTGATGCCCAGGCGATAAAAATGACTGCTCATAGTCATATTAACGAAGTTGTTAATCAGGTTGCGGGTGCTTGGATAAGTCGCGGTAATGGGCAGGAGCATTTAACGGCTATTCGCTCTCCTTCATATACCGGCGCGGGTGCTTGCGGTGAGTTTTTGATGGCAGAAAATGGCGTGCCATTGCGAGCGACGGGATTTTGTAACGTTAACCAGTTGTTTGAAGTTAACTCAGAGCAAGCCGAGCGTATTGAAATACTAAAAGGTCCCGGTTATGCCTTTCATGGCTCAAATGCTGTGCATGGAGTAATCAATGTCATCACTATGCCCAGCACCATTGAAGAGGGTGGCAGCATAGGCCTTGAATTAGGCCCCCATAGTTATACCCGCGGGAGCCTAGATTTAGGCACTGTGAGTGGTGCTCACTCACTGCAATTGAAGTTACACAGCGAATATGACGGCGGCTATAAAGATAGCTCCGACTATCATCAGTCCAAGTTAAATCTTGCGCATATCTATGAAGGCAGCGATTGGCAAGTCAGTAGTATGTTAAGTGCGACTGATTTAGACCAAGAAACTGCTGGCTACCTCGAAGGTTTTGAAGCGTATAAAGACGAAGATATCAAAAACGATAACCCTAATCCTAACGCTTATCGAAAAGCTAGCAGTGTTCGGTTTAGCTCTAGTTTCGTAACGGTTAATGACAGTAATACTCAATGGACAATAACGCCGTATTTACGACATTCTGATATGGAGTTCTTACAGCATTTTTTACCTTGGCAGCCGCTCGAAAAAAACGGCCATGTTAGCGCTGGCGTACAAACAGCATCTTACACTCAGCTTAACGACTCTCTAGAGCTGAAAGCCGGGCTGGATATTGAATACGCCAGCGGCTGGCTAGAACAGTTTCAAGCGGAGCCAGACCCTTTTAATAATCCAACAAGACCGCAGGGCTTTCATTATGACTATGAGGTAACCGCTTATACCGCGGCGCCATTTATCGCATTGAATGCAAAGCTAAGTGATACGCTGTCGTTAAATGTTGGTCTGCGTAATGAATCGACGCGTTATGATTATAATAACAAGTTGAGTGATGGTAGCGCCTGCGACGCTAGCGTGCCTAATTGCCGATACACCCGTCCTGCAGACAGTGAAGATAGTTTTAATGACTGGTCACCCAGTGCAGACTTTACTTACAGTTATGCACCTAGCCACATGGCATATGTGAAAGTAGCCAACGGTTTTAGAGCGCCGCAAACCACTGAGCTATATCGATTACAGCAAGGCCAAAACCTAGCCAACATCGATTCAGTTGAATTAAATAGCCGTGAAATAGGTTTTAAAGGCAGCTGGGAAATGCTGCAGTACGATGTAGCTATTTTTGATATGGATAAATCGAATTTCATTTTTCAAGATTCCGACCGTAATAATATTGATGGCGGTGAAAGTACTCATACCGGTATTGAACTAGCCGCGACGGTTACCTTTAACCCAATAGTTGATTTGGCAATAGCTGGCACAATTGTTAAGCACCAGTATGACAATGATATTAATATCAGTTCGGTTAACATCAAAGGCAATGACATTGTTACTGCGCCGCGTAAAACCGCCAATGTCCAGTTGGGCATTAATACTAGTGCTAACAGCAGAGTAGTTGTCGAGCTAGTGCATATGGGCGAGTACTATTTAGACGCTGAAAACTTGGAGGAATATAGCGGTCACAATCTATTGAATATTAGAGCCATGTGGCAGGCCTCTGATCAACTTGGATTTAGTGCCAGACTAATTAATGCTAGTGATGAAGACTACGCTGAACGAGCGCGATTTAATTTTGGCGACTACCAATACTTTGTGGGCCAGCCGCGAGGCTTATATTTGGGTGCTGATTATAGTTTCTAAGCCATAAGACTATGACGATCCTTAACTGATCTGATCGTCATAGCTTTTAACTTGTAGTCTTGCCTAGGCCTAGGCGCTGTTTCAATTTTTCCCGGGTGGTTTGTATCAGTACATAAAAGCCGGGAATCAATACCGTACCGATCAGCAAGATTGTAAGCATTCCGCTAAGTACCGTTACCCCCAGTGATACTTGGCTATACATGCCCGCACCGCTGGCAAATACCAGTGGCAGTATCCCCAGAATAAAGCTTATCGCGGTCATATTGACCGCCCGAAAACGCAGTGCAGCGGCTTTTTTAGCAGCAGTGCTAATAGTTTCTCCATTTTCATGAAGCTGTTTGGCAAATTCAACAATAAGAATAGCGTTTTTGGCGGCCAAGCCGATTATTAGCACTATGCCTATCTGAGCATAGAGATCGAGGGTTAAGAATGAGAAAAAATGGATACTGGCAATGGCGCCCAGAATAGCGATAGGTACCACCAGTAATATAGCCAGCGGAATAGACCAGCTTTCATAGAGGGCAACTAAGAATAGATAAATAAATACAAAGGCCGCGGCGAAGGCATAGACAGCTAAATTACCGGCTGCTATTTCCTGGTAAGTCATACCTGTCCATTCAATTTGATAACTGTCGGGTAAGCTTGTCGCTGCAAGCTCTTCAACCACTTTGATAGATTGCCCGCTACTGTAACCATCGCCAACACTAGCGCGCACGGTCGCCGACCGATACAAGTTATAGCGTTCGGCTACATCAGGCCCGAGTATTGGCTCGGTGGTGATAAACGTGGAAATAGGGATCATTTCGCCACTGTTTGAGCGGACATAGAATGTATCAAGGCTACTTAAGTCAGCGCGATAAGACGCTTTAGCCTGCATAATAACTCGATAGGTTTGGCCAAATTTATTAAAGTCGTTGATATACAGAGAACCTAAATTAGCCTGCATTGTGCTAAATATTTCAGTTAACGGTACACCTAAGCTTTTAGCTTTTTCTCTGTCGATGTCAATAAAATACTGGGGGACATTGGCTCGAAATGAGGTAAACATATTACTCAATTCAGGCTTGCTGCCTGCGGCTGCAATAAAGCCATTAACCACTGACGCTAGCTGTTTGTGAGGCCTTGCTAGCTTATCTTGCACAATCATCTCTAAGCCATCATTAATACCCATGCCAGGTACTGCTGGTGGCGCTAGTGCGAAGATCTGTGCTTCTGGAATATTAAAGTAGGCGCTAGTGTTAATTTTTTGAGTAATAGCAAATACGCTATTTTCTTTCCCGGGCCGGTCGTCCCAGTGGTCCAGCACTACAAATAAAGTGCCAGAATTACTTTGTGCTGCGCCGCTTAAAATACTATAGCCCGATACAGAGGTGACGCTTTCAACCCCATCAATGGCGTTAACTAAATTGACTGCTCTGGCCACAGTTGTGTCGGTTCTTTGTAGTGACGCTGCATCAGGTAACTGAATATTAACCAGCAGCATGCCTTTATCTTCAGATGGTACAAAAGCAGTAGGCGCTGTTATAAACCCTACCGCTGTAGCTATTAACACACCCACAGAAATGAATATAATTATCGTGTAGCGCCTGACAAACCAAGCAACACCGACATTGTATTTTTCACTGATCTTATCGAATATCTGATTGAACTTAATAAACCATTTCGGCGATGCTTTTTTCTCTGATGAAAGAATTAACGAAGCAAGCGCAGGGCTTAACGTTAAGGCATTAAGCGAAGAGAAAAGAACCGCGACACAAATAGTAATAGAAAACTGTTGGTACATTTGGCCAGTAATGCCTGGCAATAATGCCACTGGAATAAAGACGGCAAGTAATACCAGTGTAGTAGAGACAATCGGGCCGCTAACTTCTTCCATGGTGATAAGCGTTGCTTGTTTAACCGACATATCCGGCGACTCGTTCAAATGCCGATCGATATTTTCTACTACTAGTATTGCGTCATCGACCACAATACCAATAGCTAGTACTAAGCCGAACAAGGTGACGATATTGATCGACATACCCATGGCCAGTAGTATCGCAAAGCTAGAGATAAGTGACACCGGAATTGCTATGGCCGGGATTATTGTCATGCGAATATTACCCAAGAAAATATAGGTAATTAATATAACTAAGGCGACAGCCTGAACTAGACTAGTAATCACCTGTGAGATCGCTACCGATACATAACGGGTGGTATCGTAGCCAATCGAATAATCCAAGCCTGGCGGAAAGCTAGCTGATAGCGCTGTAAGTTCTGCTTTTATTGCAGCACCTGTAGCGAGTGCATTGGCATCAGGCAATAAATAGACTCCCATATTTGCCGACGGCTTGTTGTCCAGTTCACCGGTTACGCTGTAGTCAATCTGGCCTAATTCAAGTGATGCAACATCTTTTAAATAAACCGCGGTGCCATCAGTGTTACCTCTTAGAATTATCTGTTCAAACTCTTCTGGATCAGATAAACGACCTTTTGTTTGCAAGGTATATTGAGTTTGTAAATTGCCGTCAAAAGGAGGGGTGCCAACACGGCCTGCAGCAACCTGAATATTCTGTTCTTTTAATGCGTTGTATATATCGTTAACAGTAATACCTAGATTGCTCATGCGACTTGGATCTAGCCATATCCGCATTGAATAGTCGGCGGCGCCGAATATAGACGCCTGTGACACGCCAGTAATACGCTTTAGATTATTTTGAATATTTATTTTTACATAGTTAGATAAAAAGGCGTAATCCAACGATTGATCGGGAGAGTTGAAGCTGATAACCATTAAAATATCTGGCGATACTTTGTCAATACTCAAACCCGTGGCTCTAACTTCGCTAGGAAGTTTTGGTTCTGCTAATTTAGCAAGGTTTTGTACTCGGGTTAGGGCTGCTTCAACATCAGTACCTAATGCGAAAGTAATGGTGAGGGAATAGCTGCCATCATTGGCACTTTTTGATGACATATAAATACTATCTTCTACGCCGTTAAGTGTTTCTTCTAGCGGGCCACCAACTGTTTGCTCTACTACCTCCGCAGATGCTCCGGCATAATTAGCGACAACTTTTATTTGCGGCGGTGCTACCGGCGGGAATTCAGCAACCGGTAATAAATTAATTGCAATAGAGCCCATGAGTGTAAGAACAATAGCGATGACCATTGCAAACTTGGGGCGCTCGATAAAAAAGGCACTAAACATTTTCGCTTCCTGTTATTTCTATTTATTAGACACTATGATTTAGAAGAGGGGGCTACTGGGCTTTCTTCCTGTTCTTTGTTATTTGATGGTTGCGAATCACTTTGCTGAATTGACGATTCTGGCTCTGACACTACTTGGTCCCTTGCTCTAACAGTTTGCCCGATGCGAACTTTTTGGATGCCTTGCAGAATCAACCTTTGACCTTCAGATAAACCGTCTATCACGATAACTTTTTCGTCGACTCGCTCGCCTAATTCAACCTCTGCTCGGTTAACCACATTGTTAGGACTGACGACCAAAACGAAATTACCTAATTGATCAGATTGAACAGTGGCCTGCGGAATCATTAATGCAGCCACGCTCTCAGCCGCTTGCACAATTACTCGCACGTATTGGCCATGCCTTAAATAGCCATCTGGGTTTGGAATAATAGCGGTTACCCGCACTGTACCGGTAGCTTCATCAATACGATTATCTAAAAAGTCTAAAGCGCCTTTATGCGGATAAATTGAATCATCAGATAACTCTATCAGTACTTCGACGTCGGTTACTGTCGGTAAATCTTCTTCATTAATGTTTGATTGATGAATTAGCAACAGCATCTTTTGATTAATTGAAAAAACTGCATTGACTGTTTGAGTGTTAACGATGGTTGTAAGCTCGCCTGATTCAGGGTTAACCAAATCGCCGACATAATATTTACTGCGGCCGATTTGCCCGCTAATCGGTGCCGTAATAATTGTGTCGTTAAAGTTAATTAAGGCTTTATCATAAATGGCTTCAGCCGCTTTAAGAGCGGCAATGGCTTCAAAATAAGTACCTTCTAGCTCATCCATCTGAGAGGCTGATATAACGCCACTGGTAACTAATTGTTCGCCGCGTTGATAGTTACGTGTGGCTACTTTTACTTTAGCTTTGCCGCTCTCAATTTCTGCTTCTGCTTGTTCTTTGCTGGCCTCAAAAGTTGCTGGATCAATAGCATAGAGCTTAGCGCCTTTACTGATATGTTGGCCTTCAGCAAAAAAGCGTTGTTTCAAATAGCCACTCACTTTAGCCTGTATGGTGACGTCTTGGGCGGCTTCTAATCGTCCGACATAACTATTACGTCGCTGATACGGCAGTAGCTGTACATCGGTGACAACCACTTCTATCGCTGGGGGAGCTTGATCATCTTCGCCTGAACAGGCAGATAGTATTAACAACGCAGACAAAAGGGCAACAAGGGATCTGGTTTTCAAGTTTGGCTCCAACAAAGCGGTTTATTTGATTTTTAACGAGTCGGTACTTTAAATAGCTGGGAGTAGTATACCGACAGACACTTAGATACCAAAGAAAACCTTTTAATTACAAGGCTTTCAGGCGTTTTATTAAGTTGGGATACAAAATTTGAAATGGCCCTCTGCCAGAGGTAGTCTATGCGCCAGTAATTTAGTTTAACCAAATAGTCTTTTTACCATTACGGATACAAATTATGCCCTTTCAGTTGTTTGTTGGCACTGCATTAATATCGATAACAGTTATTTTACAGGTGGTTTTTATTACCGTCGCTATACGTATGTTGACTAGAAACGAGCACTGGATGAAAACACCACCTTTAGCGCTCAAGACGACTGTTGCTCTGGTGTTCGTTTTGTTTTGGTTACTGGCAGCAATAACGACCAGTGTTTGGTTGTGGGCGCATGTATTTATTTATTTGGAGATTTTTGTTGAACTGGAAGAGGCTGTCTATTTTTCTACTGTAACATTTACCAGTCTTGGTTATGGCGACATCGTGCTAGATGATCAGTGGCGCATTCTATCGAGCTTAACAGCGGTTAATGGCCTAATTGTATTTGGTGTGAGTACTGCATTTCTAGTTGAGTTTATCCGTTCGGTCAATATTGCTCAGAAGCATTGATGACAAAACGGGTGAGGCACTGCTGCCTCACCCCTCATGATTCGGTTGCTCAATACAACGATGATTTAGCTATCAAGAGTTTGATAGTAATCCATGAGGATTTTTGCGCACTCTGGACGCGAGAATTCAGGTGGAGGTGCAATACCGTTACCTAGCATTTCTCTTACCTTGGTGCCTGATAGCAAAATGAAATCGTCTTTTTCGTGATCTGGTGCATCTTTCATCATAATAACTTTATCTAGCTTTTTAGAATAAGCCGTGTGATCTGCGCGGTATATTTCAATTTCTAAAGAACCTGCGGGTACTTTTTCATCGAAAATAGTTTGCGCATCGAAGCCGCCGTAATAGTCCCCAACCCCTGCGTGGTCACGCCCAACGATTAGGTGAGTACAACCACAGTTTTGTCGGAATACCGCATGTAACACAGCTTCACGTGGACCTGCATATAGCATGTCAAAGCCATAGCCTGTCACCATTACGGTGTTTTCTGGGAAGTAGATATCTACCATAGTGCGAATACAGTCATCGCGCACGTCAGCAGGAATATCGCCAGCTTTCAGCTTGCCCAACAACATATGAATTAATATGCCGTCGGTTTGTAAGTCCTGTTGCGCCATACGGCATAACTCTTCGTGCGCACGGTGCATAGGGTTGCGAGTTTGAAAAGCGACAACTTTATTCCAGCCACGATCAGCCATTTCATTGCGAATTTCATAAGCTGTACGGAAGGTATCAGGGAAGTCTTTTTGGAAGTAGCTGTAGTTAAGCACTTGAATAGGGCCAGACAATAAGGTGTTACCTTGGCCTTTAAATGCAGCCACGCCAGGGTGGTTATCATCTAAGTTACCAAAGATGTTTTCAGCCATGAAGTCAATCTGCTCAGCCGAGACTTCCTCGATTGCTTCAATGTCCATAATTGCAAGTACTGGGTTACCGTCAACATTAGGGTCGCGCAAGGCTATGCGCTTAGCATCGCCAATGGCGCTAATGTCGTTGCTCAGGTTAACAATGGGCACAGGCCAGAATAAGCCGTCGACAGTATGTAGGTTTTCGGCCACTGCCAAAGAGTCAGCTAAATTCATATAACCGGTTAAGGGGTTAAAGTAGCCAGCGCCAAGCATTACTGCGTTTGCCGCCGCAGCAGAGCTAACTAGTAGAGATGGCAGTGATTCAGCTTCTGTTGTTAAAGCTAGGTTTTTAGCCGCATCGGCCACAAACAGCGGGTTTAGTTCGTTAGAACCATAAGGTTTGATCATTCTATTTTCCTTGAATTCTTAAAAGGGTTTAAACCGACAATAAGCCGCGTGCTTCCAATATGCTCAGTAGCGCTGCTACTTCATCTTCTAATGACATCTCATGGCTGTTTAATACTACTTCAGCATTGAGTGGCTCTTCATATGGGTCTGAAATACCTGTGAAGTTTGGTATCTCGCCGGCACGAGCTTTTTTGTATAAGCCTTTAGGGTCACGCTCTTCAGCAACGCTTAACGGTACATCAACAAATACTTCAATAAATTGCATGCCAGCGTCTTCGTGCAGCGTGCGCACTAAATCGCGATCTGCACGATAAGGGCTAACAAAGCTAGACAAGGTAATGATACCGACATCGACAAATAGCTTTGATATTTCACCAATGCGGCGAATATTTTCGGTGCGGTCTTCAGCACTAAAACCGAGGTTTTTGTTGATACCTAAACGAATATTATCGCCATCTAAGCGGTAGGTAAGTTTGCCTTTAGCTGCCAGCGCTTGCTCTAGCGCCACTGCAACAGTACTTTTACCGCTACCTGATAAGCCGGTAAACCATAGAGTTGCTCCTTTTTGGCCTAAAATTCCATGCCTATCGTCACGGGTAACTTCACCGTCATGCCATGTAACATTTGTCGCTTTTTGTTCGACCATTTATTAAATCCTTAAGTTTTGCTAAAAAATGCAGGAGAGTACTTATTAATCAGCGCATTCTACGCGCGTATCATCTATTTGTTAAATCAATTATATTTATAGATACTATCGATTTTACTTATTAATAATCCAGGCATAAAAACGATGAAATATACCCTGCGCCAGTTAGAAATATTTTTGGAAGTGGCAAAGCAAGAGAACATGAGTAACGCGGCCAAAACCCTATTCATGTCTCAGTCTGCGGTTAGCGCTGCATTACAATCAATGGAGAGTAACTATCAAACACGCCTATTTGACCGCATTGGTAAAAGCCTAAAGCTAAGTGGAATAGGGCAGGCGCTCAGGCCCCAAGCTCAGCAGTTACTAATCTACGCCCAGCAATTTGATCAAGCGTTATTACAACAGGGCGATGCCGGTAATATCAGAGTAGGGGCCAGCCTAACCATAGGTAACTATTTGGCAGTCGAGTATTTAACTCAATACAGAACCAGTAACCCGGATGCCAAAGTAGACTTTGAAGTGGCAAGCACCCCCGAAATAGTTAATAAGGTACTCAACTTTGATGCAGACGTTGGTTTAGTTGAGGCCGAAGTTAGTCATGCCGATTTAGATGTTACGCCTTGGCGCGATGACAGAATGATTGTGTTCTGCAGTAAAAACCACCCCTTAGCCAATAGTAAGAGTCTAGGCAAAGCTGATATTAGTAATGCCAACTGGGTTTTACGTGAGCCAAGCTCAGGTGCGAGGCAGACCTTTGACCTTGCGATCAAAAAACTAAAGACCCCGATTAATATTTATCTAGAGCTGACCCATAATGAAGCAATTATGCGAGCGGTGGAGACGGGTATTGGTATTGGCTGTCTATCTGAAATTGCCTTGGAAGGCGCTTTAAAAAGAGGAGATTTGGTGGAACTTACGCTGCCAAAAGTTGATATGAGGCGGACTTTTTACTTTATCAAACGCAAGGATAGTTATCCCAGCGATGCTGTATCCCAATGGGTAGCGCTATGTACCCGCTAAATCTGAGTGAGTGATATAGCGAATCTTTATGGTGGGAAATCACTATAAAAAATATCGGCAGTCAGCTTAGTTAATATCGGATAGGGCTCATAGCGGGTATGATATCGGCCGTTAAAATCTATTACCCATTCTAATAACTAAGAATAAGGCTAAGACATGAAGACTCGTATTACGGAATTATTTGGTATTGAACATCCTATTATCCAAGGCGGCATGCATTTTGTCGGCTTAGCAGAGTTAGCTGCAGCTGTTTCTAACGCAGGCGGTTTAGGCATAATTACTGGTTTAACGCAGGGAACTCCAGAGAAGCTTAAAGCTGAGATCGAACGCTGTAAAACAATGACTGACAAGCCTTTTGGCGTGAACATTACCTTTTTGCCGACGCTTAACGCACCTGACTACCCAGCTTTATTCCAAGTAATTATTGACTGCGGCATTAGCGTTGTTGAGACAGCTGGTAACAACCCAGCCAAATACATGCCTATGCTTAAAGAAGCTGGTATTAAAGTTATTCATAAATGTACCGCCGTGCGTCATGCACTTAAAGCGCAATCGATTGGCTGTGATGCAGTATCTGTAGACGGTTTTGAGTGTGGCGGTCATCCCGGTGAAGACGATATCCCTAACTTTATTTTGTTACCCCGCGCAGCTGATGAACTGACTATTCCGTTTGTAGCATCAGGTGGCATGGCCGATGGCCGCAGCCTTGTTGGCGCTTTAGCTATGGGCGCTGATGGTATCAATATGGGAACACGCTTCATTGCTACCCAAGAAGCACCTGTTCACCAAAATGTTAAAGATGCCATTGTTGCTGCAAGTGAATTGGATACCCGTTTAGTTATGCGCCCATTACGCAATACCGAGCGTGTAATGACTAACCCAGCCGTGGAGCGCTTACTTGAGAAAGAAAAAGCGCTGGGCGCAGACCTTAAGTTTGAAGACATTATTGAAGAAGTAGCCGGCGTTTACCCAAAAATCATGCAAAACGGTGATATGGATGCAGGTGCATGGTCTTGCGGTATGGTTGCAGGTTTGATCAATGATATACCTACTTGCCAGCAGCTTATCGACAATATTATGAGCGAAGCTGAAGACATTATAAACAAGCGCTTAGTTGGGTTTTTATAATAGAATTTACTTTATTAAACCTTTATAAGTTAATGATTTATAATACTATAGGAATTATATGATTACGCTGCATGGCAATTCTGTTTCTCCCTATGTACGTAAAGTACTAGCGGTTTTACAGCTTAAAAAACTCGCTTTTGAGCAGACTCAGCAGATGCCGTTTTCGGCTGATGAAGAGTTTAAAAAAATCAGCCCGCTGGGAAAAATCCCAGCTCTGCAAGATGGCGATACTTCAATCTGCGATTCAACGGTTATTTGCGAGTATTTGGACGACGCTTATCCCCAGTGTCCGGTTTATCCGTCCGACCCTAAAGACAAAGCGCACGCTAGATGGATTGAAGAGCTGTGCGGTAATCAAATAACTGAGCAAGCCGCTGGAATCTTTTTCCAGCGGTTTATGCGCCCAATGGTATTAAAGCAGGAAACCGACGAAGAGCTTGTTGAAAAAATCATCAACAAGCGCTTGCCGCCATTATTGAACTATATGGAAACCCAAGTACCTGCAGAGGGGTATTTATTTGGTAAAGACATTGGTGTTGCTGATATTAGTATTGTTACGCCCTTTGTTAATGCCGGTTACGCGGGTTATGAAGTTGATAGTACTACCTGGCCTAAATTGGCTAGCTTTATGGCACGAGTAAAAGAACACCCAGTAATGGCTGAGCTGTTAAAAGCTGAAGCAGTAATGATGGGGCGCGGCTAGAGCTGCTTTTAAACAACTAAAAACATTGATAGGAACATAAGTTATGGCTACAAATTTATTTGATCTAACTGGCAGGGTTGCATTGGTTACCGGCGCCAGCCGCGGTATCGGCGAAGAGATAGCTAAGCTGCTAGCTGAGCAGGGCGCTCATGTGATTGTTTCAAGCCGTAAAATAGATGGCTGCCAAGTTGTGGCTGAGGCAATTATTGCCAGCGGTAATAAAGCAGAGGCCTTTGCCTGCCATGTTGGCAATATGGACGACATTAAAGCGGTGTTTGAACATATTGAGGCGACTCACGGTAAATTGGACATATTGGTAAATAATGCAGCGACCAATCCATATTTTGGCGATATTTTGGATACCGACTTGGCCGCGTACAACAAAACCGTAGACGTTAATATTCGCGGTTACTTTTTTATGTCTGCTGAGGCTGGCAAGATAATGGTGAAAAACGGCGGCGGCGCGATAGTAAACACTGCATCAGTCAATGCTTTACAACCTGGGCCATTTCAGGGAATTTATTCCATTACTAAAGCAGCGGTGGTCAATATGACTAAAGCATTTGCTAAAGAATGTGGCGGTCGTGGTATTCGTGTTAACGCACTATTGCCAGGTTTAACCAAAACAGCTTTTGCTGGCGCACTTTTCGCTAATGAAGAAATTCTAGCGGAAGCGATGAAAGAGATTCCAATGGGGCGACATGCTGAGCCATCCGAAATGGCCGGCACGGTATTGTATTTAGTATCTGATGCGGCTAGCTACACTAATGGTGAGTGCATTGTGGTCGATGGCGGTTTGACTATCTAAGCGCTTTTGGCTCTAGTGATGAATTTTGAAACTCAAATAACGGTGTGTTCGCCGATATAACATCCTCAAGTGCGTTATAACTTCGCAACATTGGATAGGATCCACCATTAATATTGAACATGCTAGTTGCGCCAGACGGGGTAATATCAAGGTTAGTCTTAGGCTCGTTCGATTTGTCAAACGGACGGGTAAATACTGCGACCATATAATGTTTATTACCCCAAGGTAAACTCGCTCCTTCGGGAACATACGGCGACAATACGCGTGAGCCTAAAATGAGTAAGTCTTGTTCAGATTTAAAAGAGGTAATCCCTTGAGTTACTATGTTTTGACGCAAATATCTATGTAGGCTAAGAATTGCAGCGGTATCAGGCTCTGGCAATAACAAATTGCTAGGGCTAAAGTTAATCAGATCTTTCAGGCTTACCGTTGACAGTATGTTTAGCTCACTGTCTAACAATGCTGTATGGCTAAGACCTTTAACCTGACTGCTCAGCTGATAAGAGAATTCAATAAAAACTGGCTTCTAATGCGTGTTTTCTGGATTGGTTTTCCTTCTCTAGCGCAAGGCCAAAGCCCTGACTTTATTCTCCAGCTTTACTCAGTGCAGAGTCGATTTCAGATACCGCTTTCTCTACATTAAGCAGGGCAATCTTTAAGGCGAACTTAGTCCTATCAATTTCAGTCAAACGACTTTGATCGAATAATATTTTCCAAGAGCCCATCGCCATTAAGATCACTATCACCAAAATAACGAGCACTAACGTTAAAATAATTCGTTTCTGAAATCGCATTACTTGTTGTTATCTTCCATTATTTTAAAATTTGTTTTGGCAGGAAATACAAGCCACTGTCGCAGTCTCAATGCCGCTGATAATAAATGGGGCTTAGGATAGCTTCTTGCCATTACCTCTAAGCTAGAGTTTACCTCTTTATCTTCAAAAAATTCGTCGGAAAGGTGGGCGAGCGCAGCGTTATTGGTAGGCGAGTGCCACACCTCTAGTGAATTTTTTCGCAGCCACTTTGCTATCGTTTAGATGAGACAGAAATTATATCGCTAACTGTGATGAATTATTAGTCTTAGGAATTGCCCAGCAATCTACCCGCAATGGCATCCCTTCTTTGGGCGCAACATACTTGCATTCTGTCTGCCCGATGGTTTCAGCTATTTCTTCGGCATTGCCGTTAAAAGCCATTACAATAACGATATCACTTAGTTCACCTTTTGTTCGGCGTAAGTCATGCCCAGACTATAATCTTTAATGTAGGGCATTTGTTGTTTTAACAACTCCAAGGCCTGTCTGAAATCATCGATATTTTCAGAGGCCATATCTTTTCCTATAGCAAGCAACAACACTGAGATTGTACCAAAGTCATCGAGTGGCAATATTATGCGTTTGCCCACTTCAGCAGGGGGATTAAACAATTGGGTCCAGCTGGTGATTTCTTCTTTGATAATTGACGTACGGTAGATAATCCCATTACTACCCCAAGCATAGAGCACACCATAAGGCCCACAAGTATCAATATATTTCTGCGTCTGATTCTATAGCTCAGTAACGTTTAACTCAGTAATGTTCTGTAGTAGCCCACTCTCACCAAAGAGATCTCCCGTCTGAATCCAGTATAAAAATATCGTAGTTAATAGCATTTGCAGAAAGAATGTTTCTGTTGCGATCACCTTCATTATCGTAATGGGCCTCGCGAATTTTATGCCCGGTTTTGTTTTCAAATAGAGCATCAGTGTCGGCACCCAAATTTCTCGCCCAGTTATAGATTAACAATTCGTCAGCGACTACCACGCAGGTGACAGGCATGAGTATTAGCGCTACTAGCAATTTATTAACTTTAGATAATAACAATATAACTTATCCATTTATGCAGCTATGACAGCCAATTAGCAGTTTAGCTTAAGTTGGCCATTGGCTAACCGGTTCAGCATAGCTGATTTTCCGATAGCGCTATCGATTTAGCTGTTAAATACTCGACCTTTTGGGAGTGCTAGAATGAAATATTCCGGCGACGCTAGAATATTTCAATTACTGAGAAATGCTTGCGCTCATTGCCTAGCACTATACTAATTTCGTCATCAACAGCGGTACCAATCAGCACTCTTCCCATTGGTGTTTGAGGCGAAACAGTGAGTATCGATAAGCCGTTTATTGCTAGTTTCATCCCGCCGGCGCTGGGGCCGATAAAGAGTATTTGAGAGTGATCCTTGTTATCATTAATTGTTACTGTACTGCCAACTTGGACAGTTGTGTGGCTAGTGGTAGTGGCTGAGTCTAATCGTCGATATTGTGCGATAGACCCTTGTAGCTCAGCAATTCTGACCGATTGGCCGTGGGCCAAATATGCTGCCTCAACGGCTAAAGTATCATACTTATTTTCCGCTACATTCTCTTTATGGGTAGCGCTGGCGTGTGCTTGTTCACTGGCTTTGGTCGCTGTTGCTAGCTCCTGAGCTAGACGCTCGATTATGGCATTAATAATTGTGTTCACAGGCGGTATAAGCCTATAGATGCAATAGGGTTGATGTGTTTATATAAATGCATTGCGATGTCGCCTTAAGATTTAAACCAATAACCGTAGTTAAGCGTATGTATTCGGTTGTAGCTGATATATTTAGAGATCTATTGTGCCGCATTCAGCCGTAATTGAACAAAAATCAGCTAATATATGGTGCTAATTTGGTGCACTGACAACTTTCTGTACGGTAGATCAAAAAAAGAGTTATTTTTGCGAAAAATTGGTATCAGTATTCTAAAGCATAGTGCTAGATTAGACTTCATTGTAAACCCTTCGTTTAGGACCTAATAAATTGATATTGTTGTTAGACACCGAGAAAAAACTAAAATTTGTCTGCGATCAGGCAAATTCATATGACGAATGGTTAGAAGCCGCGACTGCCTATGACGATAAGCTAGGCCATTCCCGCTGGAAGGTTTATGATCAGTCAACCCAATATGACTTCGTATCTATTCGCCAGCGCCTAGATGAGTTGCGATCACTGCGGGCAAGACATGACCATAGAGGCCTACTATTTACCTTGAATGAAGGTATTCACGGCAATATGGGCGGCATGGGTAAGGCGTTGCTGTATGGCCGCGCTATGTTAGGAACGAAACAGTTAATTATCGACTATGTTGACGAAATTGTTGATGCACTAGAGTTAATAGCCAGTGACGAAGTCGTTGATATTTCGTTCGAAGAAAAACTGGATTTTTTCCGTCGCGCCCATCACTGTTTTGGTAGTTCAGCATTTATGATGAGTGGTTCGGGTTTATTACTGTTTTTTCATGTTGGTGTTGTGAAAGCGCTATCAGAACAGGGCTTATTGCCAAACATTATATCGGGTGCCAGTGGCGGATCTATAGTAGGCAGCTTAGTTTGTACGCACACGGACAAAGAACTTAAAAAATTACTAAACCCGGAATACTTCGCGAAATTGATCTTGAGCACGCCTGAGATTGAAGAAAAAGCAAATCGTATGATTCCTCCATTGATAGAAATTGAAGAGATTCATGTGATTGTTAAGCGGCTGATTCCCGATATGACCTTCAAAGAATCATTTGAGAAAACAGGGCGTGTTCTTAATATATCTGTGGCTCCCGCAGAAACACATCAAACATCACGTTTGCTGAACTCAACGACAACGCCAAATGTGTTAATTCGCCAGTCAGTTTTAGCGTCAGCTGCAGTTCCCGGTATATATCCACCGGTGACATTAGAAGCTAGAGATAGCTATGGCCAACGTAAGGCGTATTTGCCGTCGCGTAAATGGGTTGATGGTTCGGTCAGTGATGATATGCCTACTAAGCGCCTAGCTAGGCTATATGGTGTTAATCACTTCATTGTTAGTCAAACCAATCCGGCAGTATTACCGTTTGTATCGGACAGTCTGCGTCCTAGTGGCAACCGTGCCATTATTAGAAGCACCGTAGCGAGAACGGGCCGAGAATGGGTTAATGCTGCAGCAACAATTGCGCGTAAACCATTACAGCGTAACCCCAGCTTACATCGAGCATCTAATTTATTTTTATCGCTACTGAATCAAAATTATTTAGGCGACATTAATCTGGTACCTAAAAATCGCTTTCCAAATCCTTTTACCTTATTGGCGTATCCCTCGGCGGAAAAGATTGCCCGCATGATGAAAGACGGTGAAAAGTCTACCTGGGGACGAATGGAAATGGTTCGTAACCAGACAAAAATTAGTCGTACTCTTGATGCTATTGTTAGAGATTACGAAGAAGACTTTATGAACATTCATAAAGATAAGGTCCAAGCCGGATAATACCAAATGGCTTTAGCCAATACGGTTGTCGTACTCGATTTTGAAACCACAGGCTTATCACCAGACGAAGGGGATAGGGCTATCGAAATTGGTGCAGTGCGTCTTGTCGACGGTGAAATTGTTGACCACTTTCAAGAATTAATGGACCCAGGCAGGCGCGTCAGTGGTTTCATCGAAGACTACACCGGTATTACCAACTCTATGCTTAGTGGCGCCGATTCTTGCGCAGCGGTGATGAGGCGTTTCAGTGATTTTATCCAAGACGATAATTTAGTTGCCCATAATGCCTCATTTGATAAGCGCTTTTTAGACGCTGAATTTAGTCGTATTTCAACAACATATCGTGGCGAGTTCTCATGTTCACTGTTGGCAACACGACGTATCTTTCAAGCAGCGCCTAATCACCAGCTTGGCACCTTAGTTAAATACAATAATATAGAAAGCAGTGGTGGGTTTCACCGCGCGTTATATGACAGTGAAATGACTGCTCATGTGTGGAATAAAATGCTGCTATCTTTAGCGCAACATTATTCGCTAGGTGAAGTATCGTTTGAGCTTATTCAAAAGATAAACAAAACACCTAAGAAGCAGATTCATAAATTTTTAACAAAGCACGCGCAAGACTTGCAGAATTAACAGGCTATGTCGACGCCGATATAACTACTTTGGCTTTACTGTTAAATGGTTATTTGCATCTCGGCTGCTAATAATTAACGCATCATTAGTCTCAATGTCAGCCTTGGCCAGCCTGTCATACAACACAACATTAACCGTAGCCGCCAAATTTAGGCAGCCCACAGTGGGTATATAAACAACGTCATCAGCCTGATCGATAATGGCCTGGCTAATGCTGCCATCTTCGGGGCCAAAAACATAATGTGCATTACGCGGATGAACGTAAGAGGGCAGAGGTATTGCGCCTTCAACCAGCTCTACACAGATAATCTTTGTGTCTTTAGCCAATTCATCAAGTACCGAGTCTTTATGGATTAAAGGGATATTACCAGCATTTTTTTGGGTGTCGGTATTAAAAGGTAAAGCGCGGTTAAGTCTATTACCCGAATAGGAAATACTACTTACTCCAAAGCAACCCGACGCTCGTAAAACCGCCCCAACATTAGTTGGACTTTTAGGGTTAATAAGGCCAATTGATAGTTTGGGCGCTGGCATAAACAGTTAGTCTCGCTACAGTTTTTGCATTTAGTTTATCATCTATAGCGAATAACTGGCATATCAATGGATCGGCAGAAGACCTTGTAGCTGTCATTGCTCCGCCAGTATTAGGTTAAATTTCGTATAAAAATCTTCTAATGAGCGTTTGTCTGGTGAATCTACTTTAAATTTATTATGGAAGTACAAATATAACGTTGAGTCTCTATTTGAAATCATCAATGTGTAGCCGTCGAAAGAGCTTTCCGCCTGCAGCCCTTGGTAGAATTTACCACCGTCTTGAGCTTCACCATGAGTATATATGGTATTAAACACTGCCATGATATCTCGCGGCGCTAACTTTCTCTCATCAGTTTTCATATTTCTCTATGACTCTCTTGGTGAGCAAACTTACGTGCCATTATACCAAACAGATTGGAGACGAAACGATAAAGGTAATATCGGCCGAAAAGTAAACGTAGATTTGACCATGGCTGTTAAGTCATTAAAGTAAGAGTTTTTTCGATTACTCTCGACAGATCTTAAAAGCTTCATCAATAATTCGAGCGCCGGCATCACTGTGTGTTCATCCCATTATATGCTTCCCCTTCGCTATTAACCAGTGGTGACTAACACATACGCCAAAGCTCGCATGACCCACGTCAAATAATAATTCTATTTTTCCTCAAAAGTAACATTAGGCTCATTTTGATCAACATAAGCTTCTGTTAAATAGTCTCGGAAGCTTTCGTCATTTTGTAAAAAAGTTTTAAAAAATGCGACACCGTAAACGTTTTGTATGCGAAGAGACTCATCAACTGAAAACACATCAGGTGCACAAGTGTTTTCATAAATTGCTTGCAAAGGCGCTGCCGCCGGGACTAATGCAACCAGTTCATCAAAGCTGGGAAAAAATTCTAATGCGGCCTTTGCGATGTCGCAGGAGGTGGTGAAATGGTTATGACCAGCACCGACTATTTCAATATTATAGACTGGCGATTTATCAACCTTAGCAAACGCTTCTCTGTTGGTTTCAATCGGCACACTAGTATCCAAGGTACCGCCAAGAAGTAGGGTAGGAATAGCTAGGCTTTTGTATTGTCCATCAGTGATCGGGGCGGCGGGGACAAAAAACCATCCTGCCACCGGCATACTGGCGGTTACGCGAGGATCTGCAGGTGCATCACCAAAACCGACAGCCATCCCCAGGGTCGTTACACCACCAAAAGAATGCCCTGTTACGCCAACGCTGTCTGGTAGGATCGTGCCTTCAAATCTGTCGCCGCTAGTACTGCTCATTATTAACATCTGATCGATAACAAATGACATATCTGCTGCACGATTTGCAACCTGCACAGCTAATTCATCGCCATTATCGCCATTTGCATTACCGGCATGAGTTGGTGCAGCGACAATAAAACCCTGAGTAGCTAGCGCTTCCATCATCGAATAAGCCTGATTGCTCAAACCACCACTTCCGTGTGAAAACACAATCAAATTACGGTCAGGTTTCTGTGACACCGGTAAAACTTCGCCGGCAATTTCAGATGTAATACCAATGCCATTTCCTAAATCATAAACCGCAGCCGGATCAGCCAAAAAGTCGATATCATCAACTGGATACCATATATCTACTTCCAGTTGTCTGTTGTCTCTCGTTGAATCAGTTATTGTAAATTTATCATAACCAACACCAGAGGTGCCTTTTATTGACGGCAACTCTAACGGGAGAACCACTGATCTATCGCTTCCGCCGCCGTCACAAGCCGACAACAATGTAACTAGACCAGTTATTAAAACGAAACGCAGCATAGTAGATTCCTTTTTACTTATAATTTGGTTGGTTGTTTAAAGTACCGCACAGATACTAATGCAGAGTAGGGGTTCAACCTAGAAATCACGTAATCTTCAATATTAAATTAAATTCAGTATAAAAGCATTATTATGAACGAGTGTGAGTTCTCCAAATTTGAATTTATTATGCAAGTCTATATATGCAGCTGAGTCTCTATTTCAAATTATCAAGGCATAGTCATCTACAGAACTAGCGTCAGCATGAGTATAAATAGCACTCAACACCGGCATGATATCTCCTGGTGTAAGCTTTCTCTGGTCATTATACATAATGCGTAATACGTATTTTTATTTTAGGCTGACTGAAGCGACTAAACGGACGTATTATTACGCCAAATAGATTAAAACAAAGGGGAATTAAAACTACTAGTTTGCCAAGAACTGAACTCTAGTTTTTATCATTGGATTTTAGAAATCGTGTTAAAGCAGAGCTGCAAATTACTTACTCAATACAGTTTTTACCACCAGAATATTCTTGATAAATCAGTGATGTCTTTTTTGGGCTACGCCAAATTTTTACTCAAAGCAGTAATATCACATATTGTCTTTTACTAAAAGTACATAAGTACTAATAAATATTATCAATAGATAGGGATGCCGATCCAACCACACGCACCCTATCTTTTCTTGATAAAGCTATTTCTTTGCTAGTTTCACAGGACGACGCAATTGCATATTGTACAATCTCGCAACGTTGCAATGTACTATATCACCAAAAATTTGGCGGGCTTTCATGACACCGCCACCTGTGCCATAGGCGTCAAAGGCATTGCCAAAATCAACATAATTCGTATAGCCCTGAACCATTTTAAAATCAAAATCCACATCACCGCCACCAAAAGCAGGCCAGAGAGTAAGCATAGGGCCGGTAATACCTTTGTTAGTTAAATAGTCACCCCAAATAGTTAAGGCAGCACCTGCGTCGGCAGGTGTTTTACCTTCGGCAATTTTGCAATCAGCAAAGGTCATTACCGCAGTATCAGGTGTTTCTACCGGACCTGCAGTTATTACATTAACTGCGAAGCTAGCATGTTGTGGGCAGTTCATGACCTTAAAGAAATCCTTAGTAGCATCTTGGCCTTTTTTGGACATCGTTTTTTCTATAGCTGCTCCCATTGATTTGCCGTCAGGCCAAAATCCCATCCAGACCACATCCATGTTCACACCAGGATCATTGAACATCGGTGTGAGTGTTATGCCTAAATAGTCATGCTGTTTTGTTTTATCCATCCAAGAGTTCCACTTGGCGGTCGCCTTATTTACTCCGCTAATATTTTGACCGTCTTTGTAGTTACATAAAAATATCTCTGCGGGTGAAAATTTCGGACCTTGATGATTATCTGCCATTGCTGGACCACTGACTAACAGTGCTGCAAAAAGTGAGATAGTGGTTGAAACTAATTTTAAGGTTTTTATTGGTTTTATTAACATATCAATCTCTCCTTGAAGTGAAGAGCAAGTGTATGGGTCGTACCAAAAGTAGCAATGTGCTGTTTATACTCTATTTGTCTAAAGATTATTTTTTTCAGAACTTGCTAACATTTCATTCCATTTTATATTACTAAATAATTTACTAGCTTGCTTATCTGAGCGAGAAATCAAGCAGCGCTAGACTACTAAATATATTTGTTGTGCCAAGGAACAAAGCCTATGGTTTGTAATTGAGTTTGTGAAATGGGCTGAGTAATTGTTGAAAGCGTTTTACTAACACCAGCTTTGCCAGCTAATTTCCTCATTAGAGTTATATAGGGAATGTCTAAAGAAAGGCATAACAATTACGCCAGGGTCTTTATTTACATCGCAAGGTAATTACCTGAATTTTTACAGCTTAGCTACGCACATCCATGGAATGCTCAGCGAACAGATGGACGACCAAGCTAAGTATCTATACTAAAATCAATATTTAAGTTGGAAATTAGTAGATTTATTCTTGATATCCAGTCATCTAATTATGAAATAGATTAATATCCAACTTATTTATACTCTTCCAAGATAAATGTGATTTTAGTTGACCACTATAATAGTTAACGCAGGAATTTGGAGTTCACCCTGTAATAAAGTTTAAATGGCGTTACTAAGAGATTAACCAAAACCCTAGAATTTTGCGTAATGTCGAAATTCATAGGGGGAATTAAACGGGAATGACTTTAGTCTATGCTCAAGATAATCATTGAATTCTTCTGTGAGTGCTTTGTATTGATGCCAAGGAAATTGAATAGTATCTATGAATTCATAAAAAAATAATGATTCAAGAGGGTAGTGTTTTTTATGGTACCTAGTGAATTTCTCGCATATTTTATGATCATTACGCCTAGTCTGTATCTGATAACCATCTAACGGATAAACCACGTCCTTTAAGAATACTCTTAATTTACCCTCTTTAATCTCACAACTGTAATATTGATAATTATGAGGCCTTTCTTTATAAGGTGCATAAAGCGTATCTGTTGTGAGGATTGATTCTTTGTTTACTTTTTCCCCAATATTATTCACTAATCTTTCTACTCGCTCGAATATATCGATAAAGCAGATTTCTAAGCTTCGTTGATAGAACCATTCAATAAAACGCTCTTCATAATTTAGATATCCTTCAATTATTAAAGGATGAAAGAATTGGAAAGGGTGATAAAAATTCCTATTATTTTCACTGTTTATCAAAAAAGGATAGTCTCTTATGGTTATAAAATTATGGATTTTTAGTGAATAGTTGAAACTTTCTACGTAGAAAAAATACACACTCAAAGCGGTACAAAATTTACATGATTTGGGTGCTTTTAAAAGATCTTTTAGACGTATAGATTTTAATGTGAATACTTTTGATCGATGCCCCTTAGGACATTGTTTTGCAATCCATCGTAAAATTCTGGTTAATGTTAGATATTTGACTCTCGCCATTTTAGCGATGAGTTTAGGTGAATAATTATTGATGAAAAAATCTTCTCCTTCATATATCGGATTGATTTTTTCATATTTATTAAAAATGATAACCCGTACAGGTGAGATGGGAATTTTTAGAGATTGTAAGAGTTTATGAGTTACTTTTTTGTCTTTGATAGTGAGAATCGTTGGGTAATACCTGTCTTTTGGCGATATTTCATACCAGCCATCACCAAAAGATGGAATTGATCTCTGCTGAGAGAGATTTTCTTCTAAATAGTAGTAGTTTTTAGTCAACCAGTCTCTAAAAAGGTTGTCTAGTTTTTTTATAATTTTAAAATCGACATCTGTAAGAACTAATTCAGGCTCTGAAGTAATATTTTGGGCACTATAGTCAATTGTCCCATCTTTTTTCGTGTTATCATCAAGACAAACTACAGAGGGAATTTCAGCGGTTAATTTACAGTGATGTATAGGGCAATGGGTTATCCAAGGTATATTAAAGATATCTGTATGGAAAATTATCTGTGCACATTTAGGACAAAATTTAAATTCTCCTATTAGTTGCGTAGCAATTTGATTGGAACTTTCAAACCCTTGATATGCGAGCACTCTCTGTTTGAACCCTGTAATCTCAGGAAATATGGTTTTCAAATATTTATCAATAAATATTTGTGATAGTCCCCGATTTGCTACCATAAATCTCGTTATGCAGGAGAGCTCGCTTTCGTGAGGTCTCTTAAAATAGTCACCTGAGTTAAAATGTAGTCCCATCACACAGCCTTTATATTTTCTGGCACGAAGCCAGTGGCATCTAATGCACGCTCTACCATTTCTTCAGAGAGATGATCAACTCCGTAATGAGGCAAAAAATCAGTTAATAAAACATTCACCATTGATATAAAGTACTGCATACCCCAAGAATCAATCTGATATGCTTTTTGATAACGGGTGAAAGTACCCCATAATAAAGATGCCGCATCACTTAAGCGCCAATTATCATTAAACGCCTGTGGTAAAAAGAACTCTGTATAAACTGGACCGTCTTCTTTGGGAAAACGCAGTGAGTCGTATTGAGCAAGACACGCTTTGACATCAGCTTTATTTCGAAGGCCATAGAAGTTATAGATATTTATGAAAAATCGACCATGGATATGACGATATTGTTTCTTTCTGATGACATGTAATAAAGACTCCGCCTCATCGCTATTCACCACAAGGAATACATGTAATTGGATTTTGTATTTCTCACGTAAAATGTCATAGATTTGGCAAAAGACTCCACATTGCTCTGGTGATAATCGCTGTGCTTCATCGGCAAAGATAATAAACTGACGGCTCTTTTTCTCAGCCAAACTATCGAGAATATAGCAGAGGAGATTATTCAGCATAGGTTCTACTCGCATGGTATTGGTAACAGGTAAATCCACGCTAACCAATAATGTTCTATAAAGAGCATTTACTGTTTTTCGGTCAAGGGTAGGAACGGTCAGAAAGTGAGAAGGGATGATTTCGCCACGACGATTTTTCAGATTATCTCTAATGTAATCGAGCGCTGTAGTTTTTCCATGGCGCGCCTGCCCTTGTATCACTGCACCAGTGATGCCGTTCCAGAGCAGCTGTGTTAACTGGTCTTCAAGTAACTGAATAGCAGGTGTTCGTATGATGAGATCATAAGGATGGAACACGGGGTGATCGTAGTAATCAATGTTTTGTTGCATGATTCGATACCATGAGTTTAGTGGATAGGGAAGTACTCCAAGGTTTGATCTTCAGTGTAGTTTGGTCAACAGCTATCGCATCATATGAATGATCTTGAGATGGCTTTAATATAAGAGGTTCATCACCAGAATCCGTAAATTCATCATATATTTTAAGAATTTTCAGATTATCTTCAGAGTTACCTTTATGTTCCAATAAGTACCTAAAATAGCCTGCCAGTAAATCGGTAGCATGAAATGCATGAGCTTTCACTAGATTGTGAATATGTTTACGGGTTGCCAGGCTGTGTTTAAATCTACGCCACGATCTTGAAGCTAGTAATGTCCCTAATGCGGCACCGCCTGTCGTAAAAACACTTAATTCCCGAATGTCGCGTATATCGTATTCGACAGTTACGTAACTATCGTCTCTTAGAGCTGTATATAATTCTTGATGACTTGAGGTATAGCGGACATAGAAGAAATTTACGTGGGGCTGTCTATTTTCTTTTTTTAGCCACTTAATCGGTAAATTTACTCGCCGCGTAAATGGTGACCAGCGCTCTCTAAGGATCTCTGGAGTGTATCTCACATAATGATTCTGATGATGGTCAAGAAACAACGATAGAGGTGTTGTTGCGCCAAGGTGTGATTTCGGAGTCACATTATCTTGAGTCAATATAATACTGAGCGCCTCTTCTAATGTTCGCAGGGTAATCAACGGCACTTTTTTATTGTTTTTTCGTGATTCTTTTTTTGGGTCTTTAGGGTGTGATCCTGTAGTCGAGTTAGCACGATGACTAAAATTTATGTTGATATAGTTAAAGGCAGCTTCAATCCAGTTCCGTGTTTGGGGAACAGCTGGGGGGCCAAAACTTAGAGTGGCTGACCGTTGTATACATATGACATCACGCACGCTATGGGAAAAATGGGATAAAGCATTATCCAGCTGTAAGGTATTAAAATTGATGTCTGTAATTGCTGGGTGACCTGATGGAAACATTGCTCCTGGTTCATATTGAAACCCCGGTGTTGTTAACTGTAATGGTTGCCAAGGTTTTATACATTTATCGAACAACATGAGAATGTCTTGTTGGTTAGGAGTTTTTGTATAGGCTATTGCAAAACCTAATTTGCAATTAGTATCGACGTCCATTGCCAATAAGAGGTTGATCCGTTTGATGCGAAGCGGAATCAACTCCTCATTGAGTTGAAGGTGGATACTAGTATGTAAATCCATGGTTTGTTCGTCAATTTGAATAGTTCTTAAAGCCCGCTGTGCTGGAAGATCGGAAATATACTTATGTGCTTTTTGATCGTGTATCCTCTTTAACTCATTACTGCGCTTGTGGAGATATTGTCGTACTGATTCATAAGCCACACTTTGCGTGTTGTAGGGATAACAGTCGGTTGGATGATTAGCCTCTCTAAGCACATTCTTAAACTCACCATGAAATACCTTGGGCGTGAGATTTTGACTATAGGGCTTATCACTTTGGTATGCCTTAATCATGCTATCCAGACGACTTTCCATATATGGAACATGATTCAATAGCCACTGAAAGCTATAATTCTGCCCACTAGTCATATCCATTGGTTGACGGCGTTCGCCTTTATTTAAGCGTTTATCAGGAATCAGCCCCTGAGTTAAAGGCGGAGGCTCATTCTCATCGCCACTCAAGCACCGATTGAGAATGTGGCTAACAAAAGAAGTGGAAACCTGATGAACTGTTGCTGTGTGCTTGATTGAGACGCCTTTTAGAACCGATAGAGCGATCTGCTGATTACGAATAAACCGTTTGCGTTTGGATTTATGTAAATTCGACACATCCACATAAGGCCATTCAGCAAGCTGCCGTAACCGAGGCTCTCTATCTAGGCGAACTGACCAATTGATCTGCATGATTGAAACCGTGTAGGAAAGTCTAAGGGTGCTTCATTAAGATTGGCGCGAAATTGCCCGTGATACAAGAGACGAAAAAGACCAATCTCGCGCTGATAGGTGCGCTCCCGATCCCCTCTATCAACAATATCACCCAGATAAAAGCAGTCTGTCACGGTGCCAAATTCACCCAACAAATCAATCTCTGCTTGGTGAGTATCAATATCTACTGCTTGATGCAGCGTATGGACAATCATCAGCCAGTTCTCAGCGGCTAATTGCTGCTCAAACACAGTCTCATTAGCAAGTGTGCCGAAGCTCATTTGACGTAAAGCAAAGAATTGCTTGAGGGCCTCCACTTGGTTTTCATCAAATTTACCCTCAGGTTTGAGTTCTAACACCTGCTGATCACCGTTTGCTTCAACGTAGATATCAGGTGTGTAGAAACCTCCAAAGACTTTTAACCGATACGGTTGCGGCACATAACGACGTACGGTGGGGTCACCTTCTAGCAAGGCAACATGGAGCAATTCGGCCAGTGAGTGAAATTCAGAAATTCCGGGGTGTTTCAGTAGGCAGCATTGAAAAAAATTTGTAGATTTCTTGAAATTCGGCCTAGTAGGCTGTTGTACCGGTTCAAGTGTATCGGCCCAGACATGCCTTGCCATGTCATATCGAGAATGGAGTAACTGCTGGCTCATGGCTTTCCCCCAGTAAAATGAAGAGACAAACGCTATCAGAAACAGGGATGCTTTAATACGCGGAGCTTTGCACCAATTATATATAGTTTGGTGCAGGTATAAAAACGCCTATTTTTATAGACAAATACGCTTAAAAGGCGGTTATGTCACCCACTTAAGCGGTTTATAATACCTCTCAATATGCACCAGAGTACAAGGGCAAATGGTACAAACACATTACACAGACCATGAATTTTCGCCAACGCGCAGGCGCAACCTCTTTGCACCTATCGAACGTCCTGCCGTCACGTTCCCGATACAGTCTGTCGTTATCGATTGGGATCGCCTGCAAGCCAAACGTGCCATCGTGCTAGAAACCGCCGACACCATGCCAGCTTACCTGCTGAAGCCCGAAATCAATCTCCTACTTGATGCGGAAAAAGATCCAATTTATCGCCTCATCTATGACTTAATGTGGACAACAGGAGCACGGGTATCTGAAGTCCTCGCGTTAACCCCTGAACGCTTTACCAATGACGGCTACGATTACGGTGTTATTTTAAAAACACTCAAACAAGGGTCAGGACGACCAACTAAAAAGTCCTTACTTCGATCGAAAAAGCGCTATGTGCCCATCGTTGATCGGGGCGTACAAGATAGAATTCAAAGCTATTTATACACAGGACATTTTAGAAAGACTGAACACATATTTACCATGAAACGACAAACCGTTTGGCGACATATTCAGCGATTAGTGGAGAGAGTAGGGGGCGCACCATTTTCGATATCTACAAAGACCTTTAGGCATTCTTTCGCTGTTCATCTCATATTACATGGCAGGCCTTTAAAGATTGTCAGCAAACTCCTAGGACACGCATCGATACAAACGACAGAAATTTACACCAACGTCCTAACGGTAGACGCTGGGCATTTTTTAGAAGGGGTGGATTTTCATTAGAGAAAGGATATTAATAGCTCGGTGTATGTTGAAGACTGCCCGCTTAAAGGATTCATGATTACGTTTAATGCAGTTGCCTAGTAACTATGTTAAGTGTCTAGTAAAGTCTGGGAAGTTCAGGGAGTCCGAGTTCAAGAGATAGGTAGCCCTTTTTTACATTTCTTTTCTTCTTCCACGCGCCAGAGACTTTTTTCAAATTCTCGGTTTTTCTTTGGTATGGGGTCATTGGTGTTGCCTGTGGCAAATACCATTGTGCTCTTCTCGAAGCTGGCGGACTCATTTGTCCATGATAAATTTTCTAACTCCCAATGCTTTCTCTGTTTTGCGAATAGAAACATCTTAGATTCACAACTAGACGTGCTGCCTGTAATCTAAATTCTGGGTTTTATGTCGGTCTCACTCGTCTGTTCATTGATCCGTAAGTAGTTATGAGATGATAATGTCACCTTTTAATCAGGTGGTCAGCTTCACTATTACACTATCTACTACTTAACAGCCTATAAATGGATTATTCAGTTCGCATTTAGTGCTGTCAAAAGGCGAGTCATTTAGTTTGAATGGTTATTGTGGCGCTAACATTCCCAGGTTGCTTTCCTTTATTTAATGTTAATGACGTTATCTTGGTGCTTTTTGAGGAAGTATTTAATGCCCCGATAAGCGCTATGGTTTTACTATAAAGCGCATCATTGGTAGAGATAAGTACGCCTCCATCTGTTTTCGGTTGTATTCGATCCAATGTAATTTCGTATTCGGCGGCAATTTTCGCGAGATCACTAATGGTAACTTCGTCAGTTCCAGTTCGAGTTCCATGATTGCTTTCTATCAGAGTATTTTTATTTATCTGCATCCATGATAACAGCGACTTTTTTTCCGTATATCCATTTATAGCTTTTAGCTTCAGGGTATTGATAGAAGGCAAAATGACAAGCGAAAGAATGATAGCTACCAAGGCAATAGCGTGACGCGGGTGTGATTTAGCATTGGTTTTAATTTGTTCTACGAGTTCATTCATATTTTACTTGTGAGTCTATAAAGTGACTTGTATTTTTGCACTGATAGTAGATTTTTGCTGATCTGCATTTAGTAATTTGGCTTTTGCACCATTTTCTTCAATCAATTTCACATATCGTTGTATTGCATCATGACTGGTGGCCTTAATATCTATAGTAAGACCGTTACTAGGCTGAAATCTCAACGATTGTATGTCAACTACATCCGCTGGTTTTAAAGCGCTTACCAGCAACTGCTGAAGATTATTATTTGTTGCTGAACTAGTGTTATTGATATGTTGTTTAAGTTGTCTTTTAAGACTAATTATTCGTTTGTCTTGAGGATATATTTCCTTGTATAAGGCGACAGCTTGATCTTGGTATTCTTTTTCTTGTGACGAGTAGTAAAGCCACGACACGGTATTAATAACAACAACCATCAGAAGTACAGCCGCTGCACTAATAGCAAATAACGGTTTTTTAATGAGATCGTATAACTCGTGTTTGATGTCTTTACGCTTATTGGGTAAAACGTCCCAGTATTCCAGTTCCGCTGAATGGTCTACTAACCATTGTTCGATCGGTACTGCTATTGAGGAATAGTCATAGCGGGCGTGTACCATATTACTGTCTATAGTCGGCTCACCGAAATGATGGTGAACTATGGAGTGGTCATCAGTACGTTCTCTTATAATACTTTCTAAAAATACAGTTAAATTTTTATAATCACAGGCGTAGGTGTTTGTTTGATCAAGGTTAATCAATACCATTGATTCGTCGCTGACAATTGTAATTGTCCTATTTGTTGATGAAATTAAGTGAGTATCTAAGATGGTTTTGCTGATGGGCACATGTTGTTTAGCTAAGAATGCGAGCCATTGGCTGGATAGCTGTTTATGTATGGCAACAGCTTTCCATTGATTTTCATCAAATGGGTGGCAGGTGATAGTGAATGCGTCAATATCTTCAAGAGCGTATTCTTCAAGATGATATTTGATGGTGTTGGAAATATGCTGGGATTTGTTATCTGTGTTAGGTAAATCGATGCAATCACAAATGGTGTGCATCGCTGGCCATACCAAAATACACTCATCCTCATCCTCATCCTCATCGTCGTTGATGACGGATATTAGCTGCGCGCCCGCTATGAGTATTGCATCAACGCCTATTTCTTTCTGGTAGGCCTTAATACCTCCCCAAGTAGGGGTGCTGTTTATTGCCTGTTGATCAATAAATAGAAAATACCTAGTCATTGGGTTGCTCGACAGCGAGGCGAAGTACTTCTTCGATATTGGTTTCTAGATTTGATACTTTTTCTAGCCCTGAAGTTACCAGCGATCGATGGTCGTTGGGCAGTTGCTGCGCAATGACTTGCTCGCTTTCAGCTTTCGTAATGAGGTGTTTGAGTTTGTCGTCAATAATTACGAGTTCATATACAGCACTGCGGCCATAAAACCCTGTGTTGTTACACTCTGCGCATCCCTCTGGATGGGCTAGTTCTTGTGGTGGTTTAAGTTTATAGGTATTGAAGATATCGATTTCGTGCACTGTGATTGGACGAATAATTTTGCAGTTATCACAAAGCTTTCGCACCAGTCTCTGAGCCATTACAGCGCTTAGACTGGAAGCTAGCAAATAGGATTCGACCCCCATATTGGTTAAGCGAGTAATCGCCCCAACAGCAGTATTTGTATGAAGCGTTGATAGGACGAGGTGGCCAGTGAGGCTAGCCTGTACGCCTATAGATGCCGTCTCGTTGTCTCGTATTTCCCCTATCAATATAACGTCTGGGTCTTGTCTAAGCATTGATCTTAAGCCGCTGGCAAATGTCATGCCAGATTTTTCATTGACTTGTGTTTGAGAGATGCCTTCTATATCGTATTCGATTGGGTCCTCAATAGTCAGGATATTACGTCGTAGCATGTCGATCGATTGGAGTGCTGCATATAGTGTTGTGGTTTTGCCCGAACCTGTCGGGCCTGTCACTAGAATAATACCGTGCGGTTGAGCAATAAGCTTTTTGATGCTGCCCAGTAGTTGAGCATCCATGCCTAAATTCGTTAGTTCGTAATTATTAGCGCCGTGAGCAAGTAAACGCATAACGATACGCTCACTTCTTTTTGTCGGCAGTGAAGATACTCGTACATCCATATCCGTGCCTAGTAATTGCATGGAGAAGCGGCCGTCTTGAGGTTTTCTCTTTTCAGCAATATCCATTTTCGACATCACTTTAATGCGCGATAATAAAAGATGGCCAATACTTCGATGCACCGATGCTGCTGACTGCAATACCCCGTCTACACGATAGCGAATCGTTAACTTGTCTTTACTGGTATCAATATGAATGTCTGACGCACGGCGTTTTAATGCTTCAACAAGCATAGCATTGACGAGTCTGATAACTGGAGCTGCATCCTCGCTATCTAGTAAATCAACTTTGTTGCCAATATCTAGCAGCGCATCACTTAACCCTTCGTTACCTGATAATGTATTTGCATCGGCAAATTCCTTACTTTTAGTATCTTCGTAAGTTTCGTAAGTTAGCTTTGCTATGTCTTCTTGACTCAGCAATTCTAGCTTTATTGACTTGTCTAAAAAACGCCTAACTTCCGCTAGTGCAGCTATTGGCGTTTTGTCTGAATATGACACACACGGTTGTTGGTCTAACGTGTTGACGACGATATCAAAGCGTTTAGCCCACTGAATAGGGATACTATTCATCTTCTGGGGTTTCGCTGGGCTGTTCATTAACTTCTGAGGGCTGTTTGTTGGCAGCCCTATTTTGCTCTATAAATTCTTCTAACACTGAACCTGAACCAGGCAGTAAGAAATTATCAAGATCTTCATTCATGTCGTACTGATTTAGCTGCATTTGTTTGTAACGCTTTTTCGTCACTAAGTTGTTATCACTTTCTGTGTACAATATTTTTGGGTGTAAAAATACCATCAGGTTTTTCTTGACGATTTTATCGGAGGTGCTTTTAAATAGGCGCCCCAAATATGGAATATCACCGAGCAAGGGGATTTTACTTTCCGTCTGAGTGATCTCATCGCGAATTAATCCGCCTAATACTAAAATCGCATCATCATCAATTAACACATGAGTATTGATAGCACGCTTGTTGGTGACGATATCAGCTGTGGTAGCAGAGGTATCCGAGATGCTTTCTACAGTCTGATTGACTTCGAGATTAATTGAACCGTCATTATTAATACGCGGTTTAACTTTAAGCGTGACACCAATATCTTGGCGCTGAATAGTTTGAAATGGATTGTCGGTTGAAGATGATGCATTGGTAGATTGTCCGGTAATAAACGGTACGTTTTCTCCGACCAATATTTCAGCCTCTTCATTGTCTAGCACAACAATGGTTGGTGTAGATAACACGTTCGCAGCCGTATCGTTTTCGAGTGCGCGTATCATGGCGCGTAACTGGTCGTCTTTAAACAACCCCAATGTTAGTCCTGACGCTATGGTAGGAGGGGATATGATATTGATATTCTTGGTGATAGTGTTTTGCCCTGCAAATACACCGTCGCTAGGAACATCGGTTTGCCATTGTATTCCTAAATCTTTTAGTCGTTCTTCGTTAACCTCGACAATCAGAGCTTCCACAAGTACTTGCGCTCTGCGAATATCCAATTGATCGATAATAGCGCGAAGCGACTTGATAATGTCGGGTGAGCCGGTGATAACCAGTGAGTTGGTTTGTTCATTGATTTCTATGGTAGTTTCGATGCGCTCACCAGGAGAGCTAACATTGCTTCGTAGCCCTGTGGCAACAGCTCGTAATGTCGGCATAAGTTTTGCGGCTTCAACATAATTGAGAAAAATAACTTGCGCATTTCCCTGGGTGTCTTGTGGGTTATCTAGCCTTCCTATGAGTATGCGCAACTGTCTTTTTTCAGACGAATTTCCAGCGATCAATATGCTATTAGTTCTTGGCTCCGCCACAATGGTGATTTTGCTATTCGCCGATGATTTTTGCTTAGCAGTTATTTTATTCAGTATGTCGACAATCTTGCCGGCATCTGCATAGTTAATAGCAATAATCTCTGCGTCAACATCACTGGTAATGTCGAGCTTGCTAATGATCGTAAGCAAATGTTCAATTTGTTGGTAGCGGCCAGAAATTATCAACGAATTCGTGCTGGGTTCAGCAATCAGCGAGCTGCCTTTGGCCGCGAGAGGTTTTACCAGATTGATGGTCTCGCTGGCATCAATATGCTTTAGACGAACTATTTTGGTGATGTTGTTTTCACTGGCTTGTGAAGATGACTTCTCATCAATCAGGGGGCTAGTGGGTTCAGTACCATTTGGAATTATTTTGATGACATCATCAAGCTCAATGGCTGAATAGCCGTGAACTTCTAATGTTGATAAGAAAACGTCATAAGCTTCTTTCTTGCTCATCGGATCACCCGCCAAAATAGTGACCTGACCGCTAACCGACGGATGAATGACGATATTTTTGGTTACCAGAGTTGATGCCCAACGAATAAGTTCGCGAATATCGCCTTGCTCCATAGAAATCGAGATATTTCTTTCTTGGGATTGTTCAGCTGTAATGGCGTCAGTGGGTATGACTACTAGCACTGTGGTCAAAAAAATCATGACAAAGCTGTTGAGCCTATGGTTAACCCTTGACGCAAACGCTTTTTTAATTGATGGGGTAAACAGCATAAAATGAAAAATCCTTTATTGATCTCTTTTGGCGCGAAGTTTTCCCAGTCGATCACTAAGTTGGGAATAATTCTCTGAACTTCGCCTTACCAGCGGCTGCTGTTGCAGAGATGTATTTCGACCTAGGTTTTCGGCAGGCGTTGATACGGTTGGTTGATTGGTTGGCGTGGTGTAATGTGCATTATTATTTTTGTTAGACGCTAGCGCTTTTGCAGTAGGAAGCAACAGTGTTTCAAAGGCATCATCGCGTTTGATAGTGACTCGGTCGCTAAAGACCTCATGTAATGTCACGCCATCGGCGATGGTATCTTGTGTTAAAAACAGTTTTGCAGTGTTACGGGCGATAGCTATCAGCGCAGAGGAGTTTTCAGAGTTCTTTTTTACAAAGGTCGCAACTAAGCGTAGATCAAGATTTGTGGTCGGCAGGGCTTTAGGTGCCTTTATTGTTTTAACTGATTCGGCTTTTCCAAAAGGATGCAGGTCTGCAATCGAACTCAGTTTTAAGGCAGTACTATTTTGAGCGCTTGTTGTAAGTTCTGTTAATGCCAAATCGTATGCTACCGGGGTAGATAGCGCAGGCGCCAAATTGGCTATTAGAGTATAGCCAATCATGACGGTGGCGAGGATTATCGCACTTGCTGTTGTGGTCGTCGAAGATGACATTCGATGGTCTAGTCCATTAAATTACGCTAGTAACAGTATTCATTCCTGCAACAGATCGTTACAATCAGCTGCTTAGTATAATTTACCCTAAGATAAGTTCGCTATCGTAATCTTTTCAGACTTGACTCACAAGGATAGCTTCGAGGGTAGTAGGTTGTTGTCCTACTTAAAGGAACAGGAGTTAAATAAGGGAAAATGCCTCGTTATCGTTATAAAGCCATAGATGTGAATGGTGCCTTGCTCAATGGTGAGCTTGAAGGAGTAAGCGAGAGAGAAGCGCGGCAGAGCCTGCGCGACACGGCGTTAAAACCCGTTGAAATATGGCAGATCAAAGAGTATCGACAATTCACTGATTATTTTAGTCGCCATAGCAACGCGCCCCCCAAGCTAAATTCTGCAGATCTTGCTGAAATCACGCGTCAACTAGCAACATTATTAGGTTCTGGTATGTCGCTAGATCAATCGCTCGGTGCGATTGCGTTATCCAGTGAGAATACTGCCAAGTCAGTGATCAACGAACTTAAAGTGTCAGTATTGGAGGGGCAAAGTTTAGCAAATAGTATGATGCGCTTTCCCAAAGCGTTTCCAACAATGTATAGCGCGATGATTGCATCAGCGGAACAATCAGGAAATTTAGAGTCAGTTTTAGAAGAGCTGGCTGATTACACGCAAGAACAGCATGACAATACACGTAAGATTCAAACCGCATTGATTTATCCTGTCATGTTAGTGGTGTTGGCGATTGTGATTGTCGCTGCGCTGTTAACGTGGGTGGTTCCAGATATTGTCGCGGTGTTTGACGAGCAAGGGCAGAGTTTGCCATGGATGACCAAGGCGTTAATGGCCGTTAGTTACTTTTTTAGTCACTATTGGTTTTTGATGCTTGTTGGCATTATTTTAGTAGTTGTTCTAATACGTCTTTTGCTGCGTAAAACTGAATATCGATTACGGTGGGATAAAGCATTCCTATCGCTTCCTTTGTTTGGCGATTTATCGCGCGGAATAAATTTAAGCCGCTTTGTTAATACCTTGCATAATTTGGTTGCCAGCGGCGTGCCTTTGGTTGATAGCTTAAGTATTGCTTGTGAAGTGTTGACCAACCAGCATTTAAAATTTCATATTTTAGCAGCTGCAATAAACGTGCAAGAAGGTGAAAGCTTGCATGTGGCGCTTAACAACACACAAGAGTTTCCGTCATTGATGATTCATATGATTCATAACGGCGAGGTGTCAGGAGAGCTGCAGCGCATGCTGGCAAAAGCAGCGCTATTACAGCAGCGTAAAGTGGATCAAACATTGGCGACCGCAATTAGCCTATTTGAACCTGTTGCATTGTTAGTGATGGGCGTGATGGTGATGGCAATTGTTGTGGCTATATTGCAGCCGATTTTTGGATTGAATGAACTCGTCTAATTTGGGTACAGGGTAATACATGAGAAGCAACGGTATGCAGGATAAGAAGCAAGCAGGTTTTACATTAATCGAGATTATGGTGGTGGTGGTCATTATCAGCGTATTGGTAGGTATGTTGGCGCCTAATATTGTCGGTAGGGCGGATGAGGCGAGGGTAACAGCGGCTAAATTCGATATCAGCGCATTAGTTGAAGCGTTTGATATGTATAAATTGGACAATTATCAATACCCTAGCACCGATCAAGGCCTGCAAGCATTGATCTCCAAGCCTAGCGGCAGCCCTGATGCCAAAAATTGGCGAGAAGGTGGCTATATTAAAAAGCGCGATGTGCCTAAAGACCCTTGGGGTAATGAATATCTATATATCAGTCCAGGGGTGGACGGGCCTTATGATTTATTTTCCTTTGCAGCCGATGGTGCAGAAGGCGGCGAAGGCGACAATGCTGATATCGGGAATTGGAATTTGTAGTGAAGTTAAAGGCTAGATCATTAGGATTTACCTTAATTGAGTTACTGATAGTACTGTTAATTGTAAGTGTCGTGCTATCAATGATTACAGTCAGTTTCTACGATGGGAAACGTCAGCGCATCGATCAAGAGTTATTGTCTTTAAAACGACAGTTGAACAGGCTTCGCTTTGACGCATTGTACGAATCATCATCTGTCAAAATTACATTTTCTGAAAATAGCTATATCATCAAAAACTGGTCAGCGCAGGTAGGCGATTGGATTGCAGAAAGCACTGATGGAAAAGAGGGCTACTGGTTACCTGAAGATATCATTATGTCTGTTAAATTTGATATAAATGATGGGCAAAGTTACACCGCTCAATCGGGTGTTGATCAGAATCAATCAGTGGGTTTATTAATATTGTCAGCCGAAGGCGGTGTACCGTCAGTCGTTACTTTGCGATCTATTTCTATGGATTACGAGAGGTCAATTGTTTTCGATGGCATTAACGAGTTTGTTGTCCGATGATGCATCAGCCTGAAAATAATTGTGGTTTTACTTTGCTGGAAGTGATGGTGGCACTAGTGATATTTGCTTTGCTATCGCTAGCGATATTGGGTTTGAATCAGCATCAATTGATGAGATCAATAATGTTGGATGAAAAAACATCGGCTATGCGTATTGCGCAGCAGCATATGGCCAATGCGTTACTTCAATATCCTGATGTTCCTCCGCTCAACTCAACCGATGCTGTCGATTCCTCCGGGCGTTCATTTTTGATTGAAACTAGATTGATCAAGTTGCCCGATAGTGATACTTCGCAGGTGACAATTCGCGTTAAAAACTCTTCAATAGACAGTGAATATGAATTAGCGGTGTTAACTAGTTTTACGGCTGACAACTCACCGCGTGACATTCGCTAATGAGTAGCTATTTTAGTCCGCGTCAAAGTGTCTCTCAAGTTAAGTCTTTGGGTTTTACGCTGATAGAGATGTTAGTAGCGCTGTCGATTTTTGCATTGATCAGTGTTGGCGCCTATCAAATCTTATCGCGGACGATCTTTACCCAGCAGGTGCTATCAGGCAAAGCTGTATTGGATAATAAAGAACGAAGGCTAGAGTGGTTAATGGCAAGGGATTTTCAGGCACTACTTGGTGAGAAAGCGAGATATTTACTGCCTCTTAATGAGCAACCGTTGGTGTTGGAAAATGGTGTATTGCTGAGTGTAGTACGAACAGCTGAAAATGTCCCCGGGGTTACGACAAGCGCTCTAAAGCGTATTAGTTATGTGGTTAAAAATGTCGATTCAGAACAAGGTTTAGTAGACGCTTTTGTAAGAGAGGCAGGTTTTGTTATCGCTGAAGGCGCCGAGCGCATGCAGCATCAAGTCATCATGGCGGACATTGAATTTGCCAGCTGGCGGATTAAAGGCAGCGATGGTAAATGGTATGACAATTGGCCTGTTGAGGAAGATGACTATATTTCAGACGAAGTGCAATATGAAGAACTTGAAAACAACAATGGCGCGGTGGCATCTGTAGATAGCGAGGCGCAGGCATTAAGTAGTAAAAATGAGAAAAATAAAAAAATCAATCTCCCTACTCCTGTCGGTATTGAGCTAACCATAAAGGCTATTGATAACGACGCTCAAATACGGCTATGGGTTGTCCAGTGAAACAGTTTAAACCTCGTAAAAATCAGCAAGGTGTTGCGCTTATCACGGTATTACTTGTGTTAGTGGTTGCCATGTTTTGGGCACGACAGTTATTTCTACTGGGGCAAGATACCACTCATCACACCAAGCAGTGGTTGAATTTAATACAGTCTCAAACATTGTCTATAGGCGCTGAAAATTATGCGCAACAGTTATTAACCAGTGATTGGAAAAAAGACCAAGAAGCCAACATTTTTTCTGACTCGGAACATGATCTTTGGTCTAACGTGATGTTGCCAGAGAGCTTGCTAAGTGAAAATATTGTTATCACTATTACTGATTTACAAGGCAGGTTTAATCTCAACGATTTACTGCATGCCAACGGAGAAATAAATGATGATGCCGTTAATGTATTTAGAAGCCTGCTGATTGGTCTGTATTTATCACCCAGTTATGCATCAGATTTAGCGTATCAGCTAAGAAACACCTATTTTGAAAACAGTTACAACAGCGAAAAATCTGGTGCGGTGGGAAAAACCTTTTTTTATGATAGCTACGAGCTGCCCCGTTTTATCAATATCCCATGGAAAGAGTTGTCTCAATTGGCCCCGTTCATTACCGCTCTGCCGCCTAAGCAGCCGATAAATATCAATACGGCGCCACCTGAAATACTTATGGCTATTTTCCCAAGGTTGTCACAAAACGTAGTTGAAAGAATTGTGGCGGCTCGTCAACAAAAGCCTATAGACGACAATAAGCAAATAACAGAGCTTATCGATGTTGATTCAATGGAAAATGCTTTATACCCACTGGCACTGAAGACGCAGTATTTTGAAGTGACGGTAATACACAATAAGAATGATATTGTCAGTAAATATAGAGCGATTTACCATCGTGATTTTACTACTGGTCAGTTGTCACGACTTTATCGGTTGTTTTAGGCTTGAGTATGGATGCAGTTTTCTGGTTGAAATTTAAGTTGTTGCTACTGCCAGTACTGGGTGGCTTGCTGTTTATTTTAGCTTTGCCGCCTGCTGGTTTAGCATTTTTGATGCTTGTGAGCTTCGTGCCACTAATCTACGCAGTTCATAAGCTGTCTTTGGTTGACTCAATCTATGCGGGCTTTTTGTTTGGCATTACCGCGTATATTTTTATTCCGATCTCTGTCATTCCATGGGGGGCCGATAAGGTAGTGATCGCCGTGTTGGTTTCAGGAACGTTTTTTGCTTTTTTACGTTGCTGATAAAAATGCTTTCATTAGTGAGAGTTATCCAAACAACATGGATAGCATTTGTCCCAGCCTACTTCCTTCTACAATTGATGGGAGAGTATGTGGTGTCTATGCCTGTGTTGATATCGTTGGCCTTTCCAATGGACGTATTGAATGGAACAGGGTTGTTCAGTGTTGTTGGCGGCTGGGGTGTTGATTACCTGATTTGTGGTTTTAATGCACTTTGCGCGGCGTTTTTTATTGAGGACAAAGCTAGTCGAAAGCAGGTTGGTGCAGCGCTATTGGCTTATAGCCTATCAGTGATTACATTATGGGCCGCCAATTTATCGCCAGCGTTAATTGAACATGGGCGGCTTAATGTTGTTACCGTCGATAACAATTTGTCATTTACGCGAGTGACAAAAATACCGTATTCAATAGCTGAAAAAGAAGCCATAGAGTCGGAAATGGATACATTGACTAAACAAGCCATTGCGATGAAACCTGAGCTGATTGTGTGGCCAGAAGGTGGCAATGGATTAGCGAATAGGCAATTGCAGAGTCGACATAAGGCGTTTAAGCAATTGGCCGCAATTAGTTCATACCAATTGCTGGCAGGCAGTAAGGATTATGCAAACAATGGCACCGAGCGCAATGTCGCTGACTTTATAGTAAATGGTGACTTCATCAGTCAAATAGAAAAAAGCAATCCCGTTCCCTTCCTCGAAAGCCATGTTAATAGAGGTGACAATGGTTTAATTAGCGTTGATGGAAATACCATCGGGGTCAATATATGTTTTGATATTGCATTTGCTCAAGCGACAAACCAGCTTGTGAACAAAGGCGCTGCGGCGATTATTGTTATCACAAATGATTCATCATTTGGTTACTCCGCATTAACCTATATGCATATGCGTTATGCAGCGGTAAGAGCAATGGAGACAGGCCGAGACATTTTGTTTGCATCAAATACTGGGCCATCAATAGTGATTACTGACAAAGGCGTGGTTCAGTCTGGCTATATTCATGCCGATGGCCCAAGGCTGTTTGAGCACGTCGTGCGCACAAGAAGTGGCAGTACCATATACAGGCAGGCGCCAGCGCTTCTTTCAATGCTGGTGCTGATTTTAGTTGTTATATATTTGATGTGGATAAAAAGACGATGTCGATAACTATCTACAGCTCGAAATCCATAACGCTTATCGCTTATCCAATAATAGCGCTTATTGCCATAGTGTTGGCGGTGGTTTTACACACCGGCTCTGTTGCGATGTTTTCTAATATCGATATCCAGCGTATCTATAGTGATATGTCTAATCGAAGTGAAAAGAATGACCTAAAAGACCTTGTTCCCGCTCATTTTATTCAAGCAGGCAAGGGTGATGGTGGGGTACTCTCTCTTGCTTACCTGTTAGCACGTCTAGGGGATACTCAGGCGGCCTTAGAACTTCGAAATCGTTACTCCCGCAGCAATGGCATAATAGAGCAAGAGAGGCTAATCAGGCTTGCGGCAAAGTTTGCTTATGATTTTTCCAAGACAGAAATCGGCTACGACGATCTTCCTAAGGCTGGGGAAATGTCAGTTATTGTAAAAGCGAATAATCAGTTTTATGTGGTTGTCCATAATGCCGGTGATGAGACTGTGACAGTGTTTGATCCACGTGTTGGTGCGGTAGTAGGGCTACCTAAAGAAGTGTTTATTAAGGCATGGAATGGGTTGGTAATTGTATTAAAGATCAAATAATTGGCTACGGCTATGTTGGTTGAAGTGTTGAACAATATTGTAAAATTGAATATGATGCGCGTCCTAAAATTTTTTATAAACAAGGGAATGTCAGACCTACAGCCAACAAAAAAGGAGTTAGTTTTAGGCAATAAACCTTGTGCTAAGTTTGCGATTTAATTGTTAGTCCGTGGCGGTGACAGTACCCCCCCCCGCCATTTACTGACTTGCGTTGGATTCGCTGCATAGCTTATCTTGTAGTGGCCTAATGATCTTGGACACCAACTTAGGTGGTAAAATCCATCTTACAGAGGTGTTTAATGACAACGAAAAGAAGAACATTCAGTCCTGAG
>JBKEHH010000015.1:0-71517 GCA_046710535.1 Pseudomonadales bacterium
TCTCTTCCGACATCAAGAGAGCGGTAGCCTTTTTTAATATTTTCTTCTCTAGCTCTAGCCGCTTAACTCGCTTCTCAAGCTCTTGAATTCGTTGCTGATCTGGCGTCAACGCCTTAGCCTTGGGCGTAATACCGATACGTTCAGATGATAATTGATCAACCCAACGTCTCAGGGCCGTTTCACCAACCCCCAGCGCTTCGCAAGCTTGTGGGTAACTATAGGACTGTAGAAGTACTAGCTCCGCGGCTTCTCGTTTAAATTCGGGACTGAATGTTCTTCTTTTCGCTGTCATTAAACACCTCTGTAAGATGGATTTTACCACCTAAGTTGGTGTCCAAGATCATTAGGCCACTACAACCTTCCTCAAAGCCTCAGGTTGATTTGTCGCCCCAATTCTCTCGATCTTTGACCTTGAGACAGTAAATCAAAGCTAATTTGTCAATATCTGCCCCATAACTGCTAAGCCAAGGTATAATCGTCCTATCCGAGTTCATGGACTGATGATTACTATGTTTGCTATCAATGGCTTTATTTGCATTCTGGCTTTGGTGTTTTCTGGTTGGGCCCTTTACAAAGGACTGCAGAGCAAGAAAGAGTTCGCGCGTCTAAGGTCAGAGATGCTCACCCAGCCTAATCAAGACGAATGAATTCACGGACTGAGAATCATGGAACAAGACCTGAATAATTGGTTTACTTTTCTAGCAATGGCGTTGTCTTGCGTAGCGTTATGGATTGGATTGGCAAACAGGCGAGAAGATCACCGACTTGGTGCTATGGAAATTTTAGTGAGGATTGAGAAGAAGCGAATAACCTCCCAGAAATTCTTTACCCAAGCACGGCGGCGAGCTCAGACAATCCTTGACAATCCGACATTAGAGTCACGGGACGGCTTAAAGGGTGTAGCTACCGAATGGCTCGAAGTGTTAGGCGATATTGAGACAAATCACGATAAGGTAGTTGAGGAGGTGGCTTTCGTGAGGGATCGCCTCCACAATAGAAATCATTTTGACTCAGGAAAACTGAAGGTTTTGGAATCTAATCTAGATAGCTTATTAGAACGTACAGCTTCGTTTCTTGAATGTACGTAGTCAGGTTAAAACCAAGTTAACCGATCGGGTATAGTCTAACCAATTGTTCAATGTTAATAATCACACTCGCAACATATGTTTTACCTCGATCGCGATGTTCTTTTAATACAGCGCCATTTCTATTTTCAGCTCGCTGTAACGTGCCAATATTTCGCTTACTGAAATATTTTTGGTGTTATTTTTGTTGATTTTTTTTTGCAACCTGCCCATTTTCAACGAACTCTACAAAAGAATGAGGTCAGGTCTTTGATTTATGATTGTTAAGTAGTATCTTTTTATGAGTTAAAACAAAGGAGTGTTTTAATGGCAAGACCAATTCAAATAGAGTTTTCAGGCTCGCTGTATCACGTTACATCTCGTGGTGATAGACAAGAAGACATTTATGATTCAGATAATGATCGTAATTTATTTCTCAAAATATTAGGAGAAGTGTGTGAACGATTTAATTGGGAATGCTATTGTTACTGTCTGATGAGTAATCATTATCATTTGCTTATTGAAACGCCTGATGCAAATTTATCAAAAGGGATGCGCCATTTAAACGGCGTGTATACCCTAGTTTCTAATCGTGCAAAAAAATAGAGTTGGGCAGGTGTTTCAAGGAATTTATAAAGCCATTATGGTAGAGAAGCAAAACTACTTAGTAGAGTTAAGCCGCTATATTGTACTGAACCCCGTGTATGCAAAAATGGTGCGAGTAGCCAAGGATTGGCCGTGGAGTAGTTACCGAGCTACCACTGGTCAAGTAAGTACGCCTGTTTGGCTAACTACGGAATGGATGCTAGCGAGCTTTGGTAAAAGAAAAAGTTATGCGATTAACCGCTACAAAAAATTTGTGAGCGAAGGTAAAGACCAGCCATCACCATGGAGTATGCTAAAAAATCAGGTTTATTTGGGTGATGATGATTTTATCGAAAAACTAAATTTATTAATTGATAAAAATAAGGTGTTAGATGAAGCGCTATCTTCACAAAGAAGGGTTGTACCAAAAACAATAAGGTTTTATGAAAATAAAGCCGATAGTCGCAATGAGGCTATCGTTAGTGCCTATAAAAGTGGCGGATATAGTTTAAAAGTAATTAGTAGATATTTTGATTTACATTATTCGACAATTAGTAGAATTGTTAGTAATCATAAATCAAAGACCTGACTCCATGATCTCCTATGCTGTTACACACCTATTAATAAGTGTGTAACAGCATACTATCCGCTCTGCTTTTCTATCACATAATCTCCCAGCTTAAAATTACTGAGTCGACGTCGCATCCGCATCGTACTCCAGGGCCAGTTGGTACTGTTGCGACCATTCTTGTCGATAAAGTAACTTGAGCAGCCGCTGTTCCAGACGGTGTCTTGTAATGATGTTTGGATCTTGTTATTCAGTGCGTCAGAGGCGTCACGATCAACGGTGATGGTTGCTATTTTTTTACGGCGAGCTTTCTTTATCGCGCTCGTAATGTATTTTATCTGTGCTTCGATAATCACAAAGGCCGATGTATAGGTATACAAATTTGGGCCTAAGGTTAAAAACAGATTAGGGCAGTTGTGAGTCATTGTCCCCATATAGGCTTCAGGCGATCCCGCCCATTGTTCTGCGAGGTTCTTGCCACCGACGCCATATACCAGTTTTCCGATCGGTGGGTTTGATACTTCAAAGCCGGTTCCATAAATGATGACATCGACCTCGCAACTCGAATCGTCGCTGGCGATGATCTTATTGCCTTGGATCTCGCTAACCCCAGTGACTACATCGACGTTGTCTTTAGCGAGGGCGCGATACCAGTTGTTGGATAGTAATATACGTTTGCAACCTAGAGAATAATCCGGCGTTAACTTTTTTCGCAACTCTTCATCCTTGACTCCACGGCGGATATGTTTAATCGCAGCAGCTTCCAGGCGTCCTGAGAATTTAGGGTGTTTTAAATTGTGATTAAGAAACTCGAACTGTAAAAACAAGGCGTTTCTAAACAGACTTTGGGTAAAGGGCAGTGTTTTAAAAATTGTCTGCCAGCGAGGTGATATTTTTGGATTGGCTTTCGGCAATACCCATGGCGGTGTGCGCTGAAACAAAGTGAGATGTTTAAGCTCGGGTTGGATAGCCGGTAAAAACTGAATAGCCGAACCCCCTGATCCAATAACAGCTACACGTTTCCCGCTGAAATCATAATCGTTATCCCAGTTAGCGGAGTGAAAGGCTTTTCCGGTAAAACTGTCGATGCCCTTGATGTCGGGAATGAGTGGCTTGTGCATTGGCCCGCAGGCCATAATAACGAAGCGTGCTTTATACTGGCCACCGCTACTGCTTAGGTCCCAACATTGTTGCTCTGAGTTCCAGCGGCTTTCGTTTAGTTCGTGCTGAAAACGAATATTGTCCATGATGCCAAACTTTTGGGCGGTATCGTGACTATATGCTTTGATGTCCGCTTGGTCGGCAAAGAGCCGCTGCCAATTTGGATTGGGTGCGAATGAATAAGAGTATAAGGTGGACGGCACATCGCATGCGCAATCGGGATAGGTGTTTTCACGCCAGACGCCGCCGACTTCAGTGGTTTTTTCTAACAGTACGTAATCAACGCCTGCCTGGTGTAATTTGATCGCAGCGCCAATGCCGGCGAAGCCCGCGCCAATAATAATAACTTCGTGAAAGGGCGTTTTCGCTGACGCTTTAATATTGCTGGTTGATGTGGCTGAAGCCATGTGCTGCCTACCTTACTGCTTAATCAATGCTGAGTTAGTGTTAATAAGTGTTTTATACTTTCTTATATCGGCGATAAAAATACCGATAGAGAGAACTGTTCTCTTCATTTTCATTTTTACGCCAACCATAAATTTTAGGGCGCTCATAGCAGATAACCAATTTTTTCCACAGTAGCCAGTCATAGATAGCGAGAAAATTTTGTAGATTACTTCCCGAATTTTTACTGCGGCTGTGATGCTGGTGGTGTTGAGTTGGGAACACAAAGATATGCGCCAAGGAGTACATTGTTTTCGAAACGATCGGGTTTTTATGATTGAGCAATTTTAGATCGTAATCGAGATTGGCGTGGGTGTGAATACCCCATAGGCTTTTAATCGCGGTGCCGATAGCCCAGGCTTCAATTAAACCGAGATATAAGCAGATATAACCAAACCAATAATTGGGTAGGGAGAAGGCCCAGCCCCAGCCCACCACGATGGTCTGGCTGGCGCCGAGCTCTCCGCGGTTGTCTGCACCACCGTGGAGGTGATGGGTGCGGTGGGTGACCTTGTAGTGGCGCTGTAGCTTAGCGAGTAACAGATTTTTGGGTGTTGGTGCGTGAGCGAAGTTGTGTACCCAGCCGTGTAATAACTCGTCGATTAACACAAAAACTACCGTGGCGGCGACTAAATGATCCTCTTCAAGCCAGGCCAGGGCGCCTAGATGTTGTGGGATTAGCAGTGCACAGAGTGAGAAGGTACAAAAGATCAGTAGCGGTCGCTCTATGATCATCAGCCATGTCACTGCTATGCCCAGCATCTGCAAGTCTTTACTGTTCTTTTTGCCATTTTTGAATGCGCCTTTAGCCCCTTCATAGAGGATATAAAAGACGATCAGGCCCAAAGAATAATAGGTATAGCCGCTATCTACTGATTCCATTTGTTGCCGAGCTCAGTGCTCGCTCCTATTACCGTCGTATTTTGTATTCGAAGAGTAGGGTTTTATGTAATATAAGTAAATTTCAATAAACGTATAAGGTGTATTCGTGAAACTTAATTTACGCTCTATAGATTTGAATTTACTCACTATTTTTGACGCGATCATGTCCGAAGGGCAGATGTCAAAAGCGGCAGAACGGCTACATATGACCCAGCCTGCGGCGAGTCACGCCCTTAAACGGCTGCGTCAAACCTTCGATGATGAGCTGTTTATGCGCACCCGCCATGGTATGAAGCCGACGCCGCGGGCGGCCGAAATTGCAGAGCCAATTCGGGAGGTGTTAGCGATTATTACCGACACCTTCGATGTTGATCAGCAGTTTGACCCCTCCTTGTCAGACCGTGTATTTAATATTGCCTTTGGCCGTTACGGTGAACTGATTTTACTGCCGAAGTTGCTCTCTAAGGTCAATGAGGTCGATACCGATATCAGCGTGCACTCCTACTTAGATGATCAGGCAACCGGTATTGAACTGATAAAAGACGGCGATATTGATTTTTGCTTTGACTTTGTCGCGCCGGAGGATGGCAGGCTAGATTATTGCAACTTTCACGATCAGGAACTGGTAGTGATTGCGCGAAAAAAACACCCGCGCCTTTCGGCTAGTATCAGTGCCGATCAGTATTTTGAAGAGCGCCATGTAGTGATGGGCTTTGGCAATGAACGGCGTGAGCGCTTACAGCAGTTTATGTCTGCTCAAGGGGGAACGCGCAAAATTTTGGCTGAGGTGAATCAGTATATAGCGGTGCCTACAGTCGTTATGCAGTCAGACGGTATCGCGACGGTGCCACGAGAGATGGCAGAGTTTTATCTCTATAAAAATCAGTTGAAAATATACTCATTTCCATTCGATATGCCGCTGCTACCGATTTACTTGATTTGGCATAAGGCCATGAATCGCGATAGGGGACACCAGTGGTTAAAGCAGCAGATATTGTCCTGTTAATAGGTGTCACAATTGTTTTGCTTATTTTGCATTAGCGTCATATTTTGTGACACTTAATTTGTAAGCTACTTTAAGTGTTAAGTGACGGCGTTATCAGAGCTTGAGGTTTGTGTGAGACTATTATTTGAGATTACTCTGTGATCAATACGCGAGCAGTGTGTGGAGTTTAAAGTTATGATCGACATGTACCAACTTTACGGAATGCCGGCTTCGCTTTATATGGCCAAGGCTCGCAGTTATTTGCGAAAGCAACATATTCCTTTTGTCGAGCGTGCGGGTGGCGACAGTTACTACAGCAAAAATATTGTGCCTGTAGTCGGTCGAATGATTATGCCTGTGCTAGAAACCCCCGATGGCGATTTGGTGCAAGATGGCGCCGATATCATCGATTATTTTGAATAAAAGGCTGAGCATCAATAACAGCCTGGCGATGGTCAGCAGCTAGCACCTTGTAGTAGATTAAGTAATATTAGGGGTATTAATCCTTCCTATACCCGTGTTTTTTTTGCCTTATTCTCCCCCCCGTCCTTTGTGGTCTCGGTGTTCCCCGCCTCAAGATGGGAATTTTTCGCAGTCAGGTAGACGCACTACGAAATTGACTCTGGCACTTGGCTCTGACCCCGGAAATTGCTTAACAGTCTTTGTGAACAGCCTTTGTATATAGCTTAGTCAGACATGGTCTCAAAAAACGACCATACCACGCGGCTCGTATCTACATCTTGGTTGGCGTTGCGAAAGTACCACCACGCCAGTGGGTTTCTCCACCAATCGAGTCGTACACCGGGCCAATGGTGCCCCCCCTCGATAACCTTGTAAAACCAGACTTCGTTATTATGTGACGCAGACCAATATCGATCAAAAATAATGTGGCTACCGTCATTGGCTGCATTATTTGGCAACTTGCTCGACTGCGTGAGTGTTAGCTCGTTAAGCCCTACCCACAAGGCAATCGTCGCCGGCAAATCCAGATAAGGACCCCATCCGCCGGAATTTTCCATGTCACCAGTGAATAACGATACCTCGTCTTTAGTGCCGTGGACTTCGAATATTGGTAGCGGTCTGCTGGGCGAACAAGTTTCAAAGGTTTCTTTCATCATTATGCCTGCGATTGGGGCAGCTGCACGAATAAGATCTGATGCTTGGCATGCAAGCACATAACTCATGTCCGCGCCGTTTGACATACCGGTTGCAAAGACCTTGTCTGGATTGAGGGCTAGCTCGCCTTGCAGGTGTGCGACGAGATCGCGAATAAACTGTAGATCATCCACTGAGGAGTCAGAGTGGAACTCGTACCCAACATTGAAAAACGCGTTACCTTGCTTATCGACCGTACCTTGTGGGTAGACCACAACAAAACCTTCTTCGTCCGCGACCTCATTCATACCTGAATAAGACATGATGCTATCCGCGGACCCCGTGTAGCCATGCATGACGATCACAAGTGGCGCAGGCTGTGTCAATTGCTTGGGTACATGTAACAAATAAGAACGCACTAGAGCGCCTGACTGAAGCTCATATTGTCCAGATGCCACATCGGTTGCGCGGCCTTCAGCATTGGCGAAGCCCGCGATCATTGCGAGTAGCAACAACAAAATAGGCCGCGTTGGTTTTGACGAGCCAGATACGTTGTACATTGGGTAAATCTTCTCAATGGAAAGTACAAGAAGGATAAAAGCCCTATCTACTGGTGTCAATTTTCAAAATTATCTCCAATATTTAATAAACCCTCGTCTTCTTAGCCGGAGTCCCAGCAACCCAAACAATTTCTCAACAATTTTTTCGTCATTTCAAACAGAAGCCGTCATTAGCCAACAGCTATTCCCGCCGCCTATTGGTGCCAGCGAGTAGAATTATCAAACTATTCTGATGTCAGCCAAGCAAGCTATACTCAATACTCCCTAGAAATTATAGATAATCGCTACGCGTAATGAGCGTTCTTCATAACTCTGTCTTTCGGTATAACCATCGCCATAGATTTCTTCTGTGCTGATAGTCTCATCGCCGTAATCTGCATAGCGATACTCGGCCTGCAGCGATAGAGTTTCATTAAGAACATGTTCTACACCAATACCCGCAGCCCAACCATCCTGGGTGTCACTGGAGCTTTGCGACTCATCACCATCAAAGTAACTGCGGTCTAGCTCAGCACTGGCATAACCCGCAGTTAAGTAGGCCATGGTTTTATTGCTGTTAAACAGGTACCCAGCTCGCGCTCTGATCGATAGCGCATTTTCTAACTCAACTGTTACCCGGTAATCCTCGTCCGGCTCGCCTTCATCGAGAAACAAAGACTTGTCATCCGCATTGGCAAAGACGTAGTCCGCTTCAATACCCAGCACCAGATTATTGCCAACCGCCCAGCTATATCCTGCAACAAAGCTGATAATTGAGCCGCTTGGTTCGTTTTTAGCGGTATAACCATCGAATTCACCATCACTAAATTCCTGGTTGGTATCCTCCCCATCAACATAACCAAGACTGAGCCCGCCATAAAGACCTGCAAAGCTGTTATCTGCGATCGCGCCAGAGCAACTGACAGCAAAGAGTGTTGCGATAAAAAGTTTTTTCATAGTGATCTCCACAGGTGATTATTTTTGGATATAGTTTGTCACAAATTTTGTTTTATGCCAGCTGTTCTGGCTATAAATCGTCTCATTATATCGTGTATAAAGCTAAGCTAGCACCTTGTAGTAGATTGAGCGATATTAGCGATATTAATCCTTCCTATACCTAAAAGGGGCTTCTCATCCAGCTCTAATAGCCTTATGTCTGTTGGCAGGCCCCTTTGTGTGGAATAGTCTCAAGCAAGCCTGCTTTGATGAGCTCTTGTTCGTACTGAGCAGTAAACATCTCTTTGGCTGCTGCATACATAAAAAACGTTTCATCGTTAGTGTTGTTCACCTGTCTACGGGTTTTCATGAAATTATTAAAGTGCGTGCCCACAGACTTTTTGACTGAGTTACCTATGCACGCGTTAAAGTGACTTTTTATGTTAGCAAACATTGCTCTTGATTCAGTTTCCTATACCCTGCGCGCCCACAGCTGATACACGAGCTTCAGGCGGCTGCTGCGGTGGGACAGTCGGCGCTAATACAAAGCTATGAGACAGCCTTCAAACACACCGATATTGCCACCGCGTAAATATTGTTGGTACACGACGATGTGGGCGCCCGAGACCGCTATCTGAATGCACGGAAGCAGTGGCTAGCAGGAATGGAGCAGCCTTCAGGGCGTTTAAAGTTGGATGACGATGCGGTGCGCCTGATAGCAGTTTGCTGTCTACAGGCGTGTGCAGGGAGATTTTGCGCGGGGCGATATGATTTCTTGCCACGATTCCCAGGGCCGTGAAGTAGCCCGCGGACTGGTGAACTACAGTGCGGTTAAAGCCCTGCTTATCATGGGTTTACCTTCAAGTGATATCGAGTCCACTCTCGGTTACTGGGGCGATGAAGAACTGATCCGCCGTAATAATCTGGTTCTGTTTTAGGCGCTATACGTCGGGCACTGGGTAGGCTTGGGCTGGCTGACCTAGCTCAGCCAGCGTCCCAGAGATGTCTTCACCCAGAGGAAGTTCATTAGTTTCTTGATTCCCTCTGCGTTTTTGGCGCTGTAGGGATAACCATTCTGCATTTTACCACCGAAGCGATCGATTACGATGGGCATTTCATGGCAATAGCCGCGGATGCCTTTCTTACCGTTGACTTGACCCAGCCCTGAGTTTTTCTTCCCCCCAAATGGTGCGGCGGGAATACCATAGCTCACTGCCATGTCGTTGACACTACAGGCGCCGGTATCGATGGCTGCGGCTAACCGGTATCCCTTGTCTTTATCTTTGGTCCACACGTTACCATTGAGCCCAAACTCAGAATCATTGGCCAGGGCCACGGCTTCATTTTCGTTATCCACTTTTTGGATGCACAAAACGGGGCCAAATGTCTCCAGCAGCATGATGTCCATACTATTATCTACCCCTGTAATGACAGTAGGCTCGTAATAAAGACCCGGAAGATCGGGATTGCGGCGCCCCCCCATCAGAATATTGGCACCTTTCTTTCGGGCGTCTTCCACGTGGGCTTCGATGATGGTCATCTGTCTGTCCCAGAATACGGCGCCGATATCTTCATCCCAGCCGTGTTGTGCACCCTGGCGCAGGCCCTTACCTTTTTCGAGTACCAGACGCATGAATTCGTCGTAGACGTCCTTCACCACGTAGATGCGCTCTGTGCCGCAGCAGTAATGGCCAGTGTTCATGCACGAGCCTACCCAGGCGCCGTCTGCGGCACGGTCTAAGTCGGCATCAGCGCATACGATCATAGCGTCGTTGCCGCCTAGTTCCAGTGTGCAGGGGATCAATTGACTGGCGGAGGCTTCGGCGACCTTGCGGCCGGTGGCAACTGAGCCAGTAAAGGACACTTTGTCTACGCCACCACGCACGATGGCGGCACCGGTTTCGCCATCACCCAGGAGCACCTGTAGCACGCCTTCAGGTAGGCCCGCTTGGAGAAAAATTTCCTCTGCCAATTTTGCCGAATAAGGGGTGACCTCAGAGCCTTTTGCAACCACGGCATTACCTGCCAGTATGGCCTGAGCTACCTGGTTCATGACCAGTACAAAAGGGCCATTCCAGGGTGTAATGAGTCCCACGACACCCAGCGGCTTATAAAGAATGCGCAGTTGCTTCATTAAGCCTAAAATGCCGTGTACCCTACGCTTGCGGGGCTTGAGGAGCTTCTCGGCATTTTTAGCGTAGTAGCAGAGCTGATCTGCGACCGAAAAGACCTCCATGCTCATGGCATCAGTGCGGGCTTTACCCGTTTCCTTGACCACTACGTCGATGATGTCGTCTTGGCGTTCGAGCACAATTTTCAATGCACGTTCGACCACGGCGGCGCGCTCTTTCATACTAGTGGCAGCCCAAGCCGGCTGTGCCGCTCTGGCTTTAGCAATGGCAGTAGCAACATCCTCTGCATTGGCGCAAATCATTTCACCTGTGAGTTCCATCGTGGCGGGACTGCGCAGCTGTAGATGACGTCGAGAGTCTGTGGATTCGATGGATTCGTAGATAGACATGGTGGCCTCCTCTTATGGATTGGATAAACTAATGGTCATTAGTTTGGGTGTCAATGTCTTTTGTGGGCACGCTGACTGGCCAATAAAGTCAGTCGTCGGACGGGTGGGTTCTGACCTATTAATCCGGAACATACTGGTATGGCCGTTAGAGGTGATGTCGAATGTGGAATAATGCGCGACTTCTCACTAAACCTCACTATACCCTGAGTTGTATATTAAACGAGCTAATGGCTTGGCAATTACTTATTACCTCAAGCCTCCACTATCTTACTAGCCTTGTTAACGGTATTATTCTTATCTGGCTGCGTAGCCTGTGAGCCACCGGCTGCGTAGCGGTGATTGACCTCGCTGTGGTGTTGTTCATCGGCGCGTACATGCTTGATAAGATCGGCCAACTTAGCGTTAGCATTCATCTTGTAGTAATCTATTGCCAATTGTGGGGCCGCCACGTTTTCCATAGCGCCACTTTCTACTAATTCTAGATACTCTGTATAACTAAGCACCGCTTCTTCTTCGAAATATGCAACCATTTTGTGTGCGGTGCGGTTATCGACTAGATACAACACTAAATAAAAAATACTAAAAGTAAACTGCGCAATGAGCACTAACCAGCGCTCAGCCCAATTTGGTTTAGCAATCTCAATAAAAAACATCAAGTGCATCCTTTCGTTCTCTGCTTCAGCCAGCAACTCTCTAATATCAGCACCGTAGCCCGTCTTCATTTTCCGCAGACTTGTAAAGTGCAAGAACACCCCGGCTACCATTCCGGGGACTCCGGCAACTGTTTCCAGTACAACTGCCCTATGCCCATACCTTTTTGCAAAAAATGTGTCAGCGATCAATCTGAAAAAATTAGTCATCGATTTGGCTATTTTATCTCTCATAAATATTTCCCGTACATTCAGATATGGTGATTTTAAAGTTGGCCACCGAGGTGTTTTATTTTTACGCAGTTAGCACTCTTTTGGATTATCCAGCCTAGAGAGCTTAAAATGAGTACAGGTGAGCTGAACGAAGTCGCCAGCTAATCCGAGAGGTTTAAATAGAATTAGCCGGCCGCTGCCTAAGCAATAATAACAGCCTGTCGATGGTCAGCAGCTAGCACCTTGTAGTAGATTGAGTGATATTGGGGGATATTAATCCTTCCTATTCCCCTGACAGCCTCGACGTTAACCTTTCTGTTACTTTCAACGACATTCGCACCAGCACCTATGATGACGCAGGTAATAGGACGCGTCTGAGCGCGGATTTTGACAGTGACGGTATTGGCGATAGTTGGTCCGAGTTCACCTCTGATACCAATGGTAATCTGGAAAGTAAAAGCGTTGTTAGTTACGGTGCTGCGTGGCGATGGGAGTGCACCTATGATACCAACGGCAATCAGTTAAATTCGACCCTCTCTGACGCTGACGGTACTGTGAACAGGAGCTTCACCTACACTTATGTTGATTCAACTGTCGGGCATGCTTATGCATATATCACTAATGATGGTCCGGGCTAAGATAGCTAGCCAAGGGCCCCTCAGTCACTGATTGATTGTTAATGACTTTGGGTCGTCAACCTTTATTAATTTTTTGGAGATTAAATATGATTAGAACGTAACTCACGAATATCCTATTTTGGGTTTCGTTAACGGCCACTTTAACTGTTACTGCCTTTTTTAAGGTGACGGATACAGATTTTGAAGAAGATTTTGCGGGAGCGACGACCTACCCAACAAAGTCGTTACCATCGCCAACAGCTATGCGAGACACCGATAATCTTGCAATGAAGATGGTAATCTCATGCTTGGAGTTAGCTGATCGCCCATGGTCGTTGAGGACTTAATTGCGTTTTTAGCGTGATTCACTATATGAGAAACCGAGCCGATAGTGCAGATTCTCCAATGGAGGCGACCGCTCTGAGGGCATCACATTTTCCGCCAATATCCCAGAGCATTGGCACGATCACAATTATCGTTGTAACTAGTTAGAAATCTGTTTCGAGGCATCTATACCCCGAGTCACAAGGAGCGAAGTCAATGTCGGGTTGTGTTAAAAATAACACACCGGTAGAGGGTTTATCTGCCTATGATTCTTGAGCCTTGCACTCATAATAAGCTTTTACTGTATTACCTTGAATTAGACCTCTTGTCGTCGTTTTATAGATAGCAACTTTTCCTGCTGACTCGCACTGAGCAATTGCCATGTCTCTTACATTCGAGGGTGTTCCATACCCAAACGACATTTCTATGTAGCGAATGTTAAAACTTTCCGGTGTAACATCTTCAAGATTAGGAGCCATCAAAATGGTTTTCCCGGATACAACCTGCTCTGACGCAAGTCCCCCTTCACCTAATGATGCTAACTTTGTTCCCACATCAGTCGACGAACAACCGATTGTTGTAACAAAAATGGCTGCTAATAAAACTATATTCTTTTTCAATTTCATCGTAGTTTCTCGATATCGAATAATTAGGATCTTGATATTCAGTTTACAGGTTTTATTGTCGCAGATGAATTCTTTTTTGACGTGAATTAGTCGCTAAACTTTAGTTTCTTCTTATCATTGATTTCCACTATCGCTAGGCCGCCTATTAAAATAATTAATGATGAGTTTTTTTGGCGTGTCCAGCTAATGCGCCAACTATATTCGACGGAATTATGAAATAAGGCTTGATAATCGAATTGCAGTTCCAGTGTCGGTTAGTGCGATTTGACGAAAACAGTAATCTGAGGGTAGATTGATAAGACGACACTCTAAACTAGCAGCTGCAGTGGCACGTCTTTACATGTGGAATGATAGTTTAGATACAACAAAGCCATAAAGTGATCATCGTGCGGCGATGTTACTATGGGATAATAACCTCGATACTAGCGAGGCGAGTGAAATAACCGGTTTCGCTTATCACATGAGTAAGATTGTACTCAGGCGAAAAGAAAGGTGTTGCCGAGCTCTCTACCGCCAAAAAAAGAGTTACAGCGGGGTACAGTGATGTAACTCTCCTTACCAGCATGGTTCGCTTTATTTGTGCGGCACAACCAAAAACTTCTCACCAGTGGCTTGTTTAACATAAGGCTTAATGATTTCAGGCTGTAGCATCTCTTCAAACGAAATCTCCTGCGTATACTGGCTGACCAAAGTGGTTTTAATTTTTTTCGTTACACGCTCCCGCAGCTGGCCAAATCGCTCCATGCCGATTCTGCCAATCATTGGCGGTAACAACCAACCGATAATCACTAGATGTTAAAACATCTTTCATTGTCACAGGCACACCTAGCTCTTTACGTGACTCAATAGCTCTTCTTTGCCAGCTAAAATTTGCGGGCGAATGCATAAAGTAATGATGTGCGCCGTGCCCAGTCTTCTCTATTAACTGATGTAAACCCTTAGTCAAACTTCGATATGATTTTATTTTTTTCCATAATTTAAAACAGGAGTTGAGTCATGAAGGATATGGTATATCCATAACTGGCCTGGGTGACTGCCTTCTATTAAGTGGACATTTCCTAAATCAACATAAATAATTGATTTATCTCCGTCTTCGACGATAGAAAAGTCAGGCAGATGTTCCTTTTCATATCGGCCATTTAAATAATTCGCCATGTCTTTACACATATATGGTTTTGTATTTTTTATAAGTTTTTTGTCATATGATTAAAGGGCGACTCATTTATTTAATGCAAACCCACCCAAGCAAGAATCAGGAAAAGAACAAGGTTTTACAACAAGTAGGGTCAGAGTCAACTTTTGTTATTGAAGCGCTAGCCATATTGATTTGGCGTCATCTAATCCCTTGTGTTCAGTAAATTGATTCGAATTCAATAGTGTATTTCTTTTTGTAGGAATAAGTGTTGTCAGAGTAAATTTTTCACTTGATCTTTATCAAGCCTCAATCACTTGGGGCTTTTTTTGTGACCATCATTTTTGTGTTCAAAGACCAGCAGGACCAGCAGCTCAAATCAGTACGGGTGATCAGCTTACGACAGCAGCGTGGACATTTTGGTGCAGTCCACCTAGCTCACAAAGAAATTTATAATTTGTTTAATCTGAGCAGAAATCTAATCAAGTCAGATTATCATCGCGAGTTGAGAAAAGGCGCCTTTATGTCTTGGAATCGAGCAGTCGGCATATAGCCAATAGCTAGACTTGATTAGGAGGAATAAAGGAAGTTAACTTGTCAGTATTGCTTGGCGCTATATATAACGCATATAATATAAGTATAAAGAGTATGGATAAAATTAATTTTAGAAAAGCACTGTTATCAGACCGGCCTGTGTTACTTGAATTCGAACAAAAAGTTCTAGCGGCAGAGCGGCCATATAATTCGACAATAAAATCGGTTGATGCATTTTATTATGATTTAGATGAGTTACTTAACGGCAGCAAGTCCTATCTGCTCGTAGCAGAAGTTGACGCTAAACTTGTTGGCTCTGGTTATGCTCAAATAAGATCATCTAAACAATCTCTGATCCACGACTTTCATTCGTATCTCGGTTTTATGTATGTGGCGGCTGAATACCGTGGTCGTGGAATTAATAAAAGTATTATTGAGCGGCTGGTCGAGTGGAGTGAAGGTCAAGGAATATTTGATTGCTACCTAGATGTTTATAGTGAAAATGAAGCTGCTATACAGGCATATAAAAAAGCGGGGTTTGTAAGCTCAATGATTGAAATGAAGTTGAATTTAAAGTAAATATTGAATGCTCTGGGTAAGTGGAGTCAGCGTAAAAACTCTTTCAGCGCTAACTTACTCGATCAATTTATAACTACCATAGTTATAACGAAGTAAAAAAGTGACTGGCCTTGCACTTAAGCGCTTGCCCAAGATGTTGTGTACACTAGTGTTTGCGTGACACTATATTAAAGTCCGTGCCTTAATCCTATGGAGATTCCCCAATGTTAAACTCCGAAAAACCACGCCTGCCGCGTGCGCTGATCGTCGCCGTTCACTTAGACAACATTAACAATGTTGAATTTGAGTCGTCGTTGGCCGAATTGGCTGATTTGGCAAAAACTTTAGGGCTAGAGGTGGTTGGTCAGGTCACCCAAAAGCGTTCGTCGTTCGACTCGACGGCGTATGTAGGTGTCGGCAAGCGAGAGGAAATACGGTTATTGTTACAAGACCAGCAAGGCGTCACAGACACGTTGTCGGAAGCAGAGTCGCAGGAGGCTAGTGACTCGGTGGAGTTTATTCTAGTCGACCATGAAATCTCGCCGTCTCAGGCACTCAATTTGGAAAATGAAGTCGGTTGTGAGGTGATGGATCGAACGGGTGTCATCCTAGAGATTTTTCATCGCAATGCCAGTTCACACGCAGCAAGGGTACAAGTTGAAATAGCGCGCCTTACGTATATGGCGCCGCGCCTGCGTGAGGCGGCCAAACGCGCTGGCCCAATAGGGCGGCAGCGCAACAGCACCGGCGGGCGCGGTACCGGACAGTCGCGGACTGAGATGGACGCTCGTAAAGTTCGCGAACGTATTAGCGAACTGCAAAAAGAAATTGATGCCATGGAGGCGGGTCGCGATATTCAGCGATCACAACGTCGCGAACAGTCGGGGCTAGCTCAGGTAGCTCTGGTGGGTTATACCAATGCGGGCAAATCTACTTTGATGCGCGCCTTGACCGGCAAGGAAGTACTAGTAGCAAATAAACTGTTTGCCACTCTAGACACTAAAGTACGCACCTTGCAGCCAGAAACTGTGCCCAAGGTTTTGGTAACTGACACGGTTGGTTTTATCAAAAATCTACCCCATGGTTTGGTTGCCTCGTTTAAGTCTACCTTAGACGAAGCACTTGGCTCGGCATTATTGCTGCACGTTATTGACGCTGGCGACCCCGGGTTTGAGGCGCAGCTTGAAGTAACCGATAAAGTATTGGCCGAGATTGGGGCTGACAACGTGCCACGTATTCGAGTGTTCAACAAAATAGACTATTTAGATGATGCTGCCTCGCGCGAACAGCGCACCGCTGAGCTGCAAGCCAAATATCCCGGCTGCGTTGTTGTTAGCGCGCTAAATAAGGAAGATATAACAGCATTGCATCAAGCAATTGTGGAGGTTTTTCAAAAGGACCTGATTGAGTCTGAGATCTTTCTACCATGGTCGGCTCAGGAGTTGCGCGGTGAGATATTTGCTTCCTGCGAAGTGCTCGAAGAGCGAGCTGACGAGGTGGGGGCTTTTTTTCGTTTCCGCGCCCTACCTGACGTGGTTGCTAGGCTGGCTAAACTTGCCGACTTAAAAAACTAACGAAATACCGTTAGGCAGCTAACGGGTTTGAATATTTATCCAGAGTGCCAATAAAAATATCAACGTGCCTTTTACTCTTCACGCCAAATATCTCACTATAAGCATGGGCATCACCTTCTCCTTTAATATTGTTCTGGGGATTTTGATGTATTGGTATTTGCTTACGCTATTCCTTTCACCCTAATAGGTATTTTCATATCGTAGAGTTTTCTAATAAACGGTGTTTGGGATATAGCCATCTTTAAATATCCCCACCGTTAATTACTCGCCATTAACTTCCTCTCAAGCACCTATGTATGCCCACAAATTGATCTTTAAACCGAACTATTACGTAAAAATGAGCTCATAAACGCTACATAATCCAATAATTATTAGCTTAAAACTTAAGCACTATTGCAATGCCATAAGAAGTTGATAAGAAGTTAGTAAGTGCTTCGCGGCTATATGATAGTAAACTTGCCGCAGTTATATAAACAGGAAAGAGTAACGAATGAAGTTAAGTCCGCTTAGACTGAAGCAAATTGCCGTATTAGCTATAGGCATGGCAGTTGTTATGTTTTTTAAATATGGCAAACCTGCACCGGAGGAGGTTGATATTGTTGCGATAAATGCTCCCGCTATAGATGTACTTCAAATAAGCCCCGGGCCAATTGTGATGACAGTGCATACCCAAGGCACCGTAAAGCCATGGCTGGAAATTGATGTGCTGTCACAGGTTTCTGGAGAAGTAAAAGAAGTTGCTGGTAGTTTTTCTGAAGGTGGTTTTTTTAGTAAAGGCGATAGTTTGGTACGAGTTGACGAGCTGAATTATCAAACAGCCTTATTGCGTGCGCGGGCAAAGTTAGCTGACGCCGAGCAGCTATTAGCTGTGGAGAAAGGTCGGGCCTTACAAGCAAAGCGTGAATGGCGAAACTTGCAGGATGAAAATGCCAATGCGCTGTTTTTACGCAAACCCCAGTTGCAAAGCGCTGAGGCGCAGGTTGCCGCGGCTAAAGGCGATGTGGCTAGCGCTAATTTAGACCTTGAATACACAAATATCAATCTACCATTTGCCGGCCGCTTAAAATCCACCCACGTTAATTTGGGGCAGTTTGTTAGCAATGGTATGAAAGTGGCATCGGTTTTTTCTACTGAAAAAGTTGAAGTGAGATTGCCGTTAAGTGATAACCAAGTTTCACTGCTAGATCTGCCGATTAACCATGGCAATAAATCATTAGTAGACGGCGTTCCAGTGTTATTGAATGGCGTATTTAGTGGTCAGACATGGCAGTGGGAAGGGGTAATAAAACGTACCAGTGCAGTAATTGATGATCGCAGTCGTTTCTTTTATGCCGTGGCTGAAGTGTATGAACCATTTAAGCAAGTGGATGCTAAGCCGCCGTTGAATATCGGTCAGTTTGTGCGCGCTGAAATTCGTGGTCGTATCGTTGACAACGCCATGATCCTTCCGCGCAGAGCATTACGCGCAGGCAATAGCATTTGGGTGGTGGATAAATTTAATAAGCTGCGTGCAACTAAGGTTAATGTCCTGCAGTCGTTAGATGATCAAGTTACCGTTCAGCTCAATAGTGAAAGTGATGTATTGAACATTGCCATATCATCAGTGGCTGGGTTAAACGAAGGTTTTGAAGTTATTCCTTTAGCGCAAGGCAGCCTAGGCGAGGCGCTTTAAGTGGGTAGAATTGTCGAATGGTTTATTCATAACTCGGTAGCTGCCAACTTGCTAATGGTGCTGATTATTATCGGTGGCGTTACTACTTTCCCAGCTTTAGATAAACAGTTTTTCCCCGAACGTAAGCTTAACCAGATAACTATTAATGTGGTTTACCCTGGCGCCGGACCTACCGAAGTTGAGCAGCAAATATGTATTCGGATTGAAGAAGCCCTAGGCGATGTGGATGGCATTGACGAGTTGCGTTCGGTCGCGAGTGAAGGTTTAGGTACGGTTACTATCGACGTCGACAGTAGTTTTGACTCACTGCGCGTACTCAATGATGTTAAGTCTAAAATCGACGGCATTACCACTTTTCCGGCAGAGGCAGAGCGGCCAACAATAAGCGAGCGCTTATGGAAAAGTCGAATGATAAGTATTGGCCTAGCGGGTGATATTGGTGAAGCAAACTTAAAAGAGTTAGGTGAGCAGATACGAGAAGAATTGGTAGAGCTGCCGAATGTTCAAGTGGTAGAGCTGCGCTCGCCGCGCGCTTATGAAATGTCGATTGAAGTTTCTGAGCTTGATTTACGCCGTTTTGGCATAACCTTCCAACAAGTTGCCAATGCAGTTAAAGGCAGTTCATTAAATTTACCGGCGGGTAAATTACGTACCGAAAATGGCGACATCTCAATACAAACCCGTGCTCAGGCTTACGAAGCGTCCGAGTTTGAAAATATAGTGCTGCAAAGTGATTTTGACGGTAGCAGTTTAACGGTTGGTGATATTGCCACGGTTACCGATGGCTTTGAAGAAGTTGATGTAGTGTCTTTTTTTAATGGGAAGCCATCCTTAGCATTAGATGTTTATGTCACCACTAAACCCAATGTGTTGCGCACCAGTGCTGAAGTTTATAGTTATGTAGAAAGTGTGAAACCACGACTGCCGGCAGGGGTGGAGTTAGTGGTTTGGAATGATATGTCGATCGGCTTTAAAGATCGCTTAAGCACTCTAGCAAACAACGGTCTTAGCGGTCTGTTGTTGGTATTTATTGTCCTACTATTATTCTTACGCCCGCTGTTAGCATTTTGGGTAAGCGTGGGTATTGGCGTTGCCTTTCTAGGGGCTATTTGGTTGTTACCAATGACTGATACCAGTTTGAATATGGTATCGCTGTTTGCCTTTATCCTCATTTTAGGGATATTAGTGGATGACGCCATTATTGTGGCTGAGTCTATCTATACCTATCAAAATAAGGGCCATGGTGGCATTAAAGGCGCAATACTTGGCACTCAAGTGGTAATCAAACCAGTATGGTTTGCTGTGCTTACTACCATGGTGGTGTTTGGGCTGTTCTACTTTTTGCCAGAAGAGCAAACCGAGTCGGTACAAATAGCTAACGTTGTAATGGCTGCATTAATGTTTTCCCTGATCGAATCGATGCTGATTCTGCCGGTGCATTTAGCTCATATGAAGCCAGAGCAACCCGGTAAGTACGCCATCCTTAAACCGTTAGAAAAGCTGCGTGAAAAGCTTGCCTATTATATGGAAGCGCTTACCTACAAATATTACAAACCAATACTCATCAAATGCATTAATAATGGCCGGTTTACATTAGCGGCATTCTTCTTGGTTTTTATGATTCCAGCTACTTATTTTTCTGCCGGTTGGTTGCCATTAAGTTTTTTTCCAACTGTGCCAGGAGATTATTTATCCGCCACGGTAGTGATGCAAGAGGGCACGCCATTTGCAGACTTAGAGGATGTAAGAGAGAAATTAGAAACGCAAGCTTATAAGTTACAGCAAGAAGTGAATATAGATGATGAGGCAATACTGATCACTAATATTCAGTCACAGGCATACGGCACTCAGGTACGGGTGACCGTGCAAACAGAAAATGTAGTGGAGCGTGGTATTCCGCTGGGCGAATTACAGCAGCGTTGGATTAAACTAGTTGGCCCCATTCCGTTAGCGAAAGATTTTGACGTTCGCTACACCATTGGCAATTGGGGTAAAGACATCGAGCTGCAAGTAGCCGCCGACGAAGTTGACAGTCTTAACAAACTTACCGCTGAGCTAAGGCAAGAGCTAGCCGGCTTTGCCGGTGTTTATAATATGCGTGACAGCTTAGATACGCCGCGACCAGAAATTGAATTACGCCTTAAGCCATTGGCTGAAGTGCTAAATATAACCTCCGCCGATTTAGCCCGGCAGGTAAGGCGTGCCTTTTATGGCGAAGAAGTGCAGCGCATTCCGCGGTTGCGTGAAGACGTAAAAGTGATGGTGCGTTACCCCGAAAGCGAGCGTAGCGGAATAGAGCAGATGATGAATATGCGAGTGCGTGCGCCTGACGGCATAGAAATTCCATTTGAGTCTGTGGCCGAAGTTACTTTTGTCGACAGCTATACCAGAATTGACCGCACTGACCGCCAGCGCGTTGCCAAAGTGTCTGCTGATACCCAAGCAGGCTTTTCGGCTGGAGAAATTATTCGCTCAGTACTAACCAAGAATAAGGCAGAGTGGAGCCGTAAGTATCCCGATGCGTCAGTAAAAATGTATGGCGAGCAAGAGCAAAGCCAAGAATTTCGCCAAGCTATGACGCGCTTATTAGGCATCGGTATGGTTATTATCTTCGCCCTAATGGCGATTGTATTTAAGTCTTACTGGCAGCCGATACTTATTGTGTCGGCTATTCCTTACGGCATGGTCGGGGCAATATTTGGCCATGTGTTTTTAGGTATAAACCTCAGTATGTTCTCCTTGCTTGGCATTGTTGCTTGCGCCGGTGTGGTGGTGAACGACAACCTAGTATTGATAGATCGTGTGAATCAACTGCGTGATCAGGGTTTCGAGTTGCGAGAAGCATTGATCAATGGTGCAACTGATCGCTTTAGAGCGATAGTGTTAACTTCTGTCACCACCTTTGTTGGCCTTGTTCCAATAATGATGGAAACTAGTATACAAGCTCAGTTTCTAATTCCGATGGTGGCATCACTCGCCTTTGGCGTGCTGTTTGCAAGTTTTGTAACCCTGATGATGGTGCCAGCGTTGTACTTGGTTGGCGAGCGCTACAAACTCAAGCTAGAAAGTATTATTGATAGAGGTAAGCGCGAGATTATTGGCCTGTTAGGCGTTAAGTAAATATTTAATTTATTTCAATGTTTACTCTCGCGGCACCGCTTTGACATTACGTCAGAACGATTCCTTTATTATACAGAGCGGTTGGGATAACTGGCTTGGTTTTAGTAATCAACAATATATTTTATCAAAGTTTGGATGTGCGCTTTTGGCTAATAGTTCTCAATATTTCACGGTAGCTAGGTGGGCTTTATAAAAATTTAAGCTATAGTTTAGGCTGTTAGCTAAGCGGTGATTTTATGAATAGGGTGTTTGTTAGCGTTGTTACTTTGCTGTTTCTGTCTGCTTGCGGCGGAGGCGGAGGCGGAGGTGGAGGCAGCGAGGCGCCGGTCAGCCAGGTAGAAGTTGCGGTGGTTCCTGAATTAGATTTTGTGCTGATGGGCGCGCCTATCGATCTGCAGAACATTCAGGCGGATTTTGCATCGGACATATCTTACGACGATGACACAGCCAACAAGTTTGATATTTTTATGCCTGAAAGCACTGCGCCAACGCCATTGGTAATTTTTATCCATGGCGGCGGTTTTACTGGCGGTGATAAACAGAGTAAATATAGCACTGGCCCTGATGAAATTCGCCAAGTGCTGTCAGCTGGTGCGGCTTATGCGTCAATTAATTATCGCTTGTTATCCACAAGTATTGATGCCGAAGGAGTGATTAAACCTTTAGGTGATAGTCGTCGTGCGCTGCAATTCATTCGTTATTACGCTCAGTCGCTTAATGTAGATCCCACTAAGATAGTGGCATATGGCGGTAGCGCTGGCGCAGGTACGGCCATCTGGTTAGCCACCTCTGACGAGTTTGCCGATAGCAATGCATCAGACCCCGTGTTGGCTCAGTCATCAAGAATTTCGGCAGCAGGGGCAACCGAAACCCAAAGTACTTATGATTTACTGAAATGGGAAACAGTGGTTTACACCGATTTTGGTATAACGCTAGATGACATAGTATCTTTGTCAGCCGACTTGGCTCAACGGTTGCTTAATTTTTATGGAATCACTTCGGCGGACGATCTCGTTACGCCCGCAATTGTTAGTTATCGCGCTGATGTCGATATGTTAGGTTTAATGGATGCAAGTGATGCGCCCCTTTGGATAAACAATAGTAATCGATCAGCGCTTGCCCCTACAGATGTGGGCGAATTATTGCATCATCCCTTGCATGCCAAAGCGTTGTTAGATCAAGCGCAAGCTGTCGGTCTTGAAACTATTGTTAATATCCCTCAGCTAGGAATTGCCTCGTCATCGACAGAAGGTATTATTGAGTTTCTATTACGACATCTGGGTTTGTAGTTTTGCATTTTTTGTCCTTGGCGCCCTAGTGAGAAACTTTGTGGCCCGCTGAATAGTGTCAGAGTTTGCCTTTATGACAAGGGTAAACTTGCGCGGTACTGCTCGTTTTACCTCTCATTCAATTACTAAACTCCACTACTATATTGTTATAGTTGTGGCAGAATAAAACTAGTAGGTGTCGTTTCTCGTTAAAGCCTACTACCTCGAATAGTTAACGTCTGTGCGCCTGCAGTCAGTTCCAATATTTAAGCTTTGGAGAAAATCATGATTAAACTCACTCTCAACGGCAAAGCCTTGTCATTGGATGCCGCCCCTGAGATGCCTTTGCTCTATGCTATTCGTGATATTGCTGAGCTCACTGGTACCAAATTTGGTTGTGGTTTAGGTTTGTGTGGCGCCTGCACTGTTCATATGAATGGTATTGCTACGCGTTCTTGTGTTACGCCGCTCTCATCTGCGCAGGGTGCTGATATCACCACGATTGAAGGGCTGGGTAGCGATGATGAACTGCACCCAGTACAAGCTGCCTGGGTCGCTCATAAAGTACCCCAATGCGGTTACTGCCAAAGCGGGCAAATAATGAGTGCTGCCGCTTTACTAGCAACTAATGCAGCGCCGTCAGATTCAGAAATTGAAACTGCTATGCAGGGCAATATTTGCCGTTGTGGAACCTATCCTAGAATTAAGCTGGCGATAAAAGAAGCCGCTGAAAATATTCAGCAGGTGAAAACATGAGCCAAATAAAGAATTTAAGCCGGCGCCAATTTATCGCCTTAACTGGCCGCGCTGGTGGCGCGCTAATGCTAGGTAGTGCTCTCGGTGTTGCGCCTTTGGCCGCGGCCAAATCTACTGCTGCCAAAACTGATGGATTTGGCAGTACGCTGGGCGCTTTCGTGACTATCAAAAATGACGGTCAAGTGGAGATCATTTGCCATCGGACTGAAATGGGGCAGGGGATTCTGACCAGTGTTCCACAAATTATTGCTGAGGAATTAGAGGCAGATTGGGGTCAAGTAATTGCCGTATTAGGTAATGCTGATCCGAAATATGGCGACCAAAATACTGGTGGCTCAGCGTCTATTCGACGGTTCTTTGTGCATATTCGGCAAATGGGTGCCGTTGCCAGAGACATGCTTGAGCAAGCAGCAGCTGACCAGTGGGCAGTGGACAAAAGCCAAGTAGCAGCCAGCAACCATTCGGTGGTGGATAAGGTTAGTGGCAATAGTCTGTCATTCGCAGCGTTAGCCGAAGCCGCTAGTAAACTTACAGTGCCGGCAGTCGAATCAGTAACTCTCAAAGACAGCGCCAATTTCACCTTAATAGGTAGAGACGACATCGCGCTGCAAGGCGTAGAGGATATTGTCACCGGCAAAACGATCTATGCTCAAGATATACAGCTGCCAGGGATGCTGATCGCCAGTATTGAACGGCCGCCAGTTGTCGGTGGCAAGGTTAAGTCATTCGATGCTAGCGAGGCAAAAAAAGTCAGTGGCGTGGTTGATGTTATTCAATTGAAAGATAGAAGTTTCCCCGTTGATACCAAGCCGATGTCAGGTGTCGCGGTGCTAGCAACCAATACTTGGGCCGCAATAGAAGGGCGTAAGAAACTTAAGATAGAATGGGATCATGGCGCAAATGTTACCCATGATTCCGCGGTCTATAAAAAAACCTTAGTCGAAAAGGTCGCCATTAAAAGCAAAGCGGCTCGGGTTGAGGGCGATGTGTATGCACATCAGTTTGATGCCGGTAACACAATCGAAGCCACCTATACGGTGCCCTATCATCACCATATGTCGATGGAGACGCCTGCTGCAACAGTAGTTATTGAAGGTGACCGCTGTCGAGTATGGAGTGGCACTCAGGCGCCTCAATGGGGTAAAGAGATGGTGCTAGAAGAGCTCGGTTGGGATGCTGAAACTGACTATGACAAGGTTGAATTTAATACTACTTTTATGGGTGGAGCCTTCGGCCGTAAAAGTAAAAACGACTTCACTATCGAAGCCGTCGAACTAGCTAGAGCCTCGGGCAAGCCAGTTAAAGTAGTTTGGAGCCGAGAAGATGACGTTAAGCATGGCTTCTATCATTCTATTGCGGCCAACTATTTGAAGGCGGAGCTGACGCCAGATAACCGCAGTGATAACTGGATTCAGCGCGTAGTTGCGCCGCCCATTGCTTGGATTTTCGATGATAAAGTTAGCCACCTGCAAGATGGCGATTTGTCACTAGGTTTTGCCGACATACCATTTGATATTAAAAACTTGAGCTGTGAAACGCCCGAGGTAACTACCCATGTTAGAACCGGGTGGTTCCGAGCGGTTGGTAATATTAACAATGCCTTCGCGCTAGGTTCATTTGTCGATGAATTAGCCGTTAAAGCAGGCATTAGCACTCCGCAAATGTGGCTTAACCTACTCGGCGAAGACCGCAGTTTTGATCCTAGAAAAGAGGGTTATCAAGGTTATAGCCACTATGGGCAAATCAAAGACGACAAAGCGATTGATGAGTATGTTTTAGAGATATCGCGATACAAAGGTGTACTAAACGAAGTTGTCAAAAAAAGCGGTGCCGACCAGAAATTGCCAGCAGGCCAAGGCTGGGGCATCAGCGTTGCGGCGAGTTTTAATTCTTATGCGGCGGCGGCAACCAAAGTTGAAGTGGTAGACGGCAAAGTCACTCTGTTGGAAATACACACTGCCATTGACTGTGGCTTAGTCATTACGCCAGATCGGGTTCGCTCACAAATGGAGGGCGCAATGATTATGGGTATATCGCTAGCGTTAGAAAGCGAAATCACTATGAAAGACGGCGCTGTAGTTCAAAATAACTTTTATGATTATCCGGTTTCACGGATGTCGCAGGTGCCAGATTTATTCGTGCATATCGTCAGCTCGAATGAAGCGCCGGGAGGAGTTGGAGAGCCTGGCTTGCCGCCAATTTTACCGAGTATTACCAATGCAATTTTTCATGCATCAGGCACTCGAGTTCGTGACCTACCAGTTAAAAATATTATGAAAGTGTAAGCGGTATTGCTTGCGATCTAACTGCTGTTTCAGTAAATACAGCAAGGCCGTCTAATTGACGGCCTTGCTTGAGCCGCTAGTTATACTAACTTAAGCGCCGCAGTCTTTAGCGCTTATAAAAATTTCACATCAGTATTAAGTGCGCTAAGCGTCATAACTGTATCGCCTTCACGGACTTCACTTTCCTTGAGATTGATGCTTTTACCTGTTTCTTGATAAACAACTTGCTCAATCATTTCATTGGTCATGTCACCTTCGATAGTTACGATATTGACCTCGTCTGAATCAATAGCTGCAGAGCCGCCCGGTAGATAGATAGCGCCGTTATTAAAATCTACAGCAAATGCGATAACCCCTGGTACCAAAAAGAACAGTAATCCAACGGCATTCAATGCGACGATACTGGTATCAAGTTGTCCTGCTGCTTGGCCCTTTCTTTCAGGGTGCATAATCGTGCCGCAAGCAGCCAGTTGCATAACGAATGCGCTAGCTAGCGTTAAACTGATCGCTTTTTTGATTTTAGTATTCATTATTATTCCTCATTAGTGTTAAAAGCAAAATTTTATACGTGTTGCTAAGTTTAGGCCATCACATTATATCGGCTGAGCTAACGAAGATGGGTGTTAAGTCACAAGATTTAACCAAGGACTGTTTAGTCATCGAATATTTTTGCGAACAGTTTTTTAGGATTAAGAAAAGTAACCGTATATAAAGCCAGCATTAACGCTTGGCAGTAGCGATAATTTTACTTATCCCAGAAGCTATCAATAAAACGATTCCGCCTGCGGCAATACCAACTAGTCCATCAAATAACATTGGCGTAACCGCCCCAGAGAGCGAGTTCAGCAGCGGTGTTAACAGCTCGACCATCGAAGTTGATTGATGATGCAGCCAAGCAAAACTATGGGTCAATATTCCACCGCCCACCAAAAACATGGCTATAGTGCCAACGATAGAAAGCAGCTTCATCAGATTAGGCGCAAAGATCAGTAAAGAGCGGCCCATTAGGCGCTGTGTTGCCTTGTAAGAGCCTGACGCCGATTTTCTCAGCAGATATAAGCCGAGGTCATCAAGCTTAACTATGGCCGCTACCAGCCCATAAACCCCAACTGTAATTAGTACCGCTAAAGATGAAACTACCATCACCTGCATGGCAAAGGATGCGTCTTGAACAGTGCCTAAAACAATAACGACAATTTCTGCTGATAAAATAAAGTCGGTGCGAATGGCCCCTTTGATTTTTGTTTTTTCTAGCGCCACAAGATCTACATCGGGTTGCGCCAAGGCTTGTAGCCTTCGTTGATGCTGTTGATCTAATTCGTCTTTGCTATGAAGAAATTTATGAGCTATTTTTTCAAAGCCCTCATAGCATAAAAATAAGCCGCCAATAACCAGCAGTACAGTGATAAGCGGAGGCGCGAAAGCGCTGATTGCCGGGGCGCTAGGAACTAATATTAGTTTGTTTAAAAACGAGCCTTTAGCTACGGCCCACACAACGGGTAGCTCGCGGTCTGCTTTGACGCCAGAAACTTGCTCAGCGTTTAATGCTAGGTCATCACCCAATACCCCAGCGGTTTTTTTAGCAGCAACTTTTGACAAAATAGCCACGTCGTCTAATACCGTGGCAATGTCATCAAGTAACGCTAGTAGACTGGTAGCCATTTATTTCATCCTTAAATAAAAGTGCTAGTGCGTTTAACTTTATTATAGTTTTTGATTTAAACAAAATGCTAACAGTAAGCCAATAAAAAAGGCTTCCTACTGGAAGCCTTTTTAATATTGCTTAGATGATGTTAGCCTTTCGGTCCAGCAGCAATAATGTCTGCAGAGATATCAAATTTCTTGATGTTCTCTTGGAACATAGTTGCCAGCTTAGAAGCTTGCTCATCGTAAGCAGCTTTATCGCTCCAAGCTTCGCGTGGGTTGATGTATTGCTGGTCAACGCCTTCAATTGCGGTTGGAATTTCTAGATTAAGGATATCCAAGCGCTCAGTTTTTGCAGTGGCTAGGCTACCGTTTTGCGCAGCAGTTACTACCGCACGCGTTACCGGAATTGGGAAGCGAGAACCGTTGTCACCGCTGCCGCCAGTCCAACCAGTATTGATTAGATATACTTTACTATCGAATTCTTCAATGCGCTTCATTAGTAGCTCGGCGTAATCGCCAGCCGGGCGAGGCATGAAAGGAGCACCAAAACAGGCTGAGAAAGTTGGGTGAACACCCGCTTCTGCGCCCATTTCAGTAGAGCCTACACGTGCGGTATAGCCCGACAAGAAGTGAAATGCTGCTGCTTCTTTAGACAAAATAGAAACTGGAGGAAGAACGCCAGACACGTCACAAGTTAAGAAGATAACAGTTTTAGGTTCGCCCGCCGCGTTTTCAAATACGCGTTTTTCAACATGCTCTAGTGGGTAGCAGCAACGGCCGTTTTCACTAAGGTTTGTATTATAGTAGTCAGCGGTGCGCGTTTCTTCATCAACAGTTACGTTTTCAACAATCGCGCCGAAACGAATTGCGTCCCAAATAATAGGCTCATTCTTTTGGCTTAAATCAATTGTTTTTGCGTAACAACCGCCTTCAATATTGAATACAGCGCCTTTGCCCCAGCCGTGCTCGTCGTCACCAATTAGGTAGCAAGATGGGTCGGCAGATAAAGTCGTTTTGCCCGTGCCAGACAAACCAAAGAACAAGGTGGTGTTACCTTCTTCGTCAACGTTAGCCGAGCAATGCATAGGCATAACGTCTTTTTCTGGTAGTAAAAAGTTTTGTACTGAGAACATGGCTTTTTTCATTTCACCGGCATAACGCATGCCCGCTAATAATACTTTGCGTTGAGCAAAGTTAACCAAGACAACACCGTCAGAATTAGTGCCGTCACGCTCTGGCACACATTCAAAGTTAGCGGCATTTATAATGGTCCACTCTTTTTTGGCTTTAGGGTTGTAACGCTCACAGCGTACAAACATATTTAGGGCAAACAAATTTTGCCACGCAGTTTCAGTGTTTACTTGTACTGGGATGTAATACTCGTCATGGGCGCCAACATGTAACTCTTGGCGGAAATGATCGCGACCAGCTAGGTATTCTTCAACACGCTCCCACAAAGCGTCAAATTTGTCTGCCTCGAAAGGACGGTTAACGCCGCCCCATTCGATAGCATCTTCAGTGCTAGCTTCTTTAACCACAAAACGGTCAGCAGGTGAGCGGCCAGTGCGTTTGCCAGTAGTAACTAGCAATGCGCCGTTGTCAGTTAAGCGGCCTTCGCCTCTAGCTAAAGCCATTTCAATTAATTGGGTATGGCTAAGACCAGAATGGATAGTTGCTGTGTCATCTGTATTAGTGCTCATGTACGCTGTCCTGTGGGGTTATGCATGGCCTGGGGGCTAGTAATATCCAGCTTTGGGGCAGTATTAATAAGCAGGCTCCAAAAAAGGGCGGCAATTATGGCAAATTTTGAGGAGAATGCGAACCGAATTGCTTATTTAATAAGCTAGATTCTGCTTATATTCGATATTTAGCAAGACTTGGTCATTAGTGCAGCGACTTGTCGCCCTTGGTGTTGAACAAATTGTCGATATCAGCAGCCAAAAACGGGTAATTGCTATTACAGAACTCGCAATTCATTTCAATTTTGCCGTCTTCTTCAATAATGGATCGAACCTCGGTCTCGCCAATGCTGATAAGTGCTGTAGCTACGCGCTCACTCGAGCAATGGCAGTCGAATTTGACCGCATCAGACTCAAGCATACGCACACCTTCTTCATGGAACAGGCGATATAACAAGGTTTCGGCATCCAAATTGAGCAGTTCGTCGTCAGATATGGTGGCCACCAGTTGCTTGGCTGTAAGCCAGCGATCCTCACGCATGGCAGTGTCTATACCGGCAGAAGGGGGCAATGCTTGCAGTAGTAAACCCGCCGCTTTGGCGCCATTGCTGGCCAGGATCAAAATTGTGTCTAGTTGTTCAGATTGAATAAAGTAATATTCCACCGCTGACGCTAAGGTGTCGCCAGTTAAGGCCACTAAACCTTGGTAGCGCTTGCCTTCTAATGGGTCGATGGTGATTGCGAGGGTGCCGCCACCTAATAGTTGGTCAAAATCGCTGCTGGTAGCGGTCTCGGCTTGGCGGGCGATAGCGCGAATCGAGCGGTTAGAGTTATATTCCGCCATTATCACTGGTATTTGGCCTTCGCTGCGGGCCTGTAAAATAAGTGAACCGTCAAATTTGATGGTTGAGCCAAGTAAAGCACTGGCGGCCATGAATTGGCCAATCATGTTCGCCACTGCTGGTGGATAGTGATGAATCTCCAAAACTTCTTTAAGACTGGCGTCGAGCTGAATGATTTCACCGCGAATATCGGTGTTATCAAATAAAAAACGATGAGAGAGGTCGGTCATAGCAATGCTCAATAGTCGTGCTTAAAAGTTAGTGTGGTGGTGTTGGCGCGAGATTATACCGTAGGTTTATTGGTCGTTGTTGGCGTTAATAAAACGATGAATTTGGCGCCGGTCTTTTTTGCTGGGCTTGCCCTGGGTGCCAACTAAAGCACCACCTGCGGCCTTTCTTTCATCAGCGTTTTGTTCACGTTTGGCAATGCTGTTATCAGTTTCTTTATATAATAGCGCCGCTTCTGGCGCGCCACGGCGTTGGTCAGATAAGGCAACTACTTCAACCGTTTTTTCATCCCAGCCTGCACGAATAGATATCATTGCACCGATGGCGACTTCTTTGCTCACTTTTGATTTAGCGCCGTCATATTGTACTTTGCCCCCATCAATAGCTTGTTTGGCAAGGCCGCGAGTTTTAAAAAAGCGTGCGGCCCATAGCCATTTGTCGAGGCGGGTCTTTTTGCTTGTCTCACTCATTAGGCTTGCTTCGTTTAATTAATATAGGGCTGGGCATTATTTCATCGAAATGAGTAATGCTCGGGAACAGCAAGTTTTCTCGCAAGGCCTTTTGGCTATCTGGCTGAGTTAGTGTCAGCAAATGTTCAATCCCAAAATTATCAGCCGAAGTAAGGACGCTTTCGGTGTCGTCAATTAATAAAGTGCGGCTGGGGTCAAATGGGTGGTTAGCATGCAACTGCTGCCAAAAATCTTGTTGTTCTTTGGCGTGGCCATAATCATGCGAACTAACAACTTCATCAAATAGCGGCAGCAAATTAATTTTTTTCATTTTCATATCGACGCTATCGCGTGAAGCATTAGTGACCAGCAGGCTACCTCGATGGCTATTCTTTAGCTGGCCCAAAAACTCCATCACAAACGGCCTAAGAGCTACCTTGTGATCAACCTCTCTTTTCAGTGCGATAATATCCAAGTCTAATTGCTGCGACCAATAGTCAGTGCAATACCACTGTAAGCTACCGTGTTCTTTGGTAATGCGGCCGACTAATTCAGCGCGGGTTTGTTTTGGGTCGGTGTTATGAATTTCTGCATAGCGTTGGGGTAAATGGTGTAGCCAAAAATAGCTGTCGAAGTGCAAATCTAACAAGGTTCCGTCCATGTCGAGTAATACTGTGTCTATTTTGTCCCACGCTACCATGTTGCTCTTACGCCATGTTTGTTCAGAGGGTATAGTTTACTCCAACTAATGGCCGTTGGCTGAAAATGTTAATTAATGGAGGAATAATTGAGTAAAGATAGGCCCCCCAAGACCGACAACTTACCTAAAATAGTCGCTAGCCAATGGCTTAGTCATACCAAGCTATTTCATGTGGAAGAGCTACAGTTAGAATTTAGTAACGGGGTAGAAAGAATTTACGAACGTTTAAATCCTGGGTTCCATCAAGCGGTGATGGTGGTGCCGGTGTTAGACCAACATACTTTAGTGATGGTGCGTGAATATGGCGCCGGGCTGGGTGAATATTATTGGTCATTTCCCAAGGGGGCGATTGATAAAGGCGAGATGCCAGAGCAAGCCGCCGGTCGCGAGCTGAAGGAAGAGGCGGGTTATGGCGTGAGCGATTTGCAGCCCTTACTGAAGCTTGCGTTGTCACCGTCATATATGGGCAACCAAATGAATGTTTTACTGGGGCAGGATTTATACCCAGCCAGCTTAGAAGGTGATGAACCTGAGCCAATGGAAGTAAAACTTCTTAGCTGGGCAGAGGTAGAAGCAATGATCGCTAGCGGTGAAATTTATGAAGCTTATGCAGTGGCCGCTTTTTACCGGGCTAAAGCCGTGCTGGGTGTAACTTAATGTTGGGAATTAGCGAATGACGACAGATTGGTCGCCAATGCTACTAAGCTTATGTCGGCAAGTTGGCAGTGACATGATGCTGACTTATGAGCAGCATTTAAAAAATCCAATGGAGTTTGAACGTAAAGAAAATAACACGCCGTTAACCGCAGCAGACACCAGTGCCCATAATGCCTTGGTGGCCGGTTTAAATAATATCGATTCAAGCATCCCAATTATTTCTGAAGAGTCGAGTGAGGCTGAGCTTAGCTTGTGTAAAACATGGAATCGATTTTGGTTGATTGACCCGCTAGACGGCACCAAAGAATTTATCGACGGCACTGGCGAGTTTTGTATTTGTATTGCCTTAGTTGAAAACGCTAAACCAGTGTTTGGTTTTATTTATGCCCCGGTAACAAAAGTTGCTTGGTGGGGTGGGCTAGAAGTTGCGGCAACAAAGTATAGCGACAATGTTGGCGAGACAATAAGTTGTGATAGCGCGCCGTCAAATTTAGTGGCTAGTTGGCGTGGTCATTACCGTAAAGATGTCTCTGCGCTAGTAGCCGAGATGAGTTTTACAACGGTGAGTATGGGCAGTGCGTTAAAATTCTGCCTGATAGCCGAAGGCAAAGCACAGATCTACCCAAGTCTTGGGCCTACTAGCGAATGGGATAGTGCTGGCGGGCAAGCAATAGTAGAAGCCGCTGGTGGAGTTGTTGTTGGTGTAGACGGTAAGCCGTTGACTTACAATCAGCGGGATAGTTTTGCTAACCCGCCGTTTTATGCGCTGGCTGATATTGCCTTATTGCCGGCGCAGTAGTCGCTAGCCTAATTCGTCTGTAGCAATACGGTAACGAGGGTCTTCGTTAATATTTACTTCAACATAACGCATACCATTTTTCAAAAGCTGCCAGCACTCTGGGCTTAAATGGCGCAGGTGCAATTTCTTGCCGGCTTTTTCATATTTAGTGGTTAAGTTATCTAGTGCATCAACACCAGATGAATCCCAGACTCGCGAATCTTTAAAGTCGATAACCACATCTTCAGGGTCATTTTCTGGATCAAATAAGTCTTTGAAGCCAGTAATAGAACCAAAGAATATTGGGCCGTCTAGGTCGTAAACTTTCCAGCCTTCGTCATCAATATGAGTTTTAACAGAAACCTGCTTAGCGTGTTTCCAAGCAAATACTAGGGCGCTAACTAACACCCCGACAATTACTGCTATGGCCAAATCTGCCATTACGGTTACCGCTGATACTAAAATCATCACAAAGGCGTCGCTAGAATTCATGCCACGGAAAATTCTGTACGATGCCCATTCAAAAGTGCCCAGTACTACCATAAACATAACGCCAACTAGAGCCGCTAGTGGAATCATTTCGATGTATGAGGCAAAGAATAAAATACAGCCTAGCAATACCAATGCAGCGGTAATGCCTGAAAGACGACCACGGCCGCCAGAGTTAATGTTGATCATGCTTTGACCGATCATTGCGCAACCGCCCATGCCGCCAAAGAAGCCATTAACTGTGTTGCCGATGCCTTGGCCTACACACTCGCGGTTACCTTTACCACGGGTGTTGGTTACATCGTCAATCAAGCTCATGGTTAATAGCGATTCGATCAAGCCAACTAAGCACAAAATAACTGAGTAAGGCAGAATGATTTTTAGTGTTTCTAAAGTAAACGGCACCATTGGAATGGCAAAGCTAGGAAGCTCGCCTGCTAGGCTGGCAGTAGCGCGTTGTGCTTCAGGCAGCATGTCGCGGACAAAGTCGATAACGGTACGTGACTCTAAATCTAGGCCTTGCACTGCCAAGGTAACGCCAACAATTGCCACTAATGAGGCTGGTATTGCGGTGGTTAATTTAGGTAAAAATTGGATAATCAGCATGGTGATGCCAACTAGGCCAAGCATTAAATAAAGCGATTGGCCGCTCATCCAAGACATTGCACCGGCTGCGTCGCGATATTGAAACTGACCAAGTTGAGCCAAGAAAATAACGATCGCTAAGCCGTTAACAAAACCGATCATTACTGGATAGGGCACTAAGCGAATAAATTTACCCAATTTAAAGACGCCAGCCAGTATTTGTAATATTCCAGCCAACACAACCGCGGCAAATAGGAAATCAACACCGTATTGGGCAACCAGTGCCACAATAACAACGGCCATAGCGCCAGTAGCACCTGAAATCATGCCTGGGCGACCACCAAAAATAGCGGCTAATATGCCCATCATAAAAGCTGCATGTAGACCAACCATTGGCTCAACGCCGGCAACAAAGGCAAAGGCCACTGCCTCTGGCACCAAAGCGAGTGCGACTGTCATTCCAGACAATATGTCGTTTTTGGCATTGGGTTGTATTTTGTTGATTAACGTAAACATGGTGTAAATCTCTAGGGTCTTCGAGCGTATTGCTAACAATGAAGGCAGTTATAGCGTAAAAAAATAGAATATGCCTACTAAGTGGTGCAAGCATTGTCTTTAAGTAAGTGGGGTATAGCTATTATCGAGCGGGCGCGATTGTAGCAGGAATTGCCGTAGATTGCGCCTACAGCGCCCAGCTGCGGTTTTTGATGTATGAATCTTTAATGCTGATTTTGCCGTCTTTAAAGGTAAACAAGTCTACCCCTGAAATCTCTATCTGTTGGCCGTCACCGCCAGTGCCGGTAAATAGCCACTGGGAGCAGCCTCTAATGCCTTGGGCGAAATGTTGGTCTTGCACAAACCGTACATCCGGGATTGATTCCCATACCTCAATAAAGCGAGCTTTTACTTCCTTAAAGCCTTCATGTTTGGTGCCGTAGTGCTGACTACCGCCGCCCGTCAAGAAAGCGCAGTCATCCGTCATAAACGCCATAATCGCGTCTATGTCGTGGTCGTTCTAGGCGCAGGAGTAGGCTTTTAGTAATTCAACGCTCATGCTGGTCACCTCGGTTTGCTTGCTGGAACAATATCAATAAGCTGGTTATGCTGGCCGGCTATTTTATCGGAGGATTTATGGCAAGAATTGGTGACAGCCTAAAAGGCAAGCGGGTGTTAATTACCCAGAGCGATGAGTTTATGGGGCCGATATTGTGCAAGGTCTTTGAAGAGCATGGCGCTATTGTCATTGCCGACCCACGGCCAATGGCTCAGCCAAATATTGCCGAGCAGGTTATTAATGACGCCGGTGATGTTGATGTATTAATTGCTAACTTATCGGTGCCGGCGCCGGGCACGCCAGCAGAGCAAGTAACCGATGCAGAATGGCAGACGGTGTTTTCGCATCTTGTTGACCCTATGCCGCGCTTAATGCGCGCTTTACTGCCAATGATGAAAGCCAAAGGCGCTGGCAAGGTGGTGTTTATGGGTAGTGCTTCAGCCATGCGCGGTATGAAACGGTTTTCTACTTACAGCGCAGCGCGGGGTGCGCAGGTATCTTATGTACGAGCGGTAGGCGTAGAGGTTGCTAAAGATAATATTCAAGTCAATTTAATCGCCCAAAACTTTGTCGACAACCCAACTTATTTTCCGCCTGAGGTACAACAGCTGGAAGCGTTTCAAACGCGCCTAGCAAGAGAAGTACCTATTGGGCGCCTAGCAACCCCAGAAGAAGATGCATTATTTGCCGTATTTCTAGCATCTAGCGAGGTTAACTTTTTCGTTGGCCAAAGTATTGCCTTTGCCGGTGGGTGGGTTAATTGATGATTGTTGTAGGCCACCGCGGGGCAGCAGGCGAAGCGCCAGAAAATACTATTGCAGGTTTCCGTCATGCTATCGACCGAGGTGTGCGCTATCTAGAGTTTGACTTACGCCTGTCTAGCGACAATGAGATTGTGATTGTGCACGATGAGACAATCGATCGCACTTGCTACGTTACCGGCAGAGTTGATTCTTTGTCAGTGAAAGAGCTGGCAAAACTTGATGGCAGAAAAAGTGGTCCGCCATGGTCAACTAAAACAGATACTGGTATTGCCAGCTTAGCTAAGGTGTTAGAAAAAACACCTGAAATAAAGCTGTATCAGTTTGAGGTTAAGTCTGCGCCTAGTGATGTGTTGGCAGAAATAGCTAAGCAATTAGCGACACTGTTTCCGACTAAAGCATCTGCTAAGAAAATTGTCGTCACCTCGTTTGATACCAAAATGCATAAGCTAATGAAAATCCATGCACCTTATATTGCGCTGGGTTTGGTCAGTGAAATGCAAGGCTGTTTAGCCCAAGCGCAAGAACTAAAATGCGACTATTTAATTATTGGCAGCAAAATTTGTACCCCAAATTTGGTTAGCAGAGCGCATAAGCAAAACATTCAGGTGTCGGTATGGACGGTGAATGAGTTAGCCACCATTGAAAAACTTCATGTCATGGGGGTGGACAGTATTGTCACTGATTATCCGTCGATGGCGATTCCTTTCGTAGGCAAACTACAGCGCGAATAATAAGGCTGCTTATGATAATTAAAAAAACAATAATATTTACCCTCGCCTTTTCTTTTTGTAGTGCTGGCTGGGCCCAGCAATCAATAGACTTAGTGTTGCAAGGCGGCCGAGTTATCGACCCTGAAACAGGTTTTATGCTATTGCTAACGTTGGCATCAGCGCTGGTAATATAGTTGCTGTATCAAAACAGCCGCTAGTAGGCAGTGCCATAATTGATGTAAGCGGCAAGGTGGTTACCCCAGGATTTATTGATTTACACACTCATAGTCCAACTGAGCTAGGGCAGTATTACCAAGCATTTGACGGTATAACCACTGCGTTGGAACTAGAGCTCGGTGCTTTCCCCGTTACGCGCTATGGTGAACACATCAGCATCAAGCCAATGATTAATTTTGGCGCGTCAGTTGGTTATATCCCTATTCGTGGCTTGGTTATGCAGGGCGTAGTGCAGGTAGATATGGCAAGTTCCCCCAGTATTACCGGCTGGCGTGGATTTAAAACCTTAGTAAAAAGTTTATATAGCGATCCGCGCGATACCTTTACTAGACAGGCATCGCTTGGCGAGATTGAAGAGATTCGAGTATTGCTTAACAGTGGCCTCGACAGTGGTGGTTTGGGTATTGGTTTAGCGCTTGATTACATTAGCGAGGCAGTAAGTGAGGCCGAACTTAATATGATTTTTGATGTGGCGGGTTCCAGGCAAGTGCCAATATTTGTGCATGTACGCCGCGGTATCAATGGTGACCCAGCAGGCTTGCGAGAAGTAATAGCGCAAGCAAAAAGAGCCGGTGCTAGCGTGCATATTTGCCATATAACTCATAATGCGATGAAGAATATTGATTTGTTTTTGGCAGAAATCAACCAAGCGAAAATAGATGGAGTGGATATCTCCACCGAGGTGCTGCCTTACAACGCAGGTTCGGCGTTAATTTCCTCGGCGGTATTTGGCCGCGACTGGCAGGCCATATTTAATATTACCTATAGTGATGTTGAGTGGCCGGCTACCGGCGAGCGCTTTACTCAGCAAAGTTGGGAGCAGCGGCGTAAACAAGAGCCTGATGGAGTGGTAGTCCATCACTATGTGAAAGAGAGCTGGACTCAAACTGCCATTAAAGATCCATCAGTAATGATAGTGAGCGACTTAGTGCCAATGCTGTCGTTGGATAAAAATGTGGCGCCGCATAATGGCGCGTTTACTAAAATTATTGGCCAGTATGTACGCGATGAAAAACTACTAACCTTGTCACAAGCTTTGAGCCGGATGACTTTAATGCCAGCGCAGCGACTAGAAGAAATAGCGCCCGCATTTAAACGCAAAGGCCGTATTCAAGTTGGTATGGATGCTGACATTACCGTTTTTGATGCCGATAAAATAGCTAGCCAAGCAAGCTATCAAAACGCTTATCAAGAGGCGACGGGATTAGATTATGTAATTGTCGCTGGTCAGCCAATTATTGCTAAGGGTAAGTTAGTGAAAGCTGTGTATCCCGGTGAGCGATTGTTAACGCAGTAAAACTACTGCTGATGTATATGTACATCGCGCTGTGGGAATGGAATTGATATTCCTTGGGCGTCGAAGGCAAGCTTAATGGCTTCATGGGCATTAAAATAAACCGGCCAGTAATTGTCTGACTCACACCAAGGTCTCACTGTTAGTTCGATAGCGCTGTCACCGTGGCCACTAACAAAAATGTCTGGAGCAGGGTCTTGCAGCACGTTGGTGTCTGATGCTAATACATCGCTGATAACTTGCTTCACCTTTAATATGTCGTCACCATAGCCAATACCAAATGTCATGTCGACACGACGGGTTGATTCAATAAAGACATTTTTCACGCAGCCGTTAGACAAATTGCCGTTAGGAATAATCACCCGCTGGTTGTCTAGAGTTTTTAATATAGTGTTGAAAATTTGAATTTCTTGAACTACGCCAACATAGCCTTGGGCGTCTATAACGTCGCCAGCTTTAAATGGCTTGAATAACAAAATCAAGATGCCGCCAGCGAAGTTAGCTAGGCTGCCTTGCAGTGCTAAACCAATGGCTAAGCCTGCTGCACCTAATAAAGCGATTAACGACGCAGTCTGAATGCCGATCATTGAGGCAAAGATAATTAACACTAATGCCTTAACCAGAATGTTAGCCATACTGTGTAAAAAAGACGCTAAGGTTGGCTCGGTAGAGCTGCGTTTAACGGCTTTATCCATTAACCCGACGACACGGTTTGCTACCCACCAACCGATTAGTTGGTTATGTTGGTGGCGCTTATTTGGTGCAATGGTTTGATTGGCGCGTTGCCTTCGTGGTTGTCGGCTTGCCAGGCGTATTGTTAGCTATTTTATTAAGACTGACAGTTTTGGAACCATCCAGAGGGTTTTCTGAAGCGCGAAGTGATACCGAAGAAACCTCATTCAAGGAAGTGTTAGCCTTGCTGTGGTCACGGAAAGCGTTCCGGCACCTATCATTTGCCTGCGCTCTCCACGCTTTTGTGACCTATGGCGTTGGTAACTTTATGGTAATTTTCTTGAGCCGGGTCCACGATATGCCAACCATTGATATTGGTAAATACTATGGGCTGGTCGCGGGCATAGGCGGGTTGGCAGGAACACTGGCAGGTGGTTGGCTCTCTGACACAATGGCCAACAAAACCAATAATAAAAACTGGTATATCTGGATACCCTTTATCTCGACCATAGCCGCAATCCCCTTTGCGTTGGTCACTTTTCTAGTAATGGACAATGGCATGTCTGCAACACTGTCGTGGGTTATACCCGTATTTTTCGGCGGTTTCTATCTTGCTCCCTGTATTGCAGTGACCCATGGCATGGTTGGGCTGCGCATTAGGGCATTATCATCGGCGGTATTGTTCTTTGTGCTTAATTTAATTGGGCTGGGATTAGGTTCCATTCTGACGGGGTGGGCTGCAGATATGTTGGAGCCAAAGTATGCAACTGACGCCATTCGCTATGCGTTGTCGCTAACCATTATGGTCAAAGTGTGGTGCGCTTTTCACTATTACATGTGCACGCGCACCCTCAAACACAGTTTGGATAATGCACCGGCATAGCCGAAACACTTAGCCTGATGCTATAGAAAATTAAGGGGCGGACTCCGCCCATTGATTCAACTAATGCCTAGGCACCGACACTTGCACGCTCGCTGACTCGCTTATACCACGCCGCTATATTCTTATTATTTTCATTTAGCGGCTGTCCTACTTGACTACCAAACTCCAAAAATACAAACAAGAGAATGTCAGCAAGAGTAAAACGATCGCCACAGATGTAGTTTTTCCCTTCCATCAGCCCATCCAACCATGTCACTTTCTCTTGTGCCAAAGCTTTTAAATCGTCGGCAGCCTGCGGAAGAAGTCGCATGCGATCTTTGAATATCGCCTCTCCTTCAGCATATCTAAATGCATTGACCAAATTTTCTAAAATACCGTGATCAATTCTTCGTACCCACATTCTGGTTTCTGCACGCTGCGCAGGCGACGTTCCAATTAACTCCGATGGCCCAGTGACTTCGTCAAGATACTCGCAAATTGCGGTAATTTCCGAAATAATCTCCCCACTATCTATCTGTAAAGCGGGTAATTGGCCTGCAGGATTGAGTTTCAAATACTCGTCCCGACGGTTCTCTGCAGCCATCAGATCGACTTCGTGTAGTTCAAGATCGGCTTCACATTCGACTGCGAACATACGAACTACTTTTGGGTTAGGTCCCATTGAATTGAATAACTTCATTATGATTTTTCCTTGGTCAGTTTAATACCAGTAATGCCATCGCTAATTGAACGCCATAAGTCATGCCAGCTCGGCCCCTTTGTCTATTAACCCTTGCTGATTTTCCATGCTATTACTCCCTGTTGTTATTTATACGTCGATTATTGTTTATGTTTGCGCTAAAAAAAGGAAAAGCTGCCAGCTTAGTTAACTCGGCTAGCACTATTAAAGGTGTTGTGGCCGTTGCGGCTAGGCTAAAACTTTATCTAAAGCGACGGCCAGGTTATTCACAGTACGGTCAATATCAGCCAGCTTATCTAGGCCAAATAGACCGATACGGAATGTTTGGTAATCATCGGGCTCGTCACATTTTAATGGCACGCCAGCAGCAATTTGAAGACCTTCTGCCATGAATTTTTTGCCATTTTGAATATCGCCTTCACTGGTGTAGCTAACTACAACGCCAGGCGCCTCAAAGCCTTCAGCTGCAACGCTAGCAATACCTTTACTTGTTAGTAGCTCGCGCACTCGGCGGCCTAGCTCTAGTTGGGCCTGCTTTATGTTGTCAAAACCGAATACTTCGGTTTCTTTAATGGTGTCACGAAACTGCTTTAGCGCATCAGTTGGCATAGTGGCATGGTAGGCGTGGCCACCGTTTTCATAGGCTTGCATAATTTGCAGCCATTTTTTTAGATCGCAAGCAAAGCTAGTGCTAGTGGTATCTTCGATCTCACTTAGCGCTTTTTCACTAAGCATAACTAATGCGCTACAAGGTGACGCGCTCCAGCCTTTTTGGGGTGCGCTAATTAATATATCGACACCGCAGGCCTTCATGTCTACCCATACAGTGCCAGAGGCAATACAGTCCAAAACGAATATGCCACCAACTGAATGCACGGCGTCGCTCACTTGGCGAAGATAGTCATCAGGTAAAATTATGCCTGCCGATGTTTCTACATGGGGGGCAAATACAATTGCTGGTTTTTCAGCCTTAATTGTTGCCACTACGTCTGCTATTGCGGCGGGGGCAAATGCAGCGGTTTTCTCAGTGCTTTGTTTTTTTGCCTTCATCACTATGGTTTCACTAGCGATGCTGCCCATATCTAAAATTTGGCTCCAGCGAAAACTAAACCAGCCATTGCGAAGCACTAAGCACTTTTTGTCATTGGCAAATTGTCTGGCAACCGCTTCCATGCCATAGGTGCCGCTACCGGGAACGACAACAACTGCTGCGCTGTTATAGACACCCTTTAGGGTTGCAGAGATATCGTTTATCACCCCTTGAAAGTCTTGCGACATATGGTTTAACGAACGGTCAGTAAATACAACCGAGTATTCAAGTAGTCCGTTAGGATCAATATTGGGTAGTAAGCCTGGCATAGTTAATTCTCACTAGGTGGTCAATTAGGCGGCGGATGTTAGCGGATACTGCTTACGCAATCTATTTAAAGACGCTGAAAATAAAAATTAGCCGAATTCTTTGGCGCGCTATTTGTGTGCCTGCGCCTGCTTAAAATGATGTCAGTAGCCTTGTCATCTCGATTGCAGACCGTTAACCGCGCGGTTTGGATAGTAAAGCATAGTTTTTGCATCATATTAATGCGTGAAATAAAGTAACATTTTCAAGTAGGCCATCATGGTGCGTGGGCGCACACCGATAGTGCATAAATTTGTTACAAAACAATTACTTACAAAATAAAATATTATCAATAAACTATTGATTTTTAAATATAATGAGCTACTCTCAACTTGTTCGTTACATAAGGTAACGTTTTAAGCAGGTTTTAACTTGGAGAAGATGCTATGAAAGCTATTGTTATCGCAGCCTTATTGGCGGCAGCCCCCTTGTCTCACGCTGGTTGCAGTGAGTTTTTTGAACTAGATGAGCCCGCAATAGTTAGCGGCGCACAATCTACCTTGGCTGAAATGACAGCGCTGAGAACTGAAGTTGTGGATTATGTTGAAACAGGTGAGTCGTATGTCGCTTGCTCAGGTGCTCCTGATTTCTATAAAAACTATATTATAGAGAAGCTAGAAAAAGTAGCGCAGAGCTTCAACGCTGAAATAACATATTCAATTGATGATGCTGCTATAGCTCGCTAATATTGTTTATTCGAACCGGTATAGCGATAACAATATCACCGGTCTGTTACTAAGCTAATAACCCGCTAAAAACTGCCAGTTCTGGCAGCTTACAACTCCCCAAAAACATTTTTAATAAGTAATTAAGCATTCTGATATCAGAGTATAATTACGCTCGTGTTATATTAAGGCCATATAAAAAGCACGACATTAGCCAGCTAAATAGGGCTTGGAACCGGATGTTTATGAATTTTATTCGAGATTTTTTTAGTCGCGTATTACAAACCATTTTATTTTGGTGGGTGAAGGTGGGCGATAACCCCCATAACACCGATATTGAAGTGCTTAAAAACGCCCCTAAGCTTATTTACGTATTAGAGTATGAGTCATTAAGTGACGCGCTGGTGTTGGACCAGCAATGTCGTAAGCTTGGCCTTCCTTCCATTTTTAAGCGTGATAGCTATTTAGCTGGCGTCAGTGTTCAGCCGTTGTTGACGGTTAAGCGCGGTAAGTCATTGTTTGGCCCTAAGCCTGACGCAATTATTGGCCGTATTAAGTCAATTTTAGATTATCTAGCTGCAAACCCGAATGAAGATGTGCTGTTAGTGCCTGCGGCCCTTTACTGGGGTAGAGCGGCAGAAAATAATACAAATCCCATTAAGGCGATTTTTAGCTCTAACTGGACCATGGTGGGTCGATTTACAAAAGTGCTTACTGTTATTCTTAACGGTCGCAATACGTTTTTTGAACTTAACGACCCGGTGTCGTTAAGGCTGCTGTTGGGCGAAGAGATAAACTCAAATGTTGCCTCAAGAAAAGTTGCCAGATTAATAAGAGTGCACTTTAGGCGAGTACGCGCCGCAGTTATCGGCCCCGACATGTCACATAAGCGCTTATTACTAGACCGCGTTTTAACCTCAGACTATGTGCGCCGAGTGATTAAAGAGCAGGCCGAAGAGCAAGGTGTGCAACTTAAAGATGTGCAGCTGCTAGCTCGCAAAAACGCTGAAGCCATCGCCGCTGATGTATCTAATAACGCCATCCGATTCCTAAGCGCCATAATGTCGTGGGTGTGGAATAGGTTGTATCAAGGCATTCGGATGAATGGCATTGAACAAGTGCGTGAGCTAGCGCGTGACAATGCCATTGTGTACGCGCCGTGTCATCGCAGCCATATAGACTACCTACTAATGAGCTATTTGCTGTATCACAACGGCCTTAACGTGCCGCATATCGCTGCCGGGGAAAATATTAACATGCCCGTCGTAGGCCTCTTGCTGCGTCGTTGTGGTGCGTTTTATATTCGTCGCCGTTTTGGTGGGGACAGAATTTATACCGCTGTTTTTCATGAATATTTACATGCTGTATTCACCAGCGGCTTTCCGGTTGAATATTTTGTTGAAGGCGGACGCTCGCGCACTGGCAGAATGTTAAAGCCCGCCACCGGTATTTTGTCGATGACGGTTACAAGTCATCTACGTGACAATAAAAAACCTATTGTGATTATTCCGGTATATATCGGTTATGAAAAAATATTTGAAGCAAGCTCATATAAAAATGAGCTAAAAGGTAAAGAGAAGAAAAAAGAAAATTTATTCGATTTAGCTAAAACAGTACAAAAGCTCAATAATAATGGCGAGGTGTCGGTTAATTTTGGCGAAGCTATTCATCTTAATGACATGCTGGATGTTCATCAGCCAGCGTGGCGCGAAACCAAATATGAACTGTTTGATAAGCCCGAATGGCTGGCTAAGTTTGTCGCTAAGCTTTCGTTTGAGCTGGCGGCAAGGATAAACGGCGCAGCGGCGCTTAATCCAGTAAATTTGGTAGCCACGGCAATGCTTGCCACGCCACGCCAAGCAATCGATGGTCGCTTATTAGATCGTCATTTAAACATGCTTATCGATATTCAAAAATTCCAACCCTATAGTGATCGTATATCATTCCCTGAAGGCAGCAGCCAAAAATGGATTGAATACACCGAAAGCATGGAAAGCTTAAGTCATGTATCTCAGCCCCTTGGTGATATTTACGGTTTAAACAGTAAAAACGTTATTGCCATGTCTTACTACCGTAACAACATCCAGCATTTGTATATGGTGCCAGCGTTAGTGGCGGCATTAGTAGCACAGCGCGATGGCATTAGTCAGTACGAGTTAGAAGAAATTTTCGCCCGCATTTATCCGCATATAAGAAACGAGTTATTCTTGGCGGCAGATGTTGATCAGGCGCGCGAAGCAGTTGGCAGTTGGTTAAATTACTTTGCCGACAAAGGCTTACTTAATCACCAAGGCGATAAATGGTTTGCCATTGATAAAGCCTTATCAAGCCGGCTAGAGTTAGAGCTGTTGGTTAGTATTGTGCTGCCAGCACTAGAAAGATACTTCGTTGGTCTTTCAACCATGGTGCGTATTGGCAGTAACAAATGCACCAGCGAGGAGCTAGAAAAGCAGTCGCAATTGATGGCCCAGCGCCTGTCGTTACTTAACGGTTTAGATGCTCCTGAATTTTTTGATAAAACCTTGTTCCGCCGCTTTATCGAAGGTCTAGAAAAACAAGGTGAGATAACTATTAATGAAAAAGGCTTAATTGAATTCGACACAGTAATGGGCGAAATGGTATTTGAGGCCGATAAGATTTTACCGGCCGAGGTTGTTTATAATATTTCACAAGCCGCCGACTTTTCTTTAGGCTAGTCCATGCTTTGGCAGTTAAGTGGCAGTCAAAGTGTTTGTACTAGGTCATGGTTTCGGGCGGCGCTCCGTATTAATCTGTAAGTGTGGTTAATAGTTAATTTTGGAGAATGACCTAATGAGCGACTTACCTCATCTATACAGCGTGAAATCAGTAGGTACAGCACCGGCACGCTGATATCCAGCGCCAATAATTTACCCGCTATCACCGTAGTGCCGCCGCTACAGTTTGCGGCCCCAGTGACCAATGATCGCCCGAAGATTTACTTATGGCTGCCGTCGCCAACTGCCTTGTGCTGTCGTTTAGAACTATATCAAGAGCATCCAAACTAGTGTGGCAATCAATAGACTGCGAGGCGGTTGGCACCTTGGATAAAGTAGAGCGGAATATTTTATTTACCAATGTAACGACAAAGGTAAGGCTGGTTATTCCATAGGTTGAAAGCAAAGAAAGAGCCGAGAAAATGTTGATCAAGGCAGAGCAAGCCTGCCTTATTACTAATTCTATGTCCTGCGACTTACAGCTTGAATGCGAAGCTGTGTTTGACAGTGACTAAGCACTTGGCCGGAGTTTAGCCAGTGTTGCGTGGCTATTTACAGGATTTATTGATTCAATGTTTGAGCGCTAATTTTAAAGGTGTTAATGTCCACCTAACCGCAATAGTAGTTGCTTCAAATTTAATCAATTGAGTTTGTTATGTCTAAGAGTTATGAAGTCCAAGGGAATATTCACACCATTGGTGAAACCACCGAATATGGTAACAACGGTTTTACCAAGCGTGAATTTGTTATCAAGCTATCGGGTGAGGGCGAAAACACGGCCTATCCTAATTATGTGGCTTTAGAGCTGATCAAAGACAAGTGCGCCTTAATGGATAGCTATCAAGTGGGTAGCGAGGTAGTGGCTCATTTTAATATTTCAGGCCGCTTATGGACATCTAAAGAAAATGTTGAAAAGTGTTTTTCTAGCCTGCAAGCATGGCGGGTAGATGCAGTAGGTAGTGCGCCAGAGCAAAGCGGTTTTGCCGAACCGCCGCCTTTTAATGAGGTACCTGGCGACTATGACGACGATATTCCTTTCTAAACAGAACATTTAGTCAACAGTGTGCGCCGCGACTTGACCACTACAGTAGTAACAGATGATTAATTCCCTCACCGCAAAATTGCTCAAGGTCTTGCTTTGGTTAACTAGAAACCAGCAGCCCTACGTGATCGATACAGATTATCTGGTTAGGTATTACATTATCCCCAAAAACCGGATATTTAATATCTACCTACACTACTTTACTGGCAGTGACGCCCCTACGCCCCACGACCATCCGTGGTGGAGCTTAGGGCTAATTCTTAAAGGCCGTTATATCGAACACACCGCCAAAGGCAGGTTTGTGCGTAAAACCGGCGCGCTATCGCTACGCACCCCATCAACAATCCATTGGATTGAAATTGACCAGCCGATTTATACACTATTTATTACCGGCCCCAACCGACATCAATGGGGCTTCTTCTGTGAAGACGGTAAGTATTACCAACATGAAGAATATATGCGCCGCCGTGGCCCCGACCGCCTAGCCAGTGGCTGTGGTGAGCCTTAATGATTAAGGCCTTGGCCATGTCTTGATTGCGCAGACATTTAAAGCCTGTAGTTTTTTAGGGTAGTAGTCTTTAACCTAAACCAATGTATAACTAAAGCCTGTTGGTATTTTTATCTGGCTGCTTGCAAGGCTCTAGTATTCGCCCTTCGGCAAGTTGTCGGTGTTTCATTTCCCAAGCTGAAATATAATCTTCCCAGAATCTTAGTTCCTGCTCGACTTCATTCAGTAGATTATCGGTCACATGCAACGTTAATTATTTGATTTCAAAAATCCAGTATAAATATTAGCGAGCTGCGCCGCTTAACGGAAACAGCCAATAACTTGTCTCAATGAGCCAGTATTGAATCGTTTAGAAAATATTGTGAGCGGGTGGCTTAACTACTAATCTCATTCCGAGAGGCCTTTGGGCTTTGACCATTCCAACCTTTAAACGTCCTAGAAAAGGACGACAACTCTGAAAAGCCTAATATGTAGCTAATTTCTGTAATGGGCAACGTCTCATCAGTAATATAGGCATCAGCCAGCTCTCTTCTGACGGTAGTGAGCAGTTCTAGAAAACTAGTGTCTCATCAGCTAACCGCCTTGATAAAGTATGTGAGCTCATGTGTAAAACCTCACCACATCGCCGTCAGACGGCGCGCCTTAAGCCAGCTGACCAAGTATTATTTGTATTACTTTCGCGCTGGCCGACAGACCCTGTGACTTAGCAAGATAGCTGTCTAGAATCTGATCATTGCCGCGCGCAATATCACGGTTTTGATCGACAAAATGCCGTTCAGAATCTTGTCTTGAAAACCAAAGCCCAGACTGTGGCTGTTGAATTTTAATTCACATCGGAAGAGCGCTTGGTGTTCAGTTATGTCTGCTGGTTCAGGTAATAGAACAGATGGTAGCCGCATGGGCTTCGAGCTAAAAATTATAGAAGGATCGGGCGTTGTCGAGAGTGAATATCTTGAACCGTATGGTATAGCTAGTCATCATTGTGCCTTATCACAGACTGTAAAAATGGAAGGAATATATCTCCTTGATGTATTGCAAGAAATGGCTACACAGTACAGAGCGCGGCATAGTGGATAGTTGAGCGCTAAACTGTTGGGAGAATATATTTTAAATTATTTGGTGGCGTTGATTTATGGCGTTTGGATACACAATATGGAGAATGATGTTTTTCGAAAAATTAAAGAGGGCAGTCCCTTTTTACCTTAATAGTAATAAACTTAGCGCCATCGGCTAAAGGACTTTTACATTCTAACAATATGAACGATACCAATAAATACTACCAAGATAATGCCAGCAGTTTTTATAATGCGACTGTTGATATAGACATGAGCGCAATTTGTCAGCACTTTCTGCCATTAATTTCTACAGGCGGATCGATACTTGATGCAGGTTGTGGCTCTGGCCGTGACGCGTTGTATTTCAAATTCCGAGGTTATGACACAACCGCCATGGACGCCTCGCCAGCACTTTGTAAGCTCGCTAGGGAATTGTTAGAGCAAGATGTTCATTGTATTGGCTTTAAAGACATAACTTGGCAGAATCATTTTGACGGAGTGTGGGCATGTGCATCGTTATTACATGTACCTAAGCAAAAGCTTCCTAGCGTTATGACGCGCTTAGCTAAATCACTTAAACCGGGCGGGGTGATGTATGCATCATTTAAATATGGTGACAACGAGCGAGTTAAAGGCGGAAGAGCTTTTACAGACATGACAGAAGAGAGTTTTTCCGAGCTTTTAAAATTTGTTCCAGAGCTTAGTTTAAAGGAAAGCTGGGTGACTGCTGATCGCAGAGTTGATGCAGATAAAAATTGGTTGAATGTTATTTTAAATGCTACTGATTGTTAGAATAAAAAGGACTGTCGCCTCAGGAATAGTTACTATCAATGCGCTTATAATTACTACCACCAAGCCTGATTTCTAAGCACGGGAGCTAAATATAATTTGTCATTTTCTGAGCAGAACCTAGCGGTCATATTACCAATAGTGGGCGCTACGTCGGTGCGCTCGACTGAGTCAGTGCAGTCGCTTTGGAGTGGTTATGGCGAAATTGTTAGGCTTAATCTTCATGGCGCTAACATCCCATCAGTTATTGTTAAGTGGATAGACCCGCCAACAGAGCAAAACCATCCCAGAGGCTGGAATACCAATCTCTCCCATCAGCGCAAGCTAGACTCCTATCAAGTTGAAATGGCGTGGTATCAGCAATGGTCTACGGCGTGCGGCGAGCATTGCCGTGTACCAAAGTGCTTGTATGCAGGTGCGCTGGGAAGTGGACAGGTGATTGTCATGGAAGACTTAGATGCCGCAGGTTTTAGCGAGCGCCGAGATGAGGTTAGCAGGCAAGATATCGAACATTGCTTGTTATGGCTGGCTAGCTTTCATGCCTGGTCGCTAGGTGCAGTTTCTGAAGGGCTATGGCCTGTCGGCACCTATTGGCATTTGGCGACTCGGCCAGATGAGTATTCTGCAATGAAAAATACCCAGCTAAAAAATGCAGCTAGCGCGATAGATGCGAAACTGTCGGCTTGTCGTTTTAAATCCTTAGTACATGGTGATGCCAAGCTGGCTAATTTTTGCTTTTCGCCGCTTGGTGTAAGTGCGAGTGAAGATCCAGTGGCTGCGGTTGATTTTCAATATGTGGGTGGCGGCTGTGGCATGAAAGATGTCGCTTATTTTTTAGGAAGCTGCCTAGATGAGCAGCAGAGTTTTGAACAGCAAGATGAACTGCTTGGTTTTTATTTTGCGGCGTTAACCAAGCAGGTATCAATAATTCATCCGGCAATAGATACCGCTGCATTAGAGGCTGAGTGGCGGGGCATGTACGCGCTAGCCTGTACTGACTTTACTCGGTTTTTAAATGGCTGGATGCCAGGACATTGGAAGCTTAATGGTTATACAGAGAGTTTAGCTGAGCAAGCTTTTGATCAGTTGGGTTTGGATTTGTAAGAAGAGGACGCATTTATCTGGTGCCATGTGATACTGATTTTCAGCTGTCGCCATAGCCAAACTCGTTAATCCATGGCGTGACTTGTGGTAGATAATTCGCTAGGTATTTTTCATAGTTTAGCCATCGGTACTGCGCGTCTTTATAAATAGGTTGCACCACCTGGGAATAGCTAGCGGTTTTAATTCGGCCTCTTTTTATTGCCGTGTCGGTATAATTTTCCATTTGCGGCTCCCAGTCTAAATCTAAAAACTTGAGCAGCGCTGTAGTTTCGCCGCTAAGGTCGTTTACTAAATCTTCGTATCGTATTGTGTGTACATTTAAATCATGGTCAGCTCTGCAGATTTTAAAGGTTTCCATAGCTATGCAATATAAGTCCACTATCCGATCTAGATTGACCATATTGGCCATTGCAGGGTTTAGTTTAAAATCTTGCATCCAACTGCTCAAAATTGCATCCATAGGGTGGCGCAACGCTAATATATATTTAGCTTTAGGATAAAGTTGTTGAATCAACGGCGCATGTATAAGGTTTAGTGGTTGTCTATCGATAAAAACCGAATTTGAGTTCATTTCACTGATGTAATTACCCAATACTTCACGATAAACCTTTCTAGCGTCAGCAAGGATATGTGGTGGTAATAAGCGATTTGTTATATCGGTATGACCGTTTTTTTTAATGAATCCTTTCGCAGTGTTAACAGTACCTGGCTCTTCTGCTACCTCTATACAAGAATGTGATCGTAATATTGTATCCAGCAGTGTTGTCCCTGATCTTGGAAACCCAATCAGAAACGAAGGAGTAGTGTCTAGTTCATCTGATTTATTATTTGGTGATGTTATAGCCGGCCTTGATTTAAGGTTTGCTAGCTGATTTTTAGCAGTCTGGAAATAATTCTCTGGGTCAGACTTTGCGAAATGATTTGATTCTTTAGCTAACAAATTCATTTTAGAGAAACAATTATAGGCTTGGTCAAAATCGTTAGATGATTCAAAGCATTTTGCTTTTAATTCTAAGTAACTTTTTTTGCGATTATCTGCGATCAACTCTATATCAATAGTGTTTATTAATTGATGGGCTTCCTCGAATTTTTTATTCCTCCAAAAGAGTTTAGCTTGGTAAAACTGTATGTCGGCAGGTACTGTTTCAAATACTTGGGAAGCTTGTTTCAACCAAAGGTCCAGTTGTTCGAGTTTATTCAACTTCTCTAACGTCTCGGCACCGTTTGACCAAGCATCAGAATGATCGGGCTTAAGCGCTAGTGCTTTGTTATAAACGGTTATAGCACCTTCAAAATTTCCTTGTTCTTGGCGAACAGTCCCTATGTTGTTATAGGCATCTGGGTAATCAGGCTTGAGCGCTAATGCTTTACTATAAGCTGCCATTGCCTCGTCAAACTTGCCTTGCTCTTGTAAGTTATTGCCCATATTACAATAAGCTTGAGGATAATTAGGCTTTAGAACTAAGGCCTTGTTATAAGCTGTCATGGCTTGTTCAAATTTGCCTTGTTCTTTAAGCGCATTGCCCATGTTGTTATAGGCGTCAGGGTAATTAGGTTTTATTGCTAACGCCTTATCGAACGCCGCTATGGCCTCATCAAGGTTGCCTTGGTATTTAAGCACATTGCCCATGTTGTTATAGGCGTTAGCATAGTCAGGTTTAAGAACTAGTGTTTTCTTGTAAGCGGCTACGGCTTCGTCATACTTACCTTGTTCTTTAAGCGCATTACCCATGTTGTTATAGGCGACAGCATAATTGGGCTTGAAGGTTAGCGCTTTGTTGTAAGCTTCGATAGCCCGTTCAATTTTACCTTGCTTCTTAAGCGCATTACCCATGTCGTAATAGGCTTCAGGATAATCAGGTTTGAGTGCTAATGCTTTGCTGTATGACACAATGGACTCTTCAAGTAGGCCTTGTTGCTGAAGAGCAACCCCTAGATCACAGAAGCCTTCAGCATAGTTTGGGTTAAGTTCAGTCACTCTTTTGAAAGCCGCTGCCGCGTCCTTTGTTTTACCAAGGCCCAGATTAGCCGCCCCTAAAACATTCCAAAGTATAAAAGTGTCTGGGTACTGCTCTGTTATCGTTTGAGATCGTTCAATGGTTTCTTTCAGTTGCCCGCTGTTATAGAGGTCTACTACTTGGTTGATTGTCTCTTGTGGCGGGCCTGAAGACACAGCACTAGCTTTTGGTGCGTTTAATACTGCTAACCCCTGTAGCGCACGTTTATTCTCGGGAAAAGCATTTAATATCATTTGATAAACTTGCTTTGCTGCTACTAAGTCACCTTTTTGTGCGCGGGACTGTGCCTTTAAAAACGCCTGATTAACTGAAAGCTTTGCCATATTTAATACGTTTTCCATCCACATTTATTTAAGACAAGCGTTTGTAATTGCGCCCACCTTGGGTAAGCATATCTCATTCGCCTTCAGACACGCATAAAAAAGCCCGCTTAAAAAGCGAGGGTTATTTTATATGCTGCCCGGAGACAGAAAAATCTGAGCAGGCTTTGGGCTGCGCTTGATTCAAATTGCGGTGCAATTTGTCGAACTGGTCGGCTGTTCTGACTCGGGACTTCCTGTCCCTCGGGCTTTGCCCGACCTAAAGGTCGCCCAAATCGGCTGTCCTGCCGATTTGGCATCTATCACCAGACACACATAAAAAAGCTCCGCTAAAAAGCGAGGCTTATTTTATGTGGTGCCCGGAGGCGGAAAACGGCATAGCCGTTTGGCAATCTTTAGGTTGGCCGTAGACCGAGCGCTTGCGCGAGTCAGTCGAACCGTTCGATTCTCTCAGGCAATAGAATTAAAGGAGTCGTAAAGAATAATCAATCTGACCTCTTTAATTCGCTAAAATCTCTGTAAATAATGTGGCAGCTCAACTGTAGTGATGCTTTTGATCTAACAAAGGCGACCTTTCCACCTCAAGATTAATCCACTTTGAAGAAGGTGACGTACAAACAGTGGTCTATTAATTAACATGGGGCAGGTGTAATGAAGCAATCTTATAAAATATTTATGGCTATTGGATTTTCTTTAGCTGCAGGACTGGCATTTACTGCCGAACATAATGTTAAAATGCTTAATAATGGCAGCGATGGATTTATGGTTTTTGAACCGGCAGTATTGTCGGTAGAAGTCGGCGATACTGTCACCTTTGTAGCAACTGATATGTCACATAATTCAGCTTCTATCGAAGGTATGATTCCAGAAGGAGCTGCCACGTGGTCTGGTCTTAATAGTACCGACATCTCCGTCACCTTTGATAAGGCAGGAGTGTATGCATATGAGTGCACTCCCCATGCAATGATGGCAATGGTTGGGGTAATTAACGTTGGGCAAAGTAAGGCAAACTTGGCGGCAGTTAAAGCTGCGGCCACCAGTAAAAAGACTAGTTTTGTTACCAACAAAGACAGGTTAGACGGTTACCTTGCTCAATTGTAGTACCTAAGATAAATTAGTTAATAAATTAAAGGGGTCAGAGCCCTTTCTCAACTTTTACGTTAACAGGACGTCCTCGTCGCGCAAAATCCCACTTCACACTGAAGTTGTAGTTCAACACTTCAATGAAAACATCATTTTCTTGGATTGCTAAAAGGGCTCTGACCCCTTTAATTTAAGACTTAAAGGGGTCGCATTTATTTTCAATATATTTCTACGTCGCCGAGCCGCCTCAAAATGAATACGGCACTTTAATTTATTCGAAATTATGAAAAGAGCTTTCGGATGGTAGTTTTTTATGCCGGCTTGGTTTTCATTGCGCAGCGTATGCCAAGCTGTCTCCGGATTTAACAACACTCACTGACTTCAACAATTGTGTTTGATACTCAGTTGATAACACGGTGCTTACGGCGACAAAATCAGTCCGTGCCCTATGGTGATCTAATACCAAACGAATGTATCCGTTGTACCGTGTTTCTGTCCAGACCACTTCGTCATTGTGATTGGCAAGTAGTTTATCCATCAACTCGGCACCCTCAAGACCATAGCGTAAGAAATCGCCGGGGGAGGAAATCCCTGTTGAGCCCAGCTCAACACCCATAGCCTCTCCCGACTCTGTGTGTAAAGTATTTTGCCAAAAACTGTGGCTGTCTCCGGTGAGTACCAAAAGGTCCTTGGCACCCGCTGCTGAGCATGTCCGATAAAAACGTTCGCGGGCTGCCGGATAGCCATCCCAGGTATCCAGATAGATGGGTAGATCTAATTTACCTAACTGGGTCATAGCTTTCAATTCTTCTGCCAGTGGGTCGGGATTCTGTGAAGGATTGGCCTGGAAGAAAGCATGATCCAAATGTGGAACATGTGTTTTCGCCATTGGAATTTGGTTGCCGATTAAGCGCCAGGTTCTTTTTGAGGAAACAGATTCGCTTAGGGACTCAAACAAAAATCGTTCCATTGGGTCAGAAAGCATATTGCGTGAGGGATCAGCTAAAACGTCGGCTAGAAACTTATCAGTACCTTCGCGAGTTTCCAAAGAAGTCTTGTGTTCGAGATAATCAATTTGCTTGGCTCTGCCTGTGTGACGGGTTTCCAGCGTAATCAGGCTCAGCAGGTCGCCAAACTGAAAATGTCGCCAATACTGCGCCCGGCTTGTGCCCAGATCGGGATCGCGAATGGGCATCCACTCATAGTAGGCCTGCAATGAAGCGTCTCTCCGCAGGGGCCATGCGCCTTCTGTTTCGCTCTGGTGGTTCTGTGCGCCATGCATCCAGGGATTGTTCGTAGACTCATGATCATCCCACAGGACGACAACAGGATGTGCGGCGTGCATGTTCTGTGAACCCTGGTCCGATTTGTATTGAGCATGGCGCAAACGGTAGTCTGCCAGAGAAATAATTTCATGGGGTGGTTGGTGAGTTCTATTTAGCTCAGCGCCAATTGTCTCGCCCCAGCCATCCTGCGCGTACTCATAGATATAGTCACCCAGATGTATTACCAGATCGATCTCTGCGTCCTTGGCAATCGCATCGTAGGCGTTAAAGTAACCGAAGGGATAGTTGGAACACGACGCGACAGCGATACCGAGCTTTTCCACATGGCCATCGGGTAACGTCATGGTCCGCCCGGCTGCGGAGACTCCTGAATTTTCGCTAAAGCGGTAGTAGTAGACTTGGCCAGGTTTGAGATTCTGCACCAGTACTTTGACAGTGAAATCCCGGTCAGCATTCGTTTGCTTGGAGCCAGACTGAATCATCCGGCTGAAATCCGCATCCATTGCGATTTCCCATTTAACCCGAGGTTGTGAGCTGGTTGAGGTGATGCGCGTCCAAATTACCAAGCTGGTTTGGTCTGGATCGCCGCTGGCGACGCCATGCCGAAAGAAGCTTGTGCCGGTGTTTAGAGACCGAGCTTGAACACGATAGGCTAGCGGGGCCGCCAACACGGCAGACATACCCTTAAGTACCACTCTTCTAGATAACAGTTTTTTCATAGTTGATGTCGTTGATGCAATGAGTGAATAAAATAGAGGCCGGAACTCCGGCCCCGATTGTGAATATCGATAATTGGAGTATCGAGATTACCCGCTAAAAATCAATCGTTGCCGTCAGTGAAACCGTGCGCGGAGCACCCAGCCAGGCCCCATTGTTGACGATCGAGCCGAGATAGTCTTCGTCGAACAGGTTGTTGGCCACTAGATTCAGCGTCATGCCATCGCCGATACCATAAAATGTCGTGCCGACGTACGCATCAACAACGGTATAAGAATCAACTTTCCAGGTGTTCGTGGTGTTAGCGAATCGATCACCCGTGTACTTGGCTGATATACCGGTAAAAAGCGATTCTCCTGCCCAGTCAACGCTGACAACAAATTGTTTTTCTGCAATACCTAGCACTTCCAGTCCGGGTGTTATGCCCGCTTGATCATCCAGAATACTATTACCCGTACCTAAGTAGGTCGAATCATTGTAGGTATACGCGGCATAGAGACTATAATGTTCAGTCAACGCGTAATCCAAAGCTAGCTCCAGCCCGCTGGAGTCGATACCGCCACTGTTTTCATAGAAGCCTGTTCCGGTGCCAAGATAATCAATCCCCGCTGGCGATGCAACACTGACAAAGATCAGTCTATTGTCGAAATCGTTTTCGAAATAGGTGGCAGAAGCTGTGATCTTTTCAGCAGTGTAACGCAAGCCAATTTCCGTATTCGTTGAAGTTTCGGCTTCAATAGTACTCAGGTCAATTTCTGAGTCTTCCAGAAGCACATCTGAAATTGCTTTAAAATTCTCTGAGTAACCAACGAATGCTTCCAGTCCTTCAATACTTGTCTCCCACACCAATCCGCCTGAAAGAAGCATGTCGGAATCTGAATTGACCTTAATAGCTGCAGTGTCACCAAACCTATCGTCGCGCTCGATATCAACCAAGAACTGTTTGACGCCCAAGCTCAGTGTAAGATTCTCTACCGTGAGACTATCCTGGAGATACCATTTGGTGGTTTCCTGATCGAAACTGTACTTGTATTGAATATAGTAGGGACTTGAGTCAAAAGCGGGGCCTGCACTAGCGTCAGTAATTCTATGCCAATCGCGACTCTCGTCACGGGTTGAATCCTCGTACCAAAGACCGCCACGCACTTCATTGTCAAAGCCTGCCAGCTCAGCGTTCCAGGTAAAATCTAGGGTTAAGCCAGTACGATCTTTTTCATAATGCGAGTGTCGATAGGATTGCACTGCAATAGCATCGGCTCCATAACAGTTCAGGCTGCGATCAAAGGCGGCACAGCCTGCGACAGTTGATGTGAGCCGGTTGCCATCCATATCGACATAGGTGAATTGTGCTCCGGTTCCTGTGAGCTCACTATCTCCGTTCACAGTTGCACCACCGGTAACCTCTGATAAATCAGCTGAAACATCAACCAAAAAAGGAGGTACCCAGTCACCGCGTCCTTCATTGTGGTGATAATACACAGCACTTTTTAAATCAAAATTTTCGTTAAGTTCGAAGTCTGCCTTAAGATAAGCAAAGGTGTTTTCACGAAGTGTCGACCATGCTTGGCGGAAATTCTGATCAATATTCGGGACTCCGGTCCAGCGGGCTGTTAGGCCGTCATCTTCAGAATCGGCATCGAACTGCGCAGCCGAGTATATCCGCTGATAGTTATCTTCATGCGTATCGTCATATGAAACATAGGCGGTGATATATACTGCATCCAGGTCGGAAACTAGTTTTGCAGCAAAGTGATCACGTTCGTTCTCTGCCGTTTCGGTAATCCAATCCGTTGCTTCCTGATAAGAATAGGAGACCCAGGCCTTCGTATTACCAGCAAACTCTCCGGTGTCGTAGCGCAGAGAATAGCGCCGTCCATCAAACTCTCCGATAGATGTTTCAAGCTGAAAAGATCGTTCCTCGGCGGGGAGATCGGTGAGGTAATTTATAGTACCGCCCAGGGCTTCATTAGAACGTGAAGATATATCAGCGGTACCTTGTGTGACTTCAATTCCACCCAAATTAGCTGGATCAATAAAGCGATTGGATTTGGAGCCCCCTCCATAGTTGGAACCTCCATTTGGCAGGCCATCTATTGTTGTGCCAACTTGTTGTTCCTCCAGATTGGTGGTGAAGCCTCGAATAGTAATGGCTGTAGACCAGTCATCAAATCCGTAGGTGTCACCTTCGTTGACGGAAACTCCCGGAAGGTTATCGATTAGGGCGTTAATACTGGTGATGTTAGATTGTTGCCTGCGCATAGATTCGGTGACGAGGCTTTTACCATAGGTAGATCCTTGGGCCACAATAATCACTTCTTCTAGTGCGCTCTCTTGTGCTTGCACAGACGCAGTCATACCAACTGCAGTTGCAATTGAACACGCTCTTGCGATTTTGTTTAATTTAAGGCATGGACGACGGGAAATAATATTCACAACTAACTCTCCTGATAAATGCCGTTTTGTAGCGGCTAAGAATAAACTGCTGTTCACGCAGTTTAGAGCCATCATTAAAATGGAAATTTATGACTGGCAGATGTCAGAAATAAGTAGATTTTGTGACGTTTCCCCTGCGTGCCAATCTGAGCCCATAAACTCGTTGTCTGGGATAATGTATATTTCAAGGTGACAACTATGGGATCAACGCAATGCCAAAGCCTCCCAGCCAAGCACCGAACACTCAAGTAACGCCAGCACCTGCCTTAGAAAAACGAATGACGCGTACCTATAAAACTGAGTATAAAATGAAGATCATCGCTCAAACCGACGCCTGAAAGCATGGTGAGCTTGGCGCGTTACTTAGACGAGAAAAATTATACAGCAACCAGCTTTCAGCATGGCAGAGCGAGTTAAAAAACGGCGGCATAGCCAGATTATAAAAGACTGTGCCTGGCCCAAAGGCCTCTAAAACACCGGATCAACACCATATCGGGCAACTTGAAAAAGCCAATGCTCGATAGGCCAGAGAGCTCGAAATAGCTAATGATTGTTTAGATCGCCAACAAAAAGCCTTATCAATGTACGATCATTTGAACAGTGGCAACAATGTATGATGACAGTGCTAAGTGAGCGTTTGCCATCACTTCCCTTAACGCGGGCTTGCATGGCCTTGGGCCTGAATGGAAGCACAGTCTATGCACCCCAATGGCGTGCATCAAATGGCGAACCACTCCCGCGTTGAGGAAAAATTCAATCCAACCTAAGGAGCTCAAGGCAGAAGAACGTGAAACAGTTGTGAAGACTCTAAATGGGGAAGGATTTGCCGACCAATCACCAAAAAAAGTCTATCAGTGATTGCTGGAAACCAGATTAAAGGGGTCGTAACGGTCTTTTTTACAGTGCTTGCCATACATTCATCTTTAGGAATAAATGGGTGAGTGTAAAAAATCTTTCACCACTATATTTTTTAAGGGGTGGCCATCGTAGTAATAATTAGTGTGTGCCTGCTAATCACTACTACCAAGTCTCTTTTTAAACCTCAGGAGTCCCACCGCCCTTGCCAATTTTAACTGGGTGAGCGGTTATTGAATATTCAAACGAGCTAGGTGCTATAAGTTTCTATGGTTTAGACTTGTACCAGAAAAGTGGTTGCGACATAAAAAAGGGAGAGTCAATATGAATGGTTGATGAATTCTTTTTCATTTTTCATTTTTCATTTTTTATTTTATATAAATAATAGTGAATAATTGGACTTGATTAGGTTGCTTTGTTTCATATTGGTACTAACCTCAAGCTATTAATGTAAATAAAAAATATGGAAATTTTAATACACAAAAACTAAAGTGATCGTAACGAATATTATTTGTACAGTTTTCGACCTAGGCGTAATAATCTGAACAGCCCCGAGGCTGCGCGCTGAAGCGGTTGATTCAAATTGCGGTACAATTTGTCGAACCAGACGGTGGTTCTGACTCGGGATGCCCTGTCCCTCGGGCTTTACCCGACCTAAAGGTCGCCCAAATCGGCTGTCCTGCCGATTTGTTAACCACCACCAAGCGCACATAAAAAAGCCCCGCTAAAAGCGAGGCTATTTTTATATGGTGCCCGGAGACAGAATCGAACTGCCGACACGGGGATTTTCAATCCCCTGCTCTACCGACTGAGCTATCCGGGCGGTATCTGTAAGCTGGTAGCTTCAGAAGCCGCGTATTAAACCGTTTGAGGCCGTCTGAGTCAAGCCAGATTTACTCAGTTGGGGCTACATATCCGTCAATGCGGTCAGTTTCTTCATTATTGAGGAATTTTTCCATTTGATCGGCTAAATATACCCGGCTTGCGGGCTCAAATGCGTTGAGTTTTTTCTCATTCATCAGCATTGTTTGAATAGTTTGCCATTCTAGCCATGCTTTTTTAGAGACGGTTTCGAAAATTTCTTGGCCTTTTGGGCCCGGATAGGGCGGCGCTGGCAATGCTTCTAGGTCTTGCTGGTATTTGCGACACATTAGGGTGTTGGTCATGATAATTCCTCTGTTGTTGCGCTAATTAGGGGGTTGCCGCTAGCGCTAGTTGTTCTAGTAGGCGTTTAACTGGTGCGGCTAGGCCTCTGTTGTCTGGTTGACGCATGTTATACCAGACCCAGCGGTCGGCTTCCATTACGGCTAGCGTTTTGGTATCAATGGTTTGGGCAATTGGTTCTATCATTAAATGGTAATGACTAAAGGTATGACGATGGCTGGGCCAGGGTTTGGCGTTGCCAATGGTTTTGGCGGCCAGTTTGTCTTTTACCCAGTGTTTAGTGTTGGTGTCTGTGTCGGCTTCTGGAAAGCTCCATAGCCCTCCCCAGATACCGCTAGGCGGGCGTTTTTCTAGCAGTACTTCGCCGCTTTCATTTAACAGCATTAGCATTTGGATGTGTTTGGTTGGGATTTGCTTGTTGGGTTTGCGGTGTGGGTAAACGTCGGTACTGCCTTCTATATATGCCTTGCAGTGTTTTTGCATGGGGCAGCTAGGGCAGGCCGGTTTACTGCGCGTACAAACCGTTGCGCCTAAATCCATAATGGCTTGGGTGTAGTCGGCTACGCGCTTGATAGGCGTGTATTGGTCAGCGTAATGCCATAGCTGTTTAGCGGTGCTGCTGGTGCCATACCAGCCTTCAACTGTGTGCACTCTTGCTAGTACGCGTTTTACATTGCCGTCTAATATTGGCGCGCGGTTATTAAAGGCGATTGAGCTAATAGCGCCGGCGGTTGAAAGCCCAATGCCGGGTAGCTCTATCAGCTCATCTACGGTTGAGGGGAATTCACCGCCATGCAATTCACAAACTTGTTTAGCTGCTTTATGTAAATTGCGGGCGCGGGCGTAATAGCCCAGGCCAGTCCAAAGGTGCAGTACTTCATCTTCCGGGGCGTTGGCTAAGTCGACCACTGCAGGGAAGGTTTGCATGAAACGCTGGAAATAGGGAATAACGGTGCTGACTTGGGTCTGCTGCAACATGATTTCTGACAGCCACACGCGATACGGCGTAATGTCATGTTGCCACGGTAGGTTTTTGCGCCCGTGTAGGTCAAACCATTTTAATAGCCGAGTAGAAAACCCTTTGGAAAATTTAGCTGCGGGCATCTACTTGAATAAGCCTTTGAGTAAATCGCCCACACCTTCTAGGTTTTTGTCTTTTAAGTAATTATCAAGTTCACTGCTGGCTTTGCGGCCAGCTTCGTCAACAGCTAAGTCTTTAATAATGTCTTTCATTTTACTTTGGTCAATGCCACATAAAGATTTTGGTTCGGTATCAAGTTGGCCTTTACATTGCAGTGGCCAACTAATGTCACGGTAGCGTTCGTTTACTTCACAAGCTGGGTCTTGGCTAATTTGGTCCCCGGTTATTTGCACCCCTAACTTATAATTCATTTTATTTTTTTCTGGTGACAACCAACCATTACCGGTCAATTTTATAGTGCTACTGCCGCCGGTTAAGCTGTCGTTTTGCATGGTGCCATTAATAAAACGAATTTTGCCATTAAGGTTACCAAGCGCAGTGTTCTCACTCCACTGATTGCTAAGTGCTTTGCCTTTTATTAGTGCAATGCCCTGGCAAAGTTGTTTGTCTATTGAGATGCCTTCGGCTAATAGGTTTGTCATGGCAAAGTTAGCGGTGCCATTAAGGCCGCGCTGCCATGCTCCTACCGTGCTGCCTTTGGTGGTGATGTTGGCAGTCAAATTTGTTTTGCCATTAAGCCAGTCAACTTCACTAACCGCGCTAAGAACAGGTTTCATTTCAACGCCGTTAATATTTACTTTGGCTTTTAAGGTGGCGAGTGTAGGTCTTGCATCAAGCAGCCCGGTGGTTTTTATCTCGCCATTATATAAGTCAACGCTGAGATTTTTTAACTCAACCAAACCTAAGTTGGCACGGGTGTTTAAGTTAAAGTTACTGGCGTCTAAACCGTTAATAACAAATTTATTGATAGCTATTGTTACCAAGGCGTTAATGGCTTTTAAGTCTTCTAATGGCAACTGGATTTCTGTTGTGTTGCCTGAGGCGCTAGCTGTTTTGTCGTTTGCTGCCGGCTCTGCTGTTGGCGACATATAGTCGTCTAGATTAATGTAGTCTATGGTTAAGTCGGCGACGACAAATTGCTGCTCAATATTTGTTAAACCAGCAAAACCTTTGATGTTGCTTTGGTCTAGACTAATAGTTAACTGCTGCAACATTGCGCTACTGCCTTGGTAGTTTAGATTAGCGCTAAGGCTTACCTTAGTTAGGGCATCTTTATTAACAGTGGCTGGTGGGGTTTGGCTAAGTGTTGTTAATACCTTTTTAAGATTAAACTCGCCAATGGCAATAGGGCCGCTAACGCTAAATTCGTCACCAATTTTAGTGCCTTTTATACTGCCGTTAATAATTAAGTCGACAGCTTCTAGTTGATAGTTGCTCAGTTCAAACTTACCCGCTTTATTGTCGGCGACTAAATTGCCAGTAAAACTTATTGGCAAGGTTTCGCCACCAGTGGTATCGCCGCTTACATTAGCGGTGACTGTTAAGCCAGTGATAGATAACACTTCGCTGATCCCATCAGCCGTAAGGTTGCCGACAACTTTAGCTGCTATGTTCATATTGCCATTGGTAGCATCAAGTTTTACTTGTTTGTTTATTACCAAATCTTCTAGGCTTAAGGTGCTATTCGCTGCATTAACAGCCACATTTGCGGTCATGTCGACAACTAAAGCAGCATTAGGCTTAGTGGCTTTTAAGCTAAAGCCAACCGTCATTGGAAAAGCATTGCCGACTACATTGGCTTTGCTAGAGTTGAAGGAAAAGTTGCTTAAAGCAGCGCTAGTGCCGGTAAATAAGTCGTTATAGTTAATGGTTGCATTGGTAATGCTGATAGTTTCTATCGCAATCGACATATTGCTGGCGCTGCTGGTTTGTGCAGCAGCTGGTTGCTGGGTGGTAGCTGGCGCACTTGTTACTGGTTTATTTTGCTGCCAGTTTTGGCTGCCGTCGTTGGCTACTACTAAGTTTAGGGTCATGCCGTCTAGGCTTATGCCTGACACGTTCACACTGCCGCTAAATAATGGCATTAGCGCTACGCTAAGTTTTAAAGCGTCTAAGCGGGCTAATGGCTGTTGCTCGCCGCCATTGGTATAGCTTACATTGGCTAAACTTAGGCTTATTTCCGGATAAATAGACCAACTCATGCCGCCTTTTATGTCTAAGTCGCCGCCGGTTTGTTGTTTGACAATGGCTTTTACCTCATTGTTTACCGTTCCTGCATCGACTAAAAGAGATATTGCTATAGTGGCAGCCACACTAAGGGCGACTATTGCGCCGATTACAAATAGCAGTACTTTTAGTAGTTTGTTCATTATTTAAGTCCTTTGATTGGTGCTATCGGCGGCTAGTTTACGTCAGCGCAAACAATCACTCTAGGTTTGGGTGACTTATAAGTGAATTTCCTAGATGTATGCTCAACAATATTCGCCTATAATGCCCGTTTTTAACCACTCTACCCGGTCGAAATGGGTATATGGAGTAGCAATATGAGTGAGCGCACTGCCACAGTTACCCGCAATACCAACGAAACGCAGATTTCCGTCACTGTTGATTTGGACGGCAGCGGTATAGGAACGTTCAAAACAGGCGTACATTTTCTTGATCACATGCTTGATCAGATAGCGCGTCATGGTTTGTTTGATATTGACGTTGACGCTAATGGCGACACTCACATTGATGATCACCACACGGTTGAAGACATTGGCATTACTTTAGGCCAAGCCTTTGCTAAAGCAGTGGGAGACAAAACCGGTATCTATCGTTATGGCCATGCTTATGTGCCATTAGACGAGGCAATGTCACGGGTGGTTATCGACTTGTCTGGACGTCCAGGCCTACAACTTAATTGCGAATTCGTACGTGGCCGTATCGGCACCTTTGACGTGGACTTGTTTGGCGAGTTTTTTCAAGGCTTCGTTAACCATGCGGGCGTAACTCTGCACATAGACAACTTGCGTGGTGACAATGCGCATCATCAAGCTGAGACTATTTTTAAAGCCTTTGGCCGCGCGCTGCGGATGGCGGTGACGGCAGACGAGCGGATGGCTGGCATAATGCCCAGCACTAAAGGGTCTTTATGACAGCAGGTTCTTCCGTTGCCGTTATTGACTACGGCATGGGTAATTTACATTCTGTTGCCAAAGCGTTAGAACTAGTTGGCGATGGGGTGCACGTTCAGGTGACTAGTGACCCTGCGGTGATCTTAGCCGCCGACCGGGTAATTTTACCCGGCGTTGGCGCAATTCGTGATTGCGTTGGTGAAATTAAACGCCGAGGTTTTGATGCGGTAGTGGCAAAAGTTATCGCTAGTGGCACGCCACTGTTAGGCATTTGCGTTGGCTTGCAGGCATTGATGGACCATAGCGAAGAAAACAATGGCGTTGACTGTTTAGGCTTATTAGCTGGCAAGGTAAAGTTTTTTGGTAATGGCTTAGTGGACAGTGCTGGCGACAAGTTAAAAGTGCCGCATATGGGCTGGAATGAAGTAACCCACTCAGCGCATCCGTTGTGGGCAGGGATTGAGCAAGGTTGCCGGTTTTACTTTGTGCATAGCTACTATGTAGAGGCGGCCGATGACCAGCAGATTGCTGGCACCTGTAATTACCCAACAGCATTTTCAGTGGCACTGGCGCAAGACAATGTTTTTGCAGTACAGTTTCACCCTGAAAAAAGTAGTACCGCTGGCCTTACTTTGTTGCATAATTTTTTAACGTGGGATGGCAAGTCTTCATCCTAGTTACTTTTTATCTTTGACGAAAAAATAACGGAATTTCTATGTTAATTATCCCTGCTATTGATTTAAAAGACGGCGAATGCGTGCGCCTGCGCCAAGGGCGGATGGATGATTCCACAGTGTTTTCAGATGACCCAGTAGCAGTTGCGGCCAAGTGGGTAGCCGCTGGCACTAAGCGTCTGCACTTGGTTGACTTGAACGGCGCTTTTGACGGCAAGCCAGTTAACGGTGAAGTAGTCACCGCGATTGCCAAGGCTTACCCCGCTTTGCCAATTCAAATAGGCGGCGGCATTCGTTCAATGCAAACTATAGAAGCTTATTTAGCGGCGGGTGTTGAGTATTTAATTATTGGCACTAAAGCAGTTAAAGACCCTGACTTTGTGACCTTGGCCTGTAAAGAGTTTGAGGGTCATATTATTGTTGGGCTAGACGCACAAGACGGTTTAGTGGCAACCGATGGTTGGGCTGAAGTGTCTGATATACAAGCGTCTGAATTAGCCAAAAGATTTGAGCAAGACGGCGTATCTTCTATTGTGTACACCGACATTGCCCGTGACGGCATGATGCAAGGCGTTAATGTTGAACAGACTTTAGCGATGGCCCATGCCTCTAGCATTCCTATTATTGCCTCTGGCGGCATTACTAATATGGATGATATTACAGCGCTGTGTGAAGTGAGCGAGCAAGGTGTTTTGGGTGCTATTACTGGCCGTGCTATTTATGAAGGCACTTTAGATGTGCGTGAAGCGCAAGCTTACTGCGACAGTTTTCTTACTAAATAATAGAGATTTTCCATGGGTTTAGCCAAACGAATTATTCCTTGCTTAGATGTAGACAAAGGTCGCGTTGTTAAAGGCGTGCAGTTTGTCGACATTCGTGACGCCGGCGACCCAGTAGAAGTTGCCAAAAAATATAATGAGCAGGGCGCAGACGAAATAACTTTTTTAGATATTACTGCCAGCCATGAAGGCCGCGCCACAATGGTAGAAACCGTTGAGCGGATGGCTGACCAAGTATTTATTCCGTTAACAGTTGGCGGTGGTATTCGTGAGCTAAGTGATATTCGCACCATGCTAAATGCCGGTGCTGACAAAATAGCGATTAATTCGGCAGCAATTTTTAACCCTGAATTTGTTCGTGAAGCGGCCGCTAAGCTTGGTTCGCAATGTATTGTTATTGCCATTGACGCAAAGCAAGTAAGTACTGAAGGCGAGGTGCCTCGTTGGGAAATATTTACCCACGGCGGGCGCAAGCCTACTGGCATAGATGCTATTGAGTGGGCTATAAAGATGGCCGACTTTGGCGCCGGTGAAATACTATTAACCAGCATGGATAGAGACGGCACTAAAAATGGCTTTGATTTAGAGTTAGTTGCTGCAGTGTGTGATGCTGTGCCGGTGCCCGTTATTGCTTCCGGCGGTGTTGGTAATTTGCAACATTTGGTTGACGGCGTAAAGCTGGGTAAAGCTGACGCCGTGTTAGCTGCCAGTATTTTTCACTTCGGCGAGCACACCATTCCTGAGGCCAAAGCGTTTATGGCTGCTCAGGGAGTAGAGATTCGCCTGTAGGCGCATCAACTTCTAGCTCTGCCATTGCTTGTTCAATTTTAGCTTCTGCCAACTGAATTTTGCCTTGGTTAATTATATGTAAACCTTTGAGTAAGGTTAGTGCTTCATATAATTGATTGTCACGTTGCAACAGTGACTCTTGTTGCTCTTTATCTTTAGCGCGGTCTTTACCTTTACTTTCTTCTTTGCCACTGGCGTTTTTCAAGTGACCAGACAAATCTGCTTCGGTAAAGTTACGGCCGTTAATGACTTCTATTTTGGCGCGCGCTACTTCTATATCAGGTTTTATTCCCAGGGCTTGAATTGAACGGCCTTCGGGGGTGAAATACAACGCGGTAGTAAGTTTTATGGCGTGGTCTTCGCTGACTTGAATAACTGCTTGCACTGAACCTTTACCAAAGCTGTCGGTACCCATAATGACGGCGCGTTTATGGTCTTGTAAGCTGCCGGCGACAATTTCTGAGGCTGAGGCGGAACCACCGTTAATAAGTACAACCACCGGCACACCACCGCTAATGTCACCGTCGGCGGCAAATAGGTCAGAGCGGTCAGCCGAGCTGCGGCCTTCGGTGTAAACCACTAGACCACCGTCTTGCACTGCTTCAGCAACTTCTGCGGCGGCTGTCAGTACGCCGCCAGGGTTGTTGCGCAAGTCGAGCACTATACCGTGTAATTCTTGCTCTTCGTCTAAAAATTTCTGGATAGCGGCTTTGGTTTCATCGCCGGTTTTGCCTTGAAACTGAGCAATACGAATATAAGCAAAACCCGGCTCTAAGGCTCGCGAGCGCACGCTAGGGACTTTAATAATGTCACGCACCACGGTAATTGTTTTGGGGCTGTTACTACCTTCGCTAACCACTTCTATGTCTAATTTGGTGCCAGGCTCGCCGCGCATAACATCTATTGACTCCTCTATGCTCATGCCGCGCACACTTTCGCCATCAAGTTTGAGAATGATATCGCCTGCTTGGATGCCGGCTTTTTTTGCGGGTGAGTCGTCGATGGGGGTGACTATTCGAATAAAGCCGCCGTCTTGATCGATCTCAATCCCCAATCCGCCAAACTCACCGGAGGTGTCTTCCTGTAATTCTTCAAATTCTTTTGGCTCTAAATAGCTAGAGTGAGGGTCAAGGCCTGTAAGCATGCCATGAATGGCTAAGTCGAATAATTCTTGATCGCTAACTTCTTCAACATAATGTTTGCGTATATGGGTAAACGCGTCTGTAAAACGACGCAGCTCTAGCAGGGGTACTCGGCTGTTTTGCTCGCTAGCTATGTCGTCGTTGCTGCTTTGCTCAGCGCTTGCTACCGGCGCTATTATGCATAGCAAGGTTACCGAGGTGATTACACTTTTACATAAATAATTCATTGCATTGCCTTGGTATGGTTAACAGGATGAGACAGTATATTAACGCTATTATTTGATCCAGTATTTAGGATTAATTGCCTTACCATTATGTCTGATCTCGAAATACAGCGCTGGTTCCATTTGGCCGCCGCTTGAGCCTAGCGTTGCCAGTGGCTCGCCAGCTCGGACCCAGTCGCCGGTTTCTCTTAGTAAGCTTTCATTATGAGCATAAAGGCTCATGTAGTCTTCGCCGTGGTCGACAATAATTAATAAACCAGAGCTGCCAAACCAGTCGGCAAATACTATACGGCCATGATGTATTGCACGCACATTGTTACCCGGCTTAGCTTTAAGTGTAACGCCTTGCCAGCGCATACCACCTTGGGTACGAGGCGTACCAAAGCTATTACTAATGCGGCCAAGCACTGGCCACTTCATTTGGCCTTTGCGCTCGGCAAAGTCTTTATAATCGGCCGGTAGTTTTAAATTAGCGACGGCTTCTTCAACCGCTTTTAATAGTTTTTCTAAGCGGGTACGCTCTTTTTCAGCATCGCTAAGTTGCGCGCCTTTAGTTGTAATAGTGGCATTAAGGGCAGCAATAGCGTCTTCACGTATTGAACGTTCTTGTTCTAGGCTAGCGTATTGTTTGTCTAAATCACCTTGACTATCTTCAAGCCTAGTTTTCTCTTCAATAATTGTAGGCTCAAGGCTATTCAGTTCAGTGATGGTTGCGGCAAACTCGGTCATCAGTGAAATGCGCGCTTTGTTAAAGTAATCTAAATATGTAATTGCCCGATTAACTTTGGCGGGATCTTCTTGGTTAAGAATAACTTTAATTTTTTTCTGCCGGCCTAATTGATAGGCTATTCGAATCTGTTGAGCAATCAGTGTTTGTTGTTTGTTACTTTCTTGTTGTAATTTCTGTTGGCGTTGCTTTAAGCTTTCAAGCAGTTTTTGTTGGCGGATAATTTGGCCTTTTATAGCCGAAATTTTGCGACCAATTTTGCCAATGGCAAGCTCGCTGCGTTTTAATGCCTTTTTAAATTGCGCACGCTGACCTTTGTATTGTTCTAGTGACGACTTTAGTAGTGAAATATCTTTTTGCAGTTTGGCTAAATCAGCGGGGCTTACTTCTTTGGCAAATGTTGGGCTGCTAAAAATTAACAATGCTATTAGGCAAAGCAAACATTGCATTAAGATATTTTTAGTAGTGATCAAGTGCATCGGCTAGTTTAACCGCAGCAGAGACTGGCCCGTCATCTCGGTGGGTTGGGCTAAGTCCAGTAGCATTAGCATAGTTGGCGCTACATCGCAGAGGCGACCGCTAGTGGTTTGCATGCTAACACTGCGGTTGCCAACATAGATAAACGGCACCTGTTCGGTAGTGTGCTGAGTATGTTTTTCCTGGTTACCGTCAACCATCTGCTCGCAGTTGCCGTGGTCGGCAGTCACTAGGCATTCGCCGTCGGCGGCTAACACTGCTTCGCTAACGCGACGCACACTTTCGTCTATTGCTTCAGCAGCTTTCATGGCAGCGGCAAAATTGCCGGTGTGGCCAACCATGTCACCGTTGGCATAGTTACAAATGATGACGTCATAGCGTTTGTTGGTGATTGCATCGACTAAATTGTCGGTAACTTCTGGCGCGCTCATTTCTGGTTGTAGGTCGTAGGTGGCCACGTCAGGTGAGTTAATTAAGATCCGCTGTTCACCGTTAAATAGTTCTTCGCGCCCGCCGCTAAAAAAGAAAGTTACATGAGCGTATTTTTCAGTTTCAGAAATTCTTAACTGGCTGAGATTTTGGCTTTCTAAATATTCGCCTAATACATTGCTTAAATGCGCGGTAGGGTAGGCAATAGTTGAGTTAATATTGGCAGCGTATTCGGTGATACTGACAAAATCTGCTAGCGCAGGAATAGCTTTGCGTTCGAAGCCGTTAAAGCCTGGCTCAATAAAGGCGCGAGTTAATTCACGGGCGCGGTCTGAGCGGAAGTTTAAAAACAATACGGCATCGCCGTCTTTAATATTCGCGCTAGCTTGACCGTCGGCTTGGATGACGGTGGGCTCGACAAATTCGTCGTCTTCATTGCGGGCATAGGCGTTGGCTAAAGCATCGCTCGCATTGGCTGCGCTAAAGGGCGCTTCGCCAAGGGTTAGCATGTCGTAGGCGCGCTGTACGCGGTTCCAGCGGTTGTCTCGGTCCATCGCGTAATAGCGGCCAACAACTGTCGCTATGCGGCCACATTGGTGTTTGGCAAATGCTTCATCGGCTGCTTGCAGTGACGCCAGGGCACTGCGTGGCGGGGTATCACGACCATCTAAAAAGGCATGTAAATAGACTTTTTTGCAGCCACGTTTAGCGGCTAGTTTAATGGCAGCAATAATGTGGCGTTGGTGGCTGTGGACGCCGCCGGGCGACATTAGGCCGAATAAATGAAGCGCGCCGTCGTTGGCCATGGCTTTATCTACTGCGCCAGTTAAGGCAGAGTTTTGGTAAAAACCGCCATCGTCAATATCTTTATCGATACGGGAGATGTTTTGATAAATAATGCGGCCAGCGCCTAGGCTCATGTGGCCAACTTCTGAATTACCCATTTGGCCGTCGGGTAAACCGACGTCTAGCCCCGATGCGGAGACAGTGGTTTGCGGTGCATTAGCCCGCAAGTTGTCCCAATAAGGCGTGTTGGCATGAAAAATCGCGTTATGTTCTGGTTCATCGCGCTGCCCCCAGCCATCTAAAATCAGCAGAACCAGTGGTTTTTTGCGGTTTGAGCTTGTCATGGGTACTCACATCATTGATTTAGGTGGTTTGTTGGCAAACAAGGCGAAGATTTTACCCCTTGGCGCAGTTTATGGCTATTAGGTTGGCTAAAAACTGGGCAAAAGGTTTAGCCTAGGTTGGCAGCCGTGTATACTTGCAACGCTTTTTTTAGCTCCCAGTGTTGGTAGCTTTCGTTTTGGAGTTTTCATGGAACTGTTTTTACAATTTGTTAGCTACAACTGGTATTGGTTTGGCTTAATCGCATTGCTAATAAGTGGCTTAATGCACTATGAGGGTAAAAAGGCTGGCCCGCAGATCAGCACTAACGAGCTAACCACTTTGGTGAATAAGCAAGCCGGTGTGGTGTTAGACGTTCGTCCCGCCGCAGAATTTAAGACTGGCCACATAGTTGATGCAATTAATATCCCGTCGACAGTCATTGCTACCCGTAAGGCGGAGCTTGAAAACAAGAAAGACACCCCCATTGTTATTGTCTGTAAAATGGGTCAACACTCTGCCACCGTAGGTAGAACCTTGCGCGCAGATGGTTTTACTCAGGTTTATCGCTTGTCTGGTGGTATTAGCGAGTGGGTAGCTTCGCAGTTGCCGCTGGTTAAAAGCAAATAGTTAAACGAATATTAAATGCTAGGTTTATCATGTCAGCAGTAATTATGTACACCACACCCTATTGCCCATATTGTATGCGCGCTAAAGACTTGTTTAATAGCAAGGGCATTGCTTATGAAGATATTGATGTGGCGGCGAAGCCAGAATTAAGAAGTGAAATGATGGAGCGTAGCGGTCAGCGCACGGTTCCACAAATTTGGATTAACGAGCAACACGTAGGCGGGTTTACCGATTTATATGCTTTGGATGTGCAAGGTAAATTAGATGGTGTTCTGGCTAGGCAAGTTGATTAAAAACTAGAACTATAAAACTCAAATAGTATAAACGAGGAAGTCAAAATGGCTGAAGAAACACCAACTGCAGCAGTAGCAACAGAAGCACCAACCGATGAAAGAAAGTTTGCTTTGCAGCGTATATTTATTAAAGACGTTTCTTTTGAAAACCCTCGTGGCGTAGCCGCATTTAAAGGCGAGTGGAAACCAGAAGTAAATCTAGATCTAAATATGGCTAGAAATCCAATTGACGAGTTCAACTGGGAAGTTCTTTTAAGCTTAACCATTACTGTTAAAAACGCTGACGAAACAGCCTTTTTGGTTGAAGTGCACCAAGGCGGCGTGTTCTTGTGTGATGGCTTAGACGAAGATCAAACTCGCCAAGTGCTAAACACAGTAGCGGCGAATATTTTGTTCCCTTATGCCCGTGAAGCGGTAGATAACTTGGTAGTTAAAGGTGGTTTTCCTCCGCTGCAAGTGGCGCCAATTAACTTTGACGCTTTGTATCAACAAGCACTAGTGCAAAAGCAAGCAAAAGAAGCT
>JBKEHH010000016.1:0-61661 GCA_046710535.1 Pseudomonadales bacterium
GGGGCGCATTCTATACATTCGCGCTCTTGTGTCAACAAATAACACTAATAAAAATCAAAATAACTGCCTTTTTTTACCTTCATAAAAAACCGCTCTAATAAACGACTACTTTATGAACAAAAAGCCTAAGCTAATTCGAATAAATGGTAGCTTTTTTTACCAAGCTTCACGATAAAGAAGCGGTCATGCAGCGCTTTAGATTGATCAAAGGCGCTAACAATATTCATATTGTCGTCCCAACCGATAGCGATGCCGTTAATAATAACTGCATTTCTGCCTAAAGCGTCTTTAACCTGCTTACCATTAGACGCTAGACCACACTCACTAAATAAGCCGGTCATTGGCTTGTCAGTCCAGTCGTTTGGTGAAATTTTACTGCTAGGCAGGCCATCAAGACCAAGCTGCTCTAGATCAGCTACCGACAAGCTATTTATATCACCACTAAATAGCGCCTGAGTTATCCGCTGAGCAGCTTGCAAGCCATCTTCCCCATGCACCAACTCAGTGACACTCTCTGCCAATAGCTGCTGAGCCTGTGGTCGCCCCTGCCGTTCACTATCTTCTTTTTCAATATCGTCGATCTCACTGGTCGATAAAAAAGTAAAGTAGCGTAAAAACTTATATACATCAGCATCGGCGGTATTTAGCCAAAACTGATAAAAGGCATAAGGAGAGGTTTTTTTAGCGTCTAGCCAAATAGTCCCGCTTTCAGTCTTACCAAACTTAGTACCATCTGACTTAGTCACCAGCGGCAAGGTTATTCCATAGACCTGCTGCTGATTCATGCGCCGAGTAAGGTCGGTACCGCCAGTGATATTACCCCACTGGTCTGAGCCCCCTATTTGTATAGTGCAGTTATAACGCTTATTTAACTCGGCAAAATCATAAGACTGCAGAATCATATAGGTGAACTCGGTAAACGAGATACCTTCACCGTCGCGATCAAGGCGCTGCTTTACCGACTCTTTTTGAATCATCTGATTAACAGAAAAGTGTTTGCCAATATCACGGAGGAAGTCCAGTGCTGTCACACCACCAATCCAATCGAGATTATTAACCACAATTGCAGAGTTATCACCGCAATCAAAATCCATAAAGCGTGACACCTGATCCTTTAGCTTGCCGACCCATCCCTCTACGATATCGGCGGTATTTAATTTCCGTTCAGCCGTTTTAAAAGAAGGATCACCGATAAGACCAGTTGCCCCACCAACTAACAACACCGGCTTATGGCCAGCTTGTTGAATACGACGCATTGCTAATAATGGCACTAAGCTGCCTATATGAAGGCTGTCGGCGGTAGGATCAAAACCACAATAAACGGTTCTACTCGCTGTATTTAAATGCTCAGCCAATTCAGTTTCAGCTGTCATTTGAGCAATTAGCTCACGCTGTGACAACTCATCAAGCAAGGGATTATTTAACGACATATATATACCAACTCTTTATTTGAGGTCGCACATTACATCAAAAATTAGCAATTTCAAGAGGGCGAGGCAGCAAACAATGTTCCAAAACTTACTAACTTAAACTATGCCCCGAGCATAAAGCTAGTTTACACTTGCCCCAACATTATTATGAGGGCTATTGTTAGCTACCCTATGAATTCACAAGCCAGTAAACCTGAGAGCAACGCGAAGCTAAGCAACCCAATGCCTAGCAAGCTTAAATACCGCCTGTTAATACTCGGGCTCGGGGTAGTTGTTGCTGCCACTGGCTTATCAATGCAGCCCAGCCCAAAACAACCCGCTGAGCGCATAAGCGCCAAACTAACGCTAAATATAGAACCCAAAGCCGAACCCAAACCAGCAGCGCCTGAGCACAACTGGAAAGACATCACAGTAAAAAGTGGCGACAATTTGTCTGCCGTGTTTAACCGCGCGGGGCTCAATGACGCCTCAATGTATCAAGTTATCAACCATAACAATGAAGCAAAACAACTCACCAATTTATTCCCCGGTGAAAAACTTGGCTTTGATATTGTCGATAACGAGCTCTTAGCATTGCGGCACATAAAAAATCCATTAGACACTGTAATTATTAAAAAAGCTGGCAGCGGTTTCGAAACTAGACATATTGTCCGTGAGCCAGAATCACGAATTGACTATCGCTATACGTCTTTAAAAGACAACTTATTTTTAGACGGCAGCAAAGCTGGCTTATCTCAAAATGTGATTATGGATATGGCGAATATTTTTGGTGGCGTTATCGACTTTGTATACGACCCTCGCAAAGGCGATACTTTTGAAGTTTTATACGAGCAACTGTATTTAGACGGCGAGTACTATAAAGATGGCAATATTTTAGCGGCCAGCTATAACAATAAAGGCACTCAACACACTGCCTATCGCTATACCGACAGCAACGGTAAAACTGGTTACTTCAGCGAAGAAGGCGTCAGCATGCGCAAAGCGTTTTTGCGCGCACCGGTCGACTTCACCAGAATAAGTTCACGTTTTAACCCGAAACGCTTACACCCTATATTTAAAACTAGCCGCCCTCACCGCGGCATCGACTACGCGGCCAGAACTGGTACTCCGGTATTTGCTACCGGAGATGGAAGAGTCATCACTGCTTCCTATAATAGCGCCAGTGGTAATTACATTGTGCTGCAGCATGGCCAAGCCTACACCACAAAATACTTACACCTCAGCAAAAAGCACGTTAAGAAAGGACAGCGGGTAACACAGGGGGAAATAATAGGTAAAGTTGGCTCTACTGGCTACGCAACCGGCCCTCATTTGCATTATGAGTTTTTGGTTAGCGGCGTACACCGTAACCCAAGTACTATTTTGAACAAACTACCAAAAGCCAAATCAATCGAAGCCAGCGAGCTAAATCGATTCGCTCAAATGGTTAACCCGGTAAAAACTCAATTAGCTGCATATAACGCGACCCACACCCAACTCCAGGCCAGTAACGGCGATAGCAGCCAAGCGACTGGAGGATAAAGTGTCAGAGCTATATATTGGCTTAATGTCTGGCACCAGTGCAGACGGTATTGATGCGGTTATAGTTGATTTTGCCGACGACAATCCTAGCATTATCGCAGCAGCAGAATTTCCTTTAGACAACACTATTAAACAAACAATCATTGGCTTGGCGACACCTAGCAATAATGAAATAGATACCATTGGCGAGCTAGATCGCAAACTGGGAATACTCTTTGCTGGCTATGTTAATAAACTGTTAACCGACAACGGACTTAACAGTACCGACATCAAAGCTATTGGCAGTCATGGCCAAACAGTCCGCCATAGGCCTGCAGATATCGCCAAGCCCGATCTTCAAGCCTTTACTTTGCAAATTGGTGACCCAAACACAATTGCCGAATTAACAGGTATCACCACAGTTGCCGACTTTAGACGCCGTGACATAGCCGCTGGAGGCCAAGGCGCACCTTTAGTGCCTGCCTTTCATCAGGCGATTTTTTCTAACATTGATAAAAAACGTGCAGTCATTAACATTGGCGGCATGGCTAATGTGACTATATTAGCTTGCGATGGCTCTGTTACCGGTTACGACACAGGCCCTGGCAATGTATTAATGGACGGTTGGATTGAGCGTCATCAGGGTAAAAATTATGACCGCAATGGTGGCTGGGCGGCAAGCGGCACCTGCAGTCAACAATTGTTAGATGAGCTACTAAAACACCCTTTCTTCGTGAAGCTGGCGCCTAAAAGTACTGGCAGGGAAGATTTTAATTTAGCTTGGCTAGACTCATTATTAATTAATATAACTATCGCTCCAGAAGATGTACAAGCCACTTTGTTGGAGTTAACCGCAATTACGATTAACTCGGAGTTAGCAAAGCAAAAAAGTGTTAATGAAACATTTATCTGTGGTGGCGGCGCATTTAATGCAGCGCTTATGACCCGATTAGAAGCACTTGCTCACCCCATACCGATACAAACTACCACTAACGTTGGCATAGCTCCGGAATGGGTTGAGGGCTGCGCTTTTGCCTGGCTGGCAAAACGATGCCTCGAAGGACTGCCCGGCAACTGCCCTGCAGTTACCGGGGCTAGCAAACAAGTCGTTCTGGGAACAATCTGCCCCGCTTAAAAGTAAATATAATTCTCTTCTGCAACTAACCGTCTGGTTTCGCTAGGACCATAAGGAACAATACCGACAAACGGCTGCAGTTTTTTAGCGTCTAGGCTTTGACTACCCATCCAGACTTCGCACACTTGTATATCGACAGCACCCAACGCTGTAAGTCTAGCCGCCAAATTAACCAGCGGCTTATTCTGACTGTAATCTTCTCTCAAAAAAGCTCGTGCTTCAGCACCATGTAATATCACCGCGACAGGGGATTGCTGAGGTAAATCACCATCATCAAATAGCATTTCTGAACGCTGCAGAACATCCAACAATTCTGCTGTGGTATGTAACTCGATATTTGCTAAATATTTAGGGCTAGCTTGAGCGAACGCCTGCATAGATAGCAGCATAAACAACCCAAGGGATATAAATAAACTACTTATTGAATTAGCGCGCAACGTAACACCTCAAATCAGTGCCGCGGCCACCAGTTTAAATAGAAAACGAAGAACCACAACCGCAAGTAGTTGTCGCATTCGGGTTAGTAATTACAAAACGAGAACCTTCTAGGCCTTCAGTATAGTCAACTTGACCACCAACTAGATACTGATAGCTCAAAGGATCAACTAATAATGAAACACCATCATTCTTGATGACCGCATCATCTTCAGCGGCAATCTCATCCATAGTAAAACCATATTGAAAACCAGCACAGCCACCACCGGTAACAAACACCCGCAGCTTTAAGTCTGGATTTGCTTCATCTTCAATGAGCAGCTTCATTTTATTGGCTGCGCTATCAGTGAAGCCCAATACTTGGGGAGTAACTTCTTCAGCAACAGACATGGAAAACCTCAAAATATAGGACAGAAAAGCCCTATCACAGGGCTAATATATAGCTATTATGTATTAACCTAGTAATTTGATCAAGTACTAGCTGGCGATGCTCCACCGATACTTGAGCTATCAGAATAAGACCCATCCGTGCCCTTGCCCGTGGCAGCAGTCGCTGCCGCCTGATGCACTAAATTACCGTTAACTTCAGCACCGCGCATTATTTCAACCAAGTTATAATGAACATTGCCTTCTACTAAGGCTTTTGCAGCCAGCTCAACATGCTCACTACTATAAACATTGCCAACAACTTTACCGTTTAGCACAACGGTAGGAACATCTATCTCTCCCATTACACAGCCTTCTGCCATAACTCTCACGACAGCTTGCTGACCTGCTTCAGCAATGATATTGCCAGTCACCTTACCTTCGATCTCTAAGTGACCGCGGAAAAAAATATCACCTTTTATCTCAGTGCCCGCTGCTACCAAAGTCGTGCTACTAGCCCAACTTTTTTCACCACTTTTACCCCACATATTATTTCTCCTCGATCTGCCACGGCAGTGCGGTTTCAATTTTTTGAGATGTACCAACGCGATATGCAAGAACATTTACCGTCGCTGGATCAAACCCTTGAGGTAAATCAATCAAGCCTTCAAAATCAACAAAATAACGAAATTTTACGATTTCTTCTGCCTGCTTAAACATAGGCGATATTTGAGCAAAATCCATGGTAATCAGTTCGCCATTTTGCTCACCCTGAACGTTCATTTTAATACCGACTGTTAGTAAGTTATGCCTAGAGGCTAACTGTTTCAACACCAGTTTATACCTATATTGATTGTCAATCCCGGCACTAGTTAACGTTAAACTATGAAAGGTCAAACCACGCTCGGCCGTCGAACCTGACATAAGCTCTTGGTAAAACCTTATCTCTTTATTTAGCGCGGCTAATTGATACTCTTTTTCAACAACAGTGACCCTGACTTGCTCCGCCGCTTTACGATCTATATCAGAGCCAACACTAAGTCTAGCCAACTCTTCTGCTTGGCTCGCGGTATGTTGTTCATATTCAATAATAGCCTGCTCAGCACCACGTAATTTTTGCCATTGGACTAATGCAAACTTTTCACCAAAAATCATCCCTGCGCCAAAACCAACCAAAACTACAATAAGCGCAATCAAAGCTGCAATTAGCCAAAAAACTGGCTCACCGCCAATTCGCCGCGGCACAACCACCATCCGTTCTAACGATGATTTTCTTGCCTTCATTATTTTTTACCCACCAGCACGCTTATCAAGGTAGCAACGCCGGAGCCTGTAAACCTTCCGTTTCATCAAAACCACACATAATATTCAATATTTGTATTGCCTGCCCAGAAGCGCCTTTGACCAAATTGTCTTCTACTACGCAAACTACAACCTTATTTCTGCCCTGAGGCTGAGTCACGCTAATTCGGGCAACGTTCGAGCCTCGCACCGACCGCGTCTGCGGTAATTCACCAGCAGGTAATACATCAACAAACGGCTCGCCAGCATAACGTTGCTCAAATAGCTGTTGTAAATCAACTGACTCATCAGTAATGGTGGCATACAAAGTTGAGTGTATGCCTCTAATTATCGGCAGTAAATGGGGAACAAAAGTTAAGCTAATGGGCTGTTTGGCAATATCCTCCAAGCCTTGTTCTATTTCAGGCAGATGCCTATGCCCAGCGACACCATATGCCTTAAAGCTGTCACTGGCTTCACTTAATAAATTTGCCACACTCGCTTGGCGCCCAGCGCCACTAACGCCAGAAGCGGAATTGGCTATTAAGTCATTACTATCAACTAAGCCCGCTTCTAGTAGAGGCAGAAAACCTAGCTGCACGCTAGTTGGATAACAACCCGCACAGGCAACAAGTGAAGCTGTTTTAATTTTTTCTCTGTTGACTTCAGGCAAACCATAAACTGCTTGACCAACTAAGTCAGGGCAGGCATGTGGCTGGTCATACCATTTCTCCCACAGCGCAATATCACGAATCCGAAAATCAGCTGACAAGTCTATTACTTTAACGCCGCTGGCAATTAACTCCGGTACGCTGTTTTGAGCAACACCATGCGGGGTCGCAAAAAACACATAGTCACATTTGACCAGCTCTTCAACTGAAGGGTTTGAAAACGTAATATCGTAATGGCCGCGCAAATTAGGAAACAGCTCAGCAACCTTTTTACCCGCTTCAGCCCGTGAAGTAATCACCGTTACTTCAACTTTTGGATGAGTAGCCAACAGTCTCAGAAGCTCTACGCCGGTATAGCCCGTCCCACCTACAATACCTACCCGAATCACACTAAATCTCCAATCTTCAGTTTTAAAACACTCGCCAACTCAGCGGTATGCTCTTTACATCTGCTAAACTAATCAAAATGATCACACATGCTAGCACAATTAAAAGCAGGCACACGAAGGTAAATAACTAAAACCAGATGAATAGACATAAGCAATTTAAGCAGCAGCTGGCTTTGCTCAACAACCGTATTGCCGACTGGCAACACCAGCTTGGCCGCGACGATGCTCTATGGATTTTGGCGGCGATGGGATTAGCCTCAGGAGTGTTAACTGGGCTAATTGTCGTTGCGTTCAGACATTTATTCGAAACACCATTGGAATACTTTATGCCTTTGGGCGCCAGCGAGAGCTTTGAAGGCTTGCCCAAATGGATGCACTTTGCACTGCCAGCGAGCGGCGGAATACTGCTCGGCATTGGCCTTAGTCTTTGCAGCAAAGCGAATACATTTACCGGTGTTGCCCATGTAGTGCACGGCGCTAACAACTTACACGGCCGGCTGCCATGGCGAAATGTTGTGGTGCAATTTTTTGCCGGCGCAGTCGCCTTAGGTAGCGGCCAGGCACTAGGCCGCGAAGGGCCGTCGGTTCATCTCGGTGCTGGTATCAGCAGCATTGCAGGCCAACGACTGGGCTTGCCTAATAATAGCTTACGTGTGCTCATTGGTTGCGGCACAGCAGCGGGCATAGCCGCATCATTTAACACCCCCCATTGCAGGTATTATCTTTGCCATGGAAGTAGTGTTATTTGAATACACCATTATGGGCTTTATGCCGATAATGCTGGCCGCCGTAAGTGGCACCGTCGTGGCTCGTATTTTTTATGGCGGCGCTCCTGCAATAGAATTAGCAACCGGCCATCATATTAATTTAGCAGAACTATTTATTATTAGTGGACTAGCCGTCTTTGCCGCCTTTGCTAGTGCCGCGCTGGTTTGGCTAACTAAATTTTGGCTTCGCCAATCTGCCAAGCCCATTTTGCTAAAACTTACCTTCGCTGGATTTTTAACCGGAGCCCTAGCGCTTATCGCTCCTGAGATTATGGGCGGTGGCCACGACACCTTAAAAGAATTGCTAACACAACCAGCATTGCCACCATTATTGGCTGTCATTATTATTGCCAAATTACTCTCTACCAGCGCTAGCGCCGGCCTAGGCATGCCAGCTGGAGTGATTGGCCCTAGTTTATTTATCGGCGCCTGCATTGGCGCGCTGACGCTTCAGCTAGGTCAATTTTTCTCTCCTAGTATTATTGGCGAAAGTAGCTTGTATGTAATGCTAGGCATGGCGGCCATGATGGTGGCTACATTAAATGCCCCACTAGCAGCGCTACTCGCGATGGTTGAGCTAACGTACAATCCTACCGTTATTTTTCCTGGCCTATTAGTTATCTGTATTACTAACATTATTCATCGCAGCGTATTCAAACAACCATCTATTGTGTCAGCGATCCTCACTAATAACGGCATTACCCTTGCAACCGACCCAGTCAGCCTTGCCTTGCAAAGCCGCGCGGCTAGGCATGTGATGGAAAAAAACGTCATCGTGATAACTAGCGACACAAAATTGACTGCAATAAGTATTAACAGTGACTCACCGCAGAAATGGCTGTTAGTGAACAACAATGACAAATGGTTAGCGATAAAATCTGAGCACATCATGGAACTCACCAATAAAGAAAGCGCAGAAAAAGAGACTGATACTGACAAGACTATTGCCGATATCAGTCAAACATCAGCCGCCTGCGAGCTAGATGAAAAAGCGACCCTTAAACAAGCCTGGAATACGCTAAACAAAAACAAGGTGAACGTATTAGTCATTCCCTATAAAAATTACGCCAACCCGCATCCTAAATTTGGCGTACTGACTCGTGCTACTATAGAACACAACGTTTGGCAGCATTAATTTGAGGAATAACCGTGCTACTTTGGCTTAAAGCATTTCATATTATTGTGGTAGTTTGTTGGTTTGCAGGCATTTTTTATCTGCCCAGACTATTTGTTAACCACGCTATGAGTAGCGAGCCTGCTGTGCACCAGCAGCTGGCTGTTATGGAGCGCAAACTTTACCGCTTTACCTCAATTTTTGCCTGGCTAACAATTATCTTTGGCGTGTTATTAACTTGGCAAAATGCCGCCTATTATTTTAGCCAAACTTGGTTTGTAATAAAACTGTGTTTAGTTGCAGCTTTAGTAGCCTATCATTTAAGTTGTGGTCGCATGGTCACAATGTTTGAGCAAGGCGATAATCAGCGCAGCCATGTGTTTTACCGCTGGTTTAATGAAATGCCGGTATTCATTTTATTCGGCGCAGTCATCTTAGTTATCGTGCGTCCATTTAGCTAAAAACATGGCTAAAACATGATCCTGCAGCGTAGCTATTGCGTATTAACTTATCCATAATGCAAGCCTAATTTTTTCAATGACCCGAGAACAACTGTGACCAAAAGCCAAGACTTATTTGATGCTGCAAAAATAACTATTCCTGGAGGAGTAAACTCTCCGGTTCGAGCATTTAAAGCAGTGGGTGGCACACCCGTTTTTATGGAACGAGCTGAAGGCGCATTTTTATATGACGTGGACGGGGAAACTTATATCGACTACATACAATCTTGGGGACCGATGATTCTTGGGCACTCCCATCCTGAAGTAATCGAAGCGGTAGTTACTGCGGCCCGCAAAGGGCTAACCTTCGGCGCACCCACTGAAGCAGAAACGTTATTAGCTAACCGCGTTTGCGAGATCATGCCCAATATGGATATGGTGCGGATGGTTAACTCTGGCACTGAGGCTACCATGAGCGCGATTCGCTTAGCGCGTGGTTATACCAACCGCGATAAAATCATCAAATTTGAAGGCTGTTATCACGGCCATTCAGACTCGCTGCTTATTAAAGCCGGCTCGGGCGCACTCACCTTCGGCGTACCCAGCTCTCCCGGTGTCCCAAAGGTGCTAGCCGAGCATACGATTACACTTACCTATAATGATATCGAAGGCGTAAAAGCAGCCTTTGCTGAAATTGGCGAACAGGTTGCATGCGTTATTGTAGAACCGGTTGCCGGCAACATGAACTGCATACCGCCTATTCCTGGCTTCCTAGAAACATTACGTGAGCAATGCACTGCGGCTGGCGCGTTACTTATTCTCGATGAAGTAATGACAGGATTCCGCATAAGTCTGAGTGGCGCACAAGGTTACTACGGCATCGAAGCTGATCTAACTTGCCTAGGTAAAGTCATCGGCGGCGGTATGCCGGTTGGTGCATTCGGCGGCAAACGAGAAATAATGGAACAGCTTGCTCCTATGGGACCTGTTTACCAAGCGGGTACCTTGGCAGGCAATCCGGTTGCGATGGCCGCTGGCTTAAAAACAATTGAGCTAATTAGCGAGCCAGGCTTTTATGAGCCAATTTTTGCCGCTAACGAAATGTTAAATAAAGGACTGCTCGAGCTTGCTAAGGAAGCAGGAATCCCAATGTGTACTAATTATGTTGGGTCTATGTTTGGTGTATTTTTTACCGAAGAACAAAGCATCACCAACTACAATCAAGTTATGGCATGCGATACCGAACGCTTCAATAAATTCTTTCATGGCATGCTAGAAAATGGCGTTTATCTTGCACCCGCCTCATATGAAGCAGGCTTTATTAGTCACGCTCACACCTCTGCAGTAATTGATCAAACTTTAACTGCAGCTAAAAACGTTTTTGCTGAATTAAAATAATACAGCAGAGAGTGACTAATGAATGGCTCGCTGCGGGTAATGAGCAATATCTATAGCGCTCATTAACTCGTCCAGCATCGCCAAGCTCAGGCCCCATACTTTTTTGCCTTGATAGTGATAGCAAGGTAAATCAAAACTCACCTCATCGTTACTCCAAGTAAAAGTTTGTCGATTGGCTTGATCGGCTAAGTAATTCAATGGAATCCAAACTGTGTCGGCAACTTCATAATTAGGCGTTAATTCGGGCAAGCTATTTAACCCAAAGACAAAAGGAGTAACATACATTTTGTCCAGTACATCTTTGCGCCAATGGGTTGGCAGCTCAGACAAGCGGCCAATTAACTCGCCATGATCCAATACCGTTAAATCCACCTCTTCTTCACATTCACGCAAAGCGGCGTCATAGCTATGCGCATCGGTAGGGTCCACCCGGCCACCAGGGAAAGCCATATGCCCCGACCAAGGATCACCTTCGCGAGTAGCTCTCTCAATCATCAACACCGACAGTTCACCATCAATGCTATGCAACACAATAGTTACTGCCGAGCGCTTAGTTACTTTTCTTTCGGGGTGACGATTGGGTGAAAAATTAATCAATTTTTCTTTCACCTTATCTATTCTCAATGCCGTATTCGCTGTATCTTGTGCGGCCAAAATCAATCCTTGTTGTTAGATTTCATAGTAATTACATCATTATAGACTCACATGGCCAACGTATTAATCAAATTAACCAATCTTCATTGCCAGCTTAACCGCGAACAATGTTTTAGTAACATTAATTGGACTATTGAAGCGGGCCACCACTGGGCCATATTAGGCGGTAATGGTGCCGGTAAAACAGCATTAGCAAAATTATTAAGCAGTAGTATTGCCATAGCTAGTGGTGACATCAATTATAGTGCCGGTATCTGCAGCGAAAAAATAGCTTATGTATCGTTTGAGTTACAACAAGAGCTCTACGCCTTAGATAATCGCTTTGATAACAGCAACGAACGTGAAGACGCATTTGATCCAGGCACTTTAGCCCAAGACGCCATCTTACAAGGTAAGCCAAGTACTGCCCTTTTTAACTACTGGGTTGAGAAATTACGCCTCACTCACATCTTAAATCGCGGTATTCGTTTTTTGTCCTCAGGAGAGATACGTAAAGTATTAATTTTGCGGGCCATGTTACAACAGCCACGTATTATTATTCTCGACAACCCCATGGAAGGCTTGGACCGATCTTCCCAGCGTGACATGGCAGGGCTTATTAACGAGTTAATGACCGACCAGCTATCAATAATTTTAATTAGCCGGCGGAGAGAAGATCTACTAGAAAAAATTAGCCATATGTTGCTGCTGCAAGACTTAACAATAAGCGCTAGCGGCACTAAAGACGCTATTAGTGAGAGTGATGCCTATCAAAACTTGTTTCCGCCACTGCCACCTATGCCCGAGAAAATACCTGAACCGGATAAAAACTTAGCCATATTTAAAGCGTCAAAAGAGTACCCGCTGATCGCAGCATATGATTTACAAGTGAGCTATCACGACAACTGCGTTATGCGCGGCATCGATTTTGTCGTCAATCACGGCCAACACACGTCTATCAGTGGCCCCAACGGCTGTGGTAAATCGACCCTACTTAGTTTAATTAATGGTGACAATCACAAAGCCTACGGCCAAGACATTACCCTGTTCGGTATAAAACGTGGCAGCGGAGAAAGTGTTTGGGATATAAAGCAAAAGTTTGGTCTAGTATCTAACGATTTACACAATCGTTATATTTCAGGTTGGACCGCCTTAGAGGTAGTCATCTCCGGCTTCTTTGACTCCATCGGTTTATATTCGAAGTACGGTGTCTGTGAAGAAAAAACTGCCAGAGCATGGATGAAGACCCTAGATATTCTTGACCTACAAAAGACCTTATACAAAAAATTATCATACGGCCAACAGCGAACGATTTTACTCGCCCGAGCCATGGTGAAATATCCACCAATCTTAATTTTGGATGAGCCCTGCACTGGGCTTGATGAATATCACCGGCAATTGTTTTTACGCACCCTAGATTTTATTGCAGCTAACAGTGACACCCAGCTAATTTTTATAAGTCATCTTGCGGGGGAAATTCCTTCATGCATAAATCAAGAATTGGTATTCAAACCGCGGCCAGAAGGTTTGTATGAGCTAACCAGCGGTTGAGGCTATAAGCCTTGGGAAATGTAATTATCACTAGCAACCACAAGCTCAAGTGCGCTGTTTTTTAGTGAGCCGCTAGCACCTAGGCTAATTGCCTTTTGTGCCAAGGACTTAGCATCAGAAAATTCATTGGCATCGAATTTAAGTTCAGCTAACTGATAATAGCTAGCGGGATAGCGCGGCGCGATTCTGATTGCACGCTCAACCGTAGACATAGCGCCATTCAAATCACCTTGACGTTGCTGTTTTTTCGCTTTAACTAATAAATTATTCACTACTGCAGGCGCTGCCGCTACCTCACTAACTTTCTTCGGCACGGTAGTTGATTGAGGTTCAGGCGCAATTTCTTCTTCAGTTGACGAATCACTTTCGTCTATCACCGGTACCGAAGGCTGGGGGTAAGGGTCCACACTCACACAAGCAGTTAACCCCACAACCAAAAAGGTAATAAAAAGCTTTTTAACTATAGTTACTGAGAGAACCATTGTTTAATAGTGTCCATTAATTGGTTTGATTGGGCTGCGCAGTTCTGCGCCTCGACTGGTGCACTACCCTGAATAAAAGGCAGCGGGACAGCATCTTTACAGGTCATCGGTTTATCTATTTTTTTGTCTCCAACCCACAAAAACTCAATATCTGGCGGTGGAATGTTTTGAATTGGCAGACGAGAACTATCAGCCATCAATTTAGCCCAAACTCGCAGGGCACCGCTAGAACCAGTTAGCGTTGTCGGCGCACCGTTATCATTGCCCATCCACACAACGCTAAGCATATCGCCAGAGAATCCAGCAAACCAACTATCGCGTAAATTGCTACTAGTGCCCGTTTTACCTGCCACAGAAAAATCAGGCAACAACCACTTCAATGCTTTGCCAGTACCACTGGTGGTTACAGCTTCCATCGCGTAACGCAGCAAATAAATAACATTTTTATCAAAGCGCTGCTCGACCTTTAACGGATAACGACTAATCGCTTCACCTTGGGGCGTAATAACCGCATCTATCGCATTAAGTGGCGTATAGAAGCCTTCGCCGGCAATCGTTTGATACATTTGTGCAACTTCTAACGGCGACAACTCTGCCACCCCTAAACTCAATGAAGGCACCCGCGGCACATCGCGTTCAACACCCAACTTAGCCATAGTTTTAGCAATCTCATCAACACCCAAAGCTAAGCCTAAGCGCGCAGTAGCCTGATTGTAGGAGTTTGCCATCGCCCTAAACAACATCACATCACCATGATTTTGCTTATCATAATTTTGAGGAAACCAACCACCGCCCTCAGTCTCGGTTAAAGGTCTGTCGTCTAATAGTGTTGCCAAGTTAAAGCTTTTATATTGCTGTAATGCGGTTAAATAAACGGCTGGTTTAATTAATGACCCGACTTGCCGGCGCGCATCTAATGCGCGATTAAATCCTGCAAACTGAACCCTTTTACCACCAACGACAGCAACAACATTACCGGTGTTAGGTCGAGTCACTACCACCGCTCCCTCTAAGCTGGCTAACTTATTATCACCGTCCGCCAATGCCTGTAATTTATTAGCCAAGCTTTTCTCGGTGTTAATTTGCACCACTGGATCCAAATAAGTATGCACCGACAGTCCTGCATTAATGAGGTCGTCATCATCGTAATCTTGTTGCAACTGCCGCCGTACTAAGTCTAGATACGCAGGGTAGCGTCTTCTATTTTGCGCGGCTTTCGCACCTAAGCCCAGTGGTTCAATTTTTGCCCGCAGCGCTGCATTTTCAGTAATAACGCCCTCACGTACTGCAATATCTAGCACTCGGTCGCGCCGTTTTAATGCCCGCCCCCCATGACGCCATGGATTGTAATAACTAGGCCCACGCACTACCGCAATGAGAGTTGCCTGCTGACTTAACGTTAGCGCATCAATCGATTTACCAAAATAATACTGACTAGCCAAACCAAAACCATGCACCGCTCTTGGCCCGTCCTGACCTAAGTATATTTCATTAATATAACCTTCAAGGATTTCGTTTTTAGAGGCATGAAGCTCAAGCAACATAGACATTACTGCCTCTTTTAACTTACGCGACAAGCTACGCTCATTAGAGAGAAAGTAATTTTTGACCAATTGCTGGGTTAACGTACTACCACCCTGCTCCACACTGCCCTTAGTTATATTTACATAAGCTGCCCTAGCGATACCAATCAGCGAAATACCACCGTGCTTATAAAAACCGCGATCTTCTACCGCTATCAACATTTGCTCCAAGCTATCGGGCACATCAGTTAACTGAACTAATAAACGATCTTCATTGTGGGCGGGGTAGATACCGCCAATCTTCACTGGCTCTAACCGGATAAGTGTTTCTCCATCACTAGTCGATAGCTTAGTGACTAAATCATCGCTGATCGCAAAACTCACGCTGCGCCCAAGTTCGTTGCCGCCAGGCAACACTATTGCTGGAATCATTAACTCATAACGGCCCTGATACTTTGATACCTGACGAATCTTTCGCGCTGATTTTACAAAGCGATACCCTAACAGCTTAAGTTCAGTATCAAAATCAGCTGTATTGAGCTCTAATCCTTCATATAGTTCCAGCGGCCGTGCATAAACAAGCGCAGGCGTGCTCCACTTTTTACCGGCAAAGGTATAACGAACTGTGGCATCTAAATAAACAACCCATGCCAGCACAGCAACACCCAGCACTATGCTCAATTTGAATAAAAAACTGACGAATGGTCTTCTTTTCACTTGTGCCGCTGATTTCTTTGCCGCCACTAAAAATCCTCAATTATTTCTACAGCTAGAACGATAATACCTATGTTACCGCCAAATACTTTCATTTAATCTCTATTCAAGGATAATGGCGCCACTTTTTAAAATCGATCAACCAATAGAGCTACATTTCATGAAAAAATATCAAATATATGGCATCGGTGCTGCGTTAGTAGACACAGAAATTGAGGTCAACGATGCTTTTCTTGAGCAGGCCAATATTGAAAAAGGGCTGATGACTTTAGTTGATGAAGCTCGCCAGCAAGAGTTAATCGCGCTATTGACAGACCATATGGTTGCCTCAAAACGCGCTAGTGGCGGTAGTGCCGCCAATACTGTTATTGGCGCAAGTTATTTTGGCGCCAAAGCTTATTATTCATGCAAAGTTGCCAACGATGAAAATGGAGATTTTTATTTGCAAGATATTAAAGATGCCGGAGTCGACGTAGACAGTGGCCGCGTAAAACCCAATGGTATTACCGGTAAATGCTTAGTATTGATCACCCCTGATGCAGAGCGTTCGATGAATACCTTTTTGGGTATTAGTGAAACATTTTCAGATGATGAACTTGATCTAGACGCCTTAGCCAGCTCGGAATATGTATACATAGAAGGTTATTTAGTGACTTCACCAACCGGTAAGGCGGCGGCAATCAGTGCGCGAAAACATGCCGAAGCCAATGGCGTAAAAACAGCCATCAGCTTGTCTGATCCAGGCATGGTAGAGTTTTTCGGTGACGGCCTACAGGAAATGGTTGGCGATAAGGTTGACCTTTTATTCAGCAATGAAGATGAAGCTCTAGGCTGGACTAAAACTGATACCATCGAAGACGCGGCAGAGAAAATGAAAGTCAGCGCTAACACCTTTGCCATTACTCTTGGCAGTAAAGGCGCCTTAGTATTTGATGGCCAGACAATGCACACTATTGCACCTCATGTCGTTAAAGCTATAGACACTAACGGTGCCGGTGATATGTTCGCAGGCGCTTTTTTATATGCCATTACTAACGGATTCGATTTTGCTATGGCTGGCAAACTCGCCTGTCGCAGCGCCGCTGAGCTAGTCACTCGCTTTGGCCCACGCTTACCAGCTGCCATCCACGGCGAGCTTAAAGCAGAAGTATTATAAAATTATTAGTTCGCGGGGGAGGGGTATTCAGGGACGTTTTTTACCCTCATCATGATAGGCAAGCATTTAAACAATAACTTCCCTAGGAGAAGAACATGAAGCTTGCCCTCATCTGCTTACTTATTACCGCCCTATTACCTATCATACTTACCTGGGCTGCAGCGTACTTTAGAAATAAAGATCTCGGCTTTGTCGACAACCGAAATCCGCGCAAGCAATATCTATTATTAGACGGTATTGGCGGCAGAGTGGTCGCAGCCCAGCAAAACACTTGGGAAGCTTTAGCTGTTTATTCGGCCGCTTTACTTGCTGTGTTTGTTACTAATGTACCAGCAACCGCTATAAGCATAGCTTGCTTAGTATTTATAATAAGTCGGCTTTTATTCGTGGGGTTTTATTTAGTCAATCAAGATAAACTACGATCTATTGCCTTTGCCACCGGCTATGGAGCTTGCCTCTACATGTTCTATTTAGCCATCGCTAGCGGTTAATTAAGTACAAAGTCCGCAATCGGAGACTTTGTATTTCCTAGAAGAACAGTCGCATAAACCAATTTCGATCTAAGCTAGTTTTACATCGACTATATTGAGCACCATACATTTTTGCTCTGGAATCTACTTTTTGCGCGACCTTTTTCAACCATGGCTTTGAATTATAGGTTCGGCGCTTAAAGCCGCCGTTACCCTCATGGTAAGCAAGGTACTGATTATAGGTATCCCACTTAGACACGCCATTAACCTTTTTGGTTTTATTGATATACCACTGCACAAAATCAACAGCATCGTCAAAGTCATCACGGTCAGCCCAGCCGTTACCTGTTTCACGCTTATAGTCGCTCCACGCACCTGTTTTAGCTTGAGAATAACCATAGGCAGAACTAGCGCGGCCATAGGGAATAAACCCCAAAAACCAACGCATTGGCGGCTGCGCCTTACCTTTAAAAGAGGATTCCTGATACATAATCGCCATTGGCACTTGAATCGGCGCACCCCATTGGTCAGAAGCTTCTTTTGAGGCCTTATACCAGTCACGCTTTTCTTCAAAAATATCGCAAAGGTCATCAGGGTTTTTAGGCGGCGAAGAAGCACAAGCACTTAGTAATAAAACAGTCAATACCAAAGTCACAGCTCTAGCTAAAACAGGGGTTTTCAACTCAGCATCCTCGCTAACTTACTACTTTAAAAGTGGAAAAATACACCTGCGTAAGCACCATCAACTTCTATATCATACTCTCTTGTCCGGCTAGATTCTTCGATACTCAGTGAGCGATAACCCAATTCCAATCCTAAACCCAAGTCGGTCTCATAGCCTACGTTGACACTGTAATCGAGCACGTCTTTATCATCATAATTACTGGCATTTGCTCTCGCACCTACATACAAACCAGACAGAGGTAACTCAAACTTAGTCGCCGCATATAGCATCGGCAGAGTATAATCAATTTCTATAGTTCCAGCTTGACGTAAATTACTTAGTTCAATACCTTCTTGAAAAAAGCGTGCAGTAACACCAATATCTAATGAAACCCAATTATCTAATACTTCATAATAAGCGGTTACGTCGGTATGGCTCAGATCGGTAGTCGATTCAAACGGCGTGGCAACGGTATAGTTACCGCCGTCAAAATCTATATCACGAATGAGGGTATTATTCTCCTCAACTTTCAGCTCTGTGTGTTCAAGCCGAAAGTTAGGAATCAATGGGATCGGGTGCTCAAACGATACATAAATATTGGAGCCGGTGTCAGCGTCATAGTTTAAATCATCCTCCAAATCAATAGCTGAACCCAATGCACCCGATGCAGCACCACCCTCAAATGACTGCTGCCATGCGTTAATACCAATCGTCATACCCAATGCATCGGCTTGAGCCAAACCTGATACTGCCAACAAGCTTGACGCCAATAATACTTTTTTCATTTGTCACTCCTTAGAAATAATAAAGTTGACTATGGATAACTGACAATCCAATAATCTCAAATCGATATATAAAATTAGTCTGCGAGAATCGCTACACTACCTGTCAGTGAAACCTCCGCAACGGTTGTTTTAGATATACACCCATAGGTTCCATCTTCTCTTTCAACACTATCAGCACTGAGGCTAGACCTGATATCAACCAAGGCATTACCGCCTTTGGCAACAGCGATACTCTTGAGCTCTTTCATGGCGGCTATAAAAGCGAGCTCGCAAGCATTGCGATCAGACTTTAAAAAACCGTTGGTTGTTTGTAGCGTAGTCGCCTCTAATAAAATATTTGCTGCCTCAGTGTACTCTTGGCCCGCATAAGAAAATGTAATATCGTCTTGCAGTGCTTCTTTTGCACGTACGCTACTCATAATATCATCAATTGAAAATTCCTTAATTTCATCAGCAATAGCTGGTACAGCCAGCATTACGCCACTAACAAAAACCGCGATCAAACCCTTCATATAATCTCCTGTTTTATAAATAACCCAAATCTAATTGGATATTAACATCTACATCCATACCAAACAGCTACTAACCAGCAGATAATCAAAATAAGCTGAGGACTATTTAGAACATCCCCATTTGCGGCGCGACGATCTGCTCTAAGCTTTGGGAGTAAAACTGTAATATGCCATCGGCAGCAGGTGCTAACTGACGCTCTACATAAAAGTCATAATCAAATTGTGAGCGTTGCATCACCGCAGGCTCTGGACCTGCTACTGTAATTACATATTCGACCCAGTCTCCGCGCTTGGGCACTAAGCCTCCCCACTGCTGTAATTTACGAGCGGCTTGAACATGTGGAGGAACATTTTTCACATAGTCAGCTAGGGGCTGGCGTAATTTTTTCCGGTAAAGCAAGTCAGCATCCAACTCACCGGCCTGCAGCTTCATAACCGTACTTTTCACAAACTCTTCAAATGGTTGATCGGCAAAGATTTTTTGATACAAGCTAACTTGGAAATCTCTCGCCAACCTTGTCCAGTCCGTTCGCACCGCTTCTAGACCTTTGAAAATAAGCTTATCTTCGCCACGTTTGTTTTCCACCACACCGGCATAGCGCTTTTTACTACCTGCATCAGAACCACGAATAGTTGGCATTAAAAAGCGCTTAAAGTGTGTTTCAAACTCTAATTCCAACACACTTTCTAAGCTCATCTCTATCGTTAAGCGGGTCTGCCACCAGTCATTTAAGTTGGCCGCCAACTCTACACCAACAGCATTAGCCTGCGCGCTGTCTGCGCAATCTTCCACCCAGACAAACAGCGAGTCAGTATCGCCATAAATAACCGTATAGCCTTGCTGTTCAATATACTCTTGCGTCTCCATAATAATTTGATGACCGCGCAAGGTAATAGATGAGGCCAGCCGCGTATCGAAAAAACGGCAGCCGTTAGAGCCAAGCACACCGTAAAAGGAGTTCATAATAATTTTTATTGCTTGCGATAAAGCACCATCATTATTTCTCTTCGCCTCATCTCGTGCTGTCCATAGCTGTTTGATGATATCCGGCAGTAAATGATTGTCACGGCTAAATCTTGCGCCAACAAAACCTTCTACGTGCACAGCGCTGTCAAAGTCTTGTGATAACCCTTCTGCCATCGCCATTGGATCAATACAGAAAGTGCGAATGATACTGGGATAAAGACTTTTAAAATCTAGCACTAATACGTGATCATAAATTCCAGGTCTGGATGACAACACATAACCACCAGGGCTAGCCTGAGCAGGCTTATTCATTCCTGATGGCGCGACATAACCGGCGCGATGCAACAAAGGCAAGTATTGGAAGTCAAACGCTGCTACTGAGCCTCCAATGCGATCTATTGGCAAGCCGGTTAATCGGGCTCTCGCCAAGCAAAATTCTATTAACTTTTCCTGATTAAAAATATCCCACACTAACTGGCAATCTTTCACATTGTATTGCGCTAAAGCAGGTTTATCGGTCAAATAAAGATCGGTAATATCACCGCCTCTATCATTGCCGCTTAGTAGCTTTCCTTCACCCAGTAAGTCGCTGGCCACAGATTGTAAAGAGAAACTCTCAAAGCGATAACCAGCAGTTCGTAGGGTATCAATTCCGTCAATAACTACTCTGCCTCGAATAGACAATGCAAAACGTTCACCAGAATTATCTGTCTCACGAAAATTTACTGCAGAGCCGTCACGACCTAATGCAAAAGCTATATTAAGTTTTTTACAGCGCCGCTGGATATACCAAAAATCAAAATTGATAACATTCCAGCCAATAAATACATCAGGGTCGTTATCTCGCGTCCATTGTAAAAATGCTTCAATAGCAGCGACTTCATCACTGCAAAATAATAACCAGTCAGTATCAACTCCCGTGCCCACCATAAAAACTAAACGCTGATCGTTAAACCACAAACCAATTGAGTACAGCTGATCGGAATACATAGCCGTTTCAATATCTAATGAAACCACAGAAAATTCAGGTTTATAATTTGACGGCTGTAGTTTTGGCGATGTGATTTGGGTAAACGAGTGCGTGGTAGATTGGGACGCTATTGTTCCAGAAAACTCGAACCCGCCTTTAATAAATCGCTCCATCAAATAGCGATCACTGGGCTTTATATCAGACTCGAGTGGAGTAAAACCGAGCGTTGTTAATGTATCGCTAGCTTTGCGGGCATTCTTTTGCTGATTAAAATAACAAGCGCGAACAGCCTGTTGAGCAAAATTCTTTAACGCTACTTCACTACTTTTATCGCATAGTGAATTGCCAATTTGACGACGCGCAGAAGTAAACTCGTCTTCGGCTAGAAAAAATACTGACTGCTGAGCGGGGATAACAATTTGCAGCGGCCCAGACTCAGATAAACACCAGAGCTCTATCTCAATGCCATTTCGGGTATCGCGCCAATGCCGTGTTAATACAAAGCCCGTAGTTTGCATTAACTCTAGCTATTAACCCTGTGACAGCAATGAGCGCAAATCAATCAAAGCAGCATTAGCTCGTGAGATATACGACGCCATAACTAAAGAGTGATTAGCGACAAAACCAAAACCGTCACCGTTTAAAATAAACGGGCTATAAATAGGGTCTTGCGTTTGCTCTAGCTCACGAATAATTTGACTCAAGCTGGCACGAGCATTTTTCTTATCCAGTACTTCGGCAAAATCAATTTCTACTGCGCGTAAAAAATGAATCAACGCCCAGGTTGCACCTCGTGATTGATAAAACACGTCATCAAGCTCGGCCCAAGGTGTTTTGGTATAAATTTCACTGCTTGTCGGCGTAGACTGCTGAGTGCCAATATCATTGGCTAAATCGGTATTAATGCGGCGCTGACCGACACTTGCACTTAAATTTTGTGACAATGACCCCAAGCGAGTTGACACCATGCCTAACCAAAAGCGTAAATTATCAGCACGGGCATAAAATTGTGCCTGTGGATTTTCCGGATCCGACAAACGTCGTAAATAACTATTAACTAATTTGAGGCCGTCGCGATACTCACCTTCAGACGTTGGCAATATCCAAGAGCTAGCTTGAAAATTTAATCGTGGCTCAGCCAAGGTCAGATCAACATCTTCTTTTGACTGCGACTGAGAACGGCTAAAACCTTCCCGCAACGCTCTTACCATGTCACGGCTTTGCACCAAGGCGCCATATTCCCAGTTAGGCATATTGTCCATAAATATGCCGGGCGGCATTCTGTCGTTGCGAATAAAACCACCGGGCTTTTCCAATAAGGTTGTAATAACCTCAATAGTGGCAGCCGTTGTCACACTACCAACGACGCGCTTAACACCTATTTCATCTACTCGCTGCTGGGCATTTTGCTCTACATCAAAAAACTCTGGCCCACCACTCCAATACCAACCCACAACTGTCGCCACCAACATTAATATTAGGGCTAGCGCCAACATGCCACGAAACACCTTGCCGGTATCACCTAGGTCAGCTACATCTTCTTTCATCTCTTTGCCGCGCAACTTAAATTTTGCCATTAATGATTTAGTCGAATCTGTAATACCCATCAATCATTCTCCTTTAATACACTGCGCACCACTGTGGTCAACATCACCGTGGCGCCACTGGCAAAATTTAGCTCAAGCTCCACGTTATCACCATGGCTCAAAGGTTTATGCAACCCAATCAGCATAATATGATAACCGCCGGGACTAAATTCAAATTGCTCACCTGACTTAATATCAATAGCGCTAACTTGGCGCATTTGCATCACACCACCAACATGCGAATGACGATGCATTTCAGCCGTCGCCGCCACTTTCGTATTAACACCAACCAAGGTCATGTCGTCAGTGGTATCATTTAGCACAGTCATAAATGCTGCAGTATTGGGCTGGCCCGGCGGCAAACCCCGCACGTAGGCGTTGCTTACTTCGATATGAGAAAAACTGCTAGCTGCATACAAAGAGCACGCCAACAGAATAATAAATTTAGTCATAATTACCTTTCGTTTTTTCATTTTCACACTATAACCTAAGGCACATCTAAGGCGACAACTGTCGCCTTATCGCCAATAATTAAACTCGAACGAAACAGATACTCATCAGCAAAAACTCTCATCTGCTGATAGATCCAACGGCCATCGGCGTCTGTCGGTGCAATAATTTTCACCCGCGATTCATACGCCTTTGCCGTCAACGCCGCTTGCTTGATCTTTTTCTTGGCATTACTATTGCGTGCCTTCAAATCACTGCTACTAATAGCCCAACTGCTACGGCTATCTTGCCGGCCAGGATCTAAGCCTTTTAATTCTGTCAGCAAGGGTGAACCAGGGGCAATCTGTTCGATCCACGAAGTATACACACGATAGTCTCGAACCCGATCAACCTCGAGAGACTGCTTTGCTTTTAACGACAAAATTTCAGTTAAATTTTGGATCCCCGCCAAGGCTTGATCGTTATTTGGATAGAATATTAACAGCTGACGATAATAGCCGTTAGCGTTGTCGAATTGTGGCGCAACGAAGCGACCTCGCTCAATCGCTTTGTTAGCCTTATCCAACAGCAGAGTTAACTGCGCTGACGGCGGCGGCTGTCGCGGTTTATGAGTTACCGTGTCAGACGCCAACATACTGCAGCCACTAACTAATATTAACAGCAGAAAACTAGCGTAAATTCGCATACAATCTAACCTAATGGGTAATTTTATCTAACAACTGGCTAAAATAAAGCCATATAGTAAACGGCAGGCTTTTGTCATACCACCAATGTAAGAAAATTTTTATCTGCATTGAACTTTCCCTGCTAATGGTATCTATAGAGCCATATAACCAAATTTGAGTCTTCATGTTTAAGCAAAAAATTTATCAACTGCTGTTCTTAGTCTTCGCATTCACCAGCACTGTAGTTGCCAGCGATGATATTTTTGCGCCACAGGATACTATCTTTTCCAATCAGATCGACTTTTTGCCAGTTGAAAAAGCTTATCAAATCATGCCTTCTATCGGCTCCGAAGGCGCTAGCTTTTATTGGACCATAGCGCCCGAATACTATCTCTATAGACATGCGTTTAAGGTTGAACTAAACGATATTGATATTACTAACAGCCTAGAAATTGCTGATGGCATACCAAAAACAGATGAGTATTTTGGTGACGTAGAGGTATATTACCAGCAGGCGTTGATTGCAACCCCACCAATCGAGGCGCAGGATAAGTTAGTACTTACTGTCACCTCACAAGGCTGTGCTGATTCAGGTTTATGTTATCCGCCCCGCCAGCAGTATTTTACGATTAACGCTGACCTTAACACCATAACCGAACTTGATAGATCGCCAAGTAGTGCTGCAGATAATCGCGACACAAACCAAGCAGGCACCCCCATCACATTAATCATTGCCATTGCGATGGCCTTTGTTGGCGGCCTAATTCTCAATTTAATGCCCTGTGTGTTACCAGTGCTTACCCTTAAAGTATTAAGCTTCAGTCGACAAACAAACAGCCGCCAGCTAAAGCTGCAAGCCTGGGCTTACACAACTGGCGTTATTGCTAGCTTTGTTTTTATTGCGGCACTGCTTATCGCACTAAAAGCCAGCGGCCAAGCAATCGGCTGGGGCTTTCAATTACAGTCAGCGTGGTTTGTTGGCGCATTGGTTTATCTATTCTTTGTGCTCGGACTTGCCATGTTCGGCAGCTTAGAGCTGGGTAGTAGCTTTATGGGCACAGGCCAAACAGCAACCGAGCAAGGCGGCGTTAAAGGCTCGTTTTTTACCGGTGTTTTAGCCACTGTGGTTGCCAGCCCCTGCACCGCACCATTTATGGGCACCGCATTAGGGTTCGCAGTAGCCCAAGATTGGTATACCGCATTATTAGTTTTCGCCTCTCTTGGCGCCGGTATGGCATTTCCATTTTTGCTGCTTAGTTATTGGCCCAAGCTACAACAATATTTACCTAAGCCCGGCCAATGGATGGAACGCTTTAAGCAGTTCATGGCGTTTCCATTATGGGCAACCGCTATTTGGCTGCTAACCGTTGTTACTGCGCAAGCTGGCTCATTGGGTATGGCCATTATTTTATGTGGCTGCTTATTGATCGCTATGGCAATCTGGTTTAGAGGTAGCCTTGGTGGAATGCTTAAAGTTGTTTTGGCAGCTATCGCCATCGGCTTGCTGCTATCACTCCAATTACGACTCGAAAATAAGCCAAGTCAAAATAATTTGAGTAACGCTTATTCCCCTGAAAAACTCACTCAACTGCGCAGTGAAGGCAAAGCAGTGTTTATAAACGTCACCGCAGACTGGTGCATCACTTGCAAGGTGAACGAGCAGATTGTACTGGGAACTGAAGAATTCGAAGATGCCGTCAAGATCAACGACGTTAGCTACATAATCGCCGATTGGACTTCATATGATCCGGAGATATCGACACTTTTGGCACAATATCGACGCACAGGCATTCCGCTATACCTGCTTTTCCCAAAAAATAGCGCTGAAAAAGCCCGTGTTTTACCTCAACTGTTGACCAAAGACATTGTAATGTCTGCACTTAACTCACTGTAGATTTATAACTTCGTCAATCTTGTTGCGAAACAGTACTCATTTTCGGCTAACTAACAAATACTAGACTAATCGTTATTTTTACTGCAGAATCGCTTTAACTAATAAAAAGGGCTGCATTGCAGCAAACGGTTATGGCGACAATTCTTGTATTGAACGGCCCAAATTTAAACTTACTTGGCAGCCGAGAGCCTGACGTTTATGGCACCACCACCCTTGATGACATTAACTTAGCATTGGAAGAACAGGCGCGAGAAGCCGGCCATCACTTACTTAGCCTGCAAAGCAACGCCGAATACGAGTTAATTGAGAGAATTCACGATGCCCGCAATGAAGGCATTAACTTTATTGTGATTAATCCCGCCGCGTTTACTCATACTAGTGTCGCTCTTCGCGATGCATTGGCGGGGGTAGACATCCCCTTTATCGAAGTGCATTTATCCAATGTCCACAGCCGAGAAGAATTTCGTCAACATTCATTCTTCTCTGATATCGCCGTCGGTGTAATTAGCGGCTTAGGCATTAACAGCTATAAGCTAGCGCTAACTGCTGCCATTGATCTTTTAAACAATAACAACTAATCCAATCATCCAACGGGGAAACTAGCCACCATGGATATCCGCAAAGTAAAAAAACTTATTGAGCTGCTTGAAGAATCGAATATCAACGAGCTTGAGATTAAAGAAGGTGAAGAATCTGTGCGCATTAGTCGCGGTGGTCCAGGCCTTCCTGTCGGGGCGCCGCAAATGTATGCTCCTGCGCCCCTAGCCCCCATTGTTCAGGCAGCTACAAGCCCAGCTCAAGCAGCGGAGCCAGAAGCCCCAACAACACTAGGTCATGTTATTTTATCACCTATGGTAGGTACCTTTTATGCAGCAGCATCTCCCGGCTCGCCCCAATTTGTAACGGTAGGCCAAAACGTAAAAGTTGGTGATGTTATTTGCATTGTGGAAGCAATGAAAATGATGAACCAAATTGAAGCCGACAAAGCTGGCACCATCGAGGCCATTTTGGCTGAAGATGGTCAGCCTGTTGAATTCGATCAGCCATTAGTCACTATTGTTTAATATTATTGCGTGACAAAACCATCGGCTGAACCAACCTCAGCCGCTATAAGAACAACTAAAGGTAGAACCTTTTATGTTAGCTAAAGTGGTTATCGCTAATCGCGGTGAAATTGCCCTAAGAATTTTAAGAGCGTGTAAAGAACTTGGTATTCGGACAGTTGCAGTTCATTCAACTGCCGATAGAGATTTAATGCATGTGCGCTTAGCCGATCAATCTGTCTGTATCGGGCCGGCCCCCTCGGCGCAAAGCTATTTAAGCGTGCCGGCTATTATTGCCGCCGCCGAAGTCACCGACGCGACAGGGATTCACCCTGGCTATGGTTTTTTAGCTGAAAATGCTGACTTTGCAGAACAAGCGACTAAAAGTGGGTTTAAGTTTATTGGCCCAGCCGCCGACGTAATCCGTTTAATGGGTGACAAAGTTAGCGCCATTGAAGCTATGAAAAAAGCTGGTGTGCCAACAGTACCGGGCTCAGATGGTCCATTAGGCGACAAATCAGATGATATTATAGCTATAGCAAAGCGAATTGGTTATCCCGTTATTATTAAAGCCGCTTCAGGTGGCGGTGGCCGCGGCATGCGCACAGTAAAATCTGAAGCTGCATTGCTAAACGCCATTTATGTGACCAAGGCCGAAGCAAAAGCCGCTTTTGGCGATGACACCGTTTACATGGAGAAATTTCTCGAAAACCCTCGCCATGTAGAAATACAAATTTTATCAGACGGCAAGGGCAACGCTATCCATGTCGGTGACCGCGACTGCTCCTTGCAGCGCCGCCACCAAAAAGTATTGGAAGAAGCACCTGCACCAGGTATTCCCGATGATATACGCACCGCTGTATGTAAGTCCTGTACCGACGCATGTATTGAGATTGGCTACGAGGGTGCAGGTACTTTTGAGTTCTTGTACGAAGACGGCAAGTTCTTTTTCATTGAAATGAACACCCGCGTCCAAGTTGAGCACCCAGTATCAGAGATGGTGTCTGGAATAGATATTGTAAAATGGCAACTGCGCATAGCCAGCGGCGAAGAACTAACACTTAAACAAGAAGATATAAAAATAGAAGGGCACTCTTTTGAATGCCGCATTAACGCTGAAGACGCAAAAACATTCATGCCTAGCCCAGGCACTATTACTCAATATCATGCCCCAGGCGGCAATGGCATTCGCGTCGACTCACATATTTATAGTGGCTATAGCGTGCCACCGCATTATGACTCATTGATCGGCAAAATTATTTCTTATGGCGGCACCCGTGAAGAAGCGCTAAACCGCATGAGCAATGCCTTAGATGAATTGGTGATTGGTGGAATTAGAACCAATATTGATTTACATCGAGACCTGGTGAAAGACAGTGCCTTCAAAAAAGGCGGTGTAAACATCCATTATCTAGAGAAGAAGCTAGGACTGTAATGCCGTGGATTCAACTAGTTATCGATGTAATACCTGCGCAAACTGAAGTGCTAGAAGATTGCCTTTTAGAACTTGGCGCCGCCTCGGTCACTTATCAAGATAAAGCTGATCAGCCAATTTATGAGCCACTACCCGGCGAAACGCCGCTATGGAATAAAACAACGCTGACTGCAATGTTTGAAGCAGAAACAGACATCACATCAGTTATTGCAGCTTTAAAGCCTGTTCTAAATTTTGACTTACCCACACATAAAATAGAAATACTGGAAGACAAAGACTGGGTACGTGAATGGATGAAAGACTACCATGCGATTTGCTTTGGCACCCGACTGTGGATCTGCCCTAGCTGGCAACAGCCACCTGAGCCTGACGCAGTTAATCTAATGCTAGACCCGGGTCTCGCCTTTGGCAGTGGCACTCACCCAACCACTGCATTATGTATGCGCTGGTTAGACGGAAAAGACCTAACAGGCAAAACCGTTATCGACTACGGCTGTGGTTCAGGCATACTTGCAGTAGCCGCATTATTGTTGGGTGCAAGTAGCGCGCATTGCGTAGATATAGACCCGCAAGCACTGACAGCCACTTTAGATAATGCTAACCGCAATAAATTAGACCTAGCTAAAATCCATACCGCTATACCTGCAGATTTTGATACCAACACTAACGCCGAGGTGGTTATTGCTAATATTTTGGCAACACCGTTAATAGAACTAAGCCGTTTAATTGCCGGCTTGGTGCAGCCACAAGGCGACTTAATATTATCGGGGATATTACCCAAACAGGCTGATACGGTTATGCAAGCCTATGCCCAGTGGATCGACTTTGAACCGCCATTAGAAGATGACGGCTGGATTCGCCTAACAGGCAAAAAACAGTAATGAGTGGCCTCGGCGAACAAGCCACTCAATGCCCTTATTGTAAAACCGCTTTCAAGGTAACCCAAGAGCAGCTCTCAATTGGCAACGGTAAAGTTCGCTGCGGCGCCTGCTTACAAATATTTTTAGCCTCAGAGCATCGCGTTGCCATTGTCGAAAGTGACTCTGATGAATTTGATGAGCGCGACCAATTCGAACTTATCGACCCGATTGAAGACGATGACTCAAACTATGGCGGTTTAGAAGTCTTCGGTGATTTAGACGACCTAGATGATATAGATCCGCCACAGCTTGTTGGCGAACAAATACCAACAATAAGCGCTCACGATCGAGACCTACTCGATGACTGGGGCGACGATTTACCTGAGATATTTGACGGTGTAAGTCTCGACGCGCCGGCAGACGCCGCCAACCTATTTGACGACCTGACTGAAGAGGACGACTGGGCGGCGGATATCTTAACCGCAGCAGAAACAAGGACCGCTGAGCCTGAGCCTGAGCCTGAGCCTGAGCCTGAGCCTGAGCCTGAGCCTGAGCCGATAAATAAAAACCCACAAATAATTGGCTCGCCAGCTTTTGACGACGATATTGCACAACAATCAGCTGAGCCCATCAGCACACAGCCAGAGGCTCTGCCATTATGGCAAGAAGAAGATTACGCCAACGCAGAGCGAGATTTTAATAACGACATTTCTAAAAACGCTATCGAGCCAGAGACCATTTTATTTGAATCTGGAAAATATAACTCCCCACGGGCAAAATGGGGCTTATTGACTGCGGCTATCGTCTTACTGCTAACCCTTAGCGGGCAGTATGCTTTAAACAACCAAAAAGAATTGGCTACAGACCCAACATTTGGACCGCTATTTGAAGCTAGCTGTAGTGTTTTTGGCTGCGAATTACCAGTACTAAAAGACATTAGTAAAATTCTAAAACGAGACTTAGCCGTCGAACCCCATGCAACCGCCGCCAATGGTTTAACCCTAACGATGGTCATTATTAACCACGCAGCATATAAACAACCGTGGCCACACCTATACGTAGAATTTTCCAACCTGCAAGGTAAACTAGTAGCTTGGCGTACTTTCCCTCCCAGTGAATATCTTGGCGGCGAATTAACCGATACCAAGTTAATGCCAAGCGGGAACCCAGTTTATATTACCCTAGATCTAGCCAACCCCAGCGATAAGCCACTGGGCTATCAAATCAAACTAACCCACCCTTAAGATAATTATTTGTTGAAATATTGATCAATTTACCTTTAACGCACAACACCTTACAGGTATCATAGTTGCCTTTTTTCGACACCCAAATTCGAGTCAATCTGTTGATTACTATCGGCCCCTATCAATTGCAAAGCCATGTAGTCCTTGCCCCTATGGCAGGGATTACCGACCTACCCTTCCGGCAGATTTGCAGACAATTAGGCGCGGGCATGGTAACCGGAGAAATGATTGCCAGTGATACCAGCTTGTGGACGACTAAAAAATCTAGCACTCGCTTACCACAACTTTGCGAGCGCGAGCCCAGAGCTATTCAAATTGTCGGTAGTGATCCGGTACTAATGAGCAATGCAGCCAGAAAGAGTGTTGAACTAGGCGCACAAATTATCGATATCAATATGGGCTGCCCGGCGAAGAAAGTCTGTAAGAAAGCGGCTGGTTCAGCCTTATTGCAAGATGAAAAGCTGGTTAGCGAAATTCTGCAAGCCGTTGTTAACGCGGTGAATGTACCGGTAACCTTAAAAATCAGAACTGGCACTGATCTAGATAACAGAAACGGCATTAATATCGCCCGTATCGCAGAAAACGAAGGCATTCAATCTTTAGCTGTACACGGCCGCACTCGAGCTTGCCGCTTTAAAGGCAAGGTCGAATACGACACTATCGCTGCAATTAAACAACAAGCCGGCATCCCCGTGTTTGCCAACGGTGATATCAATACTCCACAACAAGCAAAAACAGTTTTAGATTACACTGGCGCCGACGGCGCAATGATTGGCCGCGCTGCTCAAGGCAACCCTTGGTTGTTTCAGCAAATAGATCATTTCTTAATGACTGGTGAAATAATTGCAGCGCCCTCATTAAGTACTAAATTGGCAGTAATAAAGCTGCACTTGCGTGCATTGCATACTCACTACGGTGAACTAGCAGGCCTGCGCATTGCACGTAAGCATATTGGCTGGTATTTAGCGGACCAGCAAATACCCACATTTACCAAAAACTTTAACCAGCTAAATAGCGCCCAAGCCCAGCTTGATGCGCTAGAGCAATTAACCATTACTATTTTTCAACAAGGAAAAGCCGCATGACCCAGAGCGATTTAGACTCAGCTACTTTAACGTCCGTAGAGACAGACAATAGCGAGTCATTTGCCTATACCACCGTCGATCAATCTCAGCCGCTACGTGACAACATTGCGATGGCGCTAGATAAATATTTTAGCGAGCTGGATGGTCAGCTACCAACGGATGTTTACGACATGGTATTAAGCCAAGTTGAAGAGCCATTAATGAGTGCCGTTATGCGCTACACCCGCAATAATCAGAGTAAAGCGTCTACAGTGCTAGGACTTAACCGCGGCACCTTGCGTAAAAAACTCAAACAATACGATATGCTGTAAATCAACAATCGACTCACTTATTTTTTTGGAAACCAAACATGAGCAATTTTATTCCTGTTAAACGCGCCTTAATCAGCGTTTCAGACAAAACTGGCATTGTTGAATTTGCCCGCCAATTAAGCCAGCTTGGCATCGAAATTTTATCGACCGGCGGCACCTATAAATTGATTCAAGAAAAAAACATTGCAGTTACCGAAGTATCTGAGTACACCGGCTTTCCTGAAATGATGGATGGTCGTGTAAAAACCTTACACCCTAAAGTACATGGCGGTATTTTAGGTCGTCGCGGTATTGATGACATGGTAATGAGTAAGCATGGCATTGACCCCATCGACATGGTTGTGGTCAATCTATATCCCTTTTCACAAACCGTAGCTAATCCGGATTGCTCACTAGAAGACGCCATCGAAAACATTGATATTGGCGGCCCAACCATGGTGCGGGCGGCGGCTAAAAATAATGCTTTTGTTAATATTATAGTTAACTCTGGTGACTACGACTCGATTTTAGAAGAAATGAAAGCTAACGATGGCGCCACTAGCCAAGCAACACGCTTTGACTTAGCCATTAAAGCTTATGAGCATACGGCCAGCTACGACGGCGCCATTGCTAACTACTTCGGCACCATGGTGCCAGGTGGTAATGAACATTTTCCACGTACCTTTAATACCCAATTTATTAAAGCTCAAGACATGCGTTACGGCGAGAACCCACATCAAAGCAGTGCGTTTTATGTAGAAGCCAACCCACAAGAAGTTTCAATCGTTAGCGCCAAACAGCTTCAAGGCAAAGAACTGTCTTATAACAACATTGCCGACACCGACGCCGCACTAGAGTGCGTAAAGCAATTTGAACAGCCTGCCTGCGTGATTGTTAAGCACGCAAATCCATGCGGCGTAGCCATTGGCGACAATATTACCCAAGCCTACGATTTAGCTTATGCAACTGATACTGAATCAGCCTTTGGCGGCATCATTGCGTTTAATCGCGAACTAGACAGCGCCACGGCCACCCTTATTTGCGATCGTCAATTTGTTGAAGTCATTATTGCACCAAGTATTAGCGAAGCAGCTAAAACCGTTGTCAGCGCTAAGAAAAATGTCCGCCTATTAGAAACTGGCCAGTGGTCAAACAGCTTGCCAGCGCTAGACTTTAAACGCGTAAATGGTGGCTTATTAGTACAAGACCGTGACCTAGGCATGGTAGACATGAGTGATCTTAAGGTTGTGAGTAAACGCATACCAACCGAAGAAGAAATGGGCGATTTATTATTTTCTTGGAAAGTAGCCAAGTTTGTTAAATCTAACGCTATTGTTTACGGCAAAGATGGCCGTACCGTCGGTGTTGGTGCCGGCCAAATGAGCCGAATCAACTCAGCTCGCATTGCCGGGATAAAAGCAGAGCATGCTGGATTAGAAGTAGTAGGTGCAGTGATGGCATCAGATGCGTTCTTCCCCTTCCGCGATGGCATCGACAATGCCGCCAAAGCGGGCATTAGCTGCGTTATCCAGCCCGGCGGCTCAATGCGCGACGACGAAGTTATTAGCGCGGCCGACGAAGCCGGCATGGCGATGGTCTTCACTGGCATGCGCCACTTTCGTCACTAGCTTTCATCGCTAACTTTTATCACTCACAACAGAGTTACAATTTTATGAAGGTATTAGTTATTGGTAATGGTGGCAGAGAGCACGCCTTGGCGTGGAAAGCAGGCCAAGCACCAGGCGTTGAAACAGTGTTTGTAGCGCCTGGCAATGCAGGCACTGCACTAGAACCCAATATGAAAAATGTAGCGATAAGTGAAGGTGACTTTGCTGCCTTGGCGGACTTTGTGAAAACCAATAATATTGGCTTAACAATTGTTGGCCCGGAAGCACCACTAGTTGACGGCATTGTGGATTACTTTTCTGAGCAGGGGCTAAAAGCTTTTGGCCCAAGTAAAGGGGCAGCCCAGCTAGAAGGCTCAAAAGCTTTCACTAAAGACTTTTTAGCCCGCCACAATATACCCACCGGCTACTACAAAAACTTTACTGAAGTAGAGCCCGCACTTGCTTATTTGCGCGAACAAGGCGCGCCTATTGTCGTTAAAGCCGATGGCTTAGCCGCAGGCAAAGGCGTGATTGTTGCGGAAACTTTAGCCCAAGCTGAAGCGGCAGTAACAGATATGCTCTCTGGCAATGCGTTTGGCGAAGCTGGCTGCAGAGTAGTGATTGAAGAGTTTTTAGCCGGTGAAGAAGCCAGCTTTATTGTGATGGTGGACGGCAAGAATGTACTGAGCATGGCAACCAGCCAAGACCACAAAAGAGTAGGCAACGGTGACACTGGGCCCAACACTGGTGGCATGGGCGCCTATTCTCCGGCGCCTGTCGTTACGGCAGAAATCCATGACCGTATTATGAACGATGTCATTTATCCAACAGTAAATGGGATGGCTAGTGAAGGTAATGATTACACTGGTTTTTTATATGCAGGCTTAATGATTGACAGCGATGGCGTCCCCAACGTCATTGAATATAATTGCCGTTTTGGTGACCCTGAAACCCAGCCAATCATGATGCGCCTGCAATCAAATTTGGTCGAGTTATGTGAACTAGCATTGGCTGGAAAACTAGACACTGCAAGTGCCCAATGGGATGAAAGAGCAGCAGTGGGCGTTGTATTAGCGGCTGGCGGCTACCCTGGTGATTATGGTAAGGGCTTTGAAATAAGCGGCCTTGCCAACGCAGACACCGATGACAGCAAGGTATTTCATGCCGGCACTGCACTGCAAGATGGCGCAACGGTTACTAGTGGCGGACGCGTATTATGTGCAACCGCTTTGGGGAATACGGTAAGCGAAGCACAGCAAAAAGCCTATGCTCAAGCTAAAAAAATAAACTGGTCAGGTTGCTTTTATCGCACAGATATTGCTTATAGAGCTATTGCCAGAGAGTCATAAATCAATAGAGATATTTCAATACGGATGATTTAGGAAAGGACTATGGAAGACGAAACCAAGACATCCACTAAATATAATATGAGCTCACTATCAGCACCTGCAAAATCAGTTATAAAGATAAAGTATTCTTTTTAGAAGATTGCAGTCGCAATGGCACTTATATACAGCTGGGCAGCGCAGCGCACGTCAAACTAATTGGTAACTCCATTCATTTAGTCGGCCGTGTAGTCTATAAATTGTGTTATGGCATTGGTGAAAAAGATCTTGATGTCATTCAGTTTAGAATAGACTTCTAGAGGTCAGACAAGTCCTAGCCAACAAACAATCATCAGAGTATCTTTTTGATTGAGAATGAGGCGTATTTATGAGCAATAACAATTCATCAATGACTATTTTTAATATGGGCGCAGTTATTGCTCCACGTCAAATTCAACCAACGGTTGATGGTAACACTGTTGCAGTGGATGCGGATCAAACGCCTTATACCATTGGCTGAGATCCGAATAGCGTCAACTTATGTGTTAACAGCAAATTTTCCTCTCGAACTCACTGCACGATAAAATTCGACAATAGAAATTTTAGCTTAATAGATAGCAGTACCAATGGCACCAATGTCCGCATTGGCGCCAACTTACCTATAAAATTACAGAGTACCGCTACTACGCTAACCGGCAGTGGCGGTTTTAAACTAGGCGAAGCGATTAAAGTTGGCGACACTAACTTAATTCAATACAAAGTAGTTTATTAAAAGCGCCTATTGCTACGTACTTCTTGCGGCGTCTTACCCGTCCATTTCACATAGGCTCGCCTGAAATTAGACGCATCATTAAAACCTATATTTAGTGCAATGCTAAACATCGGCAAATTAGTTTTAATTAAATAATAATCTGCATGCTCCAGGCGCACAGTATCTAACAACTGCTGAAACGACAGTTCCTCTTCTGCTAGTCTGCGCCGATAAGTTCTAGTACTCATATTTAATAATTGAGCCGTTTGGCTCATTTGCGGATAATGCCCTTCTAGCTTTCTCAGCAAGCGTAAAGTTTGCTCGGCTGTAGATTGTTCACTTTCTATATCTGCCAGTACGCGCTTGCACTCCTGTTCGTAAAGCGCCAACAAAGCGGGATTTGAAGTTGGCAGAGTTAAACTTAGCAATTCTTCACCAAAGGAAAGCTGGGTAACCTTACAATCAAAGCTTAAGTCACTGCCAAGCACTCGTCGATATTCGTCAACATAGTCTGGCTGCGAATAATTAAATTCAAAAGCCAACTCCAGTTCACGCCCACCCAGCATTGCAGTGAGAGTATTTTTCACTGCAGAGAAAAATGTTTCATAGCCAAAACGATCAGACAGCGTTCCTGAATTAATCGGCTGCAAATAACAACGGTTATTGTGCTGGCAATACTTAACCTCCAGGGTGGGAGATAATATCTGGTAGTACTTCATAAATAGTTCAATAACCAAGCCCAAACTATCACAAGTCAAAAAGGCTTGCCCCAGCACAGCATGAGCGCTTGGATTTAATTTTTCCCCTAAGTGTAATCCCAACACTTTATCGCCACTAATTTCGTTGGCATTATTTAGCATCTGCAGCAGATCACTTTCACTGACCCGCGCACCCATAGTCTGAATACCTGAACGCTCGAAAGAAGTGTTTTTCAGAATCGATAAGGGGTCAGCACCTTGCTGAGAGATTAAGTCCAGTAAGAGAATGACGTATTGTGCAGGAGAACTGTATGATGGCATCCGCCTATTTGGCCACAAATGACCTCATTTTGGCAAGTCTTAACCTTGTTACTTTTTAAGCGAGACTTCATAGTTAAATCTAATAACTAATAACAGCCACCAACGACTGAGCGAAGACATATGAAAATAGAATGGCAAGACACTCCAAGAAAGGTCCAGCACTTTGGCGGCGCAGAGCGCACTAAGGGAACTGAATACGACTTAGAAGATTTATTGTCGCCAGGAGACGTTGACCACGTTGCCGAGATTTTTCAAACGCCACTGACTGGCTCTTATAACTGGGATTATAAAATCCAAGACGACAGAATTAAAAAACTTTACGACCTCGGCAAAAAGCTTAACTGGGATCCAGAGATAGATATCGACTGGGATCGTCCATGGCCAGAAGACAATGGCATGGCTGAGCTGATGAACTTAGACACTTATGGACCATACCTAGCATTATCTGAAAAGCGCAAAACAGAATTTTGGTTGCACATGAATGGCTGGAGCTTGTCACAATTCTTGCATGGCGAACAAGGTGCTTTGTTGGTGGCTTCGCAACTAGTTTCATGCGCCCCAACCTATAATGCTAAGCTTTACGCTGCATCACAAACATTTGACGAGGCCAGACATGTAGAGGTATTTAACAAATACCTGCAACAGCGGCTGGGGATTTCTTATCCCATAAACACTAGCCTCAAAAGTATCCTCGACAAAATTTTGACTGACGAACGCTGGGATATGAAATTTATCGGTATGCAGCTAATTATTGAAGGATTGGCGTTATCAGCGTTCAATAGTGCCCGTGAAAACTCACCCGATCCGGTACTGCGTGACATTGTCTATTTAGTGATTCGCGACGAAGCCCGCCATGTAACCTTTGGTGTGAATTATTTGGAAGAGTATATTAAAACCATATCGCAGGAAGAAAAGGAAGAACGCGCGCAGTTTGCCTATGAAGCCTGTGTTATCAGTCGCGACCGCTTAGTCGCAACTGATGTCTTCAGACACTTTGGCTGGGACGTTGAAGAAGCTCGCCAACAAGTACTTGAAGGATTTTTAATGTCACATTTCCGTAAATTGTTATTTCAGCGTGTGGTACCTAACTTAACGCGCATTGGTTTAATGACTGACAAAATTAGACCTAAATTTGAAGAGCTAGGCATTTTAGAATACGAAAATATGCCCAACGATGGTGATATTAACTGGTCTTCTTTAGAACGTCCTTTAGATCCTTCAGAGACTAGTATTGACGAGGTTCGCGAGCTAAAAGCTAGCTAAATTTTAGTTAAAAATGGCCTGAATACAGGACACAAGTGACTCCTCAGGTTTACAATAGCCTGATCAGCATTCGGGCTTTTTTATGGCAACACATTTATGGCAAGACATCTTTCAGCGTTAGACCGACTACTGGTAGGCGTAGACCATGCGGTAAGAACATTATCGCCTGGAGCGGCTACTGCCGCGCGTGAAAACCCCAGCGCAACAATGTCGTCAGACCGGCTTGATAAAAGTGATTATCGTCATATTGCTGGATTAATGCGTATTAATCACACTGGTGAAGTATGCGCGCAAGCGCTATATCAAGGTCAGGCGGCGACGGCAAAACTGCCAGATGTTAGAGCTAAAATGGAACATGCCGCGACTGAAGAAACTGACCACTTAGTATGGTGCGAAGATCGTCTTAACCAACTTGGCAGTCAAACCAGCCTATTAAACCCGTTATTTTATGCCTTTTCTTACGGCATTGGTGCTGTAGCGGGGGCTGTCGGTGATAAGTGGAGCTTAGGTTTTGTTGCTGCAACTGAAGAACAAGTTTGTAAGCATTTGAGCGAACACCTAGAACAACTGCCGGATGAAGATAAAAAAACCCGTGCAATACTGGAACAAATGCTAATTGATGAAGAAGAACATGGAGCGAGTGCCTTAGCGGCAGGCGGTCAACACTTGCCAGCACCAGTTAAAGGCGTCATGACTATCATGTCAAAGGTAATGACTAAAACGACTTATCGCCTGTAAGGCTTATTCTGCCAGCTCAATAATTTCATAATCGTGAGTCATTTTCACCCCAGCGGCACTAAGCATGATTGACGCAGAGCAGTATTTTTCTGCAGACAATTGAACCGCCCGTTTTACATGCGCCTCTTTGAGGTTACGCCCGGTCACTTTAAAGTTAAGATGAATCGCGGTAAAAACCGCAGGCACTGCATCAGCTCTCTCTGCGCTTAACTCTGCCACACAATCTGACACATCTTGACGCGACTTTTTCAACATTGTCATCACGTCAAAATTGGCGCAGCCTCCGACGCCGAGTAGAATCATTTCCATGGGACGCACACCCATATTTCTGCCACCTAAATCTGCCGGTCCATCCATAACCACACTATGTCCACTGCCTGATTCCGCTAAAAACATGGCATCTCCAACCCAACGTACTTTTGCTTCCATTGTTAACCTCTTATTTGATCACAGCTGAATATTATTGCCACTGTGCTAAAATTAAGCGCATTATACTTAACATTAGTTTTGCCGTACTAAAACTTTAACTAATTAACACTTTTGAATTGTTTTAAGTCGACAAAGTGGTGATTCTAACAAACTGAACCATACTTAATTCAGTTATTTTATTCAGAGGTTTCAATGGTCGCTGTATCGCTTACACCTAAATTAGCTAATGTTGACGAGTTTTTAAGCTATTGCCACAAACGTCGTTATCGCGCCAAAAATACTATTATCTACGCTGGCGACGCCAGTGATGCGTTGTTTTACATTACTTCTGGTTCTGTCACGGTGGTTATTGAAGACGACGATGGCAAAGAAATGATTGTTGCCTATTTAAATAAAGGAGACTTCTTCGGTGAACTGGGTTTATTTGGCGATGATGAGAAACGCAGTGCCTGGATACGAGCAAAAACAGCCTGTGAAGTGGCCGAAATCAGTTACTCAAAATTTAATGAAGTAAGCGAAAAATTCCCTGAAGTCATGAATCTTCTGAGTCGCCAAATAGCAAACAGCTTGCGTAAAACGACTCGAAAGGTTGGCGACTTAGCCTTTTTAGATGTCACCGGGCGCGTTGCTAGAACTTTATTAGACTTATGTAAGCAACCTGACGCCATGACCCATCCGGATGGCATGCAAATTAAAATTACCCGTCAAGAGATTGGCCGTATCGTAGGCTGCTCTAGAGAAATGGTAGGTAGAGTATTGAAAAATCTTGAAGAACAAGGCTTGGTTACTGCTAAAGGCAAAACCATGGTGGTATATGGCACTCGTTAACAGTGCCTCAAATTTTTTATAGCCAATGCTAAAAGAATAACTCCTTCAGAGCTGTACCAGGTTCATCAGCACGCATAAACGCCTCACCTATCAAAAATGCATTAATATTATTAGAGCGCATCAAGCTAACATTTTCTAAACTATGAATTCCGCTTTCAGTCACCACAATTCTGTCAGTGGGAATATTTTTGGCTAGATCGATACTAGTTTGTAACGAGGTAGAAAAGGTATGTAAGTCACGGTTATTAATGCCGATCAGTTTAGTCTTCAAGGGCAACGCTAAATCCAACTCAATTTGGTTATGCACCTCGATCAACACATCCATTCCCAGCTCTTGAGCCAGTTCGCACAGTTCTTCCATTAATTCAGGCTTATCAATAAACGCAGACACAATTAACAAAACACAATCAGCGCCCAACACTCTCGCTTCATATACTTGGTAACTGTGAATAATAAAATCTTTGCGGATCACCGGTAGATCGCAGGCCGAACGAGCCTGCTGAAGATAGTCATCGCCACCTTGAAAAAAGTCCACATCGGTCAGCACTGACAAACAGGTCGCTCCACCAGCTTGATAACTACTAGCAATTTTAGCAGGATCAAAATTGGCACGAATTAAACCCTTTGACGGCGAGGCTTTTTTCACCTCAGCAATAACCGCAGATTTACCGGCGGCTAAGGCTAACTCCATAGCTTTTACAAAGCCGCGGCAACTATCTTTATCACCAGCAATATCCGCCAATTTTTTTCGCAAGTCATCTTCACTGACAGAAAGCTTACGCTCTGCCACTTCTTCATCTTTACGCGCTAAAATCTTATCTAAAATTGTCATTCACTAAACCTTACAATACACAGGCCTGACTAAAATCAGCCCACTCTTTTAATTTTTCTTTGGCTTGCCCGGTAGACATCACGTCATAAGCTAGGGCCACTCCATGCTTGTGACTAGGCGCAATACCCGCTGCATACAAAGCTGCACCCGCATTTAATGCGATCATGTCAGCAGCTAATGGCGCATTGCCCGCAAACGCATCTTTAATTAGGGCTAAACTTGCTGCTGGACTATCGACGACCAAACTATCTAACGCCGCGCGATCAACGCCAACATCTTCAGGCTTTAACACATACTCGGTGATCTCTCCGCCTTTTAGTTCGGCAACAAAAGTATCACCCGCTAGACTAATTTCATCCAAGCCTTCAACTGAGTGCACAACTAACACATGATTAGCACCGAGCTTATTTAATACCTCGGCAAATGGTCGCACCCATTCTTTGGCGAACACGCCTAGCAACATATTAGGTGCTGATGCTGGATTAGTAAGCGGCCCAAGTAAGTTAAACACTGTCCTCACTTTTAGCTCTTTGCGCGGGCCAATAGCATGTTTCATCGACCCATGATGATTAACCGCAAACATAAAGCCGATACCAACTTCATTAATACAGCGCTCTACTTGTTCTGCCGTTAAATCTAATCTGACGCCTGCCGCTTCTAGTAAATCAGCACTACCTGATTTAGACGTAATCGAGCGATTACCATGTTTTGCCACAATCGCACCCGCTGCTGCCGCAACCAAGCTAGAAGCAGTGGAGACATTAAATAGACCAATGCTATCGCCGCCAGTACCCACTATATCAACCACGTGTTCACCACTTACGCTAACTTTTAACGCCAGTTCGCGCATTACCGAGGCAGCCCCAGTAATCTCTTCAATGGTTTCACCCTTGATGCTCAAAGCGACTAAAAAGCCACCTATTTGGGCTTGCGTTGCCTCACCAGTCATAATCAGACGCATAACATCCATCATCTCAACTTGGCTTAGGTCTTTAGTGTCTATTAGTTGCGCTACCGCTGTTTGCATATCCATTTCAATACTCCGCTACGTAGCCGCCAAGAAATTCGCCAACAAATCATGTCCATGCTCAGTCAATATTGATTCTGGATGAAACTGGACCCCCTCAATAGCAAATTTTTTATGGCGTACCCCCATAATCTCATCAATGCTGCCATCTTCTAACTGAGTCCATGCAGTTATCTCCAAACAATCAGGTAAGGTGTTTTTATCAATTACCAAAGAGTGGTAACGAGTTGCGTTAAACGGACTGTTCAAGTCTTTAAACACACCTTGATTATTGTGGTACATGGGCGATACCTTGCCATGCATAACTTGACGCGCCCGCACTACATCACCACCGAACACCTGGCCAATGCTTTGATGACCCAAGCAAATTCCCAAAATAGGTAGCTTGCCGGCAAATTTTTTGATCACTTCCATCGACACACCCGCCTCATTAGGCGTACATGGCCCTGGCGAAATCACTATGCGTTCTGGATTTAATTCAACAATCTGCTCTAAGGTAATTTCGTCATTGCGATAAACCTGCACATCAGCTTTCAGCTCACCCAAATATTGCACAACGTTATAGGTAAACGAGTCGTAGTTATCGATCATTAACAACATAATTAATCCTCCCCCTGAACCATAGCTACCGCCCTAAACATCGCTCTTGCTTTGTTCATGGTTTCTTTCCACTCCAGTCGAGGTACTGAGTCAGCGACAATGCCCGCCCCTGCTTGGATATTTAGCACACCGTCTTTAATCACAGCGGTTCGAATGGCAATGGCCGTATCCATATTGCCGCCCCATGAGAGATACCCCACAGCGCCGCCATAAATACCTCGCTTAACCGGTTCTAGTTCGTCTATTATCTGCATAGCTCTAATTTTTGGCGCACCACTTAAGGTTCCCGCCGGCAATGCCGCTCGCAATACATCCATAGCGTTTAACCCAGGTTTAAGCTTACCCTCTACATTAGAGACAATATGCATAACATGAGAATAACGCTCTACTATCATTTTATCGGTTAGCTTTACACTGCCTATTTGCGACACGCGACCAGCATCGTTGCGGCCTAAGTCAATTAGCATTAAATGCTCGGCAACCTCTTTCGGATCGGCCAGCATTTCTTGCTCAAGCGCTAAATCTTCTGCGTCCGTTTTGCCGCGTCTGCGCGTTCCAGCAATCGGCCGCACGGTGACTTTGTCGCCTTCAAGGCTCGCCAAAATTTCTGGCGATGAACCGACGATTTGAAAATCCCCCAGCTCTAAAAAATACATATAGGGACTTGGATTTAATCGGCGCAGGGCGCGATATAAATTTACTGGTTCAGCCTTAAAGTCGATAGTTAAGCGTTGCGACGGCACTACCTGCATAACATCACCAGCCAAAACATATTCGCGCACAGTTTCTACCGCTTGATGAAACTTTTCTTCGGTAAAACCAGAGACAAAGTTATCTTCTAACTCGACATTACGAACATCTTCAACTGAACGCATTGGCGCTAGCTTAGGCGTTGGCCCAGGCAAGCTTTGCTCTAAGCTATCCAACCGCTGCATAGCTTTTTCTAAGGCGCTGCTCTCAACAGGGTCAGCATGAGTAATTAAACTTAAGGTGCCGGCTAAATTGTCGAAAATTAATACATCTTCAGACACCATCAATAAAATATCAGGCGTGCCAATTACATCAGGCGGGCAGCTATCAGCTAAGCGTTTTTCAACATAGCGCACGGTATCGTAACCAAAATAGCCGACTAAACCACCAGAGAACATCGGCAGCTCAGGTAAACCTGGCACTTTGTACTTAGCTTGAAATTCCTCAACATAGGCAAGCGGATCGTCAGTTTCAAAGCTTTCGACCACCAGACCGTCAGTTTCAATCTGCACATTATAGCCAAATATCTTTAATACTGTGCGACAAGGCAAACCGATAATAGAGTAACGCCCCCACTTTTCCCCGCCTTGCACTGATTCAAACAGATAGGAATATTTACCCTGCGCCAATTTTAAATAACTACTGAGCGGAGTATCTAAATCTGCCGCGATCTCACGAGTAACAGGTATGCGATTATATTGCTGGTTTGCCAGCTCATTAAATTGTTCGGGAGTCATGATATTTCCTTAGTGCAGCACAAAACGATTAGCTAAAAACAATAGGCGCAAATGCCAAATTAGCTATCATCGCCAACAGGTACTATCCTGTATGTTATCCCGCAAACGATGCGGGTGAGCCACTAACAAATGACTGCTCATGCTACTCTCCAAGGTAAGCCCGGATGGGTATCAAAAATTACAAAGCGAATTGTAACTAGAATAGCTGAGTGAAGTCTATCCCTTGCACAGATAAATCATTTATCAATACGATACTTTTCACGATAAGCAATCGGAGTTATGCCGGTCCAGCGCTTAAAAGCACGATAAAACGGGCTTGGCTCAGAAAAACCGGTGGTAATAATAATTTGATCGATAGACTCAGTCGTCTCTGCCAATAAACGCTTTGCTATGCGCAGGCGATAATCAGCAAAAACTTGGCTAAAGCTGGTACCAATATCAGACAACTGATAGCGCAGTTGCGCCGGTTTAATACCCAGTTGTTCAGACACACTATCCAAACTTACCTCACCGCTATCAAGCAGTTCGGCAACTACAGTTTGTACCTCATCGATAAAATCACGCTTTTCTAGCTCAGTTAACTGATCGCCAACAATCTTTTCATGCACTGCTCGCATAGTGGGTTCAGAATGCAAGCAAGGCGCTGATAAGTTTTCTTCAGGGAAAACCGCAGCATTGGCTTTACAATCAAACTCAACTTCACAGCCAAAAATGCGCAAGTGCTCAGCGACATCTTCAGGCGCACTGTGGGCAAATTCAACTTTTACTGGCGTAAACGCGTTATCAGTAACCAACCTAAAAAAGGAAATGTAAGCGGTCATCGCCATTTCTTGTACTTGCCTGAGTAATTCAGGACTTTCATGGGAGAACTGAAACGATATTCGACAATGCGCTGGCAACGCTTCTTTTAATTCAATATGTAAAGAGTCACTAATTAAACGGGTATAGCTTTGTGAGCGCGCTAATGCCTCACCGAAACTGGCGCTTGATAAGAACAAATACTCCAAGGCTGTACTGCCAGAACCAATAAACTCTTCGCCTATATGTAAACCGATATTGAGATCTTGCGAGACAGTTTCGATGGCTGGCCAAAAGGCATTATGAAATGCATGATCAACACGCTCAGACACGGTATTGTCTGTAGCCAAATTAGCCAAGCCCGCCAAGGCAACCACTTTATCGGTATCAACACCAATTTTTTTGGCCGCACTAAAAATACGCTTAGCCATAGCGAGAGGAAATGTGTACAAATTCAAACCTTTCAATAAATTAATAACCCCGCAGCGCACAAACCATTGTTGCAACCACCACGATTGACTATACTGAAACAAAGGCGACCCGCTTTATGTCATTACATTAACGCGGCGGGAATCCTAGTCTAATCAGCTACTATCGGTGACTATAATACAAATAATAATTCATGGGGCCCTTAATGACTATTCGATACAGCAATTTATCTAAATCTGCTTTAGCACTTGCTCTCACTGCAAGTGCCTTCTCCTCAATAGCATTTAGTCAAAACGATTTGACGCTTGAAGAAGTAACAGTGACTGCGCAAAAGCGCAGCCAGAGTTTGCAAGACGTGCCCTTGGCAATAACTACATTAAATGGGCTGACACTGCGACAAAATAATATTACCACCCTGGCCGAAATATCTAACTATGTGCCAAACTTTCAACAAACTCGTTCCGGCATCTCTAACGTCATTCTCATTCGAGGCACCGGCTCTGGAGCCAACAATGGTTTTGAACAATCGGTAGGTACTTTCCGTGACGGTATTTATATGGGCCGTGCTCGACAGACAATAATGCCACTGCTTGACCTAGCTAGGATTGAAGTTGTTAAAGGCCCACAAACCATACTGTTTGGTAAGAACACTATAGCTGGAGCAGTAAGTATTATTTCCGCCGCCCCCACCGCTGAATTTGAGGGCTATGTATCAGGGGCCATTAGCAGCTTTGACGGTTACAAAGCAGAAGCGGCCGTTAGTGGCCCGTTGGGCGATACCACCAGAGGCCGAATTGCATTGCGCAAAGACCACACTGACGGCTGGCTTCACAACGACTTTTTCGATCAAAATGTGCCTGAAGTCGATAATTACGCAGCTCGCGGCAAGTTTGAATGGGATTTAAGTGAAGGCACCACCATGGGGCTGATGGTAGAGCGAACCTTGCGCCAAACCTTGGGCACAGACACCGAACTTATTAGTTCCAACACAATAAATAGTCCTAATGGCCGTATTCCACCGCAAATAGATGGTATCGAAAACCGCCTCGATTTTAATTCAAATATCGGCAATGTAGCGCCGCTAAATGAAGGACTAACTGAAACAGAAGTCGATATTTACAATACCGCATTAAGATTCGACGTAAGCCTAGGCGAACACTCACTCACTTCAATCACTGGCTTTACCGGTTTCACCTATGACGCTAAAGCAGATTTAGACTCTTCTCCCAAAAATATTATCGGCGCTACAGACAGTAAAGAATCATATGACCAAATAAGCCAAGAATTTCAATTTAAATCACCACTAGGACAAACATTTGAGTACATCACCGGCATCTATCTGCAAACATCCACTTTTGAAAACGATACCGATGTAGGTATTCAGTTATCAACGCTTAGTCCGGCTATCCCAACGTTTGTCGACGGTTTACGGATCGGTCGAGATAAACAGATAACCGATACCATTTCAGCTTTCGCCAGCGGCACTTGGAATATAGAGGACAATTTTCGGATCAAAGCTGGGGTTCGCTATACCCACGAGAAGAAAGACCTGAAAAAGTCTATGGCACTAAATAGCCTTGCTACCGGCCTGCCACATAGTGACTTAATAATCTCCACAATTTGGGAGCCTGAGGCTGATATTGCACCCTATGCAGTAAAACGCGATCGCAGTGAAAGCGACACCTCGCCAATGTTAATCGTCGAATATGATTTAAACGAAAATACTCTGCTATATGCATCGGCAATTAGAGGCTTTAAAGCCGGTGGCTATGATAGCAGTCATTCTAACGGCACCAAACTCGATCAGCTAGAGTTTGACCCAGAAAAAGCAATCTCTTACGAGCTGGGCGCTAAAATGACCTTATTGGGCGGCAAAGCAAATCTGAACATCGCCGCTTTTCAAGGCAATTATGAAGACCTACAAGTCAGTATATTTAATGGCTCTACGGGCTTTATTGTGACCAATGCAGGGAAATCAACCAGTCAAGGCATAGAGCTGGATGGACGCTATTTAGTCACCCCCGACTTTATCATTAGCGGCTCTATGGCTTGGCTAGATAATACTTACGACAGTTTCGAAAATGCTCCTTGTAATGTTTCTCAACTAGCGACAAATGCTCAAAATAATATTGCTGCCGGGATTATCGGCAACGCTAGATTCCAAGGCTGCATGAACGACTTAGGCGGTGAAACCTTATCACGCTCGCCTGAGTGGGCTACCAGTATTAGCGCTAGCTACACTATGTCGTTAGGCCGGCGTTATGATTTAGTGAGTACATTGGACATAAACTATAGAGCCGATCAATTCTTATCAGAGGATCTAGATCCTGGCACATTGCAAAAAGCCTATACTCAATTTAACGCCCGCATTGCATTGATAAGCACCGACGGAAAATGGACGGCGGCGCTAATAGGGAAAAACTTAACAAATGAAAAAATCTTATCAACTGCCGGCGATTTACCTTTTGGTCATGGCAACACCGCTACATTTTACAATCAAACAGGAGAGCTGGATTACCAAGGCGCATTTACCGGTATTGTACAACCACCACGCAACTACTCGCTTGACGTGACCTATAACTTTTAAAGCGTCGATATACAGACAATAAAAAGCCCAGCAAATACTGGGCTTTTTATTTAAACAACAACTTAGGCTAAGGCTTTACGCATGGCATCAACAGCTTGTTTGTAATCATCTTTGCCATAAATCGCAGAACCTGCAACGAAAGTGTCAGCACCAGCAGCAGCTATTTCAGCAATATTATCAGCGGTAACACCACCGTCTATTTCTAAGCGAATATCGAGACCACTTGCATCAATAAGCTCTCTGGCTTCCTGCACTTTAGGCAATACATTACGAATAAACTTTTGTCCGCCAAAACCCGGATTAACCGACATCAACAAAATCATGTCCAGTCTTTCCATTACGTATTTAGCAGCATCTAATCCACTCGCCGGATTAAATACCAAACCAGCCTTGCAGCCTTCATCACGAATCAACTGTAACGAGCGGTCCACATGGTCAGATGCTTCCGGATGAAAAGTAATATAACTAGCCCCAGCTTTAGCAAAATCGCTGATCAAACTATCCACTGGACTTACCATCAGATGTACGTCAATCGGCGCGGTAATACCGTAATCACGCAATGCCTTGCAGATCATTGGCCCAATCGTTAAGTTTGGCACATAGTGGTTGTCCATCACGTCAAAGTGCACAACATCAGCGCCAGCCGCCAACACAGCGTCAACCTCTTCGCCTAAACGGGCAAAATCTGCCGACAAGATTGAAGGGGCTATCCAGTAGTCAGCCATAGTTATCTCCAAAAATAATAGTAAAAAATATTAGCCGCAGTGTAAGGACTTATTGGCAACACTCAAGCACTTAGCTGCTCATTAAGTAAATTAAGTCGCTCCGGAGTTCCAACATCTACCCACTGACCGTCAAACAGCTCTCCCGATATCAAGCCACTATCCATAGCTTGGCGCAATAATGGCACCACCGAAAAACAGCCCTGCTGACAAGCTATAAATAATTTAGGTGAGAAAACACGAAAACCGCTAAATGTATAACCTGGCTGTTGATTTAAACAAAAACCATCACTAGATAGACTAAAGTCACCGCCAGGGTTTTCTGCTGGGTTATTCACCAACACCAAATGCGCCAGGCCGCCATCTGGCAGATCTTTAGCCAATAATCTGGCCAACGGATAAGTACTCCAAATATCCGCATTAACGACAATAAAAGGTTCATTGCCCAACATTGGCAAGGCTTGAAATATTCCACCGCCAGTGTCTAAAGCTTCCGCCTCAACCGAGTACTGAATACTAGCTCCAAATATTGCACCATCACCTAGGTAGTCAATAATTTGCTGCCCTAACCAAGCAACATTGATCACTAACTCAGTAACACCTGCAGCAACTAGCGATTCTATGTGGTAAACAATTAGCGGCTTACCACCGACCTCAATCAATGGCTTTGGTTTGTCATCTGTCAATGGCCGCAGCCTTTTACCTCGACCGGCCGCTAGTATCATTGCGCGCATTAAACCTGCCCTTCTGCATTATACCAATCTTGCATTGCGACCAATGGCTGCAATGTTGTTTCAAACCATTTATCAAAGGTAGCAAATTCAGGATACTGCCTACAGGTCTCACGAACATAAGCCAGCACTAGTGGTAAGTCTTTTAAATAGCCAGTTTTCCCATCACGTAAATATAGTCGTGCAAAAACACCTAAAACTTTAATATGACGCTGCAGCCCCATTAAATCAAATTGCTTCAGAAAAACCTCTGGATTTGCAACCGACAAGTTTAGTTTATCAGCAGCAAGCTGGCGATACTCCTCAACCCATTGCTCAACCTTATGGCGAGGCCAGTGAATGTAGCAATCCTTGTATAGAGACACCAAGTCATAGCTTAGCGGCCCAACAACCGCATCTTGAAAATCAATAATGCCAATCTTATTCGAGTCCAATACCATCAAGTTACGCGCATGAAAATCTCTATGCACAAAAACCTGAGGCTGCTGCTGGGCACTTTTAACTAACATATCAAACATTTGATCAATTAAGACTAACTCTTGCTCAGATAAATTATGCCCCAGCATTGCGCCTACAAACCATTGTTTAAACAAATCCATTTCGTCAATCAACAACTTCGTATCATAACTAGCAAGCTGGAAATTCTCGCCATAGCTATGTTCAAGCTGCTGAATGTCTAGCAATGACTTTATGACTTGCTGGTAGTGGGCATCGGCGGTGGTAGCGGTTAACTTTGGCAACAATAAACTATCACCAAAATCGTCTAACAACATAAAACCCATCGCTTCATCAAAATAGATAACGGCAGGGACTTTAACGCCGCCATCACCCATTAGCTTAGCCAAAGTCACAAATTCAACATTCTTTTCTTTAGCCGGTGGCGAGTTCACCGCGACATAGGACTGAACGCCATCGCCAAAACGAAAATAGCTTCTGAAGCTAGCATCGCCAGAAACACTATCTAGCGTAATCTGACCCTTAACGCCGAGCGCAACAGCGCATTGTAGGCACCAGTTTTCAAACTGGGTAAAACGTGACAATTCGGCGTTCAAAAATTGTTCTCCTAAACGGGATTCCGGTGGGCAGACGCCCTATAATGCTTTATTATCGCCGTTTTTCGCTAACAATAAAATCATCTACACCAAGAGCTGCCTGTTATAACACCATCAGCAATACTCTGCATGCAAGGCTAACGTAGTTAATGACCAAATCTAAAATCCCTGCGACTTTACTGGCTGTTCTTAGCGTTAGCGCTATTAGCGAATACGCCAGTGCACAAAGTGCAGACAGCTGGGTATGCGAGCCTGGAGCTAATGGAGAATGGGTGTGTGGTGTGCAACAACAAGCAGAAAGTATCTACGGCAGACCTGACTTGCCATTTAAGCGCAATATGCAAAACCGCGCGGCACTGGCTAAGGGTATAGCAGCGGGAACGATTACTAACCCCAATACCAATCATAACCTAGACTGGCATTACCGCGAGGAAATACCCGAAGGCAGGCTGGGCACCCTCGCCCCCTATTGCGAAGGGACCTATATACAGCCAGCAAATGACAGCCCCACTGCTGGCCAAGCCTTTGATATAGCAGCTTTAGCTGCCTCTGCCAACAACTCTGAACTGCAACAAGACCAAGTGGCTAGATTTAGTGGCGATGTTTACATCGCCAAAGGTGACATGAGAGTTTATGCCGATGACGCGGCAGTCGATCAACAAACTGAAATACTGACGCTTAATGGCAATGTGGTTATACGCGATAAAAATTTATTGATGCAAGGTACCAGCGCCAGTATTAACACCACCGATAGCACTGGCAACGTAGAAAATGCCGAATACGTCTTACACGACGCCCATATGCGCGGTGAGGCGGCGGTTATACAACGTGAAAGCGAAAGTATTGTCAATTTACAGCAAAGCTATATCACTCACTGCGCACCCGACAGCAATGCTTGGTCGATGAAAGCTAGCAAAATCGTGCTCAACCAAGAAACTGGCATCGGAACAGCAACCCACGCGGTAATCAAAGTAAAAGATTTGCCGATAATGTATGTGCCATATATGACCTACCCGATAGATGGTAAGCGGCGCACTGGTTTACTGTGGCCAATTATCGCCATGTCGGACGAAGGTATTGATATTACCCAGCCAATTTACCTAAATATTGCGCCAAACTGGGACGCGACGTTATCGCCTAGATATATTGGCGACCGAGGGCTAGCGACAGAATTAGAAGTTCGACACCTTAATAAATACAGTGATTGGGTTGTTAGCGGTGCCCATATTGACGATAAGTTGTACGAAGATACTCGGTGGATTTTTGGGGTCGATGAAAGAGGTCGCTTTAATAGTAACTGGTGGCATAGGATTGACTACACCAGTGTCAGCGATAACGAATTTTTTAATGACCTGGGCACCGAAAGCCTAAGTGTTAGACGTACCGTGAATTTGCGTAAAGAAGGTAAGTTTGGCTACCAAAGTGAAAATTGGTCTTTTAGCACCACCTCAACTGAGTATCAGACTTTAGACCCTAGTATTGCAGAACAATATAAGCTGTTGCCTCAAATGGAATTGCAGTATCGCCAAGGTCATGGCGACTTTGCCCTGACACCACTGCTCTATACTCAGGTGACCCAGTTCGATATTGAAGATACCTCTTCAGCTAAAGGCACGCGTTTATATGCAGAGCCTGGCATTACCTACCCAATGCGCTGGGCAGGTGGTTTCTTAACCCCTACTGCTAAAGTACGCTCTATTGCTTATAACTTAGATGATGAACATAGACTACCAACAGCAGGTGAAGATAGTGTTGGCGCCACTGTGCCGATGTTTAGCTTAGATGGTGGTTTATATTTTGATCGTGATAGCAATTGGCTTGGGACAGAGTTCAATCATTCCTTAGAACCGCGTCTATATTATTTATACTCTGAATTTGAAGACCAATCAGACCAGCCGTTATTTGATACCAGCCAAAGAACCTTCGACTACAACCAACTATTTCGTGAAAGTCGTTTTACTGGCGTTGATCGCATTGATGATGCAGACCAAATGTCCATTGGTGTTACTACTCGATTTATCAACAAAGCAACCGGTGTTGAAGCCTTTAATGCAAGCATAGGCCAAATTCGCTATTTCAAAGATCGTGAAACAATAACTAATGGCAGGACCCTAATCGAAAGCTCCTCTGAAGTAGCCGGGGAGTTAATGTGGCAGCCAATTGAAGGATTAAGAAATCGAGTGTCAATTCTTTACGACCATCGCGAGCATTTCGTGAAGCAAGGCACCTATAAAATGACCTATCGTGGCGATAGCAATGTTATCTTTAATCTAGGCGCCACTTACAGAAAGGGCAGTAAATCGGTTAACGCCTCCACCGGCGAAGAAACCGATACAACAACTCGTCAAAGCAATGTTTCAACTGTTTTTCCTATCACTAATCACTGGTCTGCCATGGTTAAATTTAATTATGACCACACCAATGAACGGGAATTAGAACAAATGGCAGGGCTAGCTTACGAGTCATGCTGCTGGAAGACCTCAATCCTTTATCAAGAAGGTATTGACGCAACTAATGAAATCGACCGCGGATTTTTTATAGAATTCCAACTGAAAGGTTTGGGCGGCAGCGGCAACCAAATCAATGCTATATTATCTGAATCTATCGAAGGTTATAATCAACGAGAACTCTATGAACATTAAAGCAATAGTTACCAACGCTGTATTAATCACCTCTTTAATTTTTAGCCTTAACGCTAGTAGCGCCGAAGTTATAGACCGGGTAGCGGTAGTGGTAGATGACGACGTCATTATGGCAACAGAGCTAGAAGAACGGGTTCAACAAATTGCCTATAAAGCGCAGCAACAAGGCTCACAACTCCCTCCTGCCAGTGAAATACGCAAACAAGTCATGGATCAAATGATACTGGAGAGCTTGCAACTGCAAATGGGGCGCCGTGCAGGCGTTCGTATCAGCGACCAGCAGCTGAACCAAGCCATGGACACTGTTGCTAAAAATATGGGTTCATCACTAGACCAGTTTCGCCAATCCTTAGAAGCCGATGGATCTTATAATGAAACTCGCGAGCAGATTCGCCGCGAATTAATTTTGCGCCAAGTACAAAGTGGGAATATTTCCGGCAAGGTTATTATTACCGACTTGGAAGTTGATGCCTATTTAGACTCTGTCGAAGGAGACGTATTGAAAGCCCTGCAATACCGGGTGACCCACATTATGCTGCCACTAGAAGAAGGTGAAGATAAGGCCGGCGGAAAAGTGCTGTTATCAAAAGCAGCTACAGAAATAAATGACGGGGTACCGCTATTACAATGGCTTGATATTCATAACCGCTCAGGTAAAGCACCGCTGCAAGGCGGCGACTTAGGCTGGCGCAAAACAGATGATTTACCGAGCATCTTTGCCGAGATAGTGCCAACCCTCGATAAAGGTGAAGCTATCGGGCCGATAGAAAGCGGCGCCGGACTACACGTTGTGCAAGTCACCAGTATCAGTGGGGGTGAAAAACTAATCGAGCAAACCCATGCCCGTCATATCCTAGTAAAACCTTCGCAAGTCCGAAGCGATCAACAGTGTGAAGATTTGCTAGCGGACTTACGCTCTCAGATCATCAATGGCGATGCCGACTTCGCTGATTTAGCGCAAGCCAATACCGAAGACATTGGCAGTGCACAGGAAGGCGGCGATTTAGGCTGGGCTAGCCCAGGGCAATTCGTGCCAGCTTTTGAAGAAGCCCTTGCTCGCACCAACATTGACGAAGTCACTATGCCCTTTAAAAGCCAATTTGGCTGGCATATCATTCAAGTTTTAGAACGCCGTGACCATGACGTCAGTCAAGACCTATTGCGTCAACAGGCTTACGGTAAGCTCTATGAACGCAAGTTCTCAACCGAGCTAGAAACTTGGCTACAACGCATTCGAGATGAAGCTTATGTGGATATTAAAGCGACGTCATAATTCTACGGCGCCTCACCAATGAGTATTAAACCTGTTGTCATTACTAGTGGTGAACCTGCTGGTATTGGCCCCGACTTGTTAATTCAAATTGCTCAACACGAGCAGGCTGCACCGCTGGTTGTTATCGCCGACCCCACCTTATTAACCCAAAGAGCTGAGCTACTTGGGTTAGAGCTAAATATAGAATTATGGGATGAACAAAACACATCAACTGTCCATCAGCCCAAAACATTAATTGTTATCCCGGTAAAATTAAAACAACAATGTATCTGTGGTCAACTCAATATAGCTAACGCTACCTATGTACTAGAAACTCTCGACATTGCTATTGAAGGCTGCCTGAATGGTCAGTTTGCCGCAATGGTAACGCCGCCAGTACATAAAAGCGTCATTAACGACGCGGGGATTACGTTTACTGGCCATACCGAATATCTGGCACTCAATACCAATACCGAAAAAGTTGTAATGATGCTAGCAAGCCCCACCTTAAAAGTTGCCTTAGCAACTACCCATCTGCCACTACAACAAGTTAGCCAAGCAATTACTCAGCAGTCGTTAAGCCAAGTAATCACTATTTTAAATAGCGACCTGAAAACCAAGTTTGGCATCAGCTCTCCTCGCATAATAGTCTGCGGACTAAACCCCCATGCTGGCGAAGACGGTCATTTAGGGATGGAAGAAATCGACACCATTATTCCAGCTCTGGAAAAACTACGTAGCGATGGTATAAATTTAATTGGTCCGATTCCTGCCGATACTGCATTTACGCCTACCAGCCTAAAAGGCGCAGATGCGGTTTTAGCGATGTACCACGACCAAGGCTTACCAGTTTTAAAAGCTGCTGGTTTTGGTGAAGCGGTAAATATTACCCTAGGGCTTCCGATCATAAGAACATCAGTAGATCATGGCACCGCCCTAGACTTGGCTGGGAAAGGCACCGCCGACACTGGCAGTTTATTAACCGCAATTGCTATGGCTCACACCATGGTTTCAGCGAGAGTCTAATATGGCACGCGTCAATCAACAAAAAATACCGCATCAGGCCCGCAAACGCTTTGGCCAAAACTTTTTGCATGACAACAATATCATCGACAAAATTGTGCGTAGCGTACATGCAAAAGCTGGCGACCATCTGATTGAAATTGGCCCGGGTAAAGGCGCTATCACTGCAGGCCTAGTGGCTAGCGGTGCCAAAATGGATGTTATTGAAATAGACCGTGACTTAATCCCTTGGTTGAAGCTGCAATTTGGCTTAAAGGACAATTTTGCCATCACCTCTGCCGACGCCTTAAAGATCGACTTTGCCGCCATGCGCACCACCGACAGCAAATTAAGAGTGATTGGTAATTTACCCTATAACATTTCAACGCCGTTGCTCTTTCATCTGATGAATTATCGTGAACATATTGATGACATGTACTTTATGCTGCAAAAAGAAGTAGTTGATCGGATGTCGGCAACTCCAGGTAACAAGGCATGGGGCAAGTTAGGCGTTATGCTGCAATACCATTGCGACATACAACCTTTGTTCGCTGTAGCGCCGGGATGCTTTGATCCACCACCAAAAGTAGAGTCAGCGGTTGTTCGGCTGAAAATAAAAACACAACCGACCATTATCGCCGACGATTTTGCTTTATTTGAAAACATAGTCAGTATTGCTTTTCAGCAGCGCCGTAAAACATTACGTAACAGCCTTAAGAAAATTATTACCGACGAGCAACTCACAAACGCGCAAATAGATAGTAAACTACGTCCTGAAGATTTGGGCGTGGCAGACTATGTCAGACTTAGTAATTATGTAGCGGCGGAAAGTAAATAATGAATAAGAAAAAAGACAATATAGAGATTGATGTTTCAACCCAATTTTTAGCCCAACAGTCTAACCCGGACAATGAGCAGTTCGCCTTTGCCTACACCGTTGCAATAACTAACCACGGCGAAGAAACCGTGCGTCTAATGAGCCGCTACTGGTTAATCACCGACGGTGACCAAGGTGAACAGGAAGTACATGGTGCAGGCGTTGTCGGCGAACAACCCTATATCAACGCCGGGCAAACCTTTGAATACACTAGTGGCGCGGTACTAAAAACAGCCGTTGGAACAATGCAGGGTAGCTACCAAATGGTGACCAACACCGGCGAATTTTTTGACGCGCCAATCCCCACTTTCACCCTATTTCGTCCATCATCACTACACTAGACCGTGGCTACCTATGCTATTGGTGACGTCCAAGGCTGCTATCAAGCCTTGCAATGCCTACTAGAAAAAATCTGTTTTAATCCCGGCAATGACGAACTTTGGTTTGCCGGTGACCTAATTAATCGCGGCCCTCAGTCCTTAGAGACTTTGCGATTTATACATGCGCTTGGCGACAATGCCGTGACGGTGCTTGGTAATCATGATTTACATTTACTGGCCATAGATCGTGGTATACGTAAACCGCATAGGTCAGATACAGTTAATGAAATACTCAACGCACCTGACAAAGAAGAATTACTATACTGGCTACAGCGCCAAAAACTGCTTCATCATGACGCCACATTAGACTTCACAATGGTACATGCTGGCATACCGCCGATTTGGACGCTTGAGCAAGCACTGCGCTATGCACAAGAAGTTGAGCAAGTGCTGCAATCAAACCAAGCGGATGAATACTTCTCTAGCATGTATGGCAACAGCCCAAGCCTGTGGAGCGATCAATTAGCTGGCCCTGATCGCTGGCGCTTAATTACCAATTACTTAACCCGCATGCGCTATTGTACTATCGAGGGTAATTTAGACCTTATTACCAAAGGTGAAAACCCACCAGATGACAAATCGTTTCAACCATGGTTTTCACACCAACAACGACCAACACAAAACAACAAAATTATTTTTGGCCACTGGGCAGCGCTGCAAGGTATTACCAACACTGCTAATACCTTCGCCCTAGACACTGGCTGTGTTTGGGGCGGCCAACTCACTGCAATGCGCGTGGAGGACGAAACTCTTTTTCAGTGTGACTGTAAGGCCTAATCGCCCCTAGCAGTGACTGCACTAATCTAATCCCTAGTCACACCCGTAATACACGCTACAATAGTTAGTATTCTAATTCACAATATGAGAATTAAATGCAGGTTTACTTAGTTGGCGGCGCCGTACGCGACTCCCTACTTGGCTATCCATTCAGCGATAAAGACTGGGTGGTAGTTGGTAGCACGCCACAACAAATGCTGGACTGCGGCTATCAATCGGTCGGCAAAGACTTTCCCGTATTCCTGCACCCAGACAGCCATGAAGAATATGCACTAGCTCGAACCGAAAGAAAAACCGGTCATGGCTATAAAGGGTTTGAAGTGTTCGCTGCACCTGATGTGACTTTAGAGCAAGATCTTATTCGTCGTGATCTAACTATTAACGCTATTGCACAAGACCTTGACGGAAACTTGGTTGACCCCTACAACGGTGTTGATGACATCAACAATAAACTACTGCGTCATGTGTCAGACGCTTTTACTGAAGACCCACTGCGAGTATTGCGAGTTGCAAGGTTTGCCGCCCGTTATTACCATCTTGGTTTTCGCATCGCCGACGAAACAGCCAAACTAATGCAACAACTAGCCAATAGCGGCGAACTAAACCATTTAGTCGGCGAGCGAATTTGGCAAGAAACCCATAAGGCCTTGGGAGAGAAAAACCCCGAGGTATATTTTCAGGTATTACGCGACTGCGATGCGCTACAAGCCATTATGCCAGAGCTAGATCAATTATTTGGCGTACCGCAACCGGCCATGCACCACCCTGAAATAGACACAGGCATGCACAGCTTAATGGCACTGAAACAAGCCTGTTTATTGACCACTGACCGCAGCGTGCGCTTTGCCGCGCTAATACATGACTTAGGCAAAGGTACTACGCCACTAGCTGAGCTACCACGTCATATTGATCATGAAGTGCGTGGTATAAAAATCATCGAGGCTTTATGTAACAATATTAAAGTGCCCAACGACTTTCGCGACCTAGCCAAAATCAGCTGCGAGTTTCACACCCATATTCATCGCGCGCTGGAGCTAAAACCTGCCACGGTGCTAAAGGTGATAGAGCGGTGCGACGCTATTCGCCGCCCAGAACGGTTTGAACATTTTTTACTGGCCTGTGAAGCTGATGCCAAAGGCCGCTTAAACTTAGAGGAAATACCGTACCCACAAGCAGATTACATTCGAGCTATGTTCAAGGCCTGCCAAGCAGTATCGGCAAAGCAATTAGCAGGCCTTGGCTTAAAAGGTAAGGAACTTGGCGAAATGCTACGCAGTAAGCGCGTCGATGCTATCAGTGATCTAAAGAAAATATATATTAGTAACTCAGCTTAAAATTAATATGGATAATATAATGTCAAACAACCCCACATTACTAATTACCGGTGCTGCTAAAAGACTCGGCGCCGAAACTGCACAAACATTTCACAATAATGGCTACAATATTGCTCTGCATTACCGTCAGTCAAAAGCTCCAGCCCAAGCGCTAGCAGACAAGCTCAACAGTATTCGTGCAAACTCATGCGAAATTTTTATGGCTGATTTAGACCAACTAAATGAAATAGAAAAACTAGCGGCTGACACAATTCAACGCTTTGGCAGAATTGATACGCTGATTAATAACGCATCGAGCTTTTATCCAACCAAAATAGGTACTGCTACAGAAAAGCATTGGAATGACTTAATCAGCAGTAATATGAAAGCGCCGTTTTTCTTATCACAGGCTTGCGCGCCACACTTGGAAGAAACTAAGGGGTGTATCATAAATATTGTCGACATTTATAGTGAAAAAGCTTTAGCTAACCACACCATTTACTGCATGGCGAAAGCTGGACTCAATATGATGACTCAATCACTTGCGCTAGAACTAGCGCCAAATGTGCGTGTTAATGGCGTCTCACCTGGTGCTATTCTATGGCCCAGCGAAGGCGATTCTGCCATGCCAGACCAGACCTCCATCTTGGCCAAAGTACCTTTAGCTAGAACTGGCGAAGCGTCAGATATTGCCAATACGGCATTATTTTTGGCGACTAATGCACCTTATATCAGCGGTCAAGTTATTCCAGTGGATGGTGGCAGAACTGCAGGGGCTTAAACTATAAAGCGGCGTCGCCAGGCCATCTAAACTCAACCGGCCACATTTCTTTTTCGTCTAAGTTAAGCTCTGTCGCAATTGTTTGATAGGATTTTTTGCTGCCTGGTAACACGCCGTTAGCGGCAATATCAACCAAAGGTGTTATTACAAAGCCATACTTAGTAATTTCATCGCGCGGCAGCTCAACACCATCGATAACACCAACTTCAGTGCCATAGGTAAGAATATCAATATCCAAAGTACGGGCGCTAAACTTGCTCGCAGCTCGAACTCGTCCATTGTCATTTTCAATTTCTCGCAGCGCATTAGACAAAACGCCAACCGGCATATCAGTATCCATTGCCACAACAAGATTTAAAAAATTGTCTCCCTCAAACCCTACTGACACACTTTCGTATACCGGCGAAATAGTTAGCTCGCCAAACTGCTCTGCCAAAGCATTTAAAGCGGCGCTAATATTTTTATAGCGCTCAATGTTACTCCCCAAAGAAAGGTAAACCTTTGTCATTAACTTTTCTCTCCACGTTCTATAATCACGCCTACATCTCGTGAGCCGAGCACAGCCCCAGGCTTAGACAGCTTCAACCTCAGCCAAGGCACATTAAATTCCTGCATCACTATTTCACCACACTCTTCTGCCATGGCTTCTACCAATAAAAATTCACTTCCTGATATAAACGAAATCAGGCGCTCAGCCACAGTTTTGTAACTCAATGTGTCTTCAATATTGTCGCTTTTAGCCGCTTTACGAATATCCGTCGCCATATCAATATCTAAGCTAATAGTTTGCTTTATTTCTCGTTCCCAATCATAAATACCAATAACGGTTTCAATTTGTAAATCATGAATGTATACAATATCCACTATTATTCCTCAGATCGCGGCTAGTTCGGTCAACGGCCAGCGTGCTTTGGCAGCAAACGACAAATCAGCATGCTGCCCAGCAACTAGTCGCTGACAACCCGCATAAGCAACCATTGCTCCGTTGTCTGTACAAAATTCTGGCCTTGCATAAAATACTTGCCCACCTAATTTATCTAACATACGGTGCAGATCAGCTCGCAGTTCAGTATTAGCGCTAACGCCGCCAGCAATTACTAAACGCTTCAAACCAGTATGTTCCAATGCGCGCCGGCATTTTTTAACCAAGGTATCAACTACTGCTATTTGAAACGCCGCGGCTATATCCGCTTTAGTTTTCTCATCCACTGCGCCATTACTGTCTGCAAACTTAGCTACAGTATTTAATGTATGAGTTTTTAAACCACTAAAACTAAAATCTAAACCGGGTCGATTAATCATTGGGCGAGGAAAAGTAAAACGTTTCACATCACCCGCTTTGGCAAGCTCTGCTATGGCTGGCCCACCCGGATAAGACAGCTTTAACATTTTTGCCGCTTTATCAAATGCTTCGCCAGCAGCATCATCTAGTGACTCACCCAACAATTCATATTGGCCAATACCGTCAACTTTAACCAACTGGGTATGCCCACCAGAGACTAGCAACGCAACAAAGGGAAACCGCGGTGGATTAGCCTCTAACATCGGCGCCAACAAATGCGCCTCCATATGATGAACCCCTATCGCCGGCACATCCCAAGCATATGCCAAAGATCGCCCTAAACTCATACCTGCCATTAATGCTCCCACCAAACCAGGACCTTCAGTATAAGCCACCGCATCAATACTCTCGCCTTTGGCATCAGCAGTTTCAGCCAGCACTTCTTTAATTAGCGGCAATGTTTTTAGAATATGGTCACGCGACGCCAGCTCAGGCACTACCCCGCCATATTCAGCATGAATGGCTATTTGCGAATACAAGCGTTCAGCCAGCAATCCTTGCTCGCTGTCATAAATAGCAATTCCTGTTTCGTCACACGACGTTTCAATACCTAGTACACGCATTTAGCCACCTTTGTAGAAGGGCGCATAATATAGCAAGCGGGGCTAACACAGAACAGCTAACTCAAGCATTAGATTGGCCTTGGCGCTGCTAGGCACAAATTTATGCTTTAAGCCTTACAACACTTTGCTTTTTTGCCAGCACTTGGTTAGAATTGTCGCCCCTAAAAGCATGGGTTTAGGTAAACACCACCCTTGCAGGGTAATTATTCATATAAATCAGGTACTTAGTAAATGCCATCAGTAAAACTGAAAGAAAACGAACCATTTGACGTAGCACTACGTCGCTTCAAACGTACCTGTGAGAAAGCCGGAATTATGGCTGAAGTACGTCGTCGCGAATTCTACGAGAAGCCAACAACTGTGCGTAAGCGTCAAGGCGCAGCGGCTGTTAAGCGCCATTTGAAGAAGCTTCAGCGCGAAAACCGTAAAATGGTACGCCTTTACTAGAAACTGTTATCAGTTTGTCTAAATAGCTCTGTAGTGGCCTAATGATCTTGGACACCAACTTAGGTGGTAAAATCCATCTTACAGAGGTGTTTAATGACAACGAAAAGAAGAACATTCAGTCCTGAGTTTAAACGAGAAGCCGCGGAGCTAGTACT
>JBKEHH010000017.1:0-53651 GCA_046710535.1 Pseudomonadales bacterium
TAATTAACTTAAATTACCGAGAGGTTAATATTAACCCTTGTCGTATTTTCTATAAAATTGATAGCGACATAGTTTATATTTTGCATGTCATGAGGCAGGAACGAGACCTACGTAGATTTCTTCTACAAGGCTAAATACGGTACTGGCAAGTGACTATATTTCTCCGTACGGTACTGGCAAGTTAAGTTAAGTTATTCGATTTGATATAATTGGCTGATGAATAAATACGTAAGTATTGTTGTAACAGTGTTCTAAATTCAGATTATTTTTTGTACGATTTTTTAGGAAAAATGCCACAAACGCTATTGTTACATTATTGAAAAAATGATATTTTTAAATAAATCAATGGTTTACGTTTTTGTACACACAACACTGCAGTGTTGCACTCACAGGGCATAAAATTTCAGCGGTTCGATCCCGCTAGGCTCCACCAAATACAAACTCTGCATCGCAAGATGTGGGGTTTTTTGTTGCCTGAAATTTAAATTATCGATTTACTTGGCTAAGGTGGATGAACTTGCCAGTACTATCAAAACTACTATTCTAATTTTGAGAAAAAATTCACTAGCAGCATGTCGACTAGTATATCTGCGTGGCGAGATATTATGCTTTGCTCACAGGGATCCACATCGAACAGTACTTCGCACTCAGCGGCAAATGAGAACATTGCAGAAGTACTACTGATCATTATGTAATACCAGTGAATAAAGTCGTCATGGCTGACAGTGTGGTTTTTGTTTATCAATTCTTCCATGTATTTTGTCGTCGGTCTCACATGCTCGTCGACAATATATTGTATGCGCCAGCTATGCTGAGTGGCTTCTTGGCTTATTAAGCGGCTAGCAGCTGGATTTTTAGCATGAAATAAAACATAAAAACGTATTAGAAAATCCAGCGTTTTTCGCTCTGATACTTCGCTAAGTTCTGCTAGTCTTTGATCATGCTCCAGCTTCATAATGCCAAATATACTGTCAACAACCGTTTTCCAAAAAGTTTCTTTATCGTTGAAATGATAGGCCAAAAGGTTGCGTCGGACGCCAGCTTCATTCTCTATTTGGCGGACGGTGACTGCGCTATACCCTTGTTGTGAAAATAGCTTTGCCCCCGTAATAATTAGCTTCTCACGTGTATTTTCAGCGCGCTCTTGGGTGCCGCGAGTGCGTGTTTTCCTATATGAGGTGGTCGGTTGGTTATTTTCAAGCATTGGTTAACAGTAATTTTGGAATGTTGGTCGTAGTATAAGTGATATTCGGCTTGTTAGTATGACATTTGTGGGAGTATTAAATTTGTTGACAAGCAAGTTTAATTGGTTATATTTGTTAGGTGACAAGTTTAATTCGTTAATAAATCTAATAAATAATGTTTTGGAGAATCTTACCAATGAAAAATAGACTGCCTAGTTATTCCCGCACTGTTTTATTTACCGCACTGGCTGGGCTTAGTACCCATAGCGCGGTTGCTAATGTTTTACTGGAAGAAGTTATTGTGACGGCGCAAAAGCGTGAGTCTGCACTCATTGATACACCTATTGCGATTACCGCTATTAGTTCTGATCAGTTAAAGGCACTAGGTATTACTACGCAACAAGATATAGCTAACTTCACCCCTAGTATGTCTTACCAAGAGTCGGCCGGTGGCGCTGAAGGTAATCGGATATATTTACGTGGTATCGGTCGTGAAACGAATACCACTGGCACAGAGCCGGGCGTTGGCATTTACAACAATGGATTTTACAGTAATGAGGCAGGTACTTTAGTTGGCTCGACTGACAGAATAGAGAGAATAGAGGTATTAAGGGGGCCTCAAGGGACCTTGTTTGGACGTAACACTACTGGCGGCGCGATAAACGTTGTTAGTAAAACGCCAGGTGAAAAATATGAGCACGTTGCGCGTTTTAATGCTGGTAATTATGGCGCAAAATCTGTCGAGTTGACCTCGAGTGGTCCGGTGACAGATAAGGTTGGTTATTTACTTCATTATGCTAAAACAGAGCAAGACAGCTTTTTTGACAATGTATCAGGGCCTGACCCGATTGGCACGGACGCTGATTATATCGAAGGTCAGCTAGATGTAGATTTCACCGAAAGTATCAACTGGAATCTTCGCTACTACAGTGGTGCTTTTGAAAACGAAGCGCTTGAGTTTGTCAAAATAGACGGCTATCGCAATGAGCCTGGCGCGCCATCTAAATTGGGTGAGATTGTCGTTAACCCGGAAGCATTTGCGCTATTAGCGCAGGCGCCAGGACAATCAGATCCTTTTAAACTAAGTTCTGACTTTCAAGGCAGCGTAGAAGTTAATGATGCAAAGGCATTCCAATCGACATTAACTATTGAGTTAAATGGCTTCAACATAAAAATGTTGAATGGTTATACCGACCAAAGTTGGTATTCAGAAAAAGATTTTGACGGCACAGTTAGTCCGGTATCGTTTGTTGAAAAAATTGGTCAAGCAGAAAAAACTCAACAACATGAAATTCAGTTTATTTCTAATGGTGACGGTGACATAGATTGGCTTGTCGGTTTGTTTTACTACGACATTGAATTGGACCAGCCATATACACTTGCCGATGCGGGTAATCCTTTTTTGACCAGCCTTGACGGCAATTCTAGCGGTATTTTTTATACCCAAACTGGTCAGTTGGATGCCAACTCAATGGCTGTTTATGGTCAGCTAAATTGGCAAGCGACAGATAAGTTGAACTTGTCAGTCGGTTTGCGTTATAGCGAAGATGAAAAAGAAGGTTATGAGAGTCAGGATATATTTTATGACTCGGTGGTGGACTTTTGTGGAGAGGCTACATTTGCTGGCTTAGTGGCGGCTAATGATCCTTATGGAACACCTGCAGGTTGTGCTACTCGTATTGGAACTTATTTAGCAGGTGAGAGTGGAACAGATACTCATAAAGAAAATTGGGATGCGGTGGATTGGCGTGTCAATGCCAGCTATGACCTTAATGACGATAGTATGTTGTATGCCACTATTTCCAGCGGTTCTAAGCCTGGCGGGTTTCGTCTAGGAGGACTGCAGAATGATATTACGACTGTGGTTAATGAATCGGTTGTCGACAATGAAGAGCTAATTGCTTATGAAATCGGCTACAAGACAACTGTCGGTGATAGCTTGTCTATTAGTACTGCGGCTTATTTCTATGACTACAGTGATATGCAAGTAGAGCTAGCGTTTCTAAATCCTAATAGTGGACTTGTTAGCTCTAAGCTAGCCAATGCATCTAGTGTAGATATCTATGGTTTCGAGGTGGAGTCTACTTGGGCTGCGACTGAAAAACTGACGGTACTAGCAAATTATTCTTATATTAACTCTGAATATACAGATGATTTTTTCGTGTCAGACAACAAGACAAATATTGTCCGCAATGTAAAAGGTAACGAGTTAAATCGCGCGCCTAATAATAAATTTACCTTAGCGGGTTACTACGTTCAGCCTGTAGGCGACGGTGACTTGGTTTTTACTGCTAACTATAGCTATATCGACGATCAATATATGACTGTTTTCAATGATGATATTGAAACTGTTGAAAGCTATGAACAGTTGAATGCACGTATTTCTTGGCAGCCTGCAAGTGAAAAATATGAAGTGTCGATATACGGTGCAAATCTTACAGATGAATTGAGTTTCGCTAATGACTACGGTGTTACAGGGTTAGATGATGGCGTCCGTCGCAATGGTCGACCTATCAACCCCCGTACCTATGGCATGGAACTAGCCTTGTTCTTCTAAAATGAAATTGGCAATAAGTCGGTAGTTTCGGCTTATTGCTCCCACCTTTAAATAGTTAGAGAGTCTTACAATGTTTGTTTTAGATCCGGCGCAGAGCTACATGATGCCTGCCCACTTTGGTCCACGTTATATTGGTGAAAAAACCAGCGGTTGGTATAGAGACTGTACCGTAATGGCTATTTCATATATTACCGACAGGGAAAAATTGGCAGCCTATTTACCGCCCCCTTATGAAGTTGGGGAAGAAGCTGTTGTGACCGTCTTTTATTCTTGTAACAAAAATATAGATTGGTTAGCGGGGCATGCTTACAACATGATAGGCGTAAATGCTTCAGTAGTTTATCAGGGTGAAAAAGAGCAATTAACCGGCACTTATTCATTAGTAATATGGGAAAATCTAACGGATCCAATTTTAGTCGGGCGCGAGGTTCAAGGAATACCAAAAGTATTTGCTGATATACCCGATCACAGTATTCATAGTGAGCAATGGCGCTGCAATGCGAGTCACTTTGGTCATAAAATTATTGATATGTCGATAAAAAATCTTACCGCCGTTGCACTTGAAGATGTTGCTGCACAGCAGAAAATTGACGCGGGTAAAGATAACCCTATGGCATGGCGATACTTGCCGGCGCTGGGTGGTTTTGGCGGGCCGGCAGTTAATGAAGCGGTGACTTATCCATCAGAAAATATCTTTACAGAAGTGTATTTGGGTGAAGGTGAATTAAACTGGAACGAGTTGACGTGGGAGCAAAATCCAACCCAATATCATATTGTTAATGCGTTAAAAGCGTTGCCGGTATTGTCGTATTTACCTGCAATGATTAGCAAAGGAAGTGCCAATTTGTCTTTGCCTGATAAATGGACTAGAACCCTTGGATAAGTTGTTAAGCGTGAATACTGCAGGCATTCATAAAGTTTGTTTTATTGGCGCTGGCACTATGGGCTGCTTTAACGCGTTGATGGCCGCAGTTGCAGGATATAAAGCGATCATTTTTGATGTCTCTACAGAGGCCCTCGATGCGAATCCTGATGTGCTTTCAGAGATGGCGGGATTTTTAGTTGCTGAAGGTTTTTTTAGCCGCGAAAATATAGCTAGTGCATTGCTTAATATTAGCACTGAAGGTGATTTGGCTATAGCTGTCGCGGGTGCTGAGCTTATTAGTGAGTCTGTGTCAGAGCGCTTAGAGATCAAGCAAAGCGTTCACCAACAGCTGGACCAGTTATGTGATGCGAATGTCATTATTACTACTAACACATCAAGTCTATTAGTCTCAGAAATAGAGCAACTTGTGGTTAATAAAACACGATTTGCAGCAATGCATTCGCACCTGGGATCTACCTTAATTGATATTGTAGGTGGCAGCGAAACTAGCGCCGAAAATATTTTGCGGCTAAAACATTATGTTTTAAGTGTTGGTGCTTTTCCGTTACTACTAAAGCGTGAGCATCCTGGTTATGTACTTAACTCTATTTTGGGGCCGTTACTAACTGTTTCCCAAATGTTGGTTATTGAAGGTGTGACGACTAAAGAAAATGTAGATGCGTCCTGGATGTTTAGTAATGATTTAAAAATAGGTCCGTTTGGTTTAATGGATTTATTTGGATTGAATGTTATTTTTGATAGTTGGCAAGGGCCAAAACCAGAAGATGAACATCTGCAAAATAAAATAGTTAATTTTCTGAGCCCCTATATTGAAAAAAACTTACTAGGAGTAAAATCAGGTGAAGGTTTTTATCGCTATCCAGAGCCTAGTTATCAAGCAAAAGACTTTCTAACAAGCCAGGGAGATCTTACTTTTCCAGGGCAAGTGCTAATGAACGTTCTTATCGCGAATGCAGTGCTGTTGGCCGCAGAGGATGTAGCACACCCTTTTGATATTGATAGGGCGTGGATGGTATCGATGCAGGTAACTAACGGCCCTTTCGGTGAACTGGATGCAATCGGATTTGATACGTTTCTTGAGCAATTTGACGGTTTCGTGGCGTTGGGTATGTTTGATGCACAATTAAGCGAGAAGTTAAGACAGTTTTTACAACCTTATATTGATAGGAATCAGCTAGGAGAGAAAGTGAACGATGGCTTTTATCAATATCCTGACCCTCTCTATTTAACTGCTGATTTTCTAACGCCTAGTTAATCAATAACACCGTTGCGAGAGAATATGGAAAAGACATCCTTGGATATATCAACATTGTTTTCGTTAACCGGAAAAATAGCGCTGATAACAGGTGGCACTAGTGGTATAGGTGCAATGATGGCGCAAGGCTTACTGCAAGCAGGCGCAACGGTTTACATAACCGGGCGTAATGCTGAAAATTGTGCCATTGCCGTGGCTGAGCTAGCACATTACGGTGTGTGTATTGGTGTTGCTAGTGATGTTACCAATGCAGACAATCGCCGAGACTTAGTTGAGCGTATTGGACGGGAGCAGGGTGCGTTAGACATTTTGATAAATAATGCTGGCTCTGCGTGGGGAGAAAAATACGAAACTTATCCCGAAGTTGCATTTGAAAAATTGATGAAGATAAATGTTGGTGGAGTTTTTGCGCTGACTAGAGATTTAACCCCGCTATTAACTGTTAACGCTACCAGTGAAAACTTTTCGCGAGTTATTAATATTGGATCAATGGATGGCTTACATATTCCTACCGTGCATGGCGTTCCAAGTTTTGCTTATTCGGCCAGTAAGGCTGCAGTGCACCAGTTAACACGAGCGCTAGCGGTTGAGTTAGGGCCTAAACATATTACTGTTAATGCAGTGGCACCCGGTTTTGTACCCAGTAAAATGACTGCCGGTGTAATTGCAGAGCATGGCGAAGATATGAAAAAGAACAGCTTGCTTAAACGTTTGGGGCGAGCTGAAGAAATGGCAGGCATTGCCATTTATTTGTGTTCAAAAGCGGGCGCTTATACCCATGGCACAGTTATTCCCGTAGACGGCGGGACCTCTATTAATCATCAGCATGTAATCGTATAGATTTCAAAGAATTATTATCGGGCCTAGCTTGATTGTCATATAGATGCATCAAAAAAATCTGAGTGACGAGGCGCCAACCAAATTAGCGCAGCGCTGTTATTTTCGTGCTACTCAGTAAGACTTTTACTCAGTGAAAGTTGCCGTCTAATGTCACTGTGTTCTTTACGACCAAGTGTTAATCGTGAATAAAATAAGCAAGCAACTAGTGCTAAACCTGCCGTCATTACCAACGTAAACCATCCCAGCGACTGCAAAATACTGGCATCAACAGTGCCCGGCATTGAACCCGATTTTATGCCCGTTAAATCAATGACAATGCCGCCTAATAATGCTCCAGCTCCGGTTGTGGCTTTGGCAACAAAGGCGCCGGCAGCAAAAACGGTTCCCTCTTGACGTTTTCCATTTTCCAGTTCTTGTTCATCAATGATATCGGCCGCCAAAGATGATGCCACCACTAGCATGCCGACAATCACAAAAATACTGATGCCGACGTTCAACAACAACAATGGATAAATGATGGAATGGTCATTTTCAGGGAGAACATCTAGCAAACGAGCGCCAATAAGCCAGAGGCCGTTTAAAGCCAGAATCAGACTAAAACTTACTAATAGTTTGGGTTTGTCAAAGCGTTGCCCCAGTTGGTTAAGTACTAAAAATGCGGTTAAGGTTGCGATAGCTGTCGGTATAACCATTCCAGCTAACTGCTCGGCGCTAAACTCCCAAAAATACGTACCTAGATACAATGACAGTGTGCCATAGACACCTGTGCTCATTCCAAACGCAAGGTTGGCCCCCATCGATATACGGAAATTGCGATTTTTAAAGGCTAATTTTAAATCATCAAGCGGGTCGCGCCAGGAAAATTTTTGTTGCTTGCTAGCGGTCGCCAAACGTGGAATGACGCTGCGTGTGCCGACAATACACACCATCACAGCAATGCCTGCAACCAAGGCCGAAAGTACGCCGTAATGCCAATAGTTAGCGGCTACTAAGCGTCCGTCGACACCATCTTTCGCGCCAAAAAACAGTGCAAACGCAATAGCGGGTAGCGCCATGCCCGCTAGCCAGCCCATACTAATACGAGCTTTGGCAATGATAGTACGCTCGTCGTAGTCGGTTGATAACTCGGCGCCCATGGCGGTGTAAGGAATAAAATAAATGGTCAAAAATGTGCGCAGTAATATGGATACGCCTAGAAACCAAACGAACATGCCGGTTTCTCCCAATGACGCCGGCGGCGCGAACAAAGCCAGAAACATGAAAGCCGTCGGTACGCCACCAGCGAGCAGCAATGGATGTCGACGTCCCCAGCGTGAGCGAAAATTATCTGACCAACTGCCCACTACCGGGTCTGTCACTGCATCCCACAATAGCGCAATGAACATCGCCAATCCTGCCAGAGTGCCACTCAACCCTTGTACTTGTGTGTAGTAGAAAATAACAAAGTTGGCAAAGGCTGTATCTTTAACAGAGAACGGAATGTTACCAATTGCGTAGGTCCATTTTTCCTTTGCTGACAGAACGTTAATGGTTATTTACTCCTAAAGAAGTTATCCAAAACAGCAGCCTATCAAACAATATTTAGCCGTTTGCTATCGCTGCATTTTTATCTAATAAATTGCGCTAAATAATGGCGCTGATCTGGGATTCATTTGGGGCTAATACAAATTATTATTTTTAGCATTATTACTAAACTGCTTAAATTATGCCGCACAGACATGGATATTGCCACGTTAATTACCGGAAATATTCACTGAATATTCAACTCATTTTAGCTGACAAAACATCGATCAGGACAGACTTATATTGCTCGTATTATTGTTAACTATCGCTACAACATAATTTGGCATTATTTTTTACTCCAAACGCCGTTCGTGTTTTCCCGAAGGTATAAAAGGTCTGTAGTTACCCAAACATTAAGCTGTGACTTCTCGACCGTAAGGAGGAGTGCATACTCCAATAATCTCGCTACGCTCAATGCTCAACCGATATCAATTACTGTATTTTAATTTGGGTTATAGTGGCATTGAAAATTAACTGTTCTAAGGCGGAATTATTGTTAACTATAAAGCGATTACGCTTTGGTTTAATAAGTTGGGTCTAAAATTAATGCTGGAAAGGCCTTATCGAAATTTAACAGACGGTGCTTTTGCGTTTTGTAATCCAATGATGAAGGAATGATCGAGTGGCTCGATTGAGGTTTTTGCGAAACTCCAAAAAACATAGCTTTTCAGTGTTATCAACGTATCGGTTACGCAGTGGCTTAGAAAACCAGCGTTTAAACATTAGTTGCCGTTTTCAGCGCCCCGCGAATGCAAAAAACTGCCGAGCTGACGATCATGCCTACTCATGGCGGAGCTGCCAGCTTTTTGTGTCCACGGAGCCCAACGCGGCTTAGCACCTTCAGGGCGATCTCCTGCGATCGTAACTCGCTGTATTATCCGCTCTTCGGAAAAATCATTTAGCACATAATGCTGTGTGCATCGATTATCCCACATGCATATTGTACCTTCGGTCCAGTGATAGCGAACAGTAAAGCGAGGTGTTTGAACCCATTGGGTCAAGAACCGCAATAAAACATCACTTTCGCCAGCACTCATCTCTACAATGCGTCTAGTGAAATGCTCGTTTACATAAAGTGCTTTGCGACCAGTTTCGGGATGATTGCGGACCACGGGGTGAATGGCCATCTGGTCCGGTCGACCATGGGGATGGGCATCATGTAAAGCCGTTAACCCAGTTAACATTTCCTGCATGGGAGGGGAAAGCGCATCAAAGGCTGCACAAAGATTCGTCCACATCGTGTCACCACCGCTTAATGGACATTTCACCATTTTCAAAATAGACATCAACGCGGGTTCTTGCTGGCAGGTCAGGTCCGTATGCCACTCGTCCGAAATCCCGCCCTTACTGGCGACCAACTCAAACAATTTCGGATTCACATTGGCGTTAGTGAGATTAGGGTGACCTTCTAATATTCCAAAGTGCTCGCCAAAAGCGACATGTTCATCAACCGATAAATTTTGACCTGGGAAAAAAATAACCATATGTTGATTTAATAGGCGTCTGATTTCAGTAATTTCCAGCGCGCCAGCTTGGGCCAAGTTAACGCCGCGAATTTCAGCGCCGAGCTCCCCTGCAAGCCGCGTTATCTCCCATTTTTCAATAGCCAAATTCGTGATCATAGTAATGCCTTAGTTAATGGTCGGTAGTGGGTTAACGCGTTGGCTTGGAACGCTCGCTTGGTATTTAGCCGGTTTAACTCTTATTTAGTTCACCACACACGGCGCCCATGCGTAATTCTTGGTCACGTGATTGTCCGTCACACTCGATGAAGTTACGCATATTTTGTTGCGCCTCGGGCGTCTTTAAGGCTAGTCCCATTAGATAGGCTTCATCCAATAGGGCATCTTGGTTCAACACTTCAGCACTGTTCACGCTTTGCTTAGCGAGTCGTACCGCGTCGGCCGGGAAGGACGCAATTCTCCTTGATAACTTTTCCACGTAGGTATCAATATCACCGGCTTCAAAGATACGATTAAAATAACCCCAGCGTTCAGCGGTATACGCCCGTAACCTTACTGATGAGGAATATCAGACTTCAGGTTTGAGTGTTGCTAACTTGTGGAACTTCTCTACTTTTGGTAATCCTGCAACTTACGGCCTAGAGGTAGAAGTTAAATTCTAAGCTCGACCAGTAACTTTCGGTGATTAATGCAGGTACGAATAGAGGCATTATTTTTCTGAAATAGTAAAGTTTCAAAACAGGACCGGCTTGCTGGTCCTGTTTTGGTTTAAGTCTATATTAGATTTGAAAAAATCTAATATAGCGGTATTTACAAAAATTATATTCTTTGATTACATCATTACTGATGCAATGTAATGAACAGTGTATCTACAGGAGGTCACGTGAGTCCATTAATGAAGCTTATTCTCTGTTCGATGGTGTTTATGTCGCTAGCTTTAAATGCGGCAGAAATAGATTTGGCAACTGGTGAAGATCTATATAATGACAATTGTGAAGTTTGTCATGGTGGTCGTGTATCTAAAGCGCCAGAGCTAACACTAATTCGGCTTATGTCTCCAAACTCAATTTATCGAACGCTAGATCAAGGCATTATGCAGCAGCAGGCTAAGGCATTAAACCATGACGAGAAAATCATCTTAGCTGAATACCTTAGTGGTCAGGATCTTAATCAGGAGGTAGCAGCGCCTGCTCCTCAGTGCGACAGTAACGCAGCTCAGTTTGATTATGATGCACCGCCTTTATCATTAGGTTGGAGTACTGATAACACTAATAAGAGACACTATGGAGAATCCATTACTGACATTACTGTCGATAATATTAACCAGTTAGAGTTAGCGTGGGTGTTTGCCTATCCAGAAGCGATACGTGCTCGATCACAGCCAGCATTAGCTGGGGGTGCTGTTTATATGGGTAGTCAAAACGGTACTGTTTTTGCGTTGGACCGTGAAACTGGTTGTATTCGTTGGACTTTTAAAACGGTAGCCGAAGTCCGCAACGGTATTGTTATCGAGCCATGGGTTGCAGGTAATAAAGTAAATCCATTACTGTATTTCGGTGATATAGCGGGTAATGTTTATGCATTAGACGCAGTAACGGGAACGCTTCAATGGCGCGATCGCCCTGATGATCACCCTAGCCTTACTTTAACCGCAGCGCCGGTACTTCAAAACGATATATTATATGTGCCGCTGTCATCATTAGAGGTCACTTCGGCGGCAGATCCTAGCTATCCTTGTTGTACTTTTCGCGGCGGAGTTGCCGCTTATAACGCAAAAACCGGTCATAAAAAATGGGTGGGTTATACCATTGACGAGCCGCCTACAGTTGTTGGTAAAAATTCTGTCGGCACTGACCGAATCGCGCCCTCAGGATCACCTGTATGGAATACTCCAAGTATCGATACTAGGCGAGGGGTAATGTATGTTGGTACGGGTGAAAATTATTCCTCACCAGCTAATGATACTAGTGACGCTATTTTAGCCCTAAGTTTGAAAGATGGAAGTATTGTTTGGCGTCAGCAGATGACAGAAGGTGACGCTTGGAATATGGGTTGTGAAACAAAGGAACGGATTAACTGCCCACCTGAAGATGGACCTGATTATGATTTTGGCGCGGCAACTATTATCGCAACCAATAGTGTAGGTAAGGATATTGTTCTTGCTGGCCAAAAATCTGGAGAAATATTTGGTCTAGACCCTGATCAAGGCGGCAAAGTTCTTTGGCGTAAAAAATTAGGTAAGGGCGGTATCCAAGGTGGCGTTCACTTTGGTATGACAGTTTCTGGCGATACTCTCTATGTACCAATGTCTGATTTTGATGGCGGTCCACGCTGGCCTGGTGTTGCATATCCGGGAATGTTTGCCGTTGATATCACCACTGGTGAAGAGCGTTGGTATTCGCTAGCAACCGATATTTGTGAGGGTAGGGAATTCTGCCAGCCTGGACTTTCTGCGGCATCCTCCTCCATTTCAGGTGCTGTTGTTGCCGGTGCCATGGATGGGCATCTACGAGCCTATGATTTTAACAATGGTAAAGTGCTATGGGATTTTGATACCGCTATCAGTTACACAGCACTTAATGGGGAAAATGCTAGTGGCGGGTCGATGGGCGGAGCTACAGGTCCTGTATTCCATCAAAAGATGATGTTCGTAAATTCCGGTTATGGAATTTATTTTCATATGCCAGGCAATGTTTTACTGGCATTTCGCTTACCTGAAAAACTAGATTAGTTCCAAGTTTTGGAATGGCTATGATGGCGGTCACTAAATAGAATAACCGTAATAATACCGACTATTCGAATAACTATATTGCTATTCCAAATATTTATAAGGACACAGTATGAGTATAAATTTTGATTTTGATGCAGCCAAGCTTGCCAGTTATCTTGAGCATCATGTTGACGGATTCTGCGGTCCTCTCACCGCTGAAAAGTTTCCCGGTGGGCAGTCAAACCCAACATTTTTAATAGAAGCGGCAAGCGGGAAGTATGTGTTGCGACGTAAACCGCCAGGCGAGCTACTTAAGTCAGCTCACGCGGTTGATCGTGAGTTTCGCGTAATGGCAGCCTTGGCTGATTCTGACGTTCCTGTCGCCAAGGCATATCATCTATGCGATGACGACAGTGTTATTGGCAGTATGTTTTATCTGATGGAATACATCGACGGGCGGGTTATGTGGGATCCTGCCATACCAGAATTGAAACCAGCGCAACGCGGCGCTGTTTATAAAGAAATGAACCGCGTGTTAGCGGCATTGCATACTGTAGATATAGACGCTGTGGGTTTAAGTGATTATGGCAGCCCCGGTAATTACTTCGAGCGTCAGGTCGGTCGTTGGAGCAAACAGTACCGTGCGTCGGAAACTGAAGAAATTCCCGCTATGGAAAGATTGCTAGAATGGTTGCCTGTGAATATCCCTGAAGATGATGGTCGCGTTGTATTAGCCCATGGCGATTTTCGTCTCGACAATATGATGTTTGAGCATGATGAAGCTAATGTCTTGGCATTAGTCGATTGGGAGCTTTCCACGCTTGGCCACCCGTTTTCAGATTTAGCATACCAGTGTATGCAGCTGAGGCTTAATCATGATAGTGAAGTAATGCCAGGACTAGGAGGTCTTGATCGTAAGCAGTTGGGTATTCCTTCTGAAGACGAATATGTCTCTCAGTATTGTGACCGCATGGGCATTGAGGGTATTCCCGATTGGAATTTCTATGTTGCATTTAGTTTTTTTCGATTAGCTGCGATTCTTCAAGGTGTAAAAAAACGAGCGATGGAAGGAAATGCCTCCAATGAAAAAGGGATGCAAATGGGTAGGCTTGTTAAGCCATTGAGTGAAATGGGGATAACCCTAATTTAGGGCTGATAAGTACATATGTGTATATTGTCGTAACAGTGTTCTAAATTCTTAATAAATCAGTAGTTTAAGTTTTTTTACGCGTATCTCTGGCAGTGTTGCACACACTGGGCATAAAAGGTTAGCGGGTACACAAACATTGCGTCAGCAATATTGATCGACCTGTCGACCCGAAGGGAGAGGGCGTAGCCCCAATAATCCCGCTAGGCTCCACCAAATACAAACCCTGCATCGTAAGATGCGGGGTTTTTATTTGGGCGAACGAAAGTGAGCTGAACTGCTGCAAGTGGTTACACATACATTGCGTCAGCAATATTGATCGACCTGTCGACCGGAAGGGAGAGGGCGTAGCCCGAATAATCCCGCTAGTGGCCACCAAATGTTCAATATGTTCAATATGTTCAATATGTTTGCTACAGTCCTATTACTTATTAATGTTGGAAAACTATGTAGCGATGAGTAAATAAAACATAAAAATGGAACATGTAAAGTCTAAGCAAGATATCGAGGCATCAATAAATGCTGAGCAAGTAGCGATTCTGCTTACCCAGTCTTATTTGGCTGCCTATCTAAGTCTTATAATTGTCATATTATTAGCGGCTATTTTGTGGCCGGTACAGGCGGACTGGAAGGTCTTAACGTGGAGCGCTACACTCATTACTATAGGCTTGGTCCGTTTGGTTGTTCATTCAGCTTATCGTCGTGGCAGTCCTAGAGTAGAGAATGTCCAAGTCTATGCGCATGCGTATTTGACTGTGTCGGTATTGTATTTTAGTGGCTGGGGGCTTGGTGGAGTTTGGGTGATGCCAGATGTCTCCCCTGTACATCAAGTAATCATGTTTTTCTTTTTAATGGGGCTTGCAGGTAGTGCTATAGCGGTATTCTCAATGAGCCGTAATATGCAACTTATAGCGATTATCATATTACTATGCCCTGCCACTGTTAAGTTTTTAATCAGTGGCAGTATTGAGTTCCAAGGTATAGCCATAGGAGTCATAATTTTCTTCTTATCAGCCGTTAGATCCTCCTCCATACTTTGGCAGACAATGCATCAAAATATATCACTGAAACACGAGCTAGAAGTGGCAAAGGTTGAAGCTGAGTATCTAGCTCGAACTGATGAACTCACTAATCTTTATAATTATAGAGCGTTTCATGAGTATGCTGAAAGGCATTTAAATTTGGTTAAGCGCAACAAGAATCCATTGATCTTGATTATGATAGATATTGATGAATTCAAAAAAGTGAATGATAAATATGGTCATGAGGTTGGTGATTTCGCATTAATACATGTCGCAGCCTTGCTGAGAAATAACATCCGCTCATCAGATATATGTTGCCGAATAGGCGGTGAAGAATTTGCTGTTATATTGCCTGATACTACGGTTCAAAGCGCTTTAAGTTTTTCAGAGAATATCCGTAGAGAATTTGAAGATTCTCCGCTAAATTTAGACGGAAATATTATACACCTTACCGTCAGTATTGGCGTGTCTGACAAAATTAGTAGCGTTGATGAACTTATACGTGACGCCGATTTTGCGCTTTATAAAGCGAAAAGAAATGGACGTAATAGAGTAGAGTATCTAGAGTAAATAGTTTAGACACAGCACGAATAAACCCGCTAGGCTCCACCAAATACAAACCCTGCATCGAAAGATGTGGGGTTTTTATTTTCTCCTAAGAGTATCTAGTGATAATTGTAATATCGTTTGCCTGCAGTAAACCACTACCAATCTTAGGGGAATGCATTCAAAAAGTGGGAGCGCGCAGTAGCCTCGAATTTACTTAGGAATTTTATGATAGAAATAAGTTAAATTGTCGCTACTTGATGAATCATATATTAAGTTTTAGTGTTATATGATCTAATAAATGCGAAATTAATAAGATAAGCGTTATTTTATGAAGCGGTTTAATAAATACATTGCTGTTTTTTTAACACTGGCTGTTTTAGCCAACGCTGTATTTGCGTCTCAAATGAATGTATTAATGATCGATAATAAAGTTTTCGATACCTCTTCCTCTCACAAATCTTCACCACCTTGTCATCAGAAAAACTCTACTGTACAGACTTCAATTCCGGCCGAGATAAACGCGAATAATTGCTGTGACGGTGACTGTAACGACTGCTTTCTAGGCTCAACTATTACAACTCAAGAATCGTCTCTAACGCAGAGTATTTATCAAGCTTTACCTAGTATAGCTATAGATAATATTCAGCTTTCTGCACACACCTCAAATCTGTACCGCCCCCCAATATTGATTTAAAACTAGGGCAAGTCCGCCCAAAATTTGTCTTTCCGAGTGTTATTTAGCTAGGGATTTATAAATTATTATGAGTTTAAATCATGAAAAAATTATTAGCAGGCATCTGCCTTCTATTCTCCATTCAAGTAGTCTTTGCAAATGACGCTTATTCAGGCTTATCACTAGAAAAAGCGGTTCTAATAGCAACTGAAAATGATGGCTGGATCAACAGTAGCAAATTAATAGAGTCTGCATATAGAGATGAAGCAATAAGTCATAGTTCTCTGCCAGATCCTACATTGTCATTGGGATTTGCCAATTTACCAAGTGACAACTTCGATTTTAATCAAGAAAACATGACACAATTTAAAGTTGGCTTTACACAGCATTTTCCTGGTGGAGACAGTTTAGAGGTGAAGTCGAGAAAGTCCTTGCTGCTTGCCGATATTAACCCCCATATGCGAGCAAACCGTACTGCACATCTTTCCATGATTGTCTCCCATTTATGGTTTGATAGTTTCTTAGCTTTGAAATCTATTAGCCTTATAGAAAGTGATCGCTATTTGTTTGAACAGTTAGTTGAAATAACCACCTCCAGATATCAATCTGCTATAGGCAAGGCTCGCCAACAAGATGTGGTGAGAGCACAGCTTGAACTAACAAAGTTAGAAGATCGCTTAACAAATCTGCGAATGGACTATGATATTAATCGTCAGCTTCTTGCTGAATGGTTGCCACTAGGCAATCAATTGCAACCGCTTTTCGAAGAACTTCCCCACCTTGTTGATATGTCTAAATTATCTGTTTTAAGTATTCAACACGCCATTAGGAAACACCCTCAGTTATTGATTAGCGATAGCAATATAGGAGTTAAGCAAGCAGAAATTGATTTGGTGAAGGAGGAATACACGCCTGACTGGGCGCTGAATGTCTCTTATGGTTATCGTGAAGACTCTCCTTCAGGGCTAGCGCGGGATGATTTTGTATCGCTTGGTGTGAGTTTTGATTTGCCATTATTTACCAGTAACCGTCAAGACAAGTCGTTATCTGCTGCATACGCTAGGAAAGAATCTATATCAATAGAATATGAATTATTAGAAAAGAAAATGAGATCGCAGGCGCTAAAAACGCTAGTAGAAATACAGCGTTTAAAACAACGCACAGCGTTATATGAAACAAGGATTTTATTGCAAATGCATGAACAAGTAGAGGCTTCTTTGAGCGCCTATGAAAATGATGACGGTGATTTTGCAGAGGTAATGAGAGCATATATCGCGGAATTGAATAGCAAAATTGAAGTTTTGGAAATTAAGGTTAGGCAACAAAAAGTAGCGGCAACCATGACATATTTAATGACGGGGTCGCAACAAGAATATCAGGCTAGCGTTGAGGAAAAACTATGAAATCATCAATGAAATATATTTTTGTTTCTGCAGTTTCGCTGCTGATTGGATTTGTCGGTACTAACCTTATTAATAGCGAGAATGAAGATGATACTCGCGTTACTAAAAAACCTGCTTATTGGGTCGCGCCAATGGACGCTAATTATCGTCGAGACCAGCCAGGAAAATCTCCCATGGGCATGGACTTAATCCCTGTCTATAAAAATTCAGAAGATGATGCTGGCGTTGTTCGTATATCACCAGAAGTTATAAATAATTTGGGAGTCCGCACTGCTCTAGCAAGAAAGGATGTACTAACAACAGAAATTAAAACTGTTGGCTATGTTAAATATGATGAAGATCAACTAAAACACATACATCCTAGAGTTGAAGGCTGGGTTGAAAAGCTATATGTCAAAGCGGCTGGCGATCCTGTTAAAAAGGGGCAACCACTTTACAATCTGTATTCTCCGCAGCTTGTTAATGCACAAGAAGAATATCTGCTTGCATTAAGTCAAAATAATCAGAGCTTGATCAGTGCATCTAAAAGTCGATTACATGCACTGCAGCTTTCTAAATCATTTATAAAAGATCTTCAACAAAGTCGAACCGTTAAGCAAACGGTTACTTTTAATTCTCCTCAAGATGGTGTAGTCGATAAGCTCAATATTCGTGAAGGCTTTTTTGTTCAGCCGGGTACAACATTGATGTCTATTGGCAATCTTGATCAGGTTTGGGTTGAGGTAGAAGTTTTCGAAAGACAGGCATCTCTCGTTAGGGAGGGCTTGGCAGTGACGATGAAAATCGATTATTTGCAGGGACGGGTTTGGGAGGGCGATGTTGATTATTTGTACCCGACTCTTGATCCAAAAAATAGAACCGCGAGAGCAAGATTAAGATTTGATAATGCTGATAAGTTGCTAAAGCCTAATATGTTCACCGAAGTTGTTATTCATCGGCAGAGCGATGAATTAGTTGTTTTAGTGCCAAGAGAATCAGTTATTCGTACGGGAGAGAAAAACCTTGTAGTGCTTGCATTAGGGGATGGTAGATTTAAGTCTGTTGCAGTCAAGATTGGGGATACTGACGACGAAAATATTGCGATAAAAGAAGGCGTGCTTGAAGGCGATAGCGTGGTTGTTTCAGCTCAGTTTCTATTAGATTCTGAATCAAGTAAAAATTCAGACTTTTTGAGAATGAATCATGAGCCCACTAGTAATAATGTTATGCCGATGAATCATAAGGAAATGAAACATTCCAACATGGATGATATGAAGAATGACGATCAGTTACATCCACAGGCTAACCATTAGGAGAAAGTGATGATAGAAGCATTAATCCGATGGTCGATTAATAACCGATTCTTTATTCTGATCATAGCGACAATGGCTGTTCTTGCTGGTTTGTATTCAATTAAGAATACGCCGATAGATGCTATTCCAGACCTTTCTGATATTCAGGTAATTATCAAAACAAATTATCCAGGGCAGGCGCCACAAGTTGTGGAAGACCAAGTTACCTATCCACTTACCACTGCAATGCTGTCTGTTCCTGGCGCAGTAACAGTTCGCGGATATTCGTTTTTTGGTGATTCATATGTCTATGTGATATTTGATGAGGATACCGACTTATATTGGGCTAGAAGTCGAGTACTTGAATATTTAAGTCAGGTAGCGCCATTACTACCAGAAAATGCACGACCTCAATTAGGGCCAGATGCTACCGGTGTTGGCTGGGTTTATCTGTATGCATTGATTGATAAAACAGGTGCTCATGACATTAGTCAGTTGCGCTCAATACAAGATTGGTTTTTGAAATTTGAATTGCAGACGATACCTGGAGTATCTGAAGTTGCAGCAATAGGAGGTATGGTTAAGCAGTATCAAGTAAACGTAGATCCTGAAAAACTTCGAGCTTTCTCAATTCCTTTGGCTCATGTTCAGATGGCCATTAAGAGAGGCAATCAAGAAGTGGGCGCATCGGTGGTTGAGATGGCTGAAGCTGAGTATATGGTTAGTGCATCTGGTTACATCAAGAATGAAAAGGATTTAGGAAACATTCCTCTGGGTGTAAATCAAAATGGCACTCCTTTACTGCTTAAAGATATTGCAGATATCGACATAGGCCCACAGATGCGTCGAGGTATTGCTGAATTAAATGGAGAAGGGGAGACGGTTGGCGGCGTTATAGTTATGCGTTATGGCGAAAACGCCCAAAAGACTATTGAAGCGGTAAAAGAGAAACTTAGTGAGCTAGAAAAAAGCCTCCCTGAGGGTGTTGAGATTATTACAGTTTATGATCGCTCTAGATTGATTGAGAGAGCCGTCAGTAATCTTTGGCAAACATTACTATTGGAATTTTTCGTTGTGGCACTGGTATGCATTATCTTTCTTATGCATGTGCGGTCTGCATTAGTGGCAATTATAAGCTTACCAATCGGAATTCTAGTCGCTTTCACGATAATGAATCTTCAGGGTATTAACGCCAATATTATGTCTTTAGGCGGCATTGCTATTGCAATAGGAACAATGGTTGACGGTGCTATTGTCATGATTGAAAACATGCATAAGCATATAGAGAAAACACCGCTTAATGATAGTAATCGATGGGAGATTGTCACTAAGTCTGCATTAGAAGTAGGGCCTGCTCTGTTTTTTAGCTTAATGATTATAACCGTGAGCTTTTTACCAGTGTTTGCATTAGAGGCTCAAGAAGGACGGATGTTCTCTCCGCTCGCTTATACAAAGTCTTACTCTATGGCGGCGGCGGCAATATTAGCTGTGACGTTAGTGCCAGTATTGCTAGGTTATTTTGTGCGCGGGAAAATCAAACCTGAATCCGAAAATTCAGTTAATAGATTTCTAGTGAATAGCTATAGACCGTTACTTTTAAGGGTACTAAACAACCCTAAAAAAACACTGGCCGTTGCGTTACTAGTATTGCTTAGCAGTCTATGGCCTCTGAGCAATATCGGTAGCGAGTTTATGCCTCCTCTCGATGAGGGTGATTTGATGTACATGCCTACAACCTATCCTGGTATATCTATCGGTAAAGCTCGAGAGCTTTTACAACAAACGGATAAGCTCATAGCGACTGTACCTGAAGTAAAAACTGTATTCGGGAAAGTTGGTCGCGCCGAAACAGCAACCGATCCTGCTCCATTGACGATGATAGAGACTTTTGTACAGCTAAAGCCCCAGAGTGAATGGCGTGAAGGTGTTACCAGACAAAGCCTTAGAGCTGAATTAGATTCTTTAGTCAAACTTCCAGGCGTAACTAATGCATGGGTTATGCCCATTAAAACTCGAATTGATATGCTTGCTACGGGTATTAAGACTCCTGTAGGAATAAAGATAGCAGGTCCCAAATTAACTGAAATACAATCAATTGGTGAGCAATTAGAAAAAATTCTCAAGGATGTTGATGGAACTGCGTCTGTTTATTCTGAACGAGTCGCTGACGGTAGATATATCAAGATAGATATTGATCGCGAAAAGTCTGCGAGATTCAATCTCAATATTGCAGACATACAACAAGTTATAGCGACGTCTATAGGTGGTATGAACGTAACTCAAACAGTTGAGGGGTTGGAGCGCTATCCTGTGAATATCCGCTATCCACAGTCATATAGAAATTCTCCAGAGCAGTTAGGGCTATTGCCGATAGTTACTCCCGCAGGAGCACATATAGCCTTAGCCGATGTAGCCAATATTTATATTGAAAGCGGTCCAGCGGGAATAAAAAGTGAGAAGGCAAGAATCAACGGGTGGACATTTATTGATATCGAAAATATCGATGTAGGTACTTATGTCGAAGATGCGAAAGCAATCGTAGCAGAACAACTAAATCTACCTACAGGATATTCAATTACTTGGTCTGGTCAATATGAGTATATGGAACGAGCGAAAGAAAAGCTTACATACGTTGTTCCATTAACGTTAGCACTAATATCTGTTTTACTTTTTATGAGTTTTAGAACATTTGCAGAACCCATAATCATCATTTGTACTTTTCCTTTAGCTCTAGTTGGTGGTGTTTGGCTTTTATACGGCTACGATTTCAATTTTTCAATTGCCGTTGGTGTTGGCTTTATTGCCTTGGCTGGTATTGCTCTTGAAACAGCAGTGATTATGTTGGTTTATCTGAATCAGTCGTGGAAAGATTTACAAGAGAGAGTTGGTGAAGGTAGAGCTGAACTTACCAAAGAAAATATTTCATTAGCCGTACTTGATGGAGCAACGCTTAGAGTAAGGCCCGTCCTGATGACAGCGGGGGCAGACATTGCCGGTCTATTACCTATTCTCTATAGCACGGGAACAGGCTCTGAGGTGATGAGCCGGCTTTCTGCCCCAATGGTGGGAGGCATGATTACAGCTATCGCACTAACACTCTTAATTATACCTACGGTGTATATGATGTGGAAAATGACTACATTAAAGGGTGTTGGGAAATTAACTTAGCTATTATCATCTAAAATCATTTTGTACGTTTTATTGCAATATATTTGGTTTCATCGATATTTACTCACTCGTGTTAGTTGAAATAATTAATAGGATCAGTAGGTATGATTTTTTATACGACCAACACTGGCAGTGTTGCAACGCGAGCATAAAAGGTCAGCGGTTGCACAAATATTGCGGCAACAATTTTGATCGACTTGTAGACTCGAAGGGAGAGGGCCTAGTCCGAATAATCCGGCTAGGCTCTACCAAATACAAATCCTGCATCGAAAGATGTGGGGTTTTTATAGGGCAAGGAAAAGTGAATTTAAACAGACCATGTGGTGTTATGTTTTGGGCCAGCGCAGTTTTATCTAGATAATACATAGGCTTGTTTCGACAGGACAAGGCGAGTCAACTTGTCGGTACCAATCGTCAGTATCGTTAATCGACTGATGCAAGCAACGAAGCGTTTCCGCCTGCGGCTGTGGTATCGATGCAGGTGTGCCGTTCCAGTCGACAATAGGTTGCAAGGTCTAGCGTGGAAACAAGTGGCAGGATTTTTCCTTGTCTTGCAGCTAGCGCTTTGCGTGCTGCGCGTAAATCATTTTCATCGCTCCATAGAGCAACCACATCAATACCCTCAAGTTCTGTTAGATCGGCTCGATCGAAAAATCCATCAATCGTGTTCTCGCCTTTAGCTCCCGGTACAACAATCATTGTTGGACAGCCCATTTGCCGTGCGGCACCTGCCTGGGCGATGGCATCCTGCAGCGTTGGTCCAAGGCAAAGCACTCTGCCACGGGGCCAAAAAGCGAGCATGTTAGTTTCACCAGTGACGCCAGGCATTGCCTGCATATTCAAAGCCTCCGGTTGATGCGATTGCATCGCCGTAAGTGCTTTCTGTACTTGTTGTAACGCTACTATTGCACCGGTGTTGACTTCGCTACATACGCTTTGTGCATTTTGGAAGCGACTGACATAGTGAGGCCCACCGGCTTTTGGACCCGTCCCTGAAAGCCCTTCGCCGCCAAACGGCTGCGACTCAACGACTGCACCGACCTGATTTCGGTTGACGTAAATGTTGCCCATATGCAGTTGATCGGAGATGATTTTAGCTCGATCATCGATGCGTGTGTGCAGACCAAAGGTCAGGCCGAAACCTCGCTTGTTTACTGCGTCCAAAACCTTATCAAAGTCGTCAGCGTTAAAGCGTGCCACATGCAGCACGGGGCCAAACACTTCGTGCGCTAGATCTTCGATACCGCCTACTTCAATAATAGCGGGCCCTATAAAGTTACCGCTATCTGGTGTTGCTAGCTGCTTGTACAGTCGACCCTGTTTTTTTGCTTGATCAATATACTGTTGTATCTCGTTCTGGGCCTGCGCAGAAATGATCGGGCCAATATCTGTTTTCAGGGGCCAAGGATTACCCAGTTCGAGCTCATCCATAGTGCCAGACAGCATTTCTAAAAAGCCGTCTGCGATGTCTTCTTGCACGTAAAGTATACGTAAGGCTGAGCATCGTTGACCGGCAGATTGAAACGCAGACATTAATGTGTCGCGCACTGCCTGTTCAGGCAGTGCGGTAGAATCAATAACTGCTGCATTGATTCCTCCAGTCTCGGCAATGAGCGGAGCAGCTGGAGTCAAATGTTCGGCCATCATACGATTGATAGCCTGCGCAGTAGCGGTGGACCCAGTAAAGCAGACCCCTTTGATCTCTGGCTGACTGACCAGTACCTGTCCGATCTCACCATCACCCGGCAGAAGTTGCAGTACATCTCTAGGCACGCCGGCGGCATGCAGTAGTTTAACCGCTGCCGTTGCGATAAGCGGAGTTGTCTCTGCCGGTTTGGCCAGTACGCCATTACCTGCAGCAAGCGCGGCCGCAATCTGACCAGTAAATATCGCTAGCGGAAAATTCCAAGGAGAAATACAGGTGATGATGCCGCGAGGTTCACCGGCCGAGTGCAGCTCTACTTGATTGGCGTAGTAGCGCAAAAAATCCACAGCTTCACGCAGTTCTGCTACAGCATCTGCGGGGATCTTTCCTGCTTCTCGGGCAAGCAGCGCAAATAGCTCGCCAAAGTTACTTTCGAAAAGTTCAGCGGCGCGCCGGAGGGTGAACGCGCGCTCGGTGGCGCCAGCATACTGCCAAATATTGGCAAGACTTGTGGCGTTAATACAATCTTCAACGCTCGCCTCAATCACGCTGCCAACTATTTCACCATTAACAGCAGGGTTATAAATTTCCTTTGCTGGTTGGCCGATGAACTCGTCTGCCATGATTGGTTTTGCGTACCATTGGTAGTCGAAATAACGCTCTCTAGCAAAGTCAATTTGTCTAACGACGTCGCTATTTTCTAAATCCCAGCCTTTGGCAGCGACACGATCTGGTGCGTAGAGATCGGCTGCTGCTTTGAGGCGAGTTGGCGGGCCGTTTTGAATTGCCTGCAGACTGTCAAATGGGTCAGCGGCAAGTGAAGCCGATGTATAACGCGGATCGACCACTTGATTAACGAAAGATGAGTTGGCCCCATTTTCGAGTAACCGGCGAACTAAATAAGCGAGTAAGTCTTTGTGTGGTCCAACCGGTGCATAGATACGGCAGCGAGCGCTTTCATCTTCTAGCAGAATATTGTGGAGCATTTCGCCCATACCATGCAAGCGTTGGAACTCAAATGAAGCTTTATCGTTAGCTAGCTCCAATATCGCCGCGGCAGTCTGAGCATTGTGAGTTGCAAATTGCGGGTATATTCGGTCGGTCATGCGCAGCAGTCTTGCCGCGCAGCAAGTATAAGACATGTCGGTGGCGACTCGCCTGGTGAACACCGGGTAGTCGGCGGCGCCATCGCTTTGTGCTTGTTTGATTTCTGAATCCCAGTAGGCACCTTTTACTAGGCGTACCATAACGCGACGATCTAGCTTGGAGGCCAAGGCATAAAGCCAATCGATGATAGGAGCGGCACGCTTGCCGTAGGCCTGAATCACCAAACCAAAACCGTCCCAGCCGGCTAGCTTTGGGTCGCTCAATGCAGTTTTAACAACCTGTAGTAAAGGTTCTACTCGGCCCGCTTCTTCAGCGTCTACATTAAGCCTTAGGTTGTATTTTTTTGCCAGCATCGCCAATGAAGTCAATCGTGGTGCTAACTCTTTTAACAGCCGCTCGGTCTTGGCGTATTCAAAGCGTGGATGCAGCGCGGATAGTTTGACCGAGATTCCAGGTTGATCGGGAATTGGACCTTCGCCGGCTTGTTTACCAATAGCATGAATCGCATCGGCATAGGATTCGAAATATTTATCTGCATCTGCTTGGGTCAGTGCCGCTTCGCCGAGCATGTCATAAGAATAAAGGAACCCGCGCTTCATCTCTGAGCGACCACGTTTGAGTGCTTCTTCAATCGTTTGCCTCAACACAAATTGATTGCCCATTTCTTTCATGGCTCGCTTAACGGCGGTCCTTACCACCGGTTCGCCAAGACGCTTCACTGTGCGATTGAGCAAACCCGACACGCTGGAAGTATTGTCTACATCAAGGATGCGCCCGGTCAGCATTAGCGCTACAGTGGATGCGTTAACTATGGAAGAACCTGAATGACCGTAATGATTATCCCAATCATAAGGCGTAATCTTGTCTTCGATTAGTGCATCAATCGTGCCTGCATCAGGTACTCTAAGCAGCGCTTCTGCTAGACACATCAGCGCTATACCTTCGTTAGTCGACAGTCCGTATTCGGACAAGAACATTTCCATTAGGCCTAGCTGGCCGCCGCTGCGCATGGCATCAATCAGGCTGACTGCTCGGTCTTGAATCAACTGTCGCTGACTAAGGTTAATACCGGAGCTGCTGATCAACGATGACAGTACTTCGCCTTCATTGGCAACATGGAGTGCGCGTATTGCATCCATGTCACCATCGTCTGGTGGCGTGGCAGGCATGCTTTCATTGTTCATGGTCGAGCTCATAGAATATATTTCCTTAGGTTTCGATCAGTCTTATTCGGTAACTGGCGCTGACAGATCCGGATCATGTTGTAGCATCAGCTGTGTCATGTGGTCGTGCCGTTGAGTGATGGCTTGCTCAGGGCGAGATGTCATTAGGGTGACAGCAACTGCGGCTATTAAAGCGAGTATAAATCCAGGAACAATTTCATAGAGATGAGCTGTTAGCGGTTTGCCGCCAACTTCAACTGGCACGTAGATCCAAAACAGCACGGCAATTGCGCCAGTGATCATTCCTGCCAACGCACCGTCTCTGTTAAAACGGCGCCAGAATAGACTGAGTAAAATTATGGGGCCGAACGCCGCGCCAAAGCCAGCCCAAGCATTACTGACCAGAGACAGGATTGATGAAGAGCGATCAAAAGCTAATGCTATGGCAGCCAGAGATACTGCCAGTACAGAAAATCTACCGATCAGTACTAGTTCTTTTTGGCTGGCTGAGCGACGTACAAAAGTTTTATAAAAATCCTCTGTCAGCGAGCTCGAAGACACTAGCAGTTGTGAAGAGATTGTACTCATGATGGCGGCGAGAATTGCTGCCAGCAAAAATCCAGCTATCAGAGGATGGAACAACACCTGTGAGAGGAAAACAAAAACATTCTCTGGGTCGTCCAATGTTGCGCTGGTTGAGGTTACATAAGCGAGACCGAGTATACCGGTGGCGACAGCGCCAATGACGGTCACTATCATCCAACTCATTCCAATCCTTCTTGCCGTTGCTATCTCAGGTAGTGAGCGTATTGCCATAAATCTAACGATAATGTGGGGTTGACCGAAATATCCAAGCCCCCAGGACAGGCTAGAAATAAGCCCAAATGTAGTCAGACCTTTGGTCCAACTCAGCATGCTAGGGTCAATGCTGACGATCGTCGATGAAACGGCTTGAGTACCGTCGAGCATGTAAAACGCAACTGTTGGCACCAAGATCAGCGCGACGAACATAATGCAGCCTTGCACAAAGTCGGTAATGCTGACTGCAAGAAACCCGCCGAACAGTGTATAGGCGACAACAACTCCAGCTGTTAGAAATAATCCTAGCTCGTAGCTAAGGCCGAAAGAGACTTCAAAAAGTTTGCCGCCAGCGACAACACCTGATGACGTATAAAGGGTGAAAAAGATAACGATAACAACCGACGAAATTATTCTTAGTGCATGGGATTTGTCATTAAAGCGTTTCTCAAAAAAGTCTGGGATAGTAATCGCATCATTTGCCAGTTCCGTATAGGCACGCAGCCTAGGTGCGACCAGCAGGTAATTAAAATACGCACCAATCACTAGACCGACCGCAATCCAGCCGGCGCTGAAACCGCTGACATAGATAGCGCCAGGCAGTCCCATTAACATCCAGCCGCTCATGTCAGATGCCCCCGCCGACAAGGCTGCTACGGCTGGGTGCAGTTTTCTGCCGCCGAGCATGTATTCTGAGACATTACTGGTGGAGTTGCGATAACCGTAAATACCGATGGCCATCATCAGTATAAAGTATAGGGTCAGTGAAATAAGGGCAGGATCAAACATTGTTATTTCCTCTTGATTCAGGCTCGAACTTGGCTATCGCCATGGACTTCATATTTGAAACTAGTGAGTTGCTCAAGCCCGACTGGGCCTCGTGCATGAATTTTCCCGGTGGCGATTCCGATCTCAGCGCCCATGCCAAACTCACCTCCATCGGAGAATTGAGTTGAGGCGTTATGCATGACGACGGCGGAATCAATTGCTTGTATAAAGCTTTTCGCAGCAACTAAGTCCTCGGTAAGAATCGCATCGGTATGGCCTGATGAGTGGGTGTCGATAAAAGAGATTGCTTCTTCTAGACCCTGCACGGTTTTTACCGACACAACGGCATCCAGATACTCGGTGCCCCAGTCACTTGTGGTTGCGGGTACGATACGCGAATCAATATTAACAGCCATCTCGTCGCCGCGGATTTCACAATTTCCCAATCGCTCTGCTAGTCTCGGCAAAAATTGTGCCGCAATTTTTTTATCGACGACAATGCTTTCTGTTGCACCGCAGACACCAGTTCGGCGCAGTTTGGCATTGCTAACGACGTCAATGGCTTTGTTGAGATCTGCACCTGCGTGCACATAGGTATGGCAATTGCCATCAAGGTGCAGCAGCGTGGGTACGCGCGCCTCTTTATTGACTAGTTCAACTAGGCTGCGCCCGCCGCGCGGAATGACCAAGTCAACAAACTCATTACAGCGTAAAAGACTTGCCACCGCAGTCCGGTCCGGAGTGTCAATAAACTGAATACATGCAGTGGGCAGGCCTGCCCCACACAAACCGTCTACAAGGCATGAAACGATTACCCGAGTGGAGTTGAGGCTTTCTGAGCCGCTACGCAGAATTACTGCGTTACCAGATTTCAGGCACAATGCGCCGGCGTCTGCGCCAACATTGGGTCTAGATTCGTAGATCATACCAATCACGCCGATAGGAGTGGTGACGCGACGAATACGCAGACCATTTGGACGATCAGTGTCCATTAGTATTCGTCCTACTGGGTCAGGCAGTGATGCAATATTCCTGATGGCTTGAGTCATACTTTGAATTCGCTCTGGGTCTAGCATTAATCTGTCGATGAACGAAGACTGATTGTCTGAGCTGGAGATATTTTGCAGATCTAATTCGTTTGCAGCCAGTAGTTCTTCTGCGCGACTATCTATGTTGGCCGCCGCGTTTTCCAGAGCGTGGTTTTTCTGCTCGGTAGTTGCAATGGCAAGTATTTTTGCGGCTGCTTTTGCTTGTTTTCCAAGTTGATCTATAAAAGCTTCAACTTTGGGCAGCACTACTGCGCTGGATGATGCGATATGTTTCTCCTCATTTTAAAGCGTTGTTGATAATGTCATCGTGTCAGTATGATTATCATATCTGGCGATGTTTTATTTTATATCTTGCGGTGACTGCTGGCCTCGTCTGCTATGTTTGTGTTGAATGTATCAGCGCAGTTCTAACGCGCGGGCGTAAGCTGCGTCGATAGTTTTTTGCAACAGGTCATCGAGATTGGCGTCTTGGTTCAATGCGCAAAGCCCAGCTGCGGTAGTGCCATTTTTACTGGTAACGCCTTCGCGGAGTTCGTCTAGCGACGCTTGGCTAGAGAGAGCTAGTTCGGCGGAACCTACTAGTGTTCGCAGAACCATTTCTCGCGATATACCTTCAGAAAACCCTAGCGTCTGTCCGGCATTTATCCAGCAACGGGCGATTTCAAACACATAGCCTGGTCCGCTGCCGGCGATAGCTGTCAGTCGATCAATATCATCTTCAGTCTTAGTCCAGACTAGTTGCCCGGTTGTTGTCATCAATGCCTCTACTAGTATCCGCTGTTGCAGAGTTGCATATTTGTTGGCGTAAAGAGAGCTGACGCCTTTACCTATCTGTACTGGTAGGTTGGGCATAATCCGTATTAGTGATGCTTTGCCGACCAGTTCCTCGATAGAGTTAGTAGAGAATCCGGCCGCGATTGACAAATAGCAGCCATTATATGCAAGTAAGTCTGTATAGACGGGCAGTATTTCTGCAATCATTTGAGGTTTAACTGCAATGACGATTAGATCAAATCTAGTATCCACTAGGGCTTTAGCAGATCGAACCATATTGACGCCCTTGGGCATTAGGCGGCCTGAGGGGGATACTACTGTAAAGGTGAAGTTGGGTTGACCTAGCCAACGCGTCAATAATGCGCTGCCCATTTTTCCGCAACCCACCATTAATACTCGTGTTTTCTTCTTAAAATTCAAAAATTTACCTCGTTACAGTACCCCAAGCTCATCGCATAGGTCATTTTGGGGGCGATCAGTAGTCTTGCGTTGCGTCGGAGCAGGTTGCTGTTCCCAAATTGTTTCTTAGAGTAACATATTTAGACATCTAAGTATTATTTAGATGATAATAAATGTATAAGTGTCTGTATGCATTTATATATATACGATAACGCTATATTATACATTTAGATATCTAAGTAAAAGCCGCTATTTTATACGATTTCGCCCTCTGGATGATGGCTTAATAATACCAGCGCTGGTCATATTATGGGTCAAATCCTAATGTTGGCTTGATGCGCATGGTGTGCAATTAGTTAGTAAGCGAAGTTGATAGAGAACGGAGTTGATAGAGAGCGGAGTAGATAGAGAGCGAACTATAATTTCGAGTAATCGACAAAGAGGTAATAAATGACGTCACGAGAAGGCGAGCTTTTCGAGCAGCAAGTTGGGCACCCCCAGACACAATCTAAGCAACGAATCGTAGTGAAGGTGGGTTCAAGTCTACTGGCGAGCGCTGACCAGCTGAAGCCGTGTTATGCGTTTATGCATGGACTACTCAGTGATATAGCTAATCTGCAGCAACAGGGTTATGAAGTTGTATTGGCTTCATCTGGCTCCGTAGCTCTAGGTTTAAATGCATTGAACGCGGATATTGAAACTGCTGGTGTGCAAGAGAAGCAGGCAGCCGCAGCCTGCGGTCAGCCGATTTTGCTCAATGCCTATAAACAGATAGCACTAGAATACGGTTTTAATATCGCGCAGGTGCTAGTGACGTCGGAAGATCTAGAGGAACGGCGGCGATTTCTAAATACCAAAAACACCGTGCATACCTTGCTAGAGCGCAATATTCTGCCAATCGTCAATGAGAACGATACGGTCACCACAGAGGAGATCCGAGTTGGTGACAATGATCGGCTGGCCGCCAAAGTAGCACAGATGATTCAGGCTCAGCATCTCATTATTCTGACAAGTGTAGATGGTCTCTACGACCGTGATCCCTCAGAGGAAGGCGCGAAGTTAGTAGAAACTGTTGAGGACGTTAGTGAATACCTTGCGGTGACCAGTGGTAACAGCCAAATGGGCAGTGGTGGCATGCTAACCAAAATGCGGGCGGCAAATATGGCTCAAAATGGAGGCTGCACTACACTGATTTCTCGGGGCACGCTAGATCGACCAGTTTCTTCTGTGCTAGCGGGAGAACGGCCGCATACTCGTTGCATCGCAAAATCAACACCTTCGTCAAGTTGGATGATCTGGCTCACCGACCGTTTACAAATGGCCGGTAGTTTGGTGCTGAAACAGGAAGCTGCCGATGCGCTTAGGGGTAATAATACCGGTATTTTGTGTCGGGACGTGGTGTCTTTGCACAGTACCTTTCTAAAAGCCGATGTACTGCATATCTATGATGAAAATGGGGTCGAACGCGCCCGTGGACTGTCTAATCTGACCTCCCATGAGGCTGAGTTAATCGCCCGATATTCTGATCGCCCTATTAAAGAGTTGTTGGGCTATCAGTCTGAAGGACAGCTGGTGAGCCGCAATAATTTGGCTATTCTTGAAGATCATCACTTGCCGTGGGAGGAACCAGATAATCTGCAGGGCCTGATCAATAGTTAGGCGCATGTGGATATTTCAGTGGTTGATCTAGTCTGCCGTCTACCGAAATCATTCAGTATGTAATAAACGTTTACTTCAGATTAATTGCATTATTTAAATTACTAATACGCTCGGTAAAACAAACTATTGGATTAGGTAAGCATATGAAAAATTCTAATAATTCTTTCAACACTCTTAGCACACTGACGGTTGGCGACAAACAATTTACTTACTTTGCAATCAATGGTGGCGAGCTGGGTTCGCATAAAGAAATTGCTCGGTTACCGGTAACGATAAAAATTCTACTTGAAAACATGCTCCGTAATGAAGATGGGCTTAGTTGTAGTCGTGATGATGTTAAAGCGCTGGTTGCTAGTGGTGGTAAAAGTAGTAGCCATGAAATTGCTTATCATCCGGCGCGAGTACTAATGCAAGATTTTACCGGTGTACCAGCAGTGGTGGACCTAGCAGCGATGCGGGAGGCCTTGGTAAAGCGGGGCGGTGATCCACAAAAAATTAACCCCTTATCAAGAGTTGATTTGATTATCGACCATTCACTGAGTATTGATAAATTCGCCAGTGCTAGCGCCTTTGAAGAAAATGTCGCTATTGAAATGCAGCGCAATCATGAGCGCTATCAGTTTTTAAAATGGGGGCAGGGCGCTTTTGATAACTTTAGCGTCGTGCCACCAGGAACCGGTATTTGTCATCAGGTTAATCTAGAGTATTTAGCAAAAGTTATCTGGAGCGAGACTAACAATGGCGTGTCGTTAGCTTATCCAGATACATTAGTAGGGACTGATAGCCACACTACGATGATCAATGGTTTAGGCGTGCTAGGTTGGGGCGTGGGCGGCATTGAAGCCGAGGCTGCTATGTTAGATCAGCCGATCTCAATGTTAATTCCTGACGTGGTTGGTGTTGAATTGACTGGGCAACTGAGAGAAGGAATTACGGCTACTGATTTGGTATTAAGAGTAGTGCAAATACTGCGCACCCATGGAGTGGTCGGTAAATTTGTAGAGTTTTATGGTGCAGGTTTGGATCATTTACCGCTTGCTGATCGTGCGACTATTGCCAATATGGCGCCAGAGTATGGCGCCACTTGTGGTTTCTTTCCAGTTGATGAACATACTATTAAATACTTACGCTTGAGTGGTCGTGACGAAGACCAGATTGAATTAGTTAAGGCATACAGTAAGGCGCAGGGTATGTGGCGCGATGAGCATTTTTTAGAGCCTGATTTTTCAGCCACTTTGCATTTGGATCTAACCACGATTGAACCCAGTTTAGCGGGGCCAAAACGGCCGCAAGATCGCGTGCCAGTGACCGGGCTGCGAACAGCAATAGACAGTTTTATTGAATTATCTGGTAAGGCTGGGCAGCTTGATACTGGCTATCCTTTGGCGGGTAGCGCGTTGCCGATGCACCACGGTGATGTGGTTATTGCTGCCATTACCTCTTGTACTAATACCTCAAACCCGGCGGTGATGATTGCAGCAGGCTTGGTCGCTCGCAATGCTTTGGCGAAAGGCCTACAACGTAAACCGTGGGTTAAATCCTCTCTGGCGCCGGGCTCTAAAGTGGTGACAGAATATTTACAACAGGCAAAATTACAGGCACCACTTGACGAACTTGGCTTTAACTTAGTTGGTTATGGTTGCACCACATGTATTGGTAACTCGGGGCCGCTGCCACCAGCTGTAGAAGATACTATCGCCGCCAATAGTTTAATAAGCTGTGCTGTGTTGTCAGGTAATCGTAACTTTGAGGGGCGTATCCATCCATTGGTGCCAGCATCCTGGCTGGCATCGCCGCCACTAGTGGTCGCTTATGCTTTGGCCGGTACAACACGGATCGATTTGAGTCGTGACTCGCTGGGTAACGATGGCAATGGCCAACCGGTTTATCTAAAGGATATATGGCCAAGCAATGCTGAAATTGCAGAGCTGGTGCAGACCATTACTAACACTATGTTTAATAAGGAATACAGTGCGGTATTTGATGGTGATGATAGTTGGCGCGCCATTGAGACTGACAGCGATGCAACTTATGCATTTCGTGATGACTCGACCTATATTCAATTGCCACCGTTCTTTGAAGAGCAGTATCGCGGTAAAGCCGAAAATATTATTAAGGCTCCAATGTTGGCTTTGCTCGGTGATTCGGTAACAACAGACCACATATCGCCAGCAGGAGCGATTCCTGGAGATAGCCCAGCGGCGCAGTATTTACGTGCGCAAGGCGTTACCGAAAAAGACTTTAATTCCTATGGCTCAAGACGCGGTAATCATCAGGTTATGATGCGTGGCACCTTTGGTAATATCCGTATTCGCAATGAAATGACAGCAGAAATAGAAGGCGGCTACACGCGCCTGCATGGAGAGCAACAAGTACGCTTTATTTACGATGCTGCAATGGAATATCAGTCGCAAGGTATTGATACAGTGGTAGTTGCCGGCAAGGAATATGGTACCGGTTCGAGTCGTGACTGGGCTGCCAAAGGAACTTTACTCCTAGGTGTTAGGGCGGTAATTGTGGAAAGTTTCGAGCGTATTCATCGCTCTAATTTGGTTGGCATGGGTGTATTACCCTTGCAATTTATGCCTGGTGAAACACGCCAAACTCTGGGCCTTAGCGGTGACGAGCAATTTGATATTAGCGGTTTAGATCAGCCACTATTTGCCAAGCAGCACTTTTCTGCAACGGTTTATTATCCCTCTGGTGAAGAGCGGCAGATAAAACTGCAGTCTCGACTTGATACAGCAGTAGAAATTGAATACTACCTTGCCGGTGGTGTGTTGAGTTACGTGTTAGAGCGAATATTATCAACGGCTTAACTATTTATTCAATGACTATATGCATAGCTATGTTAGAGACTAAAAAATAGTGAGGCTTTAAATAAAGACTAAATAGTGAGGCTGGGCGTGACTAAAAAATATCGAGTGGAGAGTGATAGTCTTGGCGAGGTTAAGGTTCCAGCCGACGCTTTATACGGACCTCAAACGCAGCGAGCGTTAGAAAACTTTACTATCAGTAGTATCACTTTACCGGCGCGCTTTATTAGTTGTTTGGGTTTTATCAAAGCGGCGGCAGCAAATGTTAATGGTGAGTTAGGTGAACTTGATACTGAGCTAGCCAGCGCTATTCGCGCAGCAGCCCTCACCATTGCCAATGGCGAACAGTTAGATCAATTTCCGCTTGATGTTTTTCAGACTGGCTCTGGAACTAGCAGCAATATGAACATCAATGAGGTAGTTGCTAGCCTTGCCACTCAGAAGTTGAATCGTAAAGTCCACCCCAATGATCATGTCAACTGTAGTCAAAGTAGCAATGATGTTATTCCTACCGCTATTCATGTCAGCGCTTGTTTGGCGATTGATCAGCAGTTACTGCCGGCTATACAGCAGCTGCAAGTAGTCATCGCCAAGCGTGAAAGTGAACTAGCTGGACAAATTAAAACTGGTCGCACCCATCTGATGGATGCGATGCCGATCAGTTTTTCGCAAGAGCTCTCTGGCTGGCGTGCGCAGCTTGAATTAGCTCAGCAGCGTATTACTGATAGTCGCAAACGCTTATGCCAATTAGCACAAGGAGCTACTGCGGTTGGTACTGGGGTTAATGCAGCGCCAAAGTTTGCTGCTCTGTTCGCGGCCCAGTTGTCTGAATTGACCGCCACAGAATTTATCCCCGCTGAAAATTTATTCGCCGCCCTTAGCTGCCAAGATACCGCCGTAGAATTGTCGGGGCAGCTTAAAGTTTTGGCCGTTGCGCTAATGAAAATTTGTAATGATTTACGCTGGATGAACAGTGGGCCGCTATGTGGTTTGGGTGAAATAAGCCTAACAGCCTTGCAGCCTGGCAGTAGTATTATGCCCGGCAAGGTTAACCCCGTTGTGCCAGAGGCAGTCGCGATGGCCGCCGCTCAGGTAATCGGTAATGACACCACCATTACTATCGCCGGGCAGTCTGGGAATTTTCAGCTCAATGTCATGTTACCTGTAATTGCGTACAACTTATTGCAAAGTATCGACTTGCTGGCAAATAGTTGTAATGCTTTGGCGCAAACAGCTATCGCAGATTTTGTAGTCAACACCGTTAGAGTTGAAGAGAGCGTGGCACGCAATCCGATGTTGATTACGGCACTTAATCACGAAATTGGTTACAGCAAGGCTGCTGAAATCGCCAAGCGGGCTTATAGTGAAGGGCGTCCCATCATAGATGTTGCGATGGAAATGACCGATATTGACGAGGTAAGGCTAAGACAACTTTTGGCACCAGAAACTTTGGTGTAAGTGAGTCTTACTTTACTTAACCTATCGGCGGGTTAACTTGTCAGTACTGTAGGTAGTACCAAGGCCGTTGCAACATGGACGACGGAGTGACCTAGGGTTTTGAGGACTGTTCACCATGCATTAAAGGTATTGCTGGCGACATATAATGCATTATTCAGAGAAGGTAGCTTGCGATAAGCTATTTTTACCTGATTTATAGTCTAATAAGATAAAAACTCATGACAAGCTCTAAATTTTTTACCACAGCTATTTCTGCAATCGCTATTTTGCTTTTAACTGCGTGCAATAATTCAGTTTCCGAAAATGAGCAAGCTTCGATTGAAACAACAGATTCGATTGACGCGACAAAGAAACCAAATATTTTATTATTGGTTGGCGACGATACGGCTTTTGGCGATATTGGTGCTTTTGGCTCAGAAGTTAAAACGCCGAATATGAATGAGCTTGCCAATGTAGGTGTTCGTTTTACAAACTTTCACGTATCACCCGTTTGCTCTGTTACTCGGTCAATGATTTTTACCGGCAATGACAGTATCGAAGTAGGCTTGGGGGCATTTGACTACTCTGTCTATCCTCCCACGAGAGGAAAGAAAGGTTATGAAACGTATTTAACTGATGATGCAGTCACTATGACTGAATTATTTAGAGATGAAGGCTATGAAGTTTACAAATCTGGCAAATGGCACTTGGGCGGTGACAAGCCAGGAAGTAGAGGACCTTTAGGTGTTGGCTTTACTAAAGAGTTTGGTATTTATTCTGGTGGTTCTAATCATTGGAATAATTTAGCCATGACGCCTGATTTTCAAGACCCAGATGGTTTGAATAAAAAACGTGTAGAAGAGTGGACATTGAACGGCGAGCCATACGACAGACCTGATGGAGTTTATTCTGGCGAAATTTACACCAACCAAATGCTTGAATTCATAAAAGAGGGCGTTAAAAACGATAAACCTTGGTTTGCCTATATGGCGTTTACAACGGCACATTTTCCTATTCAAGCGCCTGAAGATTTAATCATGAAGTATTATCCTAAATACTTAGAATTAGGATATGCAGGCTTGAAAAAAGCTAGATACGAAAGCCTTAAAGAACATGGGTTAATCTCTCATGAAGCAAAAGAAGCACCATTTAATAACTTAACAAGACGGTGGGAAGATCTCTCACAAGAAGACAAAGAAAAACAAGCCAAAATAATGGCGACTTATGCTGCAATGATTGAAGATCAGGATTCTAGAATAGGTCAGATTTTGGATTATTTGAAGGCGTCTGATCAGCTAGATAATACATTGATTGTTTATGTAACAGATAACGGCCCTGAAGGACTAGAGCCTAGCAATCCAAAAACGGGCAATCCAGAGTTGGCAAAATGGATCGAAAATCAATTTGATTCATCTTTTGAGGCAATTGGAACCGCTAATTCAGAGAATGTCATTGGTACGTCTTGGGCGAATGCAGCGACAGGCGGATTACAATGGTGGAAGTGGTTTATCGGAGAAGGTGGAATTAGAGTTCCAATGATGGTGGTACCGCCTGGAGCATTTAACGAAAAATATGCTCGTGCAGGTACAAAATCTAACGCTGTTGCTTATGCAAAAGATATTCCAATGACTATTTTGGAATATGCAAATATCAAACATCCTATGACCGAATATAACGGCAAGGAAATTGTTCCACCAAGTGGAATAAGCATGAAACCTTTTTTAGATGGAACATCGGAAGTAGTAAGAACAGAAAAGGATTGGTGGGCGTTTGAATTGTTTGGTAATGGCTATGTTATGCAAGGCGAATTGAAAGCCATGAAAGTAAGAACTGGAATGTTCGGTGATGGTCAATGGCACTTATATAATGTAGTAACCGATCCATCAGAAACAAACCCATTGGAAACAGAAAATCCTGAAAAATTGGCAAGTATGATTGCGTTATATGAATCTCATACGAGTAAAAATAATATTCTTGAGGTAGATAGTGCCTGGAATCCGTTCCAAGGAGCTAGCGAGTAATTGATAGGGCTTTCTAGGTTGATAACGTTGGTGGATACAAACACCGGCATAAATAACCTCTAGTTATGACTCTCTGAAGCTGCGACCCCTAATCGATTTAATCTGGGTATCTAGATGGTCGCGGCTTGACCCTGTGTTCAAAGTGTCATGTAATGCATTGAATTCTTAAAGCTAAGACTTAAAACACATAATGATCAGTCATCGGCAATTGGTTCACGCGTTATGCCTTTTCAAGCATGGTAACTTTACCCGTGCTGCAATCGAAGCAAACATCTCCCAATCGGCATTCTCTCGAAGTATTCAGAATCTGGAAGTAGACCTAGGTATTCCTTTATTTGATCGTGATACGACAACCGTGATTCCCACGCGTTATGGGGAAACGTTTCTGCATCGTGCGGCTGCTATCGTTGCTGGTGCGGAAGAGCTCGAGCGAGAAATGCATCTTATGCGCGGGCTAGAAACTGGAAGTTTTTCAGTTGCATTGGGTATGTACCCTGCTGAAGTGTCTGGCAATCGGGCGCTTGCCAGCATGATTAGCAAGTTTCCAAACCTCCAGTATCAGGCATTAACAGGAAACTGGCAGGCTGTTAACGAATATGTTTCTAGTAGAGCGGTAGATCTTGGGTTTGCTGCACTTGAGGTGGCCGAGAGTGAAGATCACTTATCCGTAGAAAAGGTTAGTGCGCATCAAATGGTTATTTACTGCCACCAACAACACCCTCTAGCGAATATTGTGAAGCCTAGTAGGCATGAACTGGATCAATTCCCACTGATTACGGTTCGTGTGCCGTCTCAAATTGCAGATCGGGTGCCGGGAAAAGCAACTATTGACCAAAATAGCGGACATTTGGTGCCGTCAGTGGAAGTTGATAATTTCACGACAGCGCGGGAACTGATCGCACAAAGCGATGGCATCGGAGCAGCTATACCCTTACAGATAGAGTCTGAACTTAAGTCTGGAGAATTTGTGTTACTGAATTTCCAGAACCCCTGGATAGCGCCTGTTCACGGTTTTATCTTTCTGAAAAATCGCTCGATGAGCCCTGCTACAGAAATATATATCGAAACCGTACTTGAATATGAACGCGAAGCGGATGAAAAAAATAAGGTGCTGCTAGATATGTACCTTCGATAAGTAGTTAATAGATATTGGTAAGTCAACTCAGGTACTTTGATATGTATTTTTTATTAGTACATACACAGGCCTCCGTTTTCTTTAAATGTAGATTATTTTTCAGTTTCTAATTGTTGGCAAATCTAGAGAGCTATAATAAAAATAATAGCTTAAGTTTTTGTATGCCCAATACTAGTAGTGTTGCAGCATAGTGTATGAAAAGTCTGCGGTTGCACAAATATTGCGTTAGCAATTTTGATCGATTAATCATCGACCCAAAGGGAGAGGGCGTAGTTTGATAATCCCGCTAGTCTCCACCAATCAATTAAAAAGTCGTACTCTTGGGTAAGGCCTTTTTGTTATCTGTTGTTTAGTGAAATATAGTTATATCGCTCGGCATACATGCAGCGGTTAGTAATTTATTCAACCTTAGTAGGCATCAAACATCGGCGGTTCACTATCGAGACTTTAGGGAAGTAGTGTTTGAAAATTAGAACGAGCAGTTGCCTGCTGTTTTATTATGGATTTACTTGGTCAAGATGAGTTAATTTGCCAAAACCCTTTTCGGTAGCTGCGATTAGTAGGTATGAGCGCCTTAATAGACGTATTTTCAACCCGATGAGTGCTGCGCTTTTGGTAGGGCTAAACCTGTATGCATAGTTTCAATGCTGGTATTAAAGATCAGCTTATCTGCCTGCTGTGGGCGGAATAATCGCGTGGGAAGCGGCAAATTACGGGGCATGGAACAACCTTACCAAAGGGCCAGCATACATCGCAGTGCGGTAACAAATACCATCGGCTGGTCCAGCATTAAATGATGCTCCGCATCTGGCACAGCTATCATCGGAACATGACTGCCGCCCACTTCCTTGATGTATTCAATACTGTCTGCATCGAATAATGAGCTCTTTTCCTCGTAAATTATTACCGCTTTATGCTCAAGATCAGCGATGCGTTGGGCGGTTTGCAGCCAATTCTGTTGATCTTCTTCAACCCGCGTAAACACTTGCGGATCAAACTTCCAAGTCCAACCACCGTCTACCTCACACAGAGAATGATAGGCCATATAATCCAACAGAAAAGCTGCTTTTACAGATTGCTGCGGCGATAGCACATACCGTGCACGGGCCGTTTCATAATCTGGGTAGATATTGTTGCGCTTGTGTGGATTGCCAGATCCTGGCCGCCCCAAACCTTCAACCTTCCAGATGGCTTTTAATATTTCCGGACGCATCACCATCAAGTCACAAATAATCAGACCGGAGAACCGCTCCCCTGCGTGCTCCATTGCGCTAAGACCAACGCCGCCGCCAAAGCTATGCGCAATGATGATCGGGTTTACAGGCCCATCAAACATATCGAATTTTTCTGCCGCTGCGACCATATCCTCGCCGCGTTCCGCGTTGGTGCGTCCTGGCTGCGCGTCGCTATCGCCCATTCCCGCTAAATCATAGGCGACAATATCATATTCTTCAGCGAAAAATGGGGCGATAAAAGCGAAGCAGCGCGCATGCGCCAAAAATCCATGGGTGATTAGAAGCGGAGGATTACCGCGTTTCCCCCAACGAAAATAATGGACTTTATGGCTATTAATTTGGGCAAAGCCTTCTTCGCGCGGCACAGCCATGGCTTCAGTAAACCATGCAGGTAAATCATGTGAACCGACCCACAGGTCGACAATATCGGAGTTCGTCATAAGAAGTCTTTATTTACTCTTTCATATAAGTTTGTGAATTTTTGGCAAATGCTAATAGACCATCTTTAATAGCCATTAATATTGCTAATGTTAAATATTTTCTTCTAATTTTAATTGAATAGCAATCCAGCATAGGGTGTGGAACTAAAGCGAGCTGGAGAACCTGGAATTGTTGATAAGTCAACGTGTAGGCCGCTGCTTGAAAAGTTGCTGCTTACTAATTGGAGCGCAATCGCTTGAATGGTTTAGTTTGTTTTGGTCAAGTACTAATCGTACACTTTTAAGTCGGACGGTAATGCCAAGATAATGAATATTTTTTGAGATAATATCGGTAGTTAGGTTAGTTCTATGGACAGTTTTTAGCTAGTTATTATAACGACCAATTTCCAATTGGTTTTTGTACACCTATCGGTTTAATTGGGGCGAACAGGTATTTTGGTGATAAGCGTATGGCCTATAAAACTTTATAAATCATAGTGATATTTTTTTGGAAGTGTCATTGGCAGTATTGTCCCCACAGGGCACATGTTGTACAGAGGGCATAAAAGGTCAGCGGTTACATAAATATTGCTTTAGCAGTTTTTAGCCGCTCGACGGCCCTAAGGGAGAGGATCTAGGTTAGATAGTCCCGCTCGGTTCCACCAATAAAATATCGCATCTATTATTACGGAATTTCTATTGGGACAAGCGAGCGAACTTAAACGTACGAATTGGTTTATGCTTTGAATTGGGCAGTTGGTCTACAGGAGATATCTAGCTTTCTGTGTTTTCACATTGCAACGTCTGTTGCTTAGATGCCGTTTTCGATGTCTCGAAAAAATAGTGCTGGGTATTACCTGATTTCTTGTTATGAACGATTACAGCTGTGGCGCCATAGTCATAATCGTAGTCAAAAATATTGGTCAGTGTGATATCGGCATTGTCAGCTTATTTTTCGCTAGCATCATCGCCTAATTTACTTTTTTGTTCAGCTGCTACATTGGTTGAAAATATTGCTAAAGCGATGACAAATACCAATGCCTGAGTGTTCATTGTTAACTAATCCATTATTAATTTCGAGACCTATCAACTTCAGGGCTTTTACGCATTGCAAGTTGTAACTGATGATAAGACAAAATGTAGGTCGAAATCTTAAATGAATTGTATGGACCGATGATGTGTATTAGATGAATGAGTATTAAGCTAAAACATAACTTCCAATAATATATAGTAAATTTTTATGGATACTCGGGATTGATTTTCCGGCATAAAATAAATTAATTTGTCAGTACCAGTTGCAGCGACCGAGCTTCGAACCAATGCCGAAACAAGGCGTAGACAAAATATTAAAGTACAATGATTTGTGCATTTATCAGGAAGTTGCGCTCACCGCATCTGTGCGTGCTATGCAATTTAGTAGCTCAGCCTGGTAGACCTTTCCTCTTTCATTGAGAAAATCTAGTACATGCAATGAAGTGGGTACAAACCCAAAGCCAATATCTAGCTCGGGATGCCATTGAAAAATTGACCCGCCAAGCCCCATCCAACCGTAAAAGCCCTCTCTACCTTTGTTAAAATCACGCTCCAGTGCGGAGCTGCTCGCAGTAGGTTTTACAAACTGATTAACGCCGCCCTGAGTAAACCGAGTAGTGAACAGTCCGCCCATATTTTCTTCCACAGGTTTGTCATGTAGCGCTGTCCAAGCTTGCTCACTTAGGTATTCTTTGCCATCTAGTTTTCCACCGGCAGACATCATCGCTGCTATTTTCGCCAACCCTCTTGCCGAACAGTTTGCGTTAGCAGAAGGGGTTTCACCCATGGCAAGGTCTGGTTCATTAAAAAACCCAATATGCTTCATTCCCACAAATGGCGGCGGCGGAGGAGTTCTACCCTTGCGGCGTATGGCAGGAATTATTCGGATTAGCCTAGCAAGAATTTGAAAAATATTATGCACGATTCTCCGGCCGAGAAACTTCGGTTTTAAGCTCTCAAGCAACTGAAAGCCAAACCCCAGTGTCGATACTTTTGAGACGCGAAATAATTCTTCTCTCTTAACTCCGATGATTGCATCAGCACCCATTGCTACGCAAATATCTTCATGCAGAAATTCACCAATAGTACGACCCGCCGGATCTACTCGACGAAACACTTCATTGACAATCCAACCTCGGGTTACAGCATGGTACTCGCGCCGGCTACCATCGCCGAATTTTTGTGAGTGGGCCTCAATAATCCGTCCCACGGAATTTTGTTTAATGTTCTTTGTTAGTAAATCGTCCAGTGCCATGGATGTATCAAAGTTTGCCAGCCCCGCCTCGTGCCGCATAAGGTCGGCAACGGTTAGTTCTTCTTTACCATTGGCTCCAAATTCTGGCCAGTAGGCGGTGATTTTCGCGTTGTAATCTATTAGATTTTTGCTTACCAGAGAGGCTATTGCGATAGATTCAAGGCTTTTACCACTGCTGAAAGCATTGCTGATTGAGTCTGCCGAAAATTCGTTATCGTTGGTCGTTGAAGCCAACAGGTCAACGACTTTCTGTCCTTGGTAGTAAATACATAGCTGCGTGTTTTTTTCCGCCATTGTATTCATGTTGTGTTGGTATAACTGGCGAATCGATTCAAATCCTGGTGCTACTGTGCCATGAATTTCACATTTTTTTTTCTTACTGGAGCTCATTACTTTTCTCGATGTTTAATTTGATAGGGAGTATACGTGATGGTGTTTTGATCGGACATCGCTAACGAGGCTGGTTTATTGGCGGCGACTTAAATTAAATAATCATGAATTAAATTTTGTAGTGCCGATAACGGTATGTCGTATTGACAGCGCATAAAAACCTAGCACTACAAAAAAATAATTGGCCTATATTTACCGCCTTTGGTCATCAGCTTTCGAATCAATCACGACGAGCAGCTTAAATGCGACAAACCGCCGACCTCAAAAAATTCGGCCGGCTTCAGCCGATAATATTTTTCCTCCACAGCATTCGACTGTTCGGCATATGGCTGGGTCATGACTTCTTGTAACTCTCGAATCAGCGCGTAGTTTTCTGCTGCCGCTTGCTGATAGGCCGGCACAACAAACCATTCTCGCAAACTGTATTTTGGATTAACGAGTTTCATCTGCCCAGAAAGCTCCTCACGGGAGAGGGCTGGTGCTGTATTTGAGTCGGCTTTGAGGAGCACGTGCCATTGTGTGAGCCATGCTGACCAGCGCTTGTCCATCCCTTTTGGGTCTACCTTATATCCCGAGTGCAGTGAGGTCATGGCATAGTCAGGGCTATTGTAGAAGCTCTTTTTGAGTGGGCTAATATCGTCAGGTAGCAGCGACAACTCGCGGAAGAAAATAGTGTAATCGACAGGGGTTTGCAGCATCAGCGCTTCGAGCTCACTGAACAGCGTTGCGTCAAAATTACTAAGTCCAAGTTTGGCTGCCCACATTGTCTCCATTTGCGCCTGCATTACTGCGGAAAAGCCACTATGAATTTCAGCGAGCTGTTGTAGACAGTCCTGATTCGATGCCAACAACGGGCTCAGTGCCGTGCAAAGCATTTGGAAGTTGCGCTGCGCCGCTGCCGGTTGGTTTAAGAATGCGAAGTGATGTCCGCCACCGGTCCACGACTGGTAGTCTGGGTTGTACACATCCATGAAACCAAACGGACCGTAATCAAGGGTGAAGCCACCGGCCGCGCAATTGTCACTGTTGAAGTTGCCCTGGCAGTAACCAACGCGTATCCAGTTTGCCACCAGCGATGTTAGGCGGCTGCGGAAATCACGTGCCAGTAGCACTACTTTCTCGGCGGTAGTAAGTTTGTTGTCGATGACCTCGTCGTACTCACGATCGATTAAGTGCAACACAATCTTCTCGAGTTCTTCCATCGCGTTTGGGTGTGCCCGGTTGCGAACCCGGCGACCGAAGAGTTCGATTTGGCCGACCCTAAGAAACGATGGTGCGACCCGCGTCGAGATAGCGACAGGTTCAGTTATAAGCATGTCAGGGTCTGTTGAGTAGGAGCCTTCAGAGTACCAAGGCCGCTGGACCTTCTCTGTTTTCGAAACATACAAACTCAGCGACCGTGACGTTGGCACGCCCAGTGCGTGCATATGCTCCTGTGCCATGAACTCTCTGATACTGGAGCGCAGGACAGCACGACCATCCGCGCCACGACAGTATGGCGTTCGGCCGCCACCTTTTAGCTGCATTTCCCAGCGTTGACCATTGATAACGCTCTCCAGCACGGACACTGCGCGACCATCACCGTAGCCATTGCCAGTTTGGAAGGGGCATTGTTGGTTGTATTCGGTGCCGAAGATGGAAAGTGCATAGCCGCAGGCCCAGCCCACCTTGCGCATCGGCTCAGGTACCTGCGAGATATCGCCAGAGAACATGCGCATAAAGTCGTCGGTCTGTGCCATGTGGTCGACGAAGCCAAGTTCATCAAAAAAGTCTTTGCTATGGACGACATACTCTGGGTCTTGGATTGGGGTGGGATTGACAGGGACATAGTGACCCGAAAATACTTGTCGTGGCGCGTGATCGACGCCGTCTTCTGTCGCGTCAGGATCGCAATTGAGAGTGTCCATTAGCGAGTAGTTTGTCAGTTTTGCAAGATCGCCTAACGTCGCTACTGACAGAGTCTTAGAGGAGCCCTCAGTATTATTAGAGGAGTTCTCAATATTAGTAACTGATTGGGACAACGCGCGGGGTGTTGTGTGTTGATCCTGTTCTGGGTCATTAGTGTGCATAGTTAAGCTCCTTATGTTTTAGATTAACATGGGACTAACTGACTGCGACCCCTACAGTCAAAAAAACCGTAATTATAATTCATGTCCTTATTGCCGACTATCATTTTTACTCAGGTAGATAGCAGCCAATCTCAATAGGTCAGCATCGCAACACTGACTTAAAGGCTTTAATCATGGGAGGTTTTTACTTCCCGCTTTTTTAGACTAGGACAGTTAACAAACTAGCATTTCAAAAAGTACCAATTAGGAACATAAATCACTTTGGTAAATAAGACTAAATTCTAATTTGTTACGTATATGAACAATCAACAATAGAGCAAGTACAGAGGTTGTTGCACTTGCTCTATCGGCTATGCGCAAGACTGCTGAATAACGTCTAGCTTTTAAAAGGAGCGACAGGGGTTGTTGCAAAGGCTGCAGCTAGAAAGCTTGTATTTTCGATGCCTTGCAGGGACAACATTGACCAAAGGTGTAAAGCGAAAAGTGAAAAGATGGTTAGAGTGATTGATTTTGAATCTCAGTATCAAAATCAATATGGGCCAAAAATATTATTGAAAATGAGGCAATACTAATGGGAAGCAAAGCACAATTTGATTTATCAATTACCAATACTGACATCCCGGTGTTTTTACATGGTGATGGTGCAGATACGATATTTTTTAGAGCCAAGTTCGACGATCATGGCCGCTATGAAGAAACGGGAACAGTCGGTGAAATCGATTGTGAAACTCTACAAGCGACAATTGGTGATGGTAATCAACGTATTGTGATCAGTGGTGATGGCTGGCGTGACATCCACGAAACCGACGGCTTAGAGGATTTCATTCGACGCGCAATGTTCGGCGGCGAAGAAGCCGAGCAATTGCTACAAGAATACAACGAGGAATTGCAAGTTGGTTCTGCTATCGGTGTTGTTTTGTCTTAATTATTGCAATGTTGATATTGTTGTAGCTTAACTCATCAGTACCTCAATGTGAGCACGATTGTATTTTATGGCGACAACTTAATTAGATCTTTAACCAACTTTTAGTAGTTTAGGGGCTGATGTTGACAGCATAACTGCTATTTTTTAATAAAATACCAGTTTCACTGAAAAGTCTTACATGCTGGTTTATAGATTGTGACAGTGATGGTTTAACGGCCAATTAGTTGTTGTGCCTATGGGTATATATCTATTGTCCTTCAGGTGATTTAAAAATTGTAAAATTCATATAAATCAGTTGCTTGGGAAAATAAGTGAATGAAATATATACATTTTATACCGCAACCGAAAAGCTAACAGCTTAGCACCCAGTTAAGTCGTCAATACCTGTGTAACTGATCCTATTATGATCAATAGTTACCTTCTCTGTTACAGCCAATTATCCACCGTCGACAACAAGGCCGATATATATTATATTCCTTTCCTCTGGCGCTTCTGCGTTAGTTACGAGTACCCACTTAATAGGCGTACTTTGAGATATCTGGTATAGGTTAATAGTCCTTGGTTTAGAGTAGAGCGGGGCGTCTATATTCTTTATAATCCAATAGTATTTTGCACCAGTATAAAGAAGGGTTGCTATTTACCCCTTATTGTCTAAGCCTTGCTGCTAGAAAGTACGTGGAGCATTAGAAAACGAACGCAGATCTTTATTAGCGTAGAAATATATTAAGTTCCAGATGAATACAGCTATCGGGTGATTTCCTCCCGCTGCGGTTAATGTCTGGAAAAATTTGATGGGAAGTTTTAACTATGAGCACAAACACTGATTACCGCGGTCTGTATCGCCCAGAATTTGAACACGACAGCTGCGGCATTGGCTTTGTTACCAATCTTAAAGGTAAACAGTCCCACGATATCATTCAGAACGCGTTGACCATGCTGGAATGCATGGAGCATCGGGGTGGAACCGGTTATGACGTTAAAAGTGGTGACGGTGCTGGCATTCTAATTCAAATTCCCCATGACTTTTTCAAAATAGAAGCAGATGAACTTGGCTTTATTTTACCTGCTCAAGGTGAATATGGCGTAGGGATGATTTTCTTTCCCTCTGACCCTAATCAAGCAGTGGCTTGTCGCGATGTTTTAAATGCGTCTCTTAAAGAGCTGGGTTTAGGTCTATTGGGTTATCGATTGGTGCCAGTAGATAATTCGATGTTAGGTGCCTCGTCCTTAGACTCGGAACCTCAGATCGAGCAAGTCTTCATCCAAAAACCTGACGACCTCAGTCAGCAGGAATTTGAGCGTAAATTATTTGTTTTACGTAAGCACTGTTCACATACTATTAATACCACCGTTGCCAATACAGCCGACGAATTTTACATTGCTTCACTGTCGTCTCGCACACTTGTGTATAAAGGGCAGTTTACCACCGCACAGGTGAAGCAATACTATTTAGATCTGCAAAATGAGCAGGTCACTTCGGGTTTGGCAATGTTCCACTCCCGTTTTTCAACTAATACATTTCCGGCCTGGCGTCGTGCACAACCGTTTCGTTATTTATCTCACAACGGCGAGATTAATACTGTTAAGGGCAATATTAATTGGATGAATGCACGCGAAGCGATGTTTGATTCAATAAATTTCACTGATGCTGAAATGAAAATGATCACCCCAATTTGTAACAGGGGCAATTCTGATTCTGCCAACCTTGATATGGCTATTGAGCTGCTGGTTCTTAGTGGGCGTCCATTGGAACAGGTCATGATGATGATGGTGCCAGAAGCTTGGCAAACTCAGGAAAACATGGACCCTGCTAAGCGCGCATTTTATGAGTATTATGCTTGTATCATGGAGCCTTGGGATGGCCCGGCGTCAATTTCTTTTACTGACGGCAAGATGATTGGCGCAACCCTTGATCGTAACGGTTTACGTCCTTCTCGTTACTTGCTTACCGATGACGGCACATTAATTATGGGCTCTGAGACTGGAGCTATCTGTATTGATCAATCTACTGTAGTAGAAAAAGGTCGCTTACAGCCGGGCAAGATATTTATTGCTGACCTGGAACAGGGCCGTATTATTAGTGATGACGAAGTTAAGCAAAAGGTATGTTCTGCCCAGCCTTATGCTAAATGGCTACTTGATAACAAAATATTGTTAAGCGAATTACCAGCACCATCTACTGCTGCGACTAAGTTGGTTAATCTTAGAAAAACCCAAAAAGCCTTTGGTTATAGTAATGAAGACCTAAACGTTATTTTGACGGAAATGGTTGGCACTAGCAAAGAACCGCTGGGCGCTATGGGAACAGATACCCCGTTAGCCATTTTGTCTGATCGGCCGCAGCAGCTTTCACATTACTTTAAGCAGCTGTTCGCGCAGGTAACTAATCCACCTATAGATCCTATTCGAGAAGAGCTAGTGATGTCTTTGCGTGGCTACATTGGTGACTCGCATAATTTATTAGCAGAGACGCCAGAGCATTGCCACAAGCTTGAAATTGATCAGCCAGTGCTGAGTAATGAAGACTTTCAAAAGCTCAAGAATATTGATCATAACCACTTACAATCAAAAACGATTAACATTACGTTTAAAGCTACAGGTGAAGACGGTGCATTAAAAAATGCCCTTGATCGTGTCTGCCAATATGCAAAAGATGCGGTTAATGATGGCTATGCATTGCTGCTATTGAGTGATCGTAATATCGATAACGATCATGCCGCTATTCCTTCGGTATTGGCGACTGCAGCGGTTCATCATTATTTGATTCGTGAAGGCTTACGCGCTAAGGCAGATCTTATTCTTGAAGTGGGTGATATACGTGAAACCCATCATTTTGCTACCGTGTTGGGTTACGGTGCGGCAGCAGTTAACCCATACGTAGCTATTGAAAGCTTATATAACCTGCGTGATGAAGGAGCTATTGATCCTAGCTTGAGTGATAGCGACGTGGTCGGCAAATTTACTAAAGCCGTCGGCAGTGGCCTGTTAAAAATATTCTCAAAAATGGGCGTATCAACTTTGCAGTCTTACCAAGGTGCACAGCTGTTTGAAGCCTTAGGTATTAATAGTGAGGTTGTTGATAGTTACTTCACTGGCACTGTCAGCCGTATTCAAGGCATTGACTTGAACCAAATAGCTGAAGAGGCGTTGTTAAATCATCGCGAGGGCTACTTACCTGAAAACCGAATAGCCACCGATGACCTGCTAAAAACAGGTGGTGATTACGCGTGGCGTCATGATGGCGAGCGCCATCTATTCAACCCTACTACCATTCGTATGCTGCAACATTCAACTGCGAGTAACAGCACTGAGCAGTTTAAAGAGTATGCAAAATTAGTCGATACTCAAAGCAAAGATGCGTTTACCTTGCGTGGCTTGCTTGAATTCTCGTCGGGTCATAAGTCTATCCCGTTAGAAGAAGTTGAACCGATTGAAGGTATTTTTAAACGTTTCGCCTCAGGCGCTATGTCGTTTGGGTCTATTTCATGGGAAGCCCACACTACGCTAGCTATCGCTATGAACCGTATTGGTGGCAAAAGTAATAGTGGCGAAGGCGGTGAAGACCCGATTCGTTTTACCCCACTAGAAAACGGCGACTCGATGAAATCGCGTATTAAGCAGGTAGCTTCTGGACGTTTTGGTGTGACCAGTTATTACTTGACCAATGCCGATGAGCTACAAATAAAAATGGCTCAGGGCGCCAAGCCCGGAGAGGGTGGGCAATTACCCGGTCACAAGGTTGATGCATGGATTGGACGTACTCGTAACTCCACTCCAGGTGTTGGCCTTATTTCTCCGCCGCCACATCATGACATTTACTCGATTGAAGATTTATCACAACTTATTTTCGATTTGAAAAATGCCAATCGTGATGCACGAGTGAACGTTAAACTCGTTTCTGAAGCGGGTGTTGGAACTATTGCATCAGGTGTTTGTAAAGGTTATGCCGATGTTGTACTGATTGCCGGTCACGACGGCGGCACAGGTGCATCGCCGCTTAGTTCGATCAAACATGCTGGCTTGCCGTGGGAGCTTGGTGTTGCTGAAACTCATCAAACACTGGTCCGTAATAAATTACGTAGCCGTATTACTGTGCAAACCGACGGCCAATTAAAAACGCCTCGTGACTTGGCTATTGCAACCCTATTAGGTGCTGAAGAATATGGCATGGCAACAGCGGCGCTAGTTGTTGAAGGCTGCATTATGATGCGTAAGTGCCATTTAAATACTTGCCCAGTAGGTATTGCAACTCAAGACACCGAGTTGCGTGGCCGTTTCAGTGGTCAGGCGGATATTTTGGTAAACTTCTTTACCATGATGGCCGAAGGCTTACGGGAAATTATGGCTGAGCTTGGTTTCAGAACCATTAATGAAATGGTTGGACAGACTCAGTATTTAAAAGCAATTGACGAATCTGGCCATAAAAAATATAAAGGCATTGATTTAAGTCCGCTACTTTTCCAAGAGCAATGCGCACCAGGCGAAACGCTTTATTGTTCGAAACAGCAAAAGCACTTGATCGATGACATTATTGATCGTCGAATGATGGCAGACGCTAAGGATGCACTAGAAAACCAAACGCCAGTCAATTTAGAATATGAAGTGGTCAACACTGATCGCACCATTGGCGCTATGTTATCTAATGAAATTTCCAAAAAATATAACGCAGATGGTCTACCAGAAAATACCATCAACGTTAAGTTTAACGGCTCTGCCGGACAAAGCTTTGGTTGTTTCTCTGCGAAAGGCATTCGCTTTGAGCTCGAAGGTGATGCTAACGATTACTTTGGTAAAGGTTTGTCGGGTGCCAATTTGGCTATATACCCTCCCAAGGAAGCTCCCTTTGAGCCGCGCAATAATATTTTGATTGGTAATGTAGCCTTGTTTGGCGCCACTGCCGGTAAAGCGTTTATTCGCGGCATAGCAGGCGAGCGTTTCTGCGTTCGTAACTCGGGTGCCACCACCGTTGTTGAAGGTGTTGGCGATCATGGTTGTGAATATATGACCGGTGGTAGAGTGGTTATTCTCGGCCAAACCGGGCGTAACTTCGCTGCTGGTATGTCAGGCGGCATTGCTTATGTACTTGATAACGACAAAGATTTTGCCAGCAAATGTAATATGGAAATGGTGCAGCTTGAAACGCTAGAAAGTGTTGAAGAGATTGCTGAACTAAAAGCCCTAATTACTGAGCATAAAGACAATACCGAATCGGACGTAGCCGAAGAATTGCTCTCCGACTGGGATAATGCCGTATCACGTTTTGTAAAAGTCATGCCGGTTGATTTCAAAAAAATGCAACAGTATATGGATCAAGCTCGTAGTACTGGCAAATTTGAAACTGAATATGACGTGGCGGTAGAAGCCTTTGACATGCATCTTAAAAATCTGGCAGCTCAAAGCGCCTGAGCTGAATAGGAGACAGTATTATGGGAAATCCAACCGGATTTATGAAAGTAGCAAGAGCGTTACCAAGCGATCGTGATCCTAAGTTACGTTTGGTTGATTGGTATGAAGTTCACGACCACATGGAACAGCGCGACATTGAAGAGCAAGCCTCACGCTGCATGGATTGTGGGGTACCGTTTTGTCAATCAGCGGTATCACAATATGCGCCAGTAGTTGCCGGCTGCCCGGTCAATAATCTTATTCCTGAGTGGAATGACATGATTTATCACGGCCGTTGGAAAGAAGCAGTGCAGCTGTTACATAAAACCAATAACTTCCCTGAGTTTACCGGACGCGTGTGCCCAGCACCCTGTGAGAGTTCTTGTGTACTAGGTATAAATGCTGACCCGGTTACCATCAAGTTACACGAATATTCGATTATAGAAAAAGCCTTTGCAGAAGGCTGGGTTGTAGCCAATATCCCGACCAAACGCACCGGAAAAACCGTTGCCGTTATTGGATCAGGTCCTTCAGGTTTAGCGGCCGCCGCACAGCTTAATTCTGCGGGGCATATGGTTACTGTTTATGAGCGCGCCGACCGCATCGGTGGTTTGTTGATGTACGGTATTCCTAACATGAAGCTGCAAAAAGAAATCGTCCAGCGTCGCGTCGATATTCTGGCTGAAGAAGGTATTGTGTTTGTCACCAATACCGAAGTGGGCAAAGATATTTCTGCCGAAAAAATCGAGCAAGACTTTGACGCTGTTGTTTTGTGTATAGGTGCAACTGTGCCGCGTGATCTAATGGTTGATGAAGGGCGTGAACTTAATGGTATTCACTTTGCGATGGAGTTTCTAACTGCCAACACCAAGAGTTTATTAGACGGCGAGCATACTGACGGTAATTTCATCAATGCTGAAGGCAAAGATGTCATTATTATTGGGGGTGGTGATACCGGCACCGATTGCGTGGGTACATCTCTGCGTCATAAATGTAAAAGCGTTACTCAATTAGAAATAATGCCACAACCGCCTGAGTCACGGCAAAGTAATAATCCTTGGCCACAATGGGCTAAGCGCTTATTGGTTGATTATGGTCAACAGGAATCAATAGCCGTTCAAGGCGAAGATCCGCGCCGTTATGTGGTGATGACAACTAAAATTGAAGGCGATGGTAATGGTAATGTTAAAGCTGTACATACCGTTGATATCGAGTGGGAGCGCAAGCCAGATGGTGCAATGGTGCCTAATAAAATAGCTGGTTCCGAGAAAATTCTGCCTGCTGATATTGTTTTATTGGCAATGGGCTTTATGGGACCTGAAGGCGGTTTGGTAGATCAGTTTAATGTTGACAAAGATCCTCGTTCTAATATTAAAGCCGACTATGATAAGTTTGCCACCAGCAAGCCAGGTATATTTGCTGCCGGCGACGGACGTCGTGGTCAAAGCCTCATTGTTTGGGGCATTGACGAAGGCCGTCGTGCGGCACGTGAAGTTGACGCCTACTTGATGGGAACTAGTTACCTGCCATAGGTCGCCCCAATATGAGAAGGGTAGCCGACTAACCCCATTAGGCTCCACTAGATATAAACCCTGCCTCTTTGAGGCGGGGTTTATTTATTGGCTTAAGAAAGTGAATTTAAACTCAGTAAGTGATTTTGCGTCTTTAAATCATGCTGTCGGTCTGTCGGTCTGTCGGTAGTTTATAATAGGCAGAATAAAGAAGTTAATTGGTCAGTACTCAACAGAGATGTAATTGAGGTGCCATATATATACACTATCGCTAAATTTCGTTCGTGTTAGCTCTGACATTTGCACTTGTAGCGCTAGCCTTGGGTAATAATGTTTATAATGTGTCACCAATTTTTAATTTTATTATAAGAGAAAGAAATGTTTTTGCGTTTAACACAACGGGTTCTGTTGTTACTGGTCAATACCAGCTGGGTTGTTGGTGCTAATGCCTTAGATACTGACGACGATCCAGCTAATTATGCTTTTTCAAATTACATTGGCAATGGTATTTACTCGGCGGCAAAACAAGATGTTACGGTGTTTAATATTCCACTTGAGTATACCCCTGAGCAGGACTCTGAAACCCCTTACACAATTCGCTTGCCTGTCTCTTTAGGTTTTTACAATTTTGACTTTGACGATATAGGCAGTGGTGATTTGCCCGACAATATGGCGACGATTTCCTTTGTGCCAGGTATTGAGTGGCGTATACCTATTAATGATCAATTACTGTTTATCCCTTATATTGATCTTGGTTGGGGTAAAAACACTAGTACTGGTAATGACGTAATAATATATTCCAGTGGCTTGTCGGGGGTCTACCAGTTTGGTGAAAATCACCAGCACCTATGGGTTAATAGAACTTTCTATGCCGGTTATAAAGGTGTAGTGGCCTAATGATCTTGGACACCAACTTAGGTGGTAAAATCCATCTTACAGAGGTGTTTAATGACAACGAAAAGAAGAAC
>JBKEHH010000018.1:0-50347 GCA_046710535.1 Pseudomonadales bacterium
ATTGATCACTGCTCTGGCAAAAGGCAATGCGGCTTATGAAAAAGAATTTGGTTTTATTTTTATTGTCTGTGCTAGCGGTAAAAGTGCCAGTGAGATGTTAGCCCTGTTAGAGGCGAGACTACCCAATAGCCGCAAGCAGGAATTACAAAATGCAGCCGAACAACAGAGACAAATTTTCCACCTGCGATTGGAGAAATTACTATGAGTCAGATCACCACCCATATACTTGATACTGCACTAGGTTGCCCCGCCCCTGGGGTGACTATTTCACTGTTTCGTCGCCAGCAAGACGACTGGGGAAAAGTGGGTAGCAGCGAGACCAACAGCGATGGCCGAGCGCCCAATCTCTGCCCAGCAGAGCAAGTGCTGGAGGCAGGAACGTATCGTCTGTATTTTGCTATTAGTCAGTATTTTGATGCCATCGACGCGCCAGTCTTTTATCCATGGGCCGAGGTCGTTTTCAATATAACAGGTGACGGTCAGCACTATCATATTCCTTTGTTGCTATCGCCCTTTGGCTATTCAACGTATCGCGGCAGCTAGATGAAGCAAACAGCATTAACATTAGAGCCACTCAGTAAAACCAGTTTCGCTGATTTTGGTGAGGTTATTGAATTGGGCGCCGCCGATAGAGTTATCTCTATTAACTATGGGCTAACCGAGCGGCATCACGCACTCGCTAAAGTCGATGTTGATAGCGCTGGTGGCCATGGCATTATCAGCATATTTCATAGTAAGCCGGTGGAGCTTCCATTCAGCGTTAAAATAATGGAACGTCACCCTCTGGGTAGTCAGGCATTTATGCCCTTGTCAGGCAACCCCTATGTAGTAGTGGTGGCGCCCGCCGGCGAGTTTAAACTGGAGTTGGTACGCGCTTTTTTAGCTAGCCCCACTCAAGGGGTTAATTACGCCCGTGGCACCTGGCATCACTACTGCCTAGGGTTAAATGCGGTTAACGACTTTTTAGTCATCGACCGCGGCGGTAAAGGAAATAACTGCGACGAGTTTGCGCTCGACGCTGACACCGAGCTCACTATTCAGCCATTGTCGGCTCCGTCGAGGCTGTCCCAGTGAAAGCCTATCGCGCCAGTATTTTACATTTTCTCGCTGACCCCGATAAAGTTGACGTTGATAAAAGCTATGAATTTTTTAACGACGGTATACTACTGGTTGATCAGGGCAAAGTAGTCAACGTTGGGTTTGCTGACGAAATACTGGCAGGCTTGGACAATAGCGTTGCTGTACTAGACTATCCCGACGCACTAATAATACCGGGGTTTGTCGACACCCATATACATTACCCGCAAACCGAGATGATAGCGGCTTATGGCGAGCAATTACTGGAATGGCTGGACAACTATACTTTCCCGGTTGAACAACGCTTTGCCGACCCCGAATATGCCCGCGGCATTGCTGACCGTTTTCTCGACGAATTACTGCGCAACGGCACTACCACCGCATTGGTTTTCGGCACTGTGCACAAAGAGTCGGTAGATTCTTTCTTCGAAGCTTGTGAAGAGCGCAATCTGCGGATGATTGCAGGCAAAGTAATGATGGACCGAAATGCGCCTGACTACTTGCTGGATTCAGCTGAAAGTTCTTATCAAGATAGTAAAGCGTTAATAGAGAAATGGCATGAGCGAGGGCGCCTGCGTTATGCGGTGACGCCTCGTTTCGCGCCTACATCGACTGCAGCGCAATTGAGCAAAGCGGGCCAGCTATTGCAGGAACATCCGGGTGTCTACTTGCAGACGCATATGTCGGAAAATGCCGACGAAGTAGTTTGGGTGAATGAGCTTTTCCCCCACTGCGACCACTATTTACATACCTACGACGAGGCGGGCTTGCTTGGTCGGCGTAGTGTATTTGCCCACTGCATTCACTTGCAAGATGAAGAGTGGCAGCGGCTGGCAGAAACAAATTCTAATATCGCTTTCTGCCCAACCTCCAACCTATTCCTTGGCAGCGGGTTGTTTAAATTAAAGCAGGCGATAACGCATGATATAGAGGTTGGACTAGGAACCGATGTCGGCGCTGGAACTAGCTTCTCAATGCTACAAACCATAGCTGAGGCCTACAAGGTGATGCAGTTACAGGGCGAGAAACTAACCCCTTTCAAGGCCTTTTACCTAGCTACGCTTGGCGGCGCTAAAACACTGGATATGGATGACCTGATAGGGAATTTCGAGACTGGCAAAGAAGCTGATTTCATTGTGCTCGATAAGGCCCCCACCAGTTTTATGAAGTTTAGACTGGAACATTGCAAAGACTTATTCGAGCTACTATTTGTCATCGCAATGCTAGGCGATGACAGGACAATCAAAGCTACTTACTCGGCCGGTGCACTAGTGCACGATCGGGATCAACATTAGCAACAAGAACTAGAACGAGGAAAGATATGCTAGAAGCTTACATTTTGGACTGGCTACAACTAATATTTCGCTGGCTGCATCTAATCACCGGCATTGCCTGGATTGGCGCGTCGTTCTATTTTGTCTGGCTGGACAACAGTTTGGAAAAGCCGCCGCGCTGGAAAGAAGACAAGGGTATAAAAGGCGATTTGTGGGCGATTCACGGCGGCGGCATCTACGAGGTGGCTAAATATTCGCTGGCGCCAGAGCAAATGCCAGCACAGCTCCACTGGTTCAAATGGGAAGCCTATACCACCTGGTTGACCGGTATGGTATTGCTGACAATCATCTATTATCTTGGTGCCGACGCCTATCTAATTGACAAGCGCGTCGCCAATCTTAGCCAACTGCAGGCCATCGGCATTGGTCTGTCTTTTCTGGCCGGTAGCTGGATATTCTATGAGCTACTATGTCGCAGCCCGCTAGCTAAAAACGTCTATATTATCGGTGGGATTCTGGTGTTGGCGACGGTGGCTTTGGCCTATTCCCTAACCCACCTGTTCAGTGGCCGCGGCGCCTACATTCACATGGGCGCTATTATTGGCACCATTATGGTGGGCAATGTATTTCGGGTAATTATGCCCTCCCAGCGAGCGCTGGTCGCAGCGATTGAAAAAGGCGAAGCGCCAGATCCAGCGTGGGGTGCGCGGGCCAAGTTACATTCTACCCACAACACCTACCTTACCCTGCCATTGCTGTTCATCATGATCAGCGCGCACTACCCCATGACCTATGCCAGTCCAAACAACTGGGTAATACTGCTAGTGATTATGGGGATTACCGCAGTGGCACGGCAGTACTTTGTTCTGGCACACAAAAAAGTTAATCGCCCGATCATACTGATAGGAGCCGCATTCGCCACCTTAATACTAGCGATAGTCATGGCACCTAAACCTGTGGTCACAGAAGATTCCGCCAATAGTATTTCGGATACTGAAGTCGTCAGTATTATTCAACTGCACTGTAGTAGCTGTCATTCAGCGATGCCAACTGACGATATGTTCACCAGTGCCCCAGGCGGCGTGGTACTCGATACGCTTGACGGCATAAAAAATTGGGCGCCGCGTATTAAAGCTAGATCTGTTGATACACAGAACATGCCATTTATGAATAAGACGGAGATGACTGACGAGGAGCGTCAAAAACTAGGCAGCTGGATTGCCGCTGGCATGAAATAGCCTTGATGGGTATTACTTGTGGTTACTCAAGCTGATAGCAGGAGCTATACAGGCTCCCTATTCACTAGGGAGGCAGCATCAGTTTTACCAACTGAGCATCCGCGGCAGACGTGACTGCCACCGCCTAACTTTCTGCCCGACGGTCTAGCGTTAGCTTTAATAGGCAGGCAAATAGCGACCAAAAAACGCTACTGTATTAGCCCCCATCACTTTAGTAATTTCGTCTTCACTGAAACCTTGCTCAAGCATAACCTGAGTTAGCACTGCTAGCTCTGAAGTATCAAAAGTGACTTCGACTGTACCGTCATAATCAGAACCCAAAGCAACGGCATCAAGGCCTAAGGTATCTATCGCATAACGAATTGATCTAACAACTCCAACAGGGCTTGGATCACAAACTGCACCATCCCAGAAACCGATTCCAACTAGACCGCCATGGGCGGCGACTTTTTTCATTAATTCATCTGACAAATTTCTTGGAGTATCGCAAGCGCCCTTCATACCACCATGACTTAAAATAACCGGTTTGTCAGACAGCATTAATATTTCCTCTACTGCTGCTGGCGACGCATGGGCAATATCAACAATCATGCCAAGTTCAACTGCTTTTAATACTACCTTACGACCAAATTCTGTTAGCCCAGAGCCGCTAATACCATGTAGCGAACCGGCCAACTCATTATCAAAGAAATGCGTGATACCTATCATCCTTACCCCAGCATCAAACAAAGTTTGGATATTTTCTAATTTACCTTCCAGCGGATGCGCACCTTCTATGCCATACAGTGCGGCAATTTGTGAACTACCATTGGCGCGCAGAGCTAATACGGCATTTAAGTCTTGTTGATTCTTTACAAAAACCAAGTCGTTGTTAGACTCATTGACAAACTGTTCCAGCTTATCGGCTTGATAGAGCACCCGCTCTAACAAGCTAAACCAGGTGCTCACGGGCCACAGCTGAACCATAGCCAGATAAGTAATAAGGTCACTATCACTGGTATTACTTTCATAATTTTGCCCATCAGGACTTTTCGTCACCGCTGTAAACATTTGCAGCGCCACATTACCCGCTAGCAACCTTGGGACATCAACATGACCACGGTTTTCATGCTTATTAAGATCTCGTTTCCACAACAAACTATCAGTGTGTAGATCGGCAACTAAAATACGGTAATGAAGAGCCTGCGCTGCTGGAGAAATAGTATAAGGCTCATGCAAAGTGACAAGATTCTGCGATAGCTCTACTTGAGCAGGCACAATAAATTCCAGTACTGACCAAAAAATCAAAAATAGAACAACAACACCTGCGCTTATTATTTTTAGCATAAAAACTCTTCAGTTAACTAAATCCCATCCAATACGCTACCACTAAGTGTAATACGGTGCATTAGCCTTGCTTCGCCATGGTAGTCATTATTAGCGAAATGCCAAGTACTACGATTATCCCAGAAAGCGATAGAGCCTGGTTGCCAGTTGAAACTACATGTCGTTTCTGGCTTGTCTACATGGGCATATAAATAATCTAGCAATGGCCTGCTTTCTTCATAGCTCCAGCCCTCAAAGCTAATTGTATGCGCAGGATTTACATACAACACCTTACGACCGCTTTCAGGGTGTTTAATAACCACCGGATGCACTGCATTACCGACCTTATCGCTACCGCTTAAAGTGTAGGCAATATCAGTACCGGCGTAGAGCCCATCCTTGCCATAAATATGTACATTTGAGTGAATTGCCCGCAGCGACTCTAATGTACTTTTCAATCCATCAGATAAAGTGTCATAGGCTTTAGCTAAATTAGCAAAACGGGTATCGCCGCCTTTCGCTGGTAAATCTCTTGCTACCAATATCGAGCCCATAGCAGGCTTATCATCATAAGAATGGTCAGTATGCCAACCTCCGCCAATATTGGTTTTTTGACCCTTCTCCTTACGCACTTCAGCGATATCAGTAAAACCGTCAACTGGTTTAAAAAAGGGATTGATATGAATATCGCCAAAACGAGTAGCAAAGCGATGATGTTCACTGGGGGAAAGCTCTTGATCACGAAAAAATACAACGCCGTACTCGGCAAAGATTGACCGCAGATCAACTATTTGCACATCAGTTAACCCAGCCAACTGAATATCTTCAACAACAGCGCCGCAACCAGCAGAAAAGGCTGAAACCTTCATAGTAAATCCCCAACAGTAAGTATGGTCTTATTATGCCGATATTATGCAGTAACCCATGTCGCTCTGGTGACAGCACCATTAACAATGATAAATAGATCAACATCACACAAGCAAGTATTGGCATCAGCCTAAATTTGTTTACAATGAACCTATTCGCAAGTGACACTCATTAACACAATAACAAAGACAACTTAATGCCCGAAAGTTTAAAGCCCTTATGGCGTTTATTCATCCCCGCACTGTTGCTCGCGATAGCATTCACGCAGCTCGACAGCATCAGTGACTATATTGTTCGCTACCAACCGCTGTCGGATAAGCTCCCCTATATTCTCTGCGCCTTTGCCTGTGTTATCGCTCATATTTATAATCGTTCTCGCTTGCTTATTTTAGCCATTATTGTCGGCGGCAGTTATTGGCTAATTAAAACTCACTTGCAGTCTTCACTGGATGAGCCAGCAACGCATTTTCGCTACACTTTATTATGTATATTAGTACCGGCAAATTTATTACTGATGATGTCAATGCCAGAAAAAGGGCTGTGGAATAAGGTCAGTCTTTCACTGCTGGTCATACCCTTAGTTATTGGTCTGGGCATACATTTCTATCAGCCTAGTGAGCACTTATTACTAAGCTTGAACGAGCGGTTACCGCTCAGACCCGTTGATGGTTACACCATGTCGACTGGCACAAGTATAATTTTTGCTGCTTTGGTTGTATCGGGACTAGTAGTGCTGTGGTTTAAAAAAGGCGAAACGGAAGCCGCCGCAATCGCCAGCATGGTGGCAGTTTTTATCACTCTCGCCTTTTTCTCCAAACCATTAATTTCCACCACACTGTTTTCTACCGCAGGCTTAATACTTATTATTAGCCTGCTAATGCGCTCACGGGAATTAGCTTTTATTGACGAGTTAACGGCTTTACCCGGTAGGCGCGCCTTCAATGAAAAACTAAATAACCTTGGCCACACTTATAGTATTGCCATGATAGATATTGATCATTTTAAAAAGTTTAACGACAAATATGGCCATAGCGTAGGTGACGACGTATTAAAACTGGTCGCCGCACTGATAGGAAAAAACAAGGGTAATGGCACGGCTTATCGCTACGGCGGTGAGGAATTTTCTATTGTTTATAACGGTAGAACAATCGAGCAATGCCATCAACAGCTTGATATTTTGCGCCAATCAATTGCCGAGTATTTATTGATTATTCGTGACGACAAAGTCCGTCAGCAAGCCGCCCAGCAACAGTCGCCAAAACGTGGCGCCAGCCGAACTACCGCCGGTGTTAATGTCACCATTAGTATTGGTATTAGCGAGCGCAGGGACAAGCACGATACGCCAGAAGAAGTATTGCAGGCCGCCGATAAGGCTTTGTATAAAGCCAAACAAGCAGGTCGCAACCGCGTATGCTGGTAATAACAGCACGACAGCATTGATATAAATCACTGCACAGTCGTTTTTCATTGGGTATAATCGCGCCGCTATAGACCACTTAACACAAGACAAACAGTGCTCTGGATTTACGTTCCAGCCCGCAGCAAAGGAAATACCATGTCACCAGTCGTTGTTTCGACCATGTATAAATTTGTCAATTTAGACAACTTTGAACAACTGCGCCAACCCCTCCTTCAGTCCATGCTAGACAACGATGTAAAAGGCACACTGTTATTAGCTCAAGAAGGCATCAATGGCACCGTTGCTGGCAGCCGCACAGGCATCGATGCAGTACTTGATTGGCTGCGCCAAGACCCTCGTTTAGCTGATATAGACAATAAAGAATCGTTTGACGACGAGATGCCGTTTTATCGCAGCAAAGTAAAACTAAAGAAAGAAATTGTCACAATGGGCGTTGAAGGCATAGACCCCAAGCAAGTTGTAGGTACCTATGTAAAACCTGAAGATTGGAACGCGCTGATTTCTGACCCAGAAGTGGTATTAGTCGACACCAGAAATCAATACGAAGTAAATATCGGTACTTTTAAAGGCGCTATTGATCCACATACTGATAGCTTTCGTCAATTTCCTGACTATGTAAAACAAAACCTAGACCCAGCTAGGCATAAAAAAATTGCTATGTTTTGCACCGGCGGAATTCGCTGTGAAAAGTCTACTGCCTATATGAAAGAACAAGGCTTTGAAGAGGTCTATCACCTTGAAGGCGGTATTTTAAAATACTTAGAAAAGGTACCTCCTAAGGTAACAATGTGGCAAGGCGAATGCTTTGTATTCGACAACCGCGTAACAGTTGACCATAGTTTAGAGAAAGGTAAATACGACCAATGCAATGCCTGTCGCATGCCTATTACTAAAGAAGAACAAACCAGCGAGCACTTTGTTGTCGGCATAAGCTGCCCCTATTGTTATGACAAAACTAGCATTGAACAGCGCCAACGCTTTGAACAACGTCAAAAACAAATGGAATTAGCCAACGTTCGCGGTGAAGCTCATATAGGTTCTGATGTAAAAGAGACTAGAGTTATTCGCCGCAACAAAAAACTATCGGCTAAGAACGAGCAAAAAGAAGTCGGTAAAACTCAAACAGAGTAATGCGTATTTAACTGGCTGATAATTTCGCTCTGGCCAATTTCATTTTCTACCATGATATCTGTAGCTGCGGGCAATTCAAAGTCCGCTCGCAGCGCTTGAGCCGACGCTTGGCTAATTCCTTTATTACGCCCTTTTATACGATCAAAAATGCACCTATCAGATGCAGTGACACAAACCATCTCCATGTTTGGTATTTGGCTTTGCAAATAATCACGATATTTTTGCTTATACACTGCCTGGCTTATAGCAAGTTTAGGATATTGCTTCTGTAAGCTGATAATTTTCAAACTAATACGAGTGAAAAATTCATCGCGCATTTTATCGGTAAATGGCCGCTGCTCTGCTAAAGCTAATTTCATTGCATCACTTATATCATCATCCGCTTCATACACATGCCAGCCAGCCAAGTCGCCAACTAAGTTAGCCACAAAAGACTTACCACTGCCTGCCACGCCGTAAAAAAATAGCGTTGAAGGTGCATTTTTTAAATTTAATATTTCTGTGTCAGACAAACTTCTTTTTACCTAGCTAAACCAAACGACATCATCACCCGCTTGCCACGGGGAGTATTTATCCATCACTGTTAAAAACAAGCTTGAGATTAAGAAATCTTCTAGCCATCGCTGCACCTTAGGATAAGGCGCGCTATCAAACCAAGCTTTATCAACAAAAGCAAACTGCCTAATAAAAGGCAATACTGCCATATCAGCCGCACTTAGCTTATTGCCTAACAAATACTGATTTGTATTTAAGCGCTGTTCTAGTTCGGCAATGAAAAGCTCTGCTTGCTGGCGATAGTATTCTACGCTGTGCTCTGGGTAGCCTATCGAGTACTTATATCGATCCAACCAATGCTTAAATTCACCGTCATTATACTTAACCAGTTTCGCTAACTCGTCTATATCAACCACTAACCAGTCAGCGGGATCATTTATCTCTAAAGCCCAGTAAAATACATCAATGCTTTCATCGATCACGTCACCATTAGGTAACTGCAACACTGGCACAGTACCTTTGGCAGACAATTGCAGCATATGTTCAGGCTTGTCGCGCAGCGGTATTTCGCGTAACTCCACCTTTATGCCGCTAGCATAAATAGCCAAGCGCGCTCTTATGGCATAAGGGCAACGGCGAAACGAATACAATAGCGGCATTTGAATACTAATAACAACGACTCTAAATAATAAAAACCCAGTATCTAATAATATAGTAGACTGCGGCGCAACAGTAAGGGATAAAACGAGAAAATGAGCACCATTACAGCACCGGCCATAAACAAACGTCAAACATTTACGCTTGCTAGCGTAGTCGCACTAACGCCATTTGCCATCGACACCTACTTGCCTGCTATTCCTACTATCGCACAAGACTTAAACACTGGTATAGGCACTACTCAAAGTACCGTGTCAGTTTATCTCGCCGGTGCCGCTGTCGGTCAGTTTCTAGGTGGACCACTATCTGACCTCTACGGCAGAAAACCTATTGGCATTGTTGGCTGTATCATCTTTTTAATTGCATCAATCTTTATCGCCATTAGCTCTAACATCAATGAAGTGTTGGCACTGCGTTTTGTACAAGCTATTGGTGGCGGCGCCGCAGGCGTCATTGTTGGCGCCATGGTACGCGACGCCCACTCGGGTAAAGAAAGCGCCAAAATGATGGCATTGATTGCCCTAATAATGATGACCGCTCCGCTGATTGCGCCAGCTATTGGGCCTTGGTGCTAAAATTCGGTGACTGGCGTCATATATTTTTTGGCTTAGCCATTTATGCTGCTATCGCTTTATCGCAACTGGTATTAGTTATTAAATCGCCAGTATCCGTGCCAGAAAAAAACCAACAAAACTTTGCTAAACATTTGTTTGGCTCCTATGCCACGGTGTTATCCAACGTTCGCGCCATACCTATACTGATGTGTCTAGGATTTTGTAGCGCCAATCTATTTGTATTTTTAACCACTTCACCGTTTGTTTATATGGAATACTTTGGAGTTAGCGAGCAGCAATTCCCATTGTTTTTTGGCGCAGGGGTTGTCGGTTTAATGACAATGAATCGATTTAACGTTTTATGCTTGCGACGTTTTCAACCAATCACACTATTTAAATTTGGCATTGCTGTTCAGTTCGCTGCAGTACTAGCACAATATATTTATGTCAGTAACTTTGAAGCAGAATTAGGTCCATTTTTGGCACTGCTAATACTAAATGTGTCCATGCTTGGGTTTATTGGCTCTAACGGCATCGCTACCTATTTAGAGTACTTCCCTAAACAAGCCGGCACAGCAAATGCGCTGGTAGGTATTTGGCAGTTTTCGTTAGCAGGCATTGCAGGAGTTACAGTTAACTGGCTGCACGACGACACGTTAATGCCAGTAGCATCAATTATGTTGGTATCAACTGGGGTCGGCTTACTGATGATTATCTTTTTCGCGCAAGGTATGCAAAGCAATACCGCTGAATGAGACTAAAGACAAAATAGCCACAGTAATACTAGAGTAAAACGGTTCGGGCGTGCCCATTGTGCGGTGCATCATATAAACCAATGTTACGGTAAGTGTCGTTGGTATCAGTGCCGCTTTTATTATCGCTGCCGCTTTATAAATACTGTTATTAGTTAAGTTGCGGCACAACTGCACACTTAAACCTGCTACAAAAAAAGTATACATCGCTTGGCGAATACCCGAACTAATAGCGGCATGGCTGCCGTGCCCAGCGTTAATCGAAGCGACTATAGCCCCCATAACAAGACTGCCCAACAAGGCGGCTTTTATATCGAATAGTGATAGTAGTTTCTGCATGCAGTTTAGGTTTCTAAGCGCGACAATTAATACGGTCATCACGATACCTACATGAGTCAGTAGTATCAACCAAGCCATTAAAGTGATTATTACTGATAAGCTCTAGCGATAACATATTGTATATTTCACCTTTCATTTGGCGGGTTATTCCGCCATCATTGTTGTTTGCTTGTAAAGTGTTAATGCCTCAATAATATGATGACAAATTATTCAGTAAGGCCCTATAAAAAAATACTACCTAAGTTCGACGATAGCGTCTATATAGACCCACAATCGGCGGTAATCGGCGATGTTACTTTAGGAATAGATGCCTCGGTATGGCCTGGTAGCTATGTGCGCGGCGATGTTAACTACATCCGTATTGGTGCGCGCAGCAATGTACAGGATGGCAGTGTTATTCATGTTTCACGTAAAAGTGAGTCAAACCCTGCAGGTTACCCGACTATCGTGGGAGATGATGTCACAATCGGCCACAAGGTAATGTTACACGGCTGCACGATTGGCGACCGAGTTTTGGTAGGAATGGGTGTGATCGTGCTAGATAACGTCACAATCGGCGACAATGTCATCATTGGCGCCGGATCTTTAGTTCCACCTGGTAAAACTCTTGAAAGCGGCTATTTATATCTAGGCGCACCAGCCAAGCAAATAAGACCATTAAGTGACAAAGACAAAGCAAGCCTTACAGCTAACTCGCACCATTATGTTAAACTTAAAAATGAATACCTTGAAGAGCAAGGTTAACCCAAGCAACACCCATCGGAATTACTGGTAACAACATGATTGAATTAGGCAAGATCAGCCACCTGCGGGTACTGAAGACAGTACCCCATGGCGTATATTTAGACGGCGACAATTTAGGCGAAATTTTACTGCCCACTCGCTACCTTCCCAACGGCTGTGAGGTAGACGACACCGTCAAAGTCTTTATCTATCGCGACTCTAGTGATTTACTTATAGCCACCACCGAAACACCTAAAGTTATGGTCGGTGAAGTAGCTCATTTAAAAGTATCGCAAATCAATAAAATTGGTGCGTTTTTAGATTGGGGCCTAATGAAAGACTTGCTAGTTCCCTTTAGCGAGCAATCTAAACCGATGGAAGAAGGCAAATATTATGTCGCCTATGTGTACGTCGACAACAGCGACCGTATAGTTGCCTCAACCAAACTGAGTAATTTTTTAAGTGAAGAGTCGTTTTACTTTAAACCCAAGCAAGCGGTTAATATGCTTATTTGTGGCCGCAGCGACATGGGCTATAAAGCTGTTGTCAACGGCACCCATCTTGGTCTTATTTTTAAAGATGAAGTCATTCGCCCGTTGCGTCTAGGCCAAGAGCTAAAAGGTTATATAAAAAATATTCGTGAAGACAAACGCATAGATCTTTGTCTGCAATTCAATGGTCAAGAAGCGCGAGACGAATTAAGCGAAATTATTTTAAAAGATTTACATGCTAGCGGCGGCGTCTCAACACTTACTGACAAAAGCGATCCAAAAGAAATTTTTGCTCGCTTTAAAGTTAGCAAATCTAATTACAAAAGAGCGCTGGGCGTACTATATAAACAAAAACTGATTGTTATCGAAAAACATCAAATTACCTTGGTATAAAGCATGTCGATCAACATTCAATGGTTTCCTGGCCATATGCACAAGGCCGCCAAAGAGGTTAAAGAAGCGCTGCCGGCGATTCAGATCTTTATAGAAGTACTCGACGCGCGGATTCCCTTCAGCAGCCAAAATCCTATGTTGGCCGAGATCCGCAAAGACAAGCCTTGCATTAAAGTACTTAACAAAAGCGACTTAGCTGATCCAGAATCTACCGCTATTTGGCAAGAATATTTAGAGCGTGAACAAGGAGTCAAAACGCTGGTCATGTCATCAGTTGAACATCCTGAACGAATAAAGCTACTGCCAGATATTTGCCGGCAAATGTTGCCTGAAAAAGATCAAAGCATCAAAAACATCAATGCCATGATTATGGGAATACCCAATGTCGGCAAATCTACCATTATCAACACCTGGTCTGGCCGCACTATTGCTAAAACTGGTAATGAGCCTGCAGTCACTAAAACTCAACAACGTATTAACCTAGACAATGGCATTGTGCTATTCGACACTCCCGGCATGCTCTGGCCCAATCTGGAAAATCGTAACAGCGGCTATCGCTTAGGTACCACCGGCGCAATTAAAGATACTGCTATTGAATACGAGGATGTCGCTTTTTTTGCTGCTGACTATTTGTTAAAAAACTATCCAGACAGACTTAAACAACGCTACAAGCTAGATATTCTGCCCGCCACTGAATTACAATTTTTAGAAACCATAGGTCGTCAGCGCGGTTGCCTCAGCAAAGGCGGCCATATAGATTTAAACCGAATCTCAAAAATATTATTAACCGAACTACGCGACGGTCTATTAGGCGGCATCACTCTTGAGCTTCCTGCTATAATGGAAATCGAGTTGATTGAGCTAGAAGTAATACGTGCTGCCAAAGCTGAAAAACTAAAAGCACGCCTAAAAAACAGAAAAAAACGCAAAAGATAGCGACAGGATACGATATTGTTTAACGAACTAAATTTAAATAAAGGCCTGCAGACCTCACTAAATAATTTGGGGTTTGACCAGCCAACCGACGTGCAAGCGCAAGCTGTACCGTTGGCCATAGCTAATAAAGACTTATTAGTCTCAGCCCAAACTGGCAGCGGTAAAACGGTGGCATTTTTATTGCCAACCATCCACCGACTACTTACCGTCGCAGAAGTAGAAGGCGCAGGAACTAGGGTCTTAATACTCACACCAACTCGAGAACTGGCCCGCCAAATATTTAAACAGAGCAAGCTACTTACTAGCAATACCAACATAGACACTGGATTAATCATTGGCGGTGACGAGTTTAAGTTTCAAAAAGCTATCTTCAGAAAAAATCCTGAAATTATTATCGCCACTCCTGGTCGCCTGGTAGAGCATCTAGAGAAAGGCTCGCCAGACTTTAAGGAACTTGAGGTATTAATACTGGACGAAGCCGATCGCATGCTAGACATGGGCTTTAATGACGACATGCTGTTTATCAACAAGTTTTGCAAAGCCGAAAGACAAACCATGTTGTTCTCGGCCACATTAAACAACACTGGCATGAATAGCATTGCCAAAACAATGCTTAACCAACCAGTAACAATTTCATTAAACGCTAAACGTGAGCAAAACGAAGACATACAGCAGCAAGTTATTTTGGCCGATGATAAAGACCATAAGCAAAAACAACTTGCCTGGCTGCTAGAGAACCAAGATTTTAATAAGGCGGTGGTATTTACCAACACCCGTCTTGCAGCAGACAGGCTATGCGGCTTCATACGCTATAAAAGAATGAACGCTTATGCATTGCATGGAGAAATAAGTCAAACCCAACGCAAAAAGATCATGGAGCAATTTAGAGAAAATAAATTCGACATTCTTATCGCCAGTGATGTAGCTGCGCGCGGGCTAGATATAAAAGGCATAGATCTGGTTATCAACTTTGACATGCCTCGCAACGGCGACGACTACACCCATCGTATCGGCCGTACTGGCCGCGCCGGCGAAAAAGGTTTAGCTATATCACTAGTTATGTCCAGTGAATGGAATGTGATGTCCAGCATCGAGCGCTACTTAAAAACAGTGTTTGAACACCGCACAATTAAAGAGCTAAAAGCTAATTTTACTGGTCCTAAAAAACTTAAAAACTCTGGCAAAGCCGCTGGTAAAAAGAAAAAACCTAAAGACGCCAAAGCTAAAGTACGTAACCGCCCAAAAAAAGATACCTCCAAACGCCGCCCGACAACTAAACCAATGGCAGATCGAGATGCCAGCGGGCTTTCTACACTGAAGAGAAAACCTAAAGAACAAGAATAGAATGACTAAACCACCCTAAGTAAAAGCTACCTAGATAACTCATATGAGCACCATTTACTGACTAAATTTGAATTATAAAAAGGGCAGATCGATTAATCATAAAAGTGGAATAACACAATAGTAATAGCAGCTGATGTCTATACCTGAGTAAAATACAGTCAGGTATAAACACAATAGAACCCATTCAATGCAGTAAAGGTCATTTTATGTTCAACAAACAATGCTGGTGGATTACCGGGGCCTCCTCAGGCATTGGCGCAGCTTTAGCAAAAGCTTTGTCCGCGCGTGGCGCCAAGCTGATTTTGTCAGGCCGTAATGTTACGGCCCTAGAGGCTGTCGCCAAAGATTGCGGCGACACCTTAATACTGCCTTTTGAAGTGACTGATTTTGACCAGATTGAAAAAATCACCGCACAAGCCTGGGCTTGGCAAGGGCGTATTGAGGGCCTAGTTAACAACGCTGGCATTTCACAACGCTCACTAGCAATCGACACTGCCTTTGAAGTCTACCAACAGATGATTGACGTTGATTTACTCGCCCCTATTGCCCTAACCCAAGCAGTACTGCCTAAAATGGTTAAGGCTGGCGGCGGACATATTGTCGCTATATCCAGTGTTGCCGGCATTGCCGGTGTGCCCATGCGCTCAGCCTACTGTGCAGCAAAACATGGCTTAATTGGCTACCACGACGCAGTACGCGCCGAAAACGAACACTTGGGTATCCAAGTCCATGTTATAGCGCCCGGCTCAGTTAAAACTAATGTATCTATTAATGCATTAACTGGCGATGGCGCAAAACGCGGCGTCAGCGATGTGGCTATCGATAACGGCATGCTGCCAAGCGACTCTGCTACAGCTATTGTTGGCGCTATTGAAGATGGCACTCGGGAATTGATATTGGCAACTGGGATGGAGCTTGAGATCGCTCAGCTACGCAGGCGCGACCCAGACGCATTATTCGCTGCCACATCTAATATGGTGCGCGAAGGTTATGCCGCTGCTATGGATGCGCAATCGGCTGAAAGTTAATATTGTACGCAACTAGTTTTCACGACTACCGGGTGTATGATAGCTATCACTAAATAAAGCTCTGGAATGTATTCTGCGTGACTCTGTTATTGATCTATTTATCTATCGCCATCGGCGTGTCATTTCTGTGTTCAGTATTAGAGGCAGTGCTGCTCTCAATCACGCCAAGCTTTGTTGAACAAACATCATCACAAAGACCACGAGCGGCCAAACAGCTGGTAAAAGTCAAAGCGCAACTTGACGAGTCGTTATCCAGCATATTAATCCTTAACACTTTCGCTCATACCATGGGCGCAGCAGGGGTTGGCTCGCAAGCCGTGCAGGTTTTTGGTGCCAAATGGGAAACTCTTATCGCCGTTTTACTGACCTTGGTGATTCTCTATTTCTCAGAAATAATCCCCAAAACCCTAGGTGCAACTTTTTGGCGAAAACTAGCAATACCATCGGCTTTTGTTATCTCATGGTTGATCAAGTTAGTGTATCCCTTGGTCTGGATAGCCACTCGTTTAACTAGATTGTTCAGCAGTAAAGAAGGCGATGAAATTACTCGGGAAGAAATTATCGCCCTCGCCTCTCTTGGTCACAGAGACGGCAATCTATTCACCCAAGAAAACGAGTATTTGTCTAACCTATTAAAGCTACGTGAAATAAAAACTGAGCAGGTATTAACACCACGCAGTGTTGTTCATATGCTTAATGAAGACAGCACTGTTACCGAAGCATTGGATGATGATAGAACAGCGCAGTTCACTCGTATGCCAGTGTACGGCGCAAACATTGACGATATCGTTGGCATAGTAAACAAGCGTGATTTATTTCAAGCTGAACGCAAAGGCAATGGGATGCTAACCATAGGCAGTAAAGTTAAACCTATTACTCGGGTGTCTGGAAAACTACCCGTACAAAAACTACTCGATATGTTTATTAAAAATCGTGAGCATTTGTTTTTGGTAGAAGACGAGTTTGGCCAAACTGCTGGAGTTGTTACCTTAGAAGATGCCATAGAAACTTTACTAGGCCGTGAGATAGTAGACGAAACTGATGCCGTAGAGGATATGCAAGAACTGGCGCGCGGTAATTATCGTGCACGTTTGCGCAATAAAAAATTACAAGACGACAGTTGAGTTGAAATGTAGCAGAGTATTGAAGTCGATTTAACTTCTACTCAATCAATTTTATCGAAAAAATATTATCAAATAATCAGCCAATTGGAGTCTACTAATGAAGGTACTTTTTATATTAACGTCACACGAAGAGCTGGGTAATACCGGTGAAAAAACAGGCTTCTGGCTAGAAGAATTTGCCAGCCCTTACTATCATTTAAAAGATGCTGGGGTACAGGTAACGCTTGCATCACCCAATGGTGGCCAACCTCCGCTTGACCCAAAGAGTGACCAGACTGATTTTCACACTGATGCCACTCGCCGATTCGAAGGCGATCAAGCGGCTCAGCAGGTGCTTGCCAACACTGCCAAATTAGCTGACATGAAAGTAGAAAATTTTGATGCAGCATTCTACCCAGGTGGCCATGGACCTTTATGGGATCTGTATGACAATAATGATTCAATTGCATTAATCGAAGGATTTATAGCTGCTGACAAGCCTGTAGCAGCTGTATGCCATGCACCGGCCGCATTATTAAAAGCCAAGAACACCAATGGCGAACCACTGATAAAAGGTAAGCAGGTAACCGGCTTCAGTAACACCGAAGAAGCGGCAGTTGAATTAACAGATATTGTGCCTTATTTACTAGAAGATCAGCTGGTGGCTATGGGTGGCCTGTATCAGAAAACTGAAGACTGGAACCCGCTAGTAGTGGTTGATGGATTGGTTATCACCGGGCAAAACCCCGGCTCATCTGAAGCGGTTGCAGACGCTTTATTGAACGCCATTAAATAGCCGCTTAATAAACTACGTCATTAAAAAAAATAAAATCTACCGCGCCGCCCTCGGCAATGGTTTGCCCTAAACCATGAACAGCAAAACCATTGCCAAGGCTAGCGGTAGATAACACTCCACTACTTTGGTTACCGGTTAACTCAGCGACAGCAACTCCGTCGGTTACGCTGAGTTTAGCGCGACAGTATTCTTGCCGTTTAGCGGCGCGCAATTTACTAAAACCTGCCGTTACTTTTAACAATGTTGGCATTACATCAACGGCGCCTTGTAGCGTTAACAAATAGGGCCGCGCGACTATAGTAAAAGTAACAAACACTGCCGCAGGGTTACCGGGCAAACCCATAAATGGCACGCCATTGACATCACCAAAGGCAAACGGTTTACCGGGCTTTATGGCTAGCTTCCATAAATCCAAACTGCCTAGCTTTTCAACGCAGGCTTTCACATGGTCTTCTTCACCAACAGAAACACCGCCAGTCGTAATAATACAATCGGCTTGTTGGCTGGCCGCTATTAGTGCCTCCTCACAAGCCGCACTATTATCTGCCACTATGCCTAAATCAATTAATTCCCAGCCCATGGCTTTTACTAAACCTGCCAAGGTGTAACGGTTGGAGTTATATATCTGCCCACCTGCAAGCGCTATGCCAGGCTCTATCAATTCATCACCAGTTGATAACACGGCAATTTTTACTTTGCGGTAGACGCTAATTTTGGCAATACCAACTGATGCTAGCAAACCTAAGTCTTGTGGTTTTAGGCGATGGCCTTTGCCCAGCAAACAACTGCCGCTGCCAATATCTTGCCCTTTTGGTCTGACGTTACCGCCTGCTATACATTTAGCTGGCAGAGTTACATTGCCGTCAACCACGCTGCAGCTTTCTTGCATCACAACACTGTCTGCACCAGAGGGTATTTCTGCACCAGTAAAAATTCTTGCCGCACTACCTGTAATAAGTGGTTTGGGTGCAGTGCCTGCAGGAATACGCTGACTAACTGGCAATGTAGTTTCAAATTCTCCGTTTAAGTCTTCAGCACAAAAAGCATAACCGTCCATTGCGCTGTTATCAGCGGGTGGTACATCAATGGCTGAGATTTGATCTTGCGCGAGCACATAACCCAGTGCGTCTTGCACTGGTACTTCAATAGTCTCTGTAATCGGTTTTACTGTCGACAACAAAAGCTCTATGGCAGCCTCTACTGGAGTTAAACCTGGTATTGCGCAGCTATCAACAGCATCCATTAGCCGCGGTTCTCGCAGTACTCATCCCACGCTTTGGTATGCACCACAAAATTGCAGGGGCGGTGACGATTATCCAATTGCATTTTTAAAATATCATCCCATCCGGTGCGACATGCACCAGTAGAACCGGGTAAACAAAAAATGACCGTTTGATTGGCAATACCGGCCACCGCGCGCGACTGCACAGTAGAAGTACCAATATCTTGAAAAGAAATATGTCTAAACAATTCACCAAAGCCATCAATGTCTTTATCAAACAATGGCGACAATGCTTGCGGGGTATTGTCACGCGGCGTAAACCCGGTACCACCAGTAACAATAACGGCATGTACATTGCTGTCTGCTATCCAGTTCGAAACAACTGCCCGCATTTGATAAATATCATCGGTACTGATAACACGGTCAGCTAAGTTATGCCCAAAATCACAGAGTGAATCAACCAATAGCTGGCCAGAGGTATCTTCAGCTAGCGTACGCGTGTCAGACACGGTTAACACCGCAATGTTTAAGGGGATAAATTGGGCTACAGCTTTACTAGACATACGAAACCTTAATAACAATTAAAAATCTACCGTCATTGTAACTGATAAGTTTACAACTACCATCAGCGTTGACTGTTAAGCGATTGACCCGCTGGTAACTAAAACTAAACTGGCGTCATTAGGTCATATCTACCAGATTACCTTTGACGTACTTTACTTAGCAAAACATACCGCCGTACACTGTTTCAACTGCGATACCATAAATCCTAAAAAATCAGGCACTAACAATGACAGACTCAAACCTATTATTTGACTTAACTCCTACTGAAGAGCAGCAAATGACCCGCGAAGTAGTGCAGCGTTTTGCCAAAGAAGAAATGGCAGGAAAAGCCCGTGATAGCGATGAAGCGGCTAGTTTGCCAGACGGGTTTTTACAGCAAACCGTAGATCTTGGCCTTAGTTTTATGCCCATTCCAGAAGATATGGGTGGTGTTGGTGCCGGCCGCTCTAGAGTGACAAACACTTTGAATATAGAAGATTTAGCCCAGGGTGATATGTCGATGGCAATAGCGGCTTTAACGCCTCTATCGGTAATTAACAGCTTGCTTGATGCAGGCTCAAAAAACCAACAAAGCGATGTATTTAATCGCTTAGCTACAGAAAACTTTACCCCTGCAGCGCTGGCGCTAATAGAACCAGGCATTGGTTTCAATCCCTGCAAGCTTAATACCACCGCTACCGAGCAAGGCGACGGCAACTTTGTACTTATTGGTGAAAAGGCTATGGTTGCCTATGGCGATCACGCCGAAGTGGTTATTGTCTTTGCCATGCTGGCAGGCGAAGTAGCTGGCTTTATTGTCAACAAAAATACTAGCGGTGTAAGCTTTGAGCGTGAAGACTATATGGGCCTGCGGCCACTGCCGCTTTACAAAATGTCGTTAGCTACGGTTAGCGTTAGCCCAGAAGCCAAACTGGCTGGCAATTTAAATATTCAACAGTTAGTTAACGACAGTAAGGTCGCCGCTTCCGCCTTAGCCGTAGGCACCTGCCAAGCAGTGTTAGATTATGTTGTGCCTTATGTAAACCAACGCGAAGCCTTTGGCGAGCCTATTTCAAACCGCCAGGCCGTCGCCTTTATGGTGGCTGATATGGCCACCGAAATTGAAGCCATGCGCTTAATGACTTACCGCGCGGCGGCCCAGGCCGACCAAGGGTTAGACAACACAAAAAGCGCAGCTCTTGCCCTACGCAACTGTATAAAACACAGCATGAAAATCGGCACTGACGGTGTCCAACTACTGGGCGGCCACGGTTTTACCCGCGAGCACCCTTGTGAAATGTGGTATCGGAATCTAAGAGCCATAGCCACCCTAGACGGCATGTTAATCGCCTAATTCAACTCATTTAATAATATTATCCAGAGTAAGCCGACATGATTAATCTCGAATTACCATCAACAATTACTTCAAAAGATACTTTACTGCGCCAATTTTCACTCGATGGCTTCCGCCCTATTTCGCGTAAATATGATGATCTAGAACAAAAGGAAATGCCCGAAGAGCTATATGCTTTGGCAGACTTATTAAAAGCTGGCGGCGGCGGGCGCAAGAAAAAGTCCTCTAATGAGCCAGTGTCAGACGAAAATAAAAACGGCAACAATATGAGCATGATCAACGCTAGCCAACAGTTATGTTGGGGCGATGTTGGTTTGTTTTTAGCCATGCCAACTATCGGCCTAGGTAATGCTGCAGTAGATGCAGTGGCAACCGATGAACAAAAAGAAGCGTTTGGCGAATTGTTTGCCTCAATGGCTATCACAGAACCAGGCGCAGGGTCAGACTCTGCCGCAATCAGAACCACCGCCACTTTAGATGGCGATGAGTGGGTATTAAATGGCGAGAAAATATTTGTCACCGATGGCTATCGCAGTAAACAGGTAGTGCTATGGGCAACCCTTGACAAGTCATTAGGTAAAGCTGCGATCAAATCATTTTTGGTGCCCAAAGGCACACCGGGTATGACCGTAGTTAGAACCGAAAAGAAAATGGGTTTACGCATTTCAGACACTGCGCAAATCGTATTCGATAATTGTCGTATTCCTAAAGCCAATATTTTAGGTAACCCTGAAATTGCGAAAAATGCCGAAGAACGTAAAAAAGCCTTTGGCGGCGTTATGCAAACCTTTGATAACACTCGCCCTCTAGTTGCTGCCCAAGCGCTAGGAGTTGCCCGGGCGGCATTAGACTTAACCCAAGACTTACTGAAAGAAAAAGAAATTGAACTGGATTATAGTAAAGGCTATTGGAATTTAAGTGCGGTAGAAAACGACTTAATGGAAATGGAAGCTGACTTTGAGGCCGCTCGGTTGTTAATATATAAAGCGGCGTGGATGGCAGATAACAAACTCCATAATTCTAAAGAAGCGTCTATGTCGAAAGCCAAAGCAGGCCGCATGGGTAACTATGTAGCGCTTAAGTGTGTCGAGATATGCGGACAGCTGGGTTATAGCAAAGCTGACCTGTTAGAGAAGTTTGCTAGAGATTCAAAAATTATTGATATATATGAGGGTACTCAGCAGATCCAGCAATTGATTGTTGCCCGCCAAGTTTTAGGTAAAGGCTCTAGTGAGCTAAAATAAGAAGTTAAAAAAAAGCCCGCTGATGCGGGCTTTTTTATCTACTTGAGAATTGATCCGGCGAATATTTTCTGCAGCCCTCCTTACCTAAGCTCGCATACTCCTCTGCATTCCAAAAATCATGCACTTGGTATGACAGTAAAAACAATTGCGCATACATTTCGCAATACGTTTCTTGACCTGCAAGAAATGGATCACTAAGCATACGATCCTTAATACTCTTAACAGTCATAATAGTGTCCGTCATACGAATACCACCCCCTGCTTCGGTATCCAAAATGAGTGTTTTCTCTGCGCTGTTATTCCAAGACTTCCATTCAACTTGTTTATTATCGGTTCCTGTAGATGGGCTTCCCGTACGAGCAAACTCGCCCCAATAATTCATCATTGCATCAGACAAGGCTAAGCGACCGGCTTCATTCTCTTCGGTCATCAAAAAAGGAATTGAAATACCGCTGTCAAAACTACCAAAAACATAGGCTATTTCTAAACCGTGCGCAGCGCCCAACAGCTTGCCAAAGTCTACCAACAACGTATCAGGCCCTTCGTCCCAATCAAACCGGTAAGCATATATATTGCCTTGTGTTTCGCTTAGCAGCACCGCAGGCTCATCTACCGCTAAAGCTTTCCACTGGTCCGAATGGTATGCAGCAGCAGCGTTATAAGCTTGTTCGTCTTTTATTTTAGGGATTACGCCAAACCACTTAGACACATATTTTGGATTCTGCGCAAAGAATAATTTCGCTTCATCACGATTCGAACCCAATATCATTGGCACGCTATTGTAGGCATTTTTATTGTTAAACAACTCGTATAACGACACCTCAGGCAACACATAGCCGTCGCGTATATTTTGCGGCGTTGCATACATACCAAAACCACCGGGATCGCCAATAGCAGCAAAAATTTCTTCAATGCTGCGGTCGCGCATAAAGCCCACCTTTTCACCGCTACCCATTTTATCCATTAGCTCGATAGCAGCATCGCGGTCGTCAGCTCTGTTTGTACTCACTAACACCCGACTAATTAATTCACTAGAACTTAACGCCATTCCGGGCACATCGTCGTCACTAAAGTTTTCAGCTTGCGCAAGTGTTGCGGTAAGCGCCGAGCCACTTTGCGAAATTGCTTTAGTGAATAAGCCTTTTGCAATAGGGCTACCTATTAATGCATAGACATCGCGCCCACCAGCCGACTCACCGAAAATTGTTACATTGTCGGGGTCACCACCAAAGGCTTCAATATTGTCCTGCACCCACTGCAGAGCTGCAATCATATCTAACAGGCCATAGTTGCCTGACGCATCTAACGGCTCTATTGATGTATCTCGAATAGCGTCATGACTAAACCAGCCTAAAACGCCTAATCTATAATTAAGCCCTACATAAATAATATTTTGATCGCCAGCTAAATTATCGCCTTGGTAGGTGTTAGCTGAGCCAATAGTATTGCCACCGCCATGTATCCAGACCATAACGGGTAATTTTTTATCGCCAATGGGTACATTTTGTGGCTTAAACTTAGGTGCCCAAATATTAAGTGCTAGGCAATCTTCACTGCCGACCACAGTGCCGGCTTCGCCTACCGCTCCCGATATTGGATTAGCGTATTGCACACAAGGCGAGTGATAATTGATAGCCTGCAGCTCTTCTAGTAATGGCAATATTGGCTCTGGTGCACGCCAGCGTAAATTACCTAGCGGTGGTTTAGCATAAGGAATACCAATCCAAGCTTGCGTATCATGGTCGTCACTAAAGCCTATAAAACTGCCTGCTGGTGCCACTCGGCGCGAGGACTGGTCAGCAACTTTAGCGATGGCATCTATTGAATTAGGCACATCGGTAGAGCTGCCTTGGTAAGCAATAATGGCAATAACAATGACTACAACTACGCCAATTCCTAATAGTGCTTTTTTCATTCAGGTTTTTCCTCGAGAATAATTTTTAACACCCAAGCATCGTCACTCGGGCTTTGTGTTGTCAATCTTTCAGCACACAGCGAATACCGCCTGGAGCTTCAATTAGCGATGCGCATTCATTACAGTGGGTACAGCCATTTTTATAGTTAGGCTTAGCTTGAGCATTTTTCACAAAATCTGGGTCAAAGATCAAGCCCCGACCTATTTGAATAAAGTCAAAGCCAGCGGCCATTAAGCGCTCGATACCGGCATTAGTACAAACGCCACCGATATAAACTACCTTGCATTTTACCCGCGCTACTATGTTTTTAGCTTGCTCAATAAAGTAGGTTTCTTCATAGGGGTATTGTTTAAACATTTTTGGGCCCATAAACTTAAGGCCTAGCTTCATCAGCCAATTTTTTTCCTGTTTGATCATACCATTAACAATGCTGTCTCCCCTAAACATCAACATGGGGTTCATACTGCTGGTACCGCCGCTGCAAATAATTGCATCAATGCCAGCTTCGTCTAGCATGGCTGAAATCTCGACAGAGTCACTATAACTAACGCCGCCACGCACGCCATCGCTCATACTTATTTTTGCCAATAACGGAAATATAGCCCCTACTTCCTCGCGCACCGCGGCTAGTACTTCCAAGCCAAAGCGCATGCGGTTTTCTAAGCTGCCGCCATATTCGTCTGTCCGCTTATTGGTGCGCGGGCTGATAAACTGGCTAATGCCATAGCCATGGCCAAAATGAATTTCTATAGCGTCAAAACCAACCGATTTCATAAAGCCAGCCGCGATGGCAAATGTCTGTACCCGCTCGACTATATCAGCTTTAGTCATCTCGCCGGCCCATGGCAAGCCTTTCACTAAACCAATCATGCTTATACCCGCGGTGGGGCCTAGCGGACGCCTGCCGGTAAAGTCTTTGTTTTTAGTGAAGTTGCCGCAATGGCTAAGTTGGCCAGATACTTTGGCACCGGTGCGGTGTACTTTGTCTATCAGATCGACCAGCTCAGGGCGAATATGCTCACCCATATACATCATTTGATGCATCACGCGGCCATCAGCCTCGGCACCGCAATAAGCTAGCGTAGTCATGCCAACGCCGCCTTCACCAATACGCTGATGAAACGCCGTAAGCTCTGGGCTGGGAATACCATTAGGGCATTTCCCTTCAAACGTCGCGGCTTTGATAATACGGTTAGGTAGCGTTAAGCCATTTATAGCAGCAGGCGCAAAACATTTATCCAGTAAAGCAGACATTACGTAGCCTATTATTCAATCATTTCTAGTTGCCTAGCATAACTGGTTTGCATGCCATTAGGGATGCCCCTAGACTAAGTGTCGATTACCATTTTGTAAAATCTCCCCATAAAAACATGATAAGAGAAACCGTGAATGAAAAACCGCGTAACTGAAATACTTGGCACCCAATACCCTATTATTCAAGCCCCTATGGGCTGGATCGCTCGTGCTCAATTGGCATCGGCTGTATCCAATGCCGGTGGCATGGGTATTATTGAAACCTCCTCTGGGGAGCTAGATAATATCAAGCTAGAAGTAGCAAAAATGCGTGAACTAACCGATAAGCCGTTTGGGATTAACGTGGCGCTGTCTTATGTGCGCGGCACCAATATTATCGACTTTGTAATCGAGCAAGGCGTTAAATTTGTTACCACATCATCTGGCAGCCCAGCGGTATGTACTAAAGATTTTCAGGCCGCAGGGATTAAGGTATTCCATGTAGTACCAACGCTTGCCACCGCTATGAAGGCGATGGATGCTGGCGTGGATGGCTTAGTGGTTGAAGGCGGCGAAGGTGGTGGCTTTAAAAACCCAAGCCCGGTTTCATCTATGGTGTTATTGCCACTTATCCGTTCTAAGGTAGACGTACCCATTATTGCTGCGGGCGGCATTAGCGATGGCGCATCAATGGCTGGTGCATTTGCTATGGGCGCAGAAGGAATTCAAATGGGTACTCGCATGGTGTCGGCACTAGAGTCACCAGTGCATAGCAACTGGAAGGATTCAATTGTTAACGCCAAAGAGACCGACACGGTATTTTTAAACCAACAAGCCAAACCTGCCCTACGCGCAATGCGCACCAACTTGACAAGTGAATTAGAGCTGCTAGGTCAATTTCCTATCTATGACCATATGGCAAATCTTAAAGACTTATATTTTGGCGGCGACATGGAAGCAGCAATTCCGTTAACCGGCCAAGTCTGTGGCCGTATAGACGCGATTAAATCAGTAAAAGAAATTATTGATGAAACCATTGCAGAGTTTGAAACCATTATGAAAAACATGGCGCAGCAATACGCTTAAAATTGGACACTACTATGACAACAGAAGTATTTATTGCCGACTACCAAAACCCGCAACATGCGGCGGATATTAGCTTTTTATTAAACAGCTACGCCCAAGACCCTATGGGTGGCGGCCAAGCCCTACCCCAGCATGTGCAAGACGACTTGGCCGCAGAGCTAGATAAGGTACCCAATGCATTTACTGTATTGTGTTATGTAGATGGTAAACCCGCTGGCTTAACAAATTGCCTGCAAGGTTTTTCAACCTTTAAATGTAACCCGCTTATTAACATTCACGATGTGATCGTTGCTGGCGGATTTCGTGGCAAACAAATAAGTCAGCACATGCTACAAATAGTTGAACAAGTCGCTCGCCAGCGCGGTTGCTGTAAAATTACGCTAGAAGTTCTAGAAGGCAATACTGTTGCTAAAAACGCTTACCTAAAATTCGGGTTTGCGGGTTATGCCCTAGACCCAGAAATGGGTAATGCGATGTTTTGGGAAAAGGGACTTTAGTACAAGCTAACTCAGCAGGCTGTGCTAGATAAACTGCTGTATCGCAATTGCGGATTCACTTATGAATATAAGTAACTTACCTTTTGGCATTACCGACTGGCTAGCAGTTGAACCAACTGAACATTCTGGCGAGACCGGCACAGCGCATTGGCAAACTAAACAATTCGGCGATATCCGCGTCAGAATGGTTGAATATTCTGCTGGTTACTTAGCCGATCATTGGTGTAGCAAGGGGCATATATTATTTTGCCTTGAAGGCGAATTAGACACCGAATTAGATGATGGTAGAAAACTTACCTTAAAGCCAGGCATGAGCTATCAAGTTGCAGATAATGCTGAAGCCCATCTATCGTCAACAAACATAGGCGCCAAACTCTTTGTTGTCGATTAGATTGACCTATAATCGATAAAACCATTTGATAAACCACTACTCACTTTGGTTACGCTTAGCGCCTTCGCTCGCATAAAAAACAATGAGTATGGCTGAAAGTGAAAGCAAGGTAATAAACCAGAGCGTCGCCATAAACACATAATTATCGGCGCTAGAGCAACAAGCTCTATAACAAACTGTTAACGGTCAAAACGGCAAATCAGCAGTATGATCTAGATTCGTTAAAAGCTGACAGTTTTCTTCAGAAATTTTGTTGAAAGATAATAAAGCTAACCCTACTTCGCACTACTACCACTGCGTGCATCTGACATTGGTAGCAGCGAAGGCGCACTTAAAGGCTTAACTATGATTGATTTATTACAAGCAGACACTTATCAAATTATTTTGTACTCATCATTTATATATGTGGCATTAATCGTCGTCGGTGGATTGATCGCACCTGCGCCATATGGACGATTTGCTAACAGTAAAAAAGGTATCAATGTTTCACCAAGGCTTGGTTGGTTTTTGATGGAGTTGCCAGCGACCTTAAGTTTTCTGTTTTTTTATTTACAGGGCGACAATCGTTTTGAATTAGTACCTATGATCTTTTTAGGTGTTTGGATTATGCATTATGGCAACCGAGGCTTTATTTTTCCTCTCCTAATGCGTGTAGCCAGGGGCTCTAAAGGTAGCTTTAGTATTATGGTGATTGCCGCTGGGTGGCTAGTAACAACCTTGCACGGCTATCTGAATGCGGTATTTATTTCACATATTTCCGACCATTTAACAGCAGACTGGCTGACAGATCCGCGCTTTATTATTGGCATGTCCATCTATCTTTTTGGTTTCATCATGAACATTCATTCAGATGCTATTATCCGCAATTTACGCAGCAAAGAAGAAGTAGAGCGAGGTGAAAAGGTTTATCGGATACCGCAAGGTGGTTTGTTTAACTATGTAACAAACCCTAGTTATTTTACTGAATTGTTATCGTTTACCGGTTTCGCTATTGCTACATGGGGTTTAGGGGCAGTGTTTGTATTGTTAGTCAGTGCGGCTAATTTGATACCGCGTGCATTTCAAAGCCATCGCTGGTATGAAAAGAAGTTTGGTGACGAATATCCTTCACAGCGAAAAGTATTAATACCGTTTATTTTATAAATTTTAGTAGTTAGCCATAGGGCGTAAGTAGGGCTAAAAAAATAGTCGTAATCATACGCCCCAAAATTCCTTACATATTTTTATAAACTCTTCTGCACCACTACTAAGGGTTTTACCTGCCTTATAATAGAGCCCCACTTGTCTTTCTATATCACCATAGGCAACCCCATTAATGGCAACAAAGTCTCGACAGGCGGGGTGATCACTTAGCATTCTACCGTTAACAAACGTTACGCCTAGGCCTTGCTCTACCAAATGTATTCTTATCTCTAGGCTAGACACTTCCCATACTGACTGAAAGCGATCCCGGATACGGGCAATCGCTGGGCGTTTTTCTGGAGTGTCTAACGAAGAAGCAATGAGCGCTGTTTTGCGCAAAGTTCTAGCATCTCCTTTTATTACTTTATTAAATTCAGGATGTTTTAGGCCAACGACTAAATAACGATTCTCTTTGAATAATGAAATCGTGGTAAACGCATTCATTTGTTTTTGAAACGGTCCTAGTGCCAGCTCTACTTTACCTGCGAGCACGTCATAAATAAGATTACGGCTTGGTAGCTCGGCAATTTTCAATTGAGTGTTTTTGTATTGCTGACAAAAACTAGTCACTAACTGGGGCGCGTAAAATCTATTGATTGTGCTGTTAATTGCTAGGTTTAATACTTGTTGATCGCCAGTTTTAATTCTCGACAAATCTTCTAACACTTGCTGCTCTTCGCGCAACACCTCAACCGCATGTTCTAGCAAGCGCTTACCTGCGGGGGTAAGAGTTAATAACTTTCCGCGGTTGATTAGCGGTAAATCTAGCTTGGCTTCTAAATTAGAGATGGATTGGCTTATCGCCGATTGACTTATATGTAAGCGTTCAGCCGCTTTGTTAAATCCATTTGTTTCAATCACGGCTTGGAAAACACGCAACTCGTTGTTCTCAATACGCATAAACATACCTTATATTTTAATAAGTAATATTAATTTAACTTATTCTATGTGTTTTCCTACACTGCTGCCATCTTAATAAAGAGAGAGATGATGATGACTACACAAACTATCTTTTCACCAGACCTTGCTGGCATAGCAGTTGGCGAAACCAGCATTTCAAATGTTGACGGTGAAGCAGGAATCTTAACTTACCGCGGCCACCCTATTGAGGAATTAGTAGAAAAACCGTTTATGCAGGTTGTGTGGCAAGTGTTATTTGGCCCCGAGCCAAGCGGTGAAGAACTTAGTAGTCTAGAAGACTTTATGGCTAGCAACAGTAATTTGACGGCCATTGAGCAGGCAGTACTAAGCGCCTTACCTAAAGACTTGCACCCAATGTTAATGCTCCAAACCATGGTGCCTATGTTGGACCTAACGCCAAAAACTGAGCTTAATGGTTTGTCTACCAATGCCCACAGCGGACTAATCATTGCCGCTAAGCTACCAAGTTTAATCGCCAGCTGGCGGCAGATAGAACTGGGGAATGTAAGTATAAGCAGTAACTCCAACCTTAGCTTGCATGAAAACTTCTTGATGATGTTTAACGGCGCAACGCCTACCGATAACCAAACCAAAGTATTAGATGCCGCCCAAATATTACAAATGGAGCACAGCTTTAATGCTGGTACGTTTGCTGGCAGAGTCTGCGCCAGTACCTTAGCCCCTATTCAATCATCTATTGCCGCATCTATAGGTACATTGTTTGGCGTATTACATGGCGGCGCTGATCAAGCAGCGTTAGAAATGGCAGAAGCAATAGGCTCACCCGAGCTGGCCGCTAACTATGTAGCAAAAAGTTTAGCAGAAAAAATAAAAATTATGGGTATGGGCCATCGGGAATACAAAGTCGTAGACCCTAGAGCCAAGATCTTAAAGCCTATGGCTGCCAAGCTTTGTGACAGCGGCGATGCAAAACGTCTATTCGATACTTTGGTAGCGGTTGAAACCGAATGTAACAAAGCATTTAGCGCCAAAGGCAAAGAGATTTGGGCCAACGTAGAGTTTTATAAAGGCGCTGTCTTTTATCAATTAGGGGTGCCGCCACGCTATTTTACCGCCTTGTTTGCTATGGCAAGAGTCTATGGCTATATCGCGCATTATTTAGAATTTAGTGAGAACAGCAAATTAATACGCCCACGCGCACGCTATGTAGGAAAGTAGCTCTATTATCAATGAACGTTTGAACGATTAATTAGGGACGAATCGACTAAGATCAAACGACTTTAGTACCCGCTAAGTAATCAGCGTCTTGTGCCTAGCTGTTAATTAAGTGGCTCAAGAATGAATGGTTATACAGACCAAAGCATTTACATATGTAAATGCTTATAAATATTTAACTGAGCTTTTGCCTAATTCGGCTGAGTTGTGTGGGGCTAACGCCCAAATAAGTCGCCACATGGTATTGCGGAATCAAATCTTCAAGGCCGGGGTATTCTTCTTTAAAAATTAAATAACGATCAGCAGCGTCTAACAAGGCCATTTTCAGCTGCTTTTTTTCATTGCTCACAAAAAACCGTTCGGCAATACGCCTACGCAAGCGCTCTAGTTCATAATTATTGTCAGACAAGCGTTCTAATTCGTCATACCTCATTCGCCAAATCACACAATCAGTTAACGCTTGTTGCGGCAAACTGTTTTTCTCTTTACTGATAAGCGAGACGTACGACCCTATAATCGCAGGAGCCACAAAGAAGGTTTTGTTGTACTCCTTGCCGTCATTATTCGTATAGAAGGCTCTTACCGCACCATGCTCCAAAAATGCGATTTCCTTCGCGTAAACTCCTTCACCAATAAAGTAGTCACCCTTGTTTAGCTTGTCAGCGACAAAAGCAGACGCCACCAAGGCAATAGTCTGCTCTGACAAAGGGCTAATCTGGTTTAAAAAAGATGCCAGGTTATTCATACGACCAAGGCATTTCCGCCTCCATTTGATAGGCAATTTGAAGCAACAACGCTTCTTGCCCCATACCCGCAGCAAACTGCACACCGATCGGCAAGCCTGTACTGCTTTGTGCTAAAGGTAAGCTTATTGCTGGCGTGCCTGTCACATTTTGCAGTGGGGTAAATGCGGCATAACTGTTTAAGCGTTCACGGGCTGTTTCAAAATCTAAATCCATTGCCAAATAACCCAACTCAACTGGCGGTTTGGCAAGGGTTGGCGTAAGAATCAAATCGTAGTCGTTGAAGGTGTTTTGGTAGTCAATTGCAAACTGACGCAGACGACTTATGGTACTAAAGCTTTTCCACCAGCTACCTATAAAGTGTTTAGACAAGTGCTTTGTTAAAGGCTCTAGTTGATGGCGATCAAAACCCCAACCAAATTCAAACTTGCCTAAATAATTAATCGCTGCTGCCGATCTGGCCCAATATAAAAAGAAATCATCTGCCATTTGCTGAGACACTTGCGACGGAGCGAGCTCTACCTTATGCCCCAAACCTTCACAGACGTTAGCTACCTGCTCCACCCCAGCTAAAACTTCGGCATCAATAACGCCACCCATCGGATGCTCAATGCTTAGGCCGATTTTTAATGGCTTATCAATGGCGGCGGTAATATTACCTAGCGCTGGCAAAGCTGGATTACGATAATGCTGCTCGCTAGCGACATAAAACGCAGCGGTATCGGCTACGGTGCGTGACACTACTCCATCAACCACAATATCTATCGGCAAGTGTTTGGACATAGCTGGCGCAACTAAGCGCCCTACTGATGACTTTAATCCTACCAAACCACAACAGGCCGCAGGAATACGAATAGAGCCACCACCGTCATTAGCATGGGCAATAGGTACAACACCTGCAGCCACCAAGGCGGCAGATCCACCGGATGAGCCACCGGTAGAATGATTAGTATTCCAAGGATTACGCACCGGTGCGCTTTGGCTATATTCAGTTGTTGCCGTTAAACCAAATTCAGGCAGGTTAGTTTTAGCAATAGGTATTAAACCAGTAGACAAAAACTGCTCGCTAAACGCCGCATCTTTTGCCATTGGGCTATTGATGGTGGCGCGGCTGCCGTGTTTAGTCGGCAAGCCCTGTAAATCGGTATTGTCTTTAATAAACGAAGGCACGCCAGTAAATACAGCCGAGCCGCTGCCTGCGCCATTGGCATCCACCAAAGCCTGTTCAAAGCGCTCACAGGCCATAGCATTCAATTCTGGGTTAACTGCCTTTAAGCGAGCGATAGCGGCCTGTATAGACTCACCCGCGGTAAAGTCACCATTGGCGATATGTTGCCCAATTTCAATTGCAGTTAATGTACCAAGTACGTCGTTTGTGGGGGCGCTAACTTGCATGGCTTTATCCTATTGATAAGTGCTACTAATTATTTGATAACAAACATATTATGAAGCCCGACTAGTAGCAAGCTCGACAACAAGCAATTACTAGAAACTAACAAATAGCTAAGTATAAAAATGTCCTCTAATAAAACACTAATATTTTATTTACACGGCGCACCTGGCTCGACGGCAGAGTGCGCCATATTTGAAAAGCAAGCCACACAACACAATGTAAAGCTTATTGGTATCGACAGACACTCTATTGAAGCCTTCTCTGACGATAAAGAATATTACCAACAGATAGCCAAAAGTATCACTGACATCGCAGGTAACAAACCGGTCAACATCATTGGTTTTTCAATTGGTGCCCATGTGGCGCTAGAAGTCAGCGCAGTTTTAGGCAGCCAAGTAAACCAATTACATTTAGTCTCTGCCGCCGCACCGCTTAGCCATGGTGATTTTTTGGACACCATGGCTGGCGGAGCTGTTTTCACACTAGCCAGAGATAAACCGTTTTTATTCTCATTGCTGACAAGCTTTCAAAAATTGCTGGCAACCGTAGCGCCTAAGCTGTTAACCCAAATGCTGTTCGCAAGTGCTGCAGGTAAAGACAAAAGCTTAAGCAAGGAAAGAGATTTCAGACAATACATAACACCAATACTCAGTAATTGCTTTAAGCAATCGAGTGCTGGCTATAAGCGCGATATATATAATTATGTGAACTGGAATGGCGAGATTAATGTACAAGCCGCACACACCACCCTGTGGCATGGAACCGATGACAACTGGTCGCCTTTCTCGATGGCAAGCTACCTACAAACGACCATTGCGGGAGTAATTGAGCTAAAATCATTAAATTCTTTATCTCATTATTCAACCCTATTTGATGCCACCCCGTTAATTTTTCAAACAATGACTTCTATGGAGAAACAACAATGAATTTATACCACCAAACTGTACCCGTATTTACCCACCAACTAAAAAACCTAGCCGCTATTTTAAAGCTAGCCGCCAAAGATGCTAAAGCACGTGGCATAGATCCAAACGTACTACTAAGTTCACGCCTAGCGCCAGATATGCTGCCATTGATTAGCCAAGTACGCATTGCCACCGACCACGTTAAAGGCTGTTGCGGCCGCCTAGCTAGTGTCGACGCACCTTTTATGAAAGACAATGAAACAAGCTTTATTGAGCTGGACGAGCGCATTAAAACTGTACTGAAATTTATCCGCACCTTAAAGCCAGCCCAGTTTGAAGGCAGCGACACTCGCGAAATAAAAATGGTAATTCCAATTGGCACCATTGAATTCAACGGCTTAGATTTCTTTAATGGCTGGTCTATGCCAAATTTCTATTTTCACTACTCAACCGCGTTTGCGATTTTACGCCACAACGGTTTAGTCATCGGCAAGAAAGACTTGTTGGGCCAAGTACCGGGCATGACCGGCACCGGTAAAGTAGCCAAAATGATGGGGCTAAAAACCGCCGCTAAAAAGACGACTAAAAAACCTGCCAAGAAAAAATAGACCACTGCTATGCGATTAACGCCAACTCTTGCGGCAACCAAAACCACCGCAAGGCGTTGGCATTATCAGACAGCTCAAGCTGATAAGTCGTCGCTTCCAGCGGTTCGTTAAGCAGTAGGCGTGCCTTGGCTAAATACTCACTTAAGTCATCGCCATAGCTTACTGACATATCGCTTGAGTCAGCATTAAAGTCAATGCTAGCCAGATCACTAACCAACTGCATAGGCCTTGCTTGATATAACCAAGTAGCGCTAGTCTGGCTGAAACTGTAATAAGGCAATAACTTCCAGCCATGCTCAGCCACTAACTCTATTGCGCTAACAATATAGTCGAATACTTCTTCGCTGATAAAATAGTTAAAGTTAAGTCTGGTCCAGCCAGGCCTAAGCATCATGCTGCCCTTATCAACTTCTGCCGCTAGCTTGTTGCTCAGCTCGCTATCAATATTCAACAAGCTATGTCCATAAGGCCCAGCACAAGAGCAACCGCCACGCGCTTGTATACCAAATAAGTCATTTAACAATGCAACCACAAAGCCATAATGTAAATCTCTGCCTTTATGTTTAATTCTCATTGAGACAATCGACAAACGATCAGCCGATAAATCGCCCAACACCTCTATATTTTCATTATCATTCCAACGCGCTAGCGCTCTACTAACAAAGTCGTGTTCTTTTTGCTCGATTAAGTCAGTGCCCACTTGCTGCTGCAACTTAAATACTAGTCCAGCACGAATAGACTCAACGATTGCCGGCGTACCGCCCTCCTCGCGCCGAACAGCATCACTTACGTAACTATGGTTGTCTGGCGACACATAAGACACAGTACCGCCGCCAACAACAGACGGCACAGTGTTAGTGAGCAGATGTTTTTTCACTACCAAAACACCAGGAGTACCCTGGCCACCGATAAATTTATGCGGCGAAATAAACACCGCATCTTTGCTGCAATCTTTGCCTGCTATTGCAGGGTTCATATCAATACCAACATAAGGTGCAGCGGCCGCATAATCCCAAAACGCTAACCCGCCATATAGATGCAACAAAGCAGAAACACCGTCAACATCGGTTTTAATGCCGGTCACATTCGACGCCGCTGAAAAACTGCCTATTTTCAATTCTCGGCTTTGGTGCTGCTGCAGCTTGGCTTCTAAATCGTCTAAATCTATTTGGCCATGCTCACCTAAGGCAATACGCTCGACGATGGCGATAGACTCGCGCCATGGCAGCTCGTTACTGTGATGCTCATAAGGGCCAATAAATACCACTGGGCGTTGTTGCGCAGGAATATTATCAAGCAAGCCATAACGCGCAGTTAAATCCGCTGGTAAGCGTAAATTTAATATATCTATTAGCTTGTTAATCGCCGCCGTAGCACCCGCACCACAAAAGATAACCGCATCATCTTCATCGCCATTAACCGCACTATGAATAACATCGCGGGCTTGTTCACGCAGTTTGTTGGTTTGCGCACCGGTATAAGATGATTCGGTATGGGTGTTGGCATAAAAGGGTAATACATTGTCTCGAATATAGTCTTCAATAAAGCTCAAACCCCGCCCAGACGCCGTATAGTCGGCATACACCAAAGGCTTGTCACCAAAACTGGTAGCAATAAGCTGGTTTTCACCAATCACAGATTGACGGATTTTTTTAATAAGTTGCTCTGACATATTCACTCAAGCCATTAGTTAATGTGAGCGAAATAATAGACCCTAGGTGCTAGAACATTGTTTCTATTCATAATCTAATATCACAATAAATAGAAACATAATGCTTTAATAAATAAATAATACGGAATATAGTGCCAATTAAATCATTTTAGTGAAACTATAAGCCTATGGACAGTCAAGACCGAAGCCTACTTAGCCTAATGCAAGCAGACGCCTCATTGTCAGTGGGCGACCTTGCCGACCGGATTGGCATTTCTAAATCTGCCTGCTGGCGTCGCATTCAAAAACTTGAAGCTAGCGGCGTTATTAAAGAGCGGGTCGCCATTCTCGATCAAGAAAAAATTGGCTTACCGCTAACCGTTTATATTTCAGTGCGCACTAATCAGCACAACGACAAATGGGCGGAAAAATTTCAACAAGTCACCCAAGAAGTAGCCGGGGTACTTGAAGCCTATCGAATGAGTGGCGACTTGGATTATTTGATTAAAGCCGTGGTTGAAGACATGCCCGGCTATGACCGCTTGTATAAAAAACTGATCAAAGCAGATTTATTTGATGTGAGCTCAAGCTTTGTCATGGAAACGATAAAACAAACGACTCAGTTACCACTTAATAACTGAGTGGTTTTTTAGGCAGGTTTAATAACGTTAGTTATCTCTTCCACTTTCGACATTGCCGGCACGGCTAAAAAGTCTGCCGCTAAAAAAGCAGGGTTAGGGTATTTATAAAAACCCTCACCTCCCAAAGCCCCTTGCAGGCCTTTGTCCAAAAAATTGGTTTTTATATAATCAGCATTTTTAAGCCACTGCTCATCACTATCGACGCCACCCCAATAAGTAGCAACATCAAAAGCTGTTTTCATCCCAACCATATCGGCCATACCAAACGGGCCCATTCTTGCGCCGCTATTGGTTATTAAAAAGGTCCTATCTACATCTTCAAATGTTGCTACACCATTAACCACTAACGACATTGACGATTTTAATAAGGCCACAAACCACGTGTTCAGCACATAACCGTTTTGTTCCTCACGTACAGGAATGGGTACCATGCCGATTTCAATAGAAAACTGCACCAAGCGTTTTACAGTATCTCTAGCAGTAGTTTCGTGCGCCATTATTTCGGTTAAATTACTCAGCCAAATATGATTGGCAAAATGCAGCGAACAAAACTTCTCAGGTCTACCCGTTGCCTCGGCAAACATACTTGGTAGTAAGGTTGAGGTGTTTGTTGCTATTAACGTATGTGGCTGTAACAAGGCTGCAAGATCAGTATATAAACTGGTTTTTATTTCTGGAATTTCCGGTACTGCTTCTATCACCAAATCACACTCTGCCACTGCAGTCGCTAAGTCGGTAGTAAAACTAAGCCTAGCGCGCGTCGCTTCTATAACGTCAATACTAGCGCCAACACTGGCTAGATAAATATTTGCATAGCCTTGCTGGCGAGCCTGACAGACATCAAGCCCTTCTTGATTAATATCAAACACTACAACTTGTTTGCCTTTAAATGCGCTATGCCACGCTATTTGGCCGCCTAAAACGCCGGCACCAATTACTGTAACCGTACTAATTGCAGATTCTACAGTCATAACTTTAATTCTCTATTTTTAGCCAATAAGCCGTTATGGCTTATACCAAATGGGGGACGTATAAGCACGGTCTTGAATGGCAATTGGTGCGTCAGGGTTGCGCTTAATACCAAACCGAACGGCATCAATTGTAGACCAACGCGGCGTAGGAATTTCTAATACGCGGGCGTAGTAAAACGCTTTCTGCTTAGCATCAAAATCAGGGTCAACCCATACAGTGGCTAATTCAGGTGCGCCAATATCGTTAGTGTAGCTAGCGGTGTCAGCATCCACCGTATTACCAACCAACTGCAGTTTTCCCCGTTTGATTTTACGCTGGTCAGACCACACAACATCATAAACTTTTTCTTGGGTCTCACCGTTATCATTAAGCCAGCCTTTAATCACTTGAATACGATCTAAGTTCGCGCCAATTGGGTCGCGCTGTGCATACACCATAAAACTAGGTGATTTTTTGCCACCATCAGTTAAGTCACCGCCCATTGGTACACCTTTGGCATAACCAATTGAAGCCGGGTCATGGCTTACCACATCTTTGGCGTCATAATCCCAGCCGCCAAAAAAGCGCACTGTCATGCGCGAACTGGTAGTGCCGTAAACTTCTTTACGCTCCATTGCTTCAAACAATTCTGCCCGAGTGTTACCGGTAGCCCACACGCCGGCCAGACCAGAGGCAACCTGCTGCCAGCCTTGAATACCTGGGCCAGCTTGAGTACCGGTTTTAAATTTAGCGTTACTACTAATACGCCTCGCACTGGGTTCTAAGCTACCAAACTTACCAAAATAGTTATTTTCTTGAACCATCGCCAGAGAAGTATGGCTGTCAGTAGCGCCAATGATGCCGAAGTTATATGGATTAGTACCCAACTTTTCTTCAATCACTAAACCACGCTTCAACGCCTCGCGGCCATATTCGCCCGCCAGCATTGAATCTTGTTTCAGCGTCGACAAATCCAAATTGCCTAAGTCCCAAGTTTCAAAATCAGCAAACTCATCATTAGGAGACAACTTAGGGTGGGTTTCACCATCGCCTTTAATTTGGCTAATTTCATACAACGGCTCCCACTTGCTGCGCTGCTCGACATATTCTTTATCAAGAATTACTCCGTCATACTGCGCCTCTAGCGGAAACATAGACCCATTAGACAAATTCCCATTATGCGCAATGGCTAATACTTCACCGCCAGTTTTTTCCTCATACGCTTCAAGCCATTTCCATAAATCACGTGGATTAGGGCTGCCCCAAGGCGGCGTTGTTGTAAAAGGCACGTCCAGTCCGGCCTTATCTTTGCCGTCTTTATAAATCACCACGCGGTGTAAATTGTCACCGCTAATTAAAGACGTCCATTCATAGCCAATAAAGGCCGTAAACAAACCAGGCTCATTGTAACGCTCGGCACTATCAACCGTTCTATCCCACGAGTTTCTATAGGCCGGGGTGTCTGGCGTATAGGCTAAAGCACGCGGAAATTCACCTTGTGAAAACAAGCCGATCACTTCACTGCCAACAGCCGCGCCGTCGCCAGCGAGAATACGGTCATACCATTCTTTACCTTTAGGGTCGGCAACAATGTTGGGCGCGCCAGATAACATATCAGCGATAAAGCCCATGCCATCAGAATGATCGGCCACCACTAAAAAATCTAACGGCCTAGACAGTTTCGCTTTTACGCCACTTGATGAAACTAATTGCTCGCCACGGGCAATGCGATACGCATCATCAGGGCTAAGGCTATTACCTTTTAAACCAGCGTCAGTAGAAAGATTAGTATGTAAGTGGGTGTCACCCCAATACACGCCACTGGCATGTTTTGCGTCAACATAGGGAGAATACTCAGCTGCGGTTTTTTCTTCAGCCATCAAAAAAGGCACCGAGGCACTTCCCCCAACCACCAATGATAAAATAGTTCGGGACAAGCCCTGCAATGCCTTTTTCATATTATTAAACCTTATTTTCTTTGTTGTCTTCTTATGTCTTCCATAACTTGGTCAACATTAAATGATCCAGGCTCTTGTCTTGGCGGAAACTCAAGAAAGCTCTGCATAAATTGAGTCACACTAGCGACACCTAGCATCGCCATTGAGTCAATTTTCTCTCCCCACCAGACGTTATAACCGTTTGAATCTGTGTCAGCACGCTCGTATGGGTCACGCCGAAGATGAAAGATTTTAGGGATACGTAATTTAACAAAAGGGTCGCGCCATACATCAAACCGCTTAGAGCGCTGCTCAGCAAAGACAAATTTCCAATCACCTACCCTAACCGCCGTCAGCAATCCGTCATCGCTGTAATAGAAAAAGTCGCGCCTAGGAGCCTTATCATCTTTACCCGTTAACAAAGGTAAAAAGTTATAACCATCTAAATGGACTTTAAATTTCGTGCCACCAATGGTCTTACCTTTTTTAAGCTCGGCGGCAACATTATCGTCACCGGCGGCAGCCATCAGTGTTGGCACCCAGTCTAAATGCGACATAACTGAGTTATTAATTTGGCCAGCTTTAATGCTAGACGGCCAACGCACCATTGACGGCACTCTGAAACCACCTTCCCAATTAGTGTTTTTCTCACCACGGTAGGGCGTAATTGCCGAATCTGGCCACTGGTTATAGTGCGGGCCATTGTCGGTGGTATAAATAACAATGGTGTTATCAGCGATGCCTAAGTCATCAAGCTTGGCTAATAATTCACCCACATGGTTGTCGTGCTCAACCATGCCGTCATTATAAAAGCCTTGACCTGAAAGCCCTTTAGTCTCATCTTTTATCCGCGTGTGATAATGCATACGGGTAGAGTTAAACCAAACAAAAAACGGTTTGTTGGCTTTATGGGCTTTGTCGATAAACTTAATGGATGCAGCTAGAAATTCTTCATCAATAGTTTCCATCCGTTTTTTAGTTAACGGGCCACTGTCTTCAATTTTGCCATCAGCAAAACTGTGAATAACGCCGCGCGGGCCAAACATTTTCTTATAACGTGGGTCTTTCGGATAATCTTCACGCTCTGGCGCTTCTTCAGCATTAAGGTGATACAAATTACCTAAAAACTCATCAAAGCCATGGTTAGTCGGTAAAAACTCATCACGGTCGCCCAAATGGTTTTTACCAAACTGGCCAGAGGTATAACCCAATGGCTTTAGCATTTCAGCCAGGGTTGGGTCTTCTTTTTGCAGACCCTGCTTGGCACCAGGCACACCAACTTTTGTTAGCCCAGTACGCACAGGGTGCTGGCCGGTAATAAATGCACTGCGGCCAGCCGTACAGCTTTGCTCGCCATAATAGTCAGTAAAGACAATCCCTTCATTGGCAATGCGGTCGATATTAGGGGTTTGGTAACCCATTATCCCCATACTGTAACGGCTGATATTAGTGATCCCAATATCATCCCCCATAATCACCAATATATTTGGCTTGTCAGCGGCCATTAAAGAGCCGCCAAACATTGCCGCTATTAATGAACCTACTAATGTTATTTTTTTCATAGTATTTAGTTCCTACTTATAGCCGATATGTAAACGATAAATCTATCACAAAACAAAAGCCGCCTGATAGACCGCGGCGCTAATTGGTAAATATTAATAGGTCAGTCTAGCTAACCTAAGAGCTAGCTAAAAAACTCAACATGATGCGCAGCAAGCGGCTTACTGCAGCTGTCACAAACAACCTCTGCCGCCAGCAGATTAAAACAACTACTGTGGGTTAACTGCATTGGCTTAGTATTAACACCACTGCCGCACCACTTATCTCCCCATTGCAGCATGGTTAAAAAATAAGGGAATAACGCTCGCCCTTTTTCCGTCAAGGTATATTCATAACGCTTAGGCTGCTGCTGATAAACCGTTTGGGCAAACACCCCTTCACTAACCAAAAACTCTAAACGGTCGGTAAGAATATTACTGGCAACCGGCAGCTCTGCATGAAACTGTGAATAACGCGAAAAACCATGAAACGACAAGGCAATAACATTAGCCGTCCAGCGGTCACCCACAATATGAATTAAGTTTTTAAATACATTGGCGCTGCTAGGCACATCCATAATAGAAATCGACGACCGGCGGCGAGTCTTTGTCGCTCTAATATCTTGCTTAGCACCGGGGCCGGGGCTATAGGCCACATCTTCAAAATACACCGCTTTACTGCAAGCGCTACAACGACAACTGGGCCAAAACTCTTGCCCGCAACTTTTATGCCGCAAGCGTATTGCTTGATTGCTAACGCTTGGAAAAAATTCTCGCTCCCAGCTCATGGCCATTAAGGCAACCGAATAAAGCTCAACCGACTTTTCGGTTAAGTGATATTTGGGCCGCGTTGGTGATTGCTCACTAACTACTTTTTTAATGCAGTTTTTTTCTTCCAGCCATACCAAGCGATTACTTAACACCGCCTTAGACACACCCATATTGGTGCGCAAGGCGCTAAACGAATTCACCCCCAGAAATATTTCCTGCAGAATTAACAGCGACCACTTATCACCAATTTCATCCAGCGCCCGCGCAATAGAACTTGCGCGAGTACTAATGTTGGTCCCTACATCAATGGCTACCGGCATCAGTTACGCAATGTCTTGGTATAAATCACTGCCGCCTACCCAAGTCGCATGAAAGCCACCAGGTACGCGGTGGGGCAATTTCACTCTGGCTATAGGCCCTTGGGTAATATCAGTTGCGTCAAACACCAAACATTCAGACTTCATGGTATTACTGTCGGTCACCAAACTCACCAAATAACCATCGTCTTCGCCACTATCACGGTCGGCACCCAGTTTGGGCGCAAACGGCGCCTCACTGCCATAAACACCGTCACCGTAATCCCAGCGCTCACTTTGGCCAGTGTCATTATTGTATTTAACCAGGCCGGTAAATTTCAGCGTATAGCCACCCTCTTCTACTAAGGGTATTTTTTGATGATAGGAATACTTACCTTTCACCCCGTGAAAGATCGGGTTGGACTTATTAAACTCAGTATTTAAATCATCAATGTCAGACTCAATCACCTGCCCCGTGCGCATATTAAAACGCCAGCGATAAGCGTTTGCCTTTAAGCGCATATAGGCCAGCATATGTGACAACTCACCCTCATTAGCATTGGGTTTTTGCATAGGCTCTATCGAGCGGCAACCATCCATAATTACCCAGTCGCCTTCTTCCCAGCAGTTGCTAATGTGCAATACAAAACAGGGCTCGCACTCAAACCATTTGGTTTCGCTGCCATTACCCTTGCGCGGCAAAATGCCAAAGCGCGCTGGTATATCGCGATGAAACCTAACCACACGCATACCGTGGTTTTTTAATACATCAATATCATGAAAAAATGGCAAGTCATGCATTACCGCATAGTTAGTGGTAAACGCCATATCATGGGGCAGCCGTGGCCCTGGAATATCAATAGCGGTGTGATGAATTAAATTACCGTTTTTATCATTCACGCTATAAGTTAAAAACGGCGCTGTATCACCGTAATCAAAATACAGCATCTCACCCGTGGCCCAATCAATTTTGGCATGGGCCGACATTGTTCTAGTGCCGCGCCCTGCTTCAATCGGCAGTTTGCCTTTAGTCTCAAGCGTTAGCGGGTCTAATGAATATGGCTCGCCAGCGTTATACCAAAGGGCTAATAAGTCTTTATTGTGAAACACCACATCGGTGTTGGCGGTGTCTTTAATCGGAAAGTCAGGCAAGGTGAAATCAAACGGCCCCATTACCCCCGGCCAGATAGCGCCTTGGTTAGCCTGCTCTTTTTGCAAGGCTTGGGTTTGTACATATTTATTACGGTAGCTCACTTTGCCATCACGAAAGTAAACGCCATGCACCATGCCGTCACCGTCAAACTGATGGTAACGGTTTACTGGGTCATGAATAGGATTTGGCCCATTACGAAAATAAGCACCCGACAAGTCTTGTGGTAACTCACCTTCAACCGGCAAGTCTTCCAACTCAAACTCCTCCAGCATGGGGGCGTATACGCCATGCAAATAAGGGTTATCTAAATTGTATATCCAGTCAGGCGTGTCAGGCAGCATAGGCGCTGCACCCAAACAATGTTTAGTAATCGCTAAAAAGTCGTCTTCCACAATAAGCTCCAAACAGTTATGGCAATGGTGCAATAGGCTTAGTATATTTATTTGGTCTGTTTATACAAGTCTAATATAACGCTAGCTAACAATATTCTGGTTAAATAGCTAAAAATATGACTATAATCAGCAACTACTGGTCTCTTTATAACAGTGAGACTAACTAAAGAGTGATAACAATGAGCAATAAGCACGCCCTACGTTTACCGGTTATTCAAGCGCCTATGTTTTTAATTTCTGGCCCTGAAATGGTAATTGCCAGCTGTAAAGCAGGTGTTATTGGCTCATTCCCCACCCCCAATACCCGCACTACTGAGCAGCTAGAACAGTGGCTAATCACTATTACCACCGCACTAAAAGACGACGCCAACGCCGCCCCTTGGGCCATGAATGTCATCATGCATCGCTCGTATACCCGCCGCGATGAAGACCTAGCCCTAGCCGTTAAATACCAAGCACCTATTGTTATCTCGGCTCTTGGCAGCCCGGCAGACGCGGTAGAGCAAGTACACAGCTATGGCGGTAAAATGTATGCCGATGTTATCTCTCCATCGCATGCCCGTAAGGCAGCTAAATCTGGTGTCGACGGCTTAGTATTGGTTTGCTCTGGTGCAGGCGCCACACTGGGCAAATATCACCCTTTGCCTTTATTGAAGAAGTGCGTCAGTTTTTCCAAGGTGACATTATTGTAGGCGGCGGCATTTCTACTGGCCAAGCCGTATTGGCAAGCCAAGTAATGGGCGCCGACTATGCCTATCTGGGCACACGCTTTATCACCACAACGGAAAGCATGGCACAGCAAGAATACAAACAGATGATTGTTGATTCAGGCGGCGATGATATTGTTTGTTCAGACTCTATTACTGGGGTTAAAGCCAACTGGTTAAAAAACAGTTTAATCAACGGCGGTTATGACCTAGCCAATATGCCCAGCGCCAGTAATATAGATTTTCTAGCCGCTGCTGGCGATGCCAAACGCTGGAAAGATATTTGGGCCGCAGGCCAAGGTGTTGGCGCTATTAATAGCATCACCTCTATTAGTGACTTAGTCGACGAGCTTGAAGGCGAATATAACGCCGCATTGCAAAAGGTTAAAAATGTCTAGTCAGCTATCAAAACTACAAGGCTCACCTGCTAGTCGCTTAAGCGAGCTAACCGAGCAAGGCCTGTGGACGAATCAAACCTTGCACGGCTTATTAGCCGCCAGCGTGGCTGCAAGCCCTGCTGCATTAGCAGTGGCCGACCAACCTAACAAACATGATCTCACTGGTACCAATGCGCTGCGCCTAACATACGCCCAGTTAGACATAGCCAGCGACAATCTTGCCCTAACACTGCTGGCTAATAACATTGGCCATGGCGACATTATTTTAGTGCAGCTACCCAACAGTGTTGAACTTGTAACGTGCTACTTTGCTGCCAGTAAAATCGGTGCGGTTATCTCGCCTATCCCTGTGCAATACAGTCGGCATGAATTAAGCACCATACAAAGCGCCGTACAACCAGCTTTAGGCATTAGCTGCTCAAACCTTAGCGGTAACAATCTTGCCAGCCAAATGGATGAATGCATTAGCGCCAGTGTTATCGCGTTTGGTAATGGCGCAAGTGATAGCCAGCTAGACCTAAACCTCAATAGCAAAGCCGCCTGCATTATTACCCAACATCAATACGCTATAGACAGTGAATCTCACAACGGCTCTGATGAAAACTTTGACAGCAAAATAGATGGCAACACTGTCATCACCCTATGTTGGACATCGGGCACCACCGGCACACCTAAAGGCGTACCCCGCACCCATAATATGTGGGTGGCTACCAGCAATGTCATTATTGAATCAGCCAAACTCCAAAGCGGCGACACATTGCTAAACCCATTTCCGTTGGTCAACATGGCGGCTATTGCAGGCTTTCTTTACCCCTGCGCGCAACTGGGCTTAACGCTTACCCTGCACCACCCAATTGATATACCGGTATTTTTAAGCCAGCTAGAAAATGAAAAAATAAACTTCACTATCATCCCCCCTGCACTATTAAATCAATTAGCTAAAAAGCCTGAGATGTGGAATCAATTCGACTTCTCTAACTTACGCTGCATAGGTTCAGGCTCTGCCCCGCTGTCACCATGGATGATAGAAACCTTTAAAACAGCATACGGCAAAGACATTATTAATTTTTACGGCTCTAACGAAGGCATCAGTTTAATTAACACTGCAGATGTTACTGATGACAGTGAAATACGCGCCACCATGTTCCCCCGCTTTGGCGCAGCCAACACCCCATGGCAAGGCACATGCCACCAGCTAGTGCGCAGTAAAGTAGCTGATACTGAAACAGGTAATGAAATACTTGAGCCAGGTAAACCCGGCGAGTTAATGTTTGCCGGTGCCACTATTTTTGATGGCTACTATGCTGCTAAAAACGACCCCGACCAAACTATAGACAACAGCACAGTATTTGACAGTGACGGTTATTTTCACACTGGTGACTTGGTAGAAATTTGTTCAGAGGCCCCAAACTTTTACCGCATTGTTGGCCGCTGCAAAGACATTATCAACCGTGGCGGCATGAAAATATCCCCCACTGAAATCGACATTTTATTAGAAGGTTTTAGTGGCTTAGCTGAGGCCGCGGTTTGCGCCTATAATGATGAAACCATGGGCGAAAAAATATGCGCCTGCCTAGTGCTAGCCCCCGACAGCCCAACACCCACTATTGAAATCTTAGGTGATTATTTACTAGGCCAAGGTTTAGCCAAATTTAAACTACCTGAAAAAATACAGCTGTTTACCCAACTGCCCCGCAACCCAATGGGTAAAGTGTTACGCGGCGAGTTAGAACACATTGTAAAAAACGCTAACTAACTATTTAGAAATCAACAGACAGAACAAAACAAAAGACAAAGGACATAACCATGACAGACGTATACATTTTAGGCGGCGCACAAACCGACTTTGCTCGCAATTGGGCACGTGAAGACCTAAGCATTTACGACATGTTTAAAGAAGCCCTAAGCGAAGGGGTAACGCAAGCTGGCATAGAGCCTGAACAAATTGAAGTGGGCCATGTTGGCAATTTTGTTGGCGAGCTGTTTACCGGCCAAGGTTTACTAGGCGGCTTTTTTGGCCATGTATACCCAGAGCTAGCTGACATACCCACAGCCCGCCATGAAGCCGCCTGTGCGTCAGGCTCACTAGCTATACTTGCCGCCATGCGCGACATTGAAGCAGGCCATTACGACATAGCAGCAGCAGTCGGCCTAGAGCTAATGCGCAATGTTGACGGTAAAACGGGCGCTGAATATTTAGGTGCTGCCACGTGGAAAGGCAAAGAAGCGTTAGACGCCACCTACCCTTGGCCTTATATGTTTGACCTAATCGCCCAAGAGTATGACAAGCGGTACGGCATGAATACCGACCACCTTAAAACCATTGGTGAAATTAACTTTGCCAACGGTAAAGTAAACCCCAACGCCCAAACCCGCGGCTGGAATTTCCCCGCAGGCAGCTTTAGTAATAATGACGAGCTAAACCCGGTAATTGAAGGCTGCCTGCGCAAGCTAGACTGCGGCCAAATAACCGACGGCGCCGCTTGTGTCATTTTAGCCAGCGAAAAAGCCGCCAAAGCCCACGCCGCCAAACATGGTTTAAGGCTTGCAGACATTCCCCGCATTAAAAGCTGGGCCCATCGCAGCGCGCCTTTATTGTTAGAGCACAAATTAGCCCTTAGCAAAGACCAGCCACTGTTATTCCCCCATATTAGTAAACTGTTTGACGACTTACTGCGCCGTGGCAATTACAACAGCATTACCGACCTTGGCGGTTTAGAAACACACGACTGCTTTTCCGTTACCGAATACATGGCCATAGACCACTGCGGCTTAACCAAACCTGGCGAAAGCTGGAAGGCCATTGAAGAAGGTGTCATTACTAAAGACGGCCACTTTCCTATTAATGCCAGCGGCGGGCTTATTGGCCTTGGCCACCCGGTAGGCGCAACCGGTGTGCGCATGCTGTTAGATTGCGCCAAACAAGTCACCAACCAATCCGGCAACACTCAAATAGCAGGCGCTAAAGACATGGCCACCTTTAACGTTGGCGGCAGCGCGACTACCTGCGTTAGCTTTGTGGTCGGCGTTGCTTAATGAGAGTTGCTTAATGAGAGTTGCTTAATGAGGGCTGCTTAATGCATGACGTATATATTTATGACGCTATTCGCGCGCCCCGCGCAAAAGCCAAAGCCGACGGCGGCCTTAGTGACTTAACGCCCCACGCATTGCTAAAGCAGTTGTATGCGGCACTGTTAAACCGCGTTGATATACCAGCAGACCAACTACATGAATTTGTGAATGAAGTAATACTAGGCTGTGTTACCCAACAGGGTGAGCAAGCAGGCAATGTGGCTAAGTCATCATTGCTCTACGCTGGCCTGCCTTATCAAATTGCTGGCACTACCGTTACCCGTTATTGCTCATCAGGGTTAGATGCCATTAATTTAGCCGCCCTAAAAATAGCCGGCGGCCAAGCAAGCGGCATGATAGCTGGCGGCGTAGAAATGATGTCACGTCACCCCATGCTAAGTGACGACGCAAGAATATTCTCAGACCCACAATTTGCCATCGCCTGTCAAATATTAATGATGGGCAGCGGCGCCGACTTAATCGCCAGCCTTAATAATATTACTAGAGAGCAAGCAGACCATATTGCATTTACTAGCCAACAACGAGCAGAACACGCCCGTGTAAGCGGCTATAACAAATCAATCATTGCAATTGAAAACCCGGTTAAAAAAATAACGGTTAGTGAAGACGAATGCATTCGTGCAAACACAACTGCACAAACCCTTAGCGAAATGAAACCCGCCTTCGCTGATTTAGGTGCAAAAGGGGTAGATGCTTATCAGCTAGCAGCCAAACCGCAACTTAATAAAATTGACCACATACACACCGCAGGCAACTCCCCTGCCATGGCCGACTGCGCTGCCTTAGTATTACTAGGCAATAAAGCATTAGGTGAAGCGATAGGCCAAAAACCACGGGCAAAAATTATTGCAGCCGCCGTTATAGATGACGACCCACTGCAAGTACTTGGGGGCTGTATAAGTGCCACTGAAAAATTACTGCGCGACAATAATTTAACCAGTGCCGATATTGACCTATTTGAAATACACGAAGCCTTTGCCGCCACTATGGTTAAAGCGCAAAGCGTGTTGAATATTCCTGCCGACAAACTGAATGTAAATGGTGGCGTTATAGCTCTAGGCCACCCTATGGGTGCTACAGGCAGCATTATGATGGGTGTGTTGATAGATGAGTTAGAGCGTAGAAATTGTAAACGTGGGGTTGTGGCGACTAGTGGGGCTGCTGGGAGTGGGACTGCTTTGTTGGTTGAGAGGGTTTAGTAAAATCAGAATTCTGATGCGTCGCATCAATAAGGTGCGCATATAGTTTGATTTATATTGGCTTCCATAAGATAGTTAGAGCAGAATAAAAATATTAGGGAAATCGAGTATTGCTGTATGACTCTGATATGGAATTTTGGCCTAGTGATAACATAATGCTTTATAAAGAAAATTTTTCGATGAACTGAATCAAGACCAGAATTATAAAGCAATCTAGATATAGAGCAGCCTGCTTTACAATAAATTGTTAGGTATAAATTAAAGGGGTCAGAGCCCTTTTAGCAATCTAGAAAACTTGTATTATAATGAAAATCTAATAAGTCGATTTCAAGGAAGAAACGATGCCACGAAAGCCACGCTTTTATTTGTCAGATGTGCCCGTTCATATTGTGCAAAGAGGCCATTCTCGTGGCCCAATGTTTTACGACGCACAAGACTACGCTACTTATGCTTATTGGTTGAAAGAAGCCAGCAATCGCTATGATGTTGCAATACATGCCTTTGTTCTAATGACAAATCATATACATTTGCTGGTTACTCCCGTTAAGGGAAATAGTATTAGCTTGTTTATGCAATTTTTGGGAAGACGGTACGTACCCTATATCAACCACAAATATGGAAAAAGCGGTTCGATTTGGGAAGGTAGATATAAAGCCAGTTTGATACAGAAGGAGGCGTATTTATTAACAGTGATGCGATACATCGAACTAAACCCTGTAAGAGCCAATATGGTAGAGCTACCCGGGCATTATAGGTGGTCTAGTTTTTGTCATAATTCTGGAGAACGAGAAATAAGTTTTGTAAAACCGCATGCAACTTATCTGTCATTGGGTGCAAATACTCAAGAGATCGCTAACGCTTATATGTCACTGTTTAGTTGCCATATTGAACTGGAAGACATTGATAGAATTAGAGAATCTTGGATCACAGGAACACCACTAGGAAGTGATGCTTTTCGAGAGCGGGTTGAACTAAGCTTCAGTGTAAAGTGGGGTTTGCGCGACGAGGACGGCCTGTTAAAGTGAAAGTTGAAAAAGGGCTCTGATCCTTTTATTTTCTGAGAGTGCTACGAATTATTTTTTAATTGATAGGCTGTAATGTAGCAACAGTAATTACACCCAGCCATTAAGAAACCTCATTTATATATCAAAATCGTATAGGTAAGTTACTAACCTTTGTGGACAACTGTAGTGGCCTAATGATCTTGGACACCAACTTAGGTGGTAAAATCCATCTTACAGAGGTGTTTAATGACAACGAAAAGAAGAACATTCAGTCCTGAG
>JBKEHH010000019.1:0-47571 GCA_046710535.1 Pseudomonadales bacterium
AATTACCAAAGGCCGCATACATTTAATCAGGGTTTAGCTCCAGCGATAGCTGAAGAAAAACCTTATTCAATGTCCAAAATTACTTGACCACTACAATGTGGCTGTCGATATGAGTCACTGAAATACCAGCATCGATGGCCTTTTGTACTTGGGCAATAAACTCTTGTTTGACATGGACAGGGTTAGCCAAAGCTTCTACTTCAGTAATTTTCTCCCACGCCAGACCTTGTGCGTTATATAAACTTGGAACTTGCTCTGTTGGCAGCACTGGTGACCACGGGTAGTCGTGCTGATATTCATTAGTCAGCATTAAATGTATGCCAAAGCCCCAGTCGGGGTTTTGTTTTGCGATAGTGGCAATGCGCTGCAGTGCTTCATCGTTGTTACCGTTGACAATAATACTGGTAGATTTTACTAATCCAACTGGCATTACAGCCTGAATACCATGGGTGAAAGTAGGGTGTGCTCCGGTATCATCACTGTTTACTATCAGTAACTTTGCGTCTTTAGCAAAGCCCAGCTCCTGGGCTAGGTTGTTACCATTAGGCCCTACCGGCGCAGGGTCCATGCGCCAAATTACCTGCTGAAGCAAACCTGTATAAGGCAGTGACAAGATCAACACAGCGAGTAGTAAGGTTGCGCTAAATAGAATTTTTTTCATAATTGGCTACTTTTTAATGAGTATAAACAACTACAGCGTGGATCGGGCTTAAGTAATACTAATATTATTAGTGTTGTGGTTTACAGCATAGGTGAGTTAGTAGTGAGCCACGTTCCTGCCGCTAGCTGTAGAAACAGTCATGGTGGTTTCAATCTATTTGTTTTAACCTGAATTTTATTAACTAACTAATCTGGAAACAATTGTTATGGAACACGAATTCGAATTTTGCCTGTTAGAGAAAAGAGACCATATCTGGATTGTTACCATCAATCGCCCCGAGGCGATGAATTCGCTGCATCCTGCGGCTAACTTTGAACTTGAAACGATATTTAATGATTTTGCTGAAGATAAAAGCGCATGGGTCGCTATTATTACTGGCGCAGGCGGTAGGGCATTTTGCACGGGTAATGATCTTAAGTTTCAGGCGTCTGGTGGTAAGTTGGAAATACCTGAGACTGGCTTTGCTGGGCTAACCTCTAGGTTTAATTTAGACAAGCCAGTAATTGCTGCAGTGGAAGGATATGCCATGGGCGGCGGCTTTGAAATTGCCCTTGCTTGTGACTTAATTGTGGCTGACCCTAACGCTAAGTTTGCCTTGCCTGAGCCAAAGGTTGGCTTGGCTGCATTGGCTGGTGGTATTCATCGTTTATCAAGACAGATAGGTGAAAAACAGGCAATGGAAATATTGTTAACAGCGCGCAGGATTGGCGGTGAAGAAGGTAAAGCAATGGGCTTTGTTAACCGAGTTAGTGAAGCAGGCGGCGTAATGGAAGAGGCGCTTAAGCTAGCCGAAGAAATTATTATTTGCTCGCCAGTGTCAATTCAAATGACTAAGCAAATGGTTCGCCAAGGCCAGCAGTTTAGTGATTTAGAAACCGCGATTAGCCATCCATACGATGCGATTATGACATTGTTCACCAGTAGTGACTTTATTGAAGGGCCGATGGCGTTTATGGAAAAACGTGCGCCTAAATGGTCTGGTGAATAGCCCGCTATTCTTTAGCTAAGCATTGCTCGGCAAAGTTGGTAAGAAATTTATAATCAATTTTGCCGTTAGCCGCCCGCTGCATTGACTCAATGGCATAAATTTTTCTTGGTACTTTGTAGTCGGCAAGGTGCTGTTTTAGATCAGTTTGTATTGCCGCTACATCAATTGTATCGGCGTTGATTTGCGGGCCTTCAATAACCGCTGCAACCATTTTGCCAAAGCGAGGATGGGGCAGGCCGATAACAACGGCGTCGGTAACGCCTTGGTAGCGCAGCAGTATTTGCTCTACTTCTACGGTATATACTTTTTCACCGCCGGTATTAATTACCGTGCTATCTCTACCTAGTAGCTCAATCATGCCGTTTGCTTTTACTAAGCAGCGGTCACCGGTTTTGACATAACGCTCACCATCAATGGTTACAAAAGTCTCGGCGCTTTTTTCTGGCGCATTATAGTAACCAATGGGCGCATAGCCGCCAGCATAAGCAATACCAATAGTGTCGCTGCCTGGGGTCACCTCAACGAGGTTGTCGTCAAATATTTTGGTGGTAGGCATTGGCATAAATATGCCGGCTTGCTCGGTAGTTAATGCATAGCCACTAGATTCACTTGAGCCTAGGGTATCCATTAAAAATAATTTCTCGTTAGCGGCCATAAAGCGTGCTCGGCTTTTGTCACTTAATATTGCACCAGACGAGACAATAGCTTGAAGCGAATCAAAGCGATGATTATTGTTGTGCTCAATAGTCTCTAATAGCGGTATGGCAAAAGCGTCACCAACAATTACCAATGCGCCTACTTGGTGCTCGTTGATTAAGTCTAGGCAGTGATTGGCATCAAACTTTACATCACCGGTTGTCACTACTGGTGAGGCTTGAGCGAGGGCAGTTAATGCCATCATTAAACCGGTGCCATGCATTAATGGGCACAGTGGAAATAATGGTGCAGCAGCAGGGTGTTGTTGCAGTATCGCTAGATAGTCATCGAGCGAGCTAGGTGACTGGGTAAGTCCTGCAGGAATCATGGCGCCAAAGCTCCACGTCCGCATTTTGTGCCATAAGTCGCTGTGTAACCACTGGGTACCCTTGGGTAAACCCGTGGTGCCGCCAGTGGCAATAATAATTTGATTGTCGTTAGCGGTATTGGGTTTAAGCTTTTCAGTAGGGGTTTGGTATAAGTCTTTTAAGGCGACAGCAAAATCATTAATCGGCGCGCTGTCGGTCACTTCAATAAACGCAATAGCGCTAGTTAGTTGCGGTTTTATCTGAGCAACCTGCACAGCAAATTCTGCGCCGTACACTAATACTTCAATATCTAGGCTGTTGCACAGGTCTTCAAGTTCTTTTTTCTGGTAGCGATAATTGATGTTTACATGAGCGCAGCCAATTAAGTTACTGCCAAGAAAGGTTTCTAAATAAGCGTTGGAGTTACGCATATAGTGGCCAATATGGCTGTGACGTTTTACTCCTTGATTTTGTAGCCATGCACCTATGCCTCTTGCCCGCATGCGCAACTGTGCAAAGCTTATGGTTTCATGTTCATGAATAAGTGCAGGGCGATTAGCCATTGGCCCTTGTCCAATACGGTCAACTGCTTCGCTGTAATTCCAAGTCATAACTTGTCGCTCATTGTTGATGTGCTAATTGAAAATAGAGCTTTCCGTTATCACCAAACGTAACAATAATTGCCTTACCGCTAGGCTCTTCAGTTGTCATTGCCGCAACGGTAGTCGTATCGTCTTTGGCATTGATGGCGACAAAGCGTTTATTGCTATCGGTTTGTGCTAACACAATGACTTGCAGGGCCCCGCTGTGGTCGGGATAAATAGTATAGGAGATTATAGTGCCGCCGCTTGGCGCATAATCGATATTATGGACAGGAATGTCGGCGATGTTAGTTTTTGTCTCATGGGTCGACCAGTCAATAGTGCTAGGGCGGCGTGAATAAACGCCGCTGGCATGTTTAGATAATACGCCACCATTGGCAGTGACTAATGCATATTGGTCTGGCCGCTGTCTTAATTGCATAACGATTTCTGCTAGCGCATGCATACTGTAATTGTTACCAGGCCCGCCAAAATAGGGTAGGCCGCCGGTGACAGTGAGTTCTCGACTGCCGTCAATTGGTAGTGAGAGGTGTTTTGCCACCGCTGTCACTGCGCAGGGAAAGCAGCTGTAAATATCAATCAAGGCGATATCGTCAATAGTGAGTTTTGCGGTGTGTAATGCTTGATCAACAACGCGGGTGGCAACTATTGATGTCTCAGGCTTTGAGCGCTGACTTACGGGCACGTCACTGGCGTGAGCTAGGCCATGCAGGTAAATAATATTGTTATCGCTAATCGCTAGTTCGCGAGCCTTAGCCAAGCTACACATTATTAATGCCGCACCTTGATTAACGCTGTCTTGGGCAACCATTCGTTTAGTGTATAAATTGGTTAGCGGGGCGGCGCCGAGAATATCGGCAGCCGATTGTTGGCCGACAAATTGAGCATAAGGATTGTTGGCCGCAACGCGACTGAATGAGGCTAACAAGGCAGCCATTGCCTGTTGGTGTTGGTTGATACTCCTACCCGCTTGGTGACGCTGAGCTTGTTCGATCAGTGCATAGTAATAAAGAACATTAAATAAACCGTTATTGATTTCTTGGTCGGTGACCACTGATGCGTCGATACCGCGATCATCCAGTGGCTCTGAAAACTGTTCATACCAGTTTAGTACAGTGTTATTGCGCGTGGCATAGCGTTGGTTTTTAGTCGCTTCTGCGCCAGCTATTAGCACCATGTCGCGTTTGCCCATGGCAATGTCGCGGGCAAACTCAATAACAAAAGCCTGTGGCTCGTTGCCGCCTACTTGTGAGTAAATACGATGCTTAGGTTTGGCGCCAAGCTGGCGTGCAATCGATTCTGGTGGATTATTGCTGCGCCCCCATGGGCAAGGCCATAACTCGCCCATATCTGAAAACAGGCGGGTAACTGCAATGGTGTCAATGTGACTAATAATGTCATCACTACCGGCATTAGTAATGGCGTTACGCGCGGCAATTGCTGCTAGCTGCATTGGCGAAGTGCTAGAGGCTTCGCGCTCAACAACTTGCCCTGCAGCTATTAGTACCGGCGTGCGCTCATCAATCATTACAATACTAGCTCGGCTATTTCTCGCAGTTGTTGTTTGTCTGTTGTTGCCACTAGCAGCGTTGTCACTCTTGAATCTTGCCATGCTTGCAGACGATCTTTAATTCTGTCTTTAGGGCCAATTAATGACAGCGCATCGGCTAGCTCATCGGGAATAACCGCCGCCGCTTCATCACGTTTATTTTCCATAAACAGTTGCTGGACTTTTTCTGCCTCGGCTTCATAGCCCATACGACAAAACAAATCTTTATGGAAGTTAGTGTTCTTTGCGCCCATGCCGCCGATATACAGGCTAAGAAAAGTTTTTACCCCATGTAAACCAGCGGCTATGTCGTCGGTAATATTAACCATGACCATTTGGTTTATTTCAAAATCATCTGGCGCATTGGTTAGTGATTTCTCATAAACGCTTTCGTCATACGGGTTATAAAAAAGCGGCAGCCAGCCGTCGGCAATCTCGGTCGACAGCGCGATATTTTTAGGGCCTTCAGCGCCCAGAAAAATCGGAATGGTATTTTTATAGGGGTGAACAATTGGTTTTAGCGACTTACCCAAACCCATGCCATCGTCGCCAGGGTAGGGCAGTGGATAGTGTGGGCCAGCGTTTGTCACCGGTGCTTCTCTGGCAAAAACCTGTCGAATAATATCTATGTATTCACGGGTACGCGCTAGCGGTTTGGGGAAAGGTTGGCCATACCAGCCTTCAACTACCTGTGGGCCCGAAACGCCTAAACCTAACATGAAGCGCCCTTTAGACAGGTAATCAAGGCTGAGCGCGTGCATTGCGCAAGCGGCAGGCGGCCGGGCAGATAGTTGAACGACTGCCGTGCCTAATTTGATAGTTTTGGTTTGGGCGCCAATCCAGCACAGTGGTGTAAAAGCGTCATTACCCCAGGTTTCAGCTGACCAAACTGAGTCATAGCCTAGCTTTTCGGCTTCTTGCGCCATTTCAACAAAGTTAGCCTGAGGGCCCCGCCCCCAGTAGCCCTGAGCGAGTCCTAATTTCAAATTAGCCATTTATTTCTCCGCTGTGTGATAGGTCAGTGGGTGTCGATTTAATTGAGTGTAAGTTACCTTTCATCCAAATAAAACAGTCAGAGCTGTTTATTTGTTGATTAATAGAAAAAAACAGTTTAAGCTGATTTTATGCATTAGGCATACAAGTGCAACATGAAGTTTTACCAATAATAAATAAAAAATATAGGAAAACATCCATGAAAAAAGCTGCAGCAATAATCAAGTTTCAACCGCCCTCGACAATACTCGCTCTGACTAGTGCGGTGGTAATGGCATCTGCCATATCAGCTCCGACAGCAGTTGCTCAAGGGCAAACACTAGCCCTAGAAGAAGTTATCGTGACTGCGCGTAGGCGTAATGAATCACTGCAGGAAGTGCCAGTATCAGTAACGGCATTAACTGCAGAGTTAAATAATCCGAGTATTCGTAATTTACGTGACATCGAAGGCTACTCGCCTAATGTAACGATTGATAATAGTGGCGCTGGGCCTGGCGCTGCTGCTATTTCTATTCGTGGTGTTAGCTACCAAGAAGTCGACAAAAGTTTAGACCCATCTGTAGGCGTAATTATTGATGGTGTTTATATGGGTACTAACGTAGGCCAAATTCTTAATAATTTTGATATAGCGCAAATAGAGATATTGCGTGGCCCCCAAGGAACTTTGTTTGGTAAAAATACTACTGGTGGTGTTATTAATGTAGTCCGAAACAGACCGATAGGTGAGTTCGGTGGTGAGTTACAAGCGGCTTTCGGTAGTTGGGATCTACAAGAATATAAAGGACTAGTTAATTTTCCTATTTTTGAAGATACATTAGCGGGTAAGGTCTACGCGACTGATATTAGTGATAAAGGTTGGTTAAAAAACACTACGATAAACGAAGACACTAGTCGTATAGATTCTAGAAGTTATGGTTTTTCTCTGTTGGCGACGCCAACCGATGACTTTGAGGCGTTGTTTAATTATGACCGACTTGAAGACAACTCAGATATTGTTGGTGGCCATAATTTTAACCAAGATGGTTCTCTGATTTGTGTATTGGCAGGAGTGCTTGGTGATACAGGAGCGGGTATTGCGCCTAATTGGAACGAGGCTGAAACCTGTGCCAGTCAGGACGTTGGTAGTGATGAAGATCATGTGTCGATGAACGATCATCAGTTTGCAAGTGTAGAGACTGATGCCTATACCTTGAACATGCAGTGGGATGTTGGCCCTGGTGTTATCAGCTCAATAACTGGCTATAGAGAAAACGTAGAATTTAGACGCGCTGAGTACGATGTATCAGCGGCAGATTTCTTTATGCTAAATTTTGATCAAGATTACGATCAGTTCAGCCAAGAGATTAATTTTGCGTCTACTTTTTCAGACACGTTCGAATTTGTCGCCGGAGTTTACTACTGGCAGTCAGAGTACTCGCAGCAGTCTGAGACAGTGGGTCTTTTGTATAATACATTTTTACTGGGTAAAGCCCCGGGCACTACGAGCTTTTTAAGACAGAATCAAGAAACAGAGTCTATCGCAGTATATTTTTCAGGCGACTGGCATATCACTGAGGCTTTAACGGCGACTTTAGGTGCACGTTATACTCAAGAAGAAAAAGACTTTAAGGCCCATACCCCCGAAGATGTTCTAAACGGCGTTATTACACAGACACCTGAATATGCTCAAGCATCTGATGAGTGGAGTGAAACAACACCCAAAATAGGCTTAAGCTACCAGCTTGATGATGATTTTTTATTATTTACTTCATACTCTAAGGGCTTTAAAAGCGGCGGTTTCTTCGGTCGTAATACATCTGTTGAAACCCTCACCACATCGTATGATCCAGAGCTAGTTGGTACTTTTGAACTGGGTATGAAAAGTGATTGGAATGATGGCCGAGTTCGTTTTAATGCAACCGTATTTTCCACTGATTATGATGATAAACAGGAAGATAATATTATCCCGTTAAGCGATGGTACCGTAGGAACAGTCGTTTCAAATGCTTCCTCTGTCGAAATTAGAGGTTTAGAATTGGAACTAGTTGCTGCCTTAACTGAGAATATAAGAGTGCAAGCCTCTTACGGCTATTTAGACGCAGAATATAAAGACTATGATGCCGACATTAATGGTGATGGTGTTATTACGGATAACTCTGACCTGAATCTACGCAGAACTCCTGAGAATACTTTCGGGCTTTCAACTACCTATAGCGAGAGCTTTGGAGATGTTGACTTTGTCGGTGATATTTCTTACCGCTGGAGAGATGAGATTGACACTATTGCAGATAATGACCCTATTGGGCAGGTTGACTCGTTTGGCATGTGGAGTGCGTCAGCTAATTTCACTTTCTCTGAACAGTATCAAATCAGTGTTTATGGACGTAACCTAGGTGACGAGCGCCATGCTGAGTCAGTAATCAATATCGGACCATTGTCTTCTACTGGTACCTATAATCGACCAAGAAATTGGGGCCTAGAGTTTAGTTATATTTTTGACTAATCGATACTGATAAATAATGTGAGAGTAGATTTTTAGTCTCATTTGTTAGGCGTAACAAATAGAACTGTAGAGTTACCCCGCTTTATAGTTCTATCTTCCTTGGCTCTGTCTAGAATTCTAGCAGAGCCATTTTTATGTTCCTTCAGTAATTAGTGTCTAGCCTACTAAATGCTTTATAAAATTTACAATCTATACTTTAAATCAATGTTTTAGTTTTTATCGGGAGTATTCTTAGCAACATAAGGAGGTGGTCGCGGATAATTCTGTAGTACAAAAAATTAAGCCCGAAGGTGAAAAGGAAAGCTGGCAGGCAAAAAAAAGTGCGATGACACGCACTCGTATATTAGATGCGACTATCGAATGTTTTGTCGAACACGGTTATAACAACCTCACCACCACTAGTGTTGCCGATGTAGCCGGAATTTCTCGCGGTGCAATGCGGCATCATTTCCTTTCCAAAAAAGATTTAATTCAAGCGGCGGTTAAGTATTTGCACAAAAAGGTATTGGAAGATTTTACTTTAGTCGTATCATCAGTGCCCCAGAGCTTAGTCGGTAAAGACCTAATTAGAGAAAGGCTATATGTCTATTGGCAGGATGCTAATAGTGATTTATTTCAGGTTTATCAGGAATTATGTATGGTGGCTCGCACCACTCCTGAACTTAAAGAAATCTTAGAGCAGTCGGTTAAGGACTTTGAGCGTTTTGCAACTAAATCGATAGCAAGTTTATTCCAAGAGTAGGGCGGTTACAGTGACAGTCTATTCTTGGCGATAGATACAACGAAATTTCTTATTGAAGGTATGGCCTTAGGCCAAATTGTTAGTAATAAAGATGTGCGGATACAGCGCCAGCTAGATTATCTTGTTGATCGCATAGATCAAATATTTAAAGAAGGCATGGCTCAGGCTAAAACAAATGGTTAATTTTTTCTGGCGGTAAAATAGCGCCTTTTTGTTGTACGGTTAGCGTAGATAACAACATAGCCAGCTGTGCCGCTTCGGCTATAGGCTTATTTTGTAACCGCGCGGCTAAGTAGCCGCCATTAAATCCATCGCCGGCACCAGTAGTGTCAATGGCATCTACTGACGTAACTGGAAATTCACTAACGACTCCATGATCAACAACGACAAGCGGATTTATCCCTTGTTTGATTACAATTTCATTTATCTTAAGTTGTTTCAGCTCTAGCAATGCTTGGGTATCAGAAATATCCAGCAAGGCGGCTTGATCTTCTAGGCTGGGTAAGAACAGCTCGCAATATTTGAGCATTATTTCATTACGCTGCTGCGCTTGAGTTCTAGACTGCCATAGCAGTGGGCGGTAATTGTTATCATAAATAATTTTATTGCCATGGCCTACATAAGCTTCACACCAACTAAAAAAAATAGCCGCAGACTCATCGCTAAATAATGCTAGGCTAATGCCAGATAAATACAGCCAAGGCGTCGTTATGCTGTCTATCAAGGATTGCAATTTTACTGGATCGCTAAAGACTATTTTTGCTGGCGAGTTATCCCGCCAATAACTGAAATAACGCTCACCAGCTTCGTCATTACTGATCATGTACAAACCAGGTTGCTTACCTTCAAGCCTGGGGATACCGGCAGTACTTATGCCATAGCTTTGTGCAAACTGGCAAATACGATCGCTTAGCTCACTATTGCTTAATGCAGTAACTAATTGGCACTTTATGCCTAAACTACTTAATGCTGCAGCGGTATTTAAAACATCACCAGCAACACCCAAACAATAGCTATCTGTTTGGGTAGGGCACAACTCAATTAACGGTTCGCCAAGGCAGCTTAGCTGAATCATTGGTATTAACGCAGCTCGCTTGGGCCAAATTTATCCATGTCGTCATAGTCTAGGTTTTCTCCAGCCATGCCCCAAATAAAGGCGTAGCTGCAGGTGCCAACACCGCTATGAATAGACCAAGACGGTGACACAATTGCCTGCTCGTTATGCATCCAGACATGCCGCGTTTCAGTGATCTCACCCATAAAGTGACAGACGGCTTGATCTTCTGGCATTTCAAAATAGAAATAAGCTTCGTTGCGTCTGGCGTGGGTGTGAACTGGCATTGTGTTCCAGTTACTGCCCGGTTTGAATTCAGTTAGGCCCATTTGTAACTGGCAGGTTTCTACCACACCATTGACCATCATTTTGTTTATACGGCGCTCGTTACACTCTTGTTGTGAGCCGAGTTCAATACTTTGTGCATCAGCCATAGTAAGGCGTTTGGTTGGAAATGACTTATGTGCCGTTGCAGAATTCAAATAAAAGCGTGCCGGTTTAGCTGCATCATTACTGGCAAATACTACGTCTTTACAGCCAGCGCCGACATACAAAGCGTCTTTGTAACCCAGCTCATAGGTTTCGCCATCAACGCTCACTGTGCCTGCACCACCAACATTAATTACGCCTAGTTCGCGGCGATCTAGAAAATTTTCTGATTTAAATGCATCGAGTGTTTCTAATGATAACTTGGTACTTATTGGGAGAGCACCGCCAACAACAAAACGATCGATAAATGAGTATAGAAAATTGATTTCATTTTCCTTAAATAAACCGTCGGCTAAAAAGCGATCACGAATAGTTTCAGTATCATAAGATTTGAAATCTTCTGGGTGTACATTGTGTTGAATTTTGTAATTAGTTGTCATGTCGTTACCTATTATTGAAAAGTATTATCGTGCCAGCCAGCCACCGTCAACAGCCAAAATATGACCATTAACATAGTTGCTTGCACCTGATGCTAAAAATATTATCGCGCCTGCTAGATCTTCAGGGTTACCCCATTCTCCAGTTGGAATACGGGCACTAATACCACTAAATCGCTCTGGATTATCTTGTAAAGCTTGGGTGTTATCAGTTTTAAAATAGCCAGGAGCAATTGCGTTTACTTGTATGTTTTGGGCGGCCCACTCGTTTGCTAGCGCTTTAGTTAAGCCAGCAATAGCATGTTTACTTGCGGTATAGGCTGGCACAGTAATACCGCCGCTGTATGATAGTAGTGAGGCAATATTAATAATTTTACCGCCACCGCCGTCAATCATCTTTTTGCCTAAGGCTTGTGACAAGATAAAGGCTGAATCGATATTGACTCGCATCACTCGATTCCATTCTTCTAAGGGAAATTCAGTGGCAGGATGGCGGGCGATAGTGCCCGCGTTATTTACTAAAATATCTATGGCGCCAGTCACTGCTAGACCGTCTTCTGCAAGTTGTTTGACCGCCTTGGCATCGCTGAAATCAGCAAACAAAGCATGGGCCTTATTGCCACTTTGTTCTATTTTAGCAACTGTTCCATCGCAACCGCCGCGGCTAGAACTAACACAAATAACAGTTGCTCCAGCGCCTGCTAATGCTATCGCCATTGCTTGGCCTAAACCACGGCTTGCGCCGGTCACCATGGCGGTCTTATTGTTTAAGTCAAATAGTGCGGTGCTCATAAAACTCTCACATATCAATGGTTAAAATGACTCTGCAAATCCTAGCGTATGCAGATGTTTAACGCTGGTGGCTATACTATCAAAAGGCTTGCTTGATGTTTGCTCTATTGCCATAAACTCTACCTTGGCGTCGATACAGCTTTGAACAATACGCTTGATATCTAGGTTGCCTTGTCCTAGCTCACAGTCTTGAGGTAATAAGTCAAAGTACTTCCAGCGGATCATGAAGTCTCTCAAATGAACTACTTTTACTCTGTCAGCATAATCGATAATCATATTTTCAGGCGACCGACCACCACGCTGGGTCCAGTAAGTATCAATGACTAGACCCAGGTTTTCTGGGCTAGTATTTGCCAATAAAATATCAAGGCCTAGTTTACCGTCGTATTTTCTGAACTCAAAATCATGATGGTGGAATAATAAGTTTAGACCACTTTCTGCATACTTTGCCCCTAGCTCGTCTAGCTGTTTGGCAAAGTCATACCATTTTTCTACGCCACCAATAATAAGCGCAACGGGCAGCACCGATACGGCGACATTGGTACAGTTTAACTGGCGATGAAAATCTACTACCCAATCAAAGTTTTTGGATAGATAATCGAGTGTAATTTGACTACTGCCAACTTGCATGTCATTACTTTGGCAAGCGCGTGCTACCGCTGCTATTTCGGCGGGTTCAAATTTTATTCGCGCTAGCTCTACTACCGAAACTCCCAATTCTTTAAGCCTAGCAAAAGTGGTCTCGATTGCCGCAGGACTTTTCAGATGTTTGCGGACAGTATAAGTTTGTACCGCTAATGTTGGCATTAGTTATACGCTCGCTGCATATTGAAAAAATCAAGCTCTAAGATTTTACCATCATGTTCAAAGCGCATTGTATTTGGCTCGCGCGGTGCCTTTATATAGGGCGAGTCGAACCGCGGATAATTTAGATCTTGCACCTCGCCATCAATGGAGAAGTCACCTTGGTAGCGCAACGACAGTTGTTTATCGTTTGATTCATAACGTAGTTGGTTGTTGGCAAAACTAACGCTATTAGCCTTTACCCGAGCAATGAACTGATCGAAGCTATTATCGCTAGATTGACTGCCAGCTTCAAAGATCCAAAAGGTATTCCGACCTTGCTGAATTAGATCGTCCATAGTGCCGTCTTTAAAAGCTAAAGTGTTTTTGCCAATTAGCGCAGCATAGGTGTTGTTAGTGCGGCCAAATGCATAGTTACCGTCAATAATAACTTCGTCAAAACGCTCAGTAGGAAAGTGAGCGTGGGTATACGCCTCAACGCTAGCTTCCATAAAACCAGGTTCAGTTGGAATGTCATAAATATTCAAAACCACATTTTCTTCTTGTGCAACATGAGGGAAGCGGCCGCTACCAACCCAATAATTTGGCGAAAGGCCTAAAGCCCCACCTTCTGATAATGGTTTTGCGGGGTGGGTAGTAAACACGCTAACAGTGCGCGACAGCGTTGCATTCCATAAATGCTGTTGGTCGCCATAGCTGCCAGGATGATACGCCTGCGCAGAAGTGACCATATAGTCTGGCGTTCTATAGTTGTAGGTATTGGCGCGTTGAATGGCAACGCCGTTAGTTACCGGCTTTAGGTAATCACTTAATGGTGCAAGCAGGCCTGTCTTTGTTAAAACACCCAAATTAAAATATTTAAAGTCATTTAAAAATTCATTGGCGAACATATTATTCTGCTGAATATAGTCAATTGAGTTTTCGATAATAATACTGTTGGAGAATGACTCCATTGCCCACTGCATCATTATCTGTCTGTCTTGTGTGCCAATTAAATCCCGTTCGGCTAATTCGCTTAGGTTTAAGCCGGTAGTTGCTTTGATAACCAACTCACGGTTGTCATCTTCACCAATAGCTTTAATAACCGGCGGTACTTCATAATTATTGACGTAAACAAAGTTAAGGTCCATGCCAATGCGTTCTTTGGGCTTATGTCCCCAGCGCGCAGGATCCCAAATACTGTCAATAGTTGCTTGCATTGAGTTTTTGTCACCGTAGCGTTTGCCGTTCTCATACATGCGGCCGCTTGAGGCAATAAACGTACCTTTATAAGATTGAGTAGCAACATCGTGTAGTAATAAATCTAAAACAATCTGCGCTTTGATAACAATTTCTTGGTCATCGGCGAAATCAATAAGATTCGCTAATGGCGCTATATCTTCAACGTAATATGTATTTGAGTACCATTCGGTATAGCCATATAGCCAGCGTTGCTCTAACCAGGTGAGAATACGCGCCCGCGCCATGGTCATATGCTCGCGGCCGCTTAAACCGGTGTTAGTAAAGGTTTGTTCAGGCCAGTATTGGCCTGCTAAGTATTCAGAGGCGGAAAATAATATCTGATGATTTTCAGACCAGTAACACATGCTGTCTTGGCCTGGTTGGTCCATCCAATATTTAAACTCGACAAAACTTTTCTTAATCGTGTTGTAGTCGGTGTCGGTAATTTTGTCGCGATGCTCATACAGGATACGGGCTAGCGACTGTAGGCTGAAATCTGAGGTATCCCAGCGCTTAGAGACAAAATCATAAACCCCGTCAAAAACTTCTGGATCATAAGCGTTGCCATTTTCCAGGTCATATAATACTTGGCTAGAATTACGTTTTTTACCATGCATTAGTTGTTTTAAGACAGCATTATTATCAGCGTTTTCTGGAACCATTTTTGGAGCGCGAGCAGGCAGTTTTTCAATATCAAAATAGCGATAAGCGTCCACCGCAACCCAGCCACCGATAGCGATGATTAATATGAGGACTGATATGGAAAATTTCTTCATAGCTAAATACTCTGCATTATTACTGGTAGGTTCTTATCATTTTGTAAAAGTCGAGATAAAGGCTTTTGCCTTTATGCTCGAAGCTCATTGTTTGTGGCTCGCGTTCAGATTTTATATAAGGCGAGTCGAATCTAGTGTATTCAAGATTCTGAACTGTTTCATTGACGATAAAATTTTCTTGGTAATTAAGGTCGAGTTTATTACTGTTAGATATATAGGTAAGTTGATTGTTTTCAAATATTATAGGGTTAGATTTAATTCTAGTTATAAAGTCGTCGAAGCTATTATCTTCAGTTTTACTGCCCGCTTCAAATATCCAAAAGGTATTACGGCCTTGTTGAATTAAATCGTCATCGCTGCCCTCAACATAGTTTAATGAGTTTTTACCGATTAGTACGGCATAGGTATCGCCCACGCGGCCAAAAGCGTAGTTATCTTCAATAACGATCTGATCAAAACGTTGGCTAGGGAAATGGGCATGGGTATAAGCCAATACACTTTTTTCCATAAAGGTCGGTTCAGTTGGCAGGTCGAAAATATTTAGTACAACATTTTCATTCTGCACTACATGGGGGAAACGGCCCCCACCAACCCAATAATTGGGTGAACCCGTCACACGCCCATTGTCAGGTAGTGGTTTGGCAGGGTGAGTAGTAAAGACGCTGACCGTTCTTGATAGAGTGGCATTCCATAAATGTTGTTGGTCGCCAAAGGACCCTGGATGGTAGGCTTGTGCTGTCGTTAGCATGTAGTCGGGAGTTTTATAGTTGTAAGTATTGGCGCGTTGAATAGCCACCCCATTACTTACTGGGTTTAGCATGCGGCTAACAAGTGGCAGTAAACCTGTTTTGGTAAAAATGCTTAAGTTAAAGGTTTTAAAATCATGCAGGAAATCGTTACCAAACATATTGTTCTTATCAAGATAGGCGACTGTATTTTCTATCACTAAGTCATTAGAAAATGCCTCCATCGCCCACTGCATCATTATTTGTGGTTCAGCGGTACCGTTTAAACCGTGGTCGGCAAGTTCGGTTAAATCTAAACCATTAGTGGCTTTAGTTATTACTGTACGAGAATCGTCTTCGCCAATGGCTTTAATAACCGGAGGCACTCTGTAATTGTTAATAGTTACAAAGTTATAGTCCATGCCAATACGATTGCTAGGCTCATGCCCCCAGCGGGCAGGGTCCCAAATACTGTCGCTAACAGCCTGCATTGAGTTGTTCTCGCCGTAACGTTTGCCGTTGGCATACATGCGGCCACTGCTGGCAATAAACGTTCCCTTGTAAGATTGCGAGGCTAAGTCATACAGTAACAAATCAAGAATTATCGTTGCTTTGATAACAATCTCTTCGTCGTCAGCAAAGTCGATGAGATTAGCCAGCGGCGCAATATCTTCAACGTAATAAGTATTGGAATACCATTCAGTAAAGCCATATAACCAGCGTTGTTCTAGCCAGATGAGTAATCTTTCTTTAGCCATTACTGTATGTTCAAGGCCAGTAATACCCATGTTAGTGAAAGTGTCAGCAGGCCAATATTGCCCTGCTAAAAATTCTGATGCGGCAAACAATAATTGATGATTTTCAGACCAGTAGCACATGCCATCAGTGCCGGGTTGATCCATCCAGTATTTAAATTCGGTAAAGGTTTTTTTTATAGTCTGATATTCGGCATCAGTAATTTTTCCTTTGTGCTCATACAAAATACGAGCGAGAGACTGTAGCCGGAAATCAGATGCGTCAAAGCGGCGCGACACCCATGTATAGGTATCTTCAAAAATAGCGCCATCGTATTCCTGTCCATGCTCTATCGCATATAGAATTTTGCTGTTGTTAACATCAAGTTTTAAGCTGCGATCACGTGAGGGGATTTCTTCAATAGCTGAATTTCGCATATGTTCATAAGCTGTTAGAGCTGCAACAGCCATAATGATGGTGAAAAATATGATTAAGCCTTTTTTCATCTCATTGCCTTATCATGATAGATCAAACTAGCAGCTTGGTCATGGTGGCGACTTCTTGCTCAGACAAATTAGAAGTGTCTTTTTCACCACGGCGAAATTCTAAGTAGCGCCTTAATTTGTTATGAGTCAATTTGTCTAGCGGATAGCTTTTTGCCATAAAGAATGCCGGAATAAGTAACAACATTGGTACCACAAAAACAATTAATTGGAGGGCAGTAATTACACTGTCTGGCTGGGTTTGTAAGGTTTCAGTGTAACTACCGTCTACCATGGCCTTAACCGGTGGTAGATAGCCAGACAACTCTAATATTATACCGACTGTAAAAATACCAATAGCGCCGCTAAATTTTCGGCTAAATGTCATTACGCCACTAAAGGATCCGGCAATACGATATCCAAAGCGCAGTTCCCCAACATCGGTTACATCAGGGAATATAGACCATGGCATCACCACACAGCCGACCACACCACTGCCTATAATTGCTGAGATAACGTAAATGGCGTAGTCAGGCCAAGTGGGTTGATAGGCTGCCAGTAGGCACGCCCCAAATAGCCAGATGACAATTGAATAACGGTAGACATCTGCCTTACCGTACTTATTTGCCAGCACCACCACTACTGGAATTAACGCAATTTGGGCGATCAGCATGGTGCCAATTACCAGGTCAGATTCATCTTTACGGTTTAAATAGTAAAACATGTAGTACTGAAAAATGGCGGCGACTACATCCATTGCTAGGTATGCCAAAAAGTACATCACAATAAGTTTGCGAAACGATTTGACTTCAAACGGCTGTAAAAATGTTTTGATAGTAAATTTACTTTTGTCGTCAGTCATCGGTACCCGTTCATGGGTGAAGAAAAACATCAGCAACCAAGGTATTGCATAAAATACTGAAAACACTATTGCCATAACAAGCCAGCCTTTGGCGGGGTCGTTGTACATCCCAACTACCGTTAGCGGCAGTACCGCTGCCACTAGCGACGATACTTGTGAGAAGAATAGCCGGATGCCGTTAATTTGGTTGCGCTCTTCGTAGTCGGTACTTATTTCACTACTCATCGATGAATAGGGCACTAAGCAGACAGTCGATACGGTTGAGAAATAAATATAGGTTAGTAAAACGTAAATGAACTTTTTGGCGTCGCTGTCAAAGGCAACCGGATACCACAGCATAATAAACGACGAGATAATGCCAAAAAACGCCAACACAAAATAAGGCTTACGACGCCCATAACGGGTACGAGTATTGTCGCTAATCACCCCCATAAGTGGGTCTGAAATTGCATCCCATACTTTAGATATAAGTACCACAGTACCCGCTAGCGCAGGTGATATCCCGATAACGTCAGTCAAAAAGCGTAGATAATAAAACGCCATAATGACCTGCGAGCCACCGATAAAAATATCGCCGGTGCCAAATATTATTTTCTCTCGGGTTTTCAATAGTGGCGCATTCAACATAGTTGTATCTGCCTAGTTACTTTCAGCGTCGATTAATTGTTGGTAGTTAATACCGGCAAAAATTAACGACGCCAAACCATATTCCCAGTCGTTGGCGCGAGGCGTTAATTTGTAGCCCAAGTAAGGTAGAAACTGCACAGGTATCGTGGGGCCGCTTATTAGCGGCATACTTAGCAAGCCTTTTTTATATTCTAAGCAGTTAACAACGGCTTCGAGTGCCTTCATTGCAGGTTGGCGATAGCTACTATCTAAATAGCCATCTTTAATGCCTTGTAGCCAGCCGCCAGCAATTAATGCTGTGCCGCTACTTTCTATATAGGTTTTACCGGGTTTGTTAAATACGGTTTCAAAAAAGCCATCTTCACGCTGATAGGGCAGTAATGCGGCCGACGTTTCTTGCACAATACTAATTGCCTGTTTGCGCTCATCGCTGTCGGCGCTGAAGTTTTCTATTGCTTTAGGCAATCCCGCTATTACCCAGCCGTTGCCGCGACCCCAGTACAATTTGTGTTTAGGGTAGGTGTGGCCTCGTTTAGTCCAATAGCTGTGGTAGAAAAGTTTGTCTTGTGGGTCTTGCAGATATTGGGCAAACAAAAAGGGTTGGCGGCGAGCAAAGTCATACAATTCATCATCACCTGCAGTTTTGCCATACCAGCTAGTGAACACGCCATACATCATTACTGAATCTACCCATACGCTTTTCGGGTACATCCAGCTTTCTGGTGAGTTACCTAAATGGTTGGGCATGTATTCAAGTACCCGTTCGGCGGTTTTCATGTAGTTAACAATTCGGTCAACCACGGCTTTATATTTTTCCTCGCCTGTTTCTAAATAAAGGGCATAGGCGGTAAGAGCTGGGGCAGCGGTATCTGATTGATCAACGCGATAGCCTTTTTCAATATGGGCATCCATATAGGCACGGTTAAAATCAAGATAGCGGTTTTCACTGAGTTGCTTGTCTAGTAGATATAGAGAATACGTATAGAGCGCTTCGCCCCATTGCCATTTAACTTTGGTTGGGTCTAGGCGAGCAACAGAGGCGTCGGCTAATTCGACAATTTTGCTGAAAATAGGATCGTTTTGCATTGCTCATATCTTAATCAATTTTTATAATGAGCAGAACTGTACCATAGTACGGTTGTATCGCAAGTTTTTGCTGCTAGTCGCCTATTTTGGCATTGAATATGATGTTAACGGTTCGTCTTAGCACATTGCGGATAACATCGATATTGTAGGCGTCACCTTGCATCATCGCTTCGCGCTCAAGCTGATGAAATACGCTTTGAGTGATGCGTGCATCTGCCTCAGGGTTGTCGGTGTGGGCAAGCTCATAAAAGCGGGTTAGGCCTACGAGCTCATTTTTCCAATAGGCGAATACTTCTTCTCGCAGGCGATCGTTTTGTAAGCTCTCATGATAAAAGGCTAGCTCTATCACTCGGTTGTCGTGGCGGCTTTCAATTTGGTCAATTTCATAATCAACCACATAGTGGTAGATGGTGGTTGCTAATTCTTGTGTGCCTGCTTTGGTCTCAATCAGCTTAGGCGCATTGTTGGTTAAATATTCATCAATTGCGACAACTAAAGGATTGGTGGACAGGTCTGTTTGCACCCGCCAATAACTAAAAGCAGAGACAATAAGCTCTTCGATATTTTTGAAATGGTAGGTCGTTGTGCCAAGCGGAACGCCCGCTTCACTGGCTACAGCGCGATGGCGAACACCTCGCATACCCTCACGTTTAACGATGTTCAAGGTTGCCAGTATGATCTTTACACTGGTTTCTTCACCCTTAGTCGTTTTGCTTTTGATTGTCTTGTCGACAGCCTTAGCCGTTGCGATCATTCTTATAGACCTTACAATGAATCTGATATTAGATAGTCGATGATTGTAGCACCGCCTATTCTGAATGCCGCGTTAAAATACGCTTTAATACTATTTAGCAGAGGAAGTTGATGTTAAACGCTATATTTCAAGTCTATGCTGCAGTTAGTATACGTACTGTCTTTGCAGGTGGGTTTTTGAAAATCCAATTATAAGAGTGGTCAATGTGCAAATAGAAAAAGTAATGACGACTTGTCCGGTAATCCCGGTCATTGTTATTGACGATATTGCTGATGCAGTGCCTTTAGCGCAAGCCCTAGTTAAAGGGGGCTTAAAGGTATTGGAAGTTACTTTACGCACAGATTACGGCTTGGAAGCTATAAAGCTGATAAAAGAACAGGTAGAGGGTGCTATCGTCGGCGCGGGAACTGTCATTACCCCGCAAGATTGTAATAATGCAATTGCGGCAGGGGCTGAGTTTTTGGTCAGTCCCGGTAGTACCCAAGCCTTAGTAGACACGGCAGCTAAATTTGATGTGCCGCTATTGGCCGGCGCGGCTACGGCGAGTGAAGTGATGGCTTTATTGGCTAGCGGCATAAAGCATATGAAGTTTTTTCCGGCTGAAGCAGCTGGCGGCGTTGCAATGTTGAAGTCTATTGCTGGTCCCTTGCCACAGGTAAAATTTTGCCCAACCGGCGGAATAAATGAAAGCTTGGCGCCAAGTTATCTAGCCTTGGACAATGTGTTGTGTATTGGCGGCACTTGGATGTTAGATAAAAAATTGATTGCAGCGAAAGATTGGGCGGCAATTGAAGCTAAAGCACGTCTTGCGGCGCAGTTGTAGGTTTAAGGAATAAGAATGACAAAAGTAAGAATGGGTATGGTTGGTGGCGGCGAGGGTGCCTTTATTGGCGGCGTACATCGTATGGCTGCTGCCCTTGATGGTGAAATAGAATTAGTATGCGGGGCCTTTAGTAGTGATAAAGATCGTGCTTTGCGCTCTGGTTTAGCCCTACATTTACCCGTTGAGCGAGTGTATGGCAGTTATCAAGAAATGATGACACAAGAGGCAGCTTTGCCGAAAGATCAGCGTATGCAATTTGTCGCCATTGTCACTCCTAATCATATGCATTACCCCGTAGCCGAGGCCGCTTTGCAGGCAGGCTTTCATGTTATGTCAGATAAACCAGCTACTTTTGATTTGGCTCAGGCGCTAGAACTTAGATCTTTAGTAGAGCAGACTGGTTTGTTGTATGGCCTTAGTCATACTTACGCTGGTTATCCTTTAGTAAAAGAAGCTCGCAGCCGAATTGCTGCTGGCGAGTTAGGTGAGATTCGAAAGGTCTTAGTTGAGTATACCCAAAGTTGGTTAGCTGGGCGTGAAGAAGACAATAGTGATAACAAACAGGCGGCTTGGCGCTTAGATGCTAGTAAAGCTGGCATTAGCAGTTGTATGGGTGATATTGGCGTGCATGCGGCGCATCTAGCTGAATATGTTAGCGGTTTAGAAATTGCAGAGCTATGCGCTGACTTAACCGCTTTTGTAGATGGCCGGGAGCTAGACGATGATGGTTCAATGTTGTTGCGCTTTGATGGCGGCGCCAAAGGGGTATTAACTGCTAGCCAAGTAGCTGTTGGCGAAGAAAATAATTTAACGCTACGAATTTTCGGTAGGCTGGCTAGTATTGAATGGCGGCAACAAGAACCTAATACCTTAATACTTAAGCACGCAGATAGCCCAGCACAGTTGTTGCGCGCGGGTGCCGATAGTCTGAGTAGTGTGGCGAAGTTACATACTCGTATTCCAATGGGCCATCCGGAAGGTTACTTAGAAGCCTTTGCGAATATTTATTTGGCATTTGTGGCTAAACTTCGCGCTAGGGAAAATACTACAGACGTAGATGAACGAGCCGATGATTGCCCAGGTATTGGAGCAGCTGTGAGTGGTATGGCGTTTATAGAGTTAGCGGTGCAAGCCAGTAATAGCGATATTAAATGGCATGCGTTTAAAAAACATTAAAAAGTAAACGATAACAATTAGGAGAACATTTAATGGCTGTAATAAAAGGCCCCGGAATTTTCTTAGCCCAGTTTGTTGGGGCTGAGGCGCCATTTAACTCACTAGATACTATTGCCAAATGGGCCGCTGATTTAGGCTATAAGGGTTTACAAATACCTACCTGGGAAAAGTCCTTAATTGACTTAGAACAGGCGGCTACTAGCAAAACCTATTGCGATGAAATAGTGGGAGTATGCGCTCAGCACGGTGTGGAAATTTCAGAGTTGTCGACCCATCTTCAGGGCCAGCTGGTAGCAGTTCATCCGGCTTACAACGAACAGTTTGATAATTTTGCTCCAATCGAAGTACACGGTAAGCCAACCGCTCGCCAGCAGTGGGCCGTTAATCAGTTAATGCTAGCGGCCAAGGCTAGCGAAAATTTTGGGCTGACTGCGCATGCGACTTTTTCTGGCGCATTACTTTGGCATACCATGTATCCGTGGCCGCAGCGGCCACAAGGCTTAGTTGAAACTGGTTTTACTGAGTTAGCTAAACGTTGGCTGCCAATCTTAAATGCATTTGATGAGGTGGGCGTGGATGTTTGCTACGAAATACACCCCGGCGAAGATCTACACGACGGTGTTAGTTTTGAACGTTTTTTAGCGGCTACTGGGAACCATTCACGGTGTAATATCTTGTATGATCCTAGTCATTTTATGTTGCAGCAATTGGATTATGTACAGTTTATTGATTTCTATCATGAGCATATAAAAATGTTTCATGTGAAAGATGCTGAGTTTAATCCTAACGGTCGTAGTGGTGTTTATGGCGGCTATCAAGAGTGGGTTGATAGGCCCGGGCGATTTAGGTCGCTTGGTGATGGTCAGATTGATTTTGGTGCCATTTTTAGCCAGTTTGCTAGGTACGGCTATGATGGTTGGGCGGTGTTAGAGTGGGAGTGTTGCTTAAAACATCCACAAGATGGCGCGGCTGAAGGCGCACCATTTATTAGCCAGCATATTATTCGCACCACCGATAAATCGTTTGATGATTTTGCTGGTGGTGAAGCTTGTGAACAAAGTAATAGGCGAATACTTGGTCTGACTGACTAAGGTTTACACGATAAAATAATAATAATGAATTAGGTAATAACTCTATGAGTGAAATTCAACTAGACAGAAAGCGTTTGTACTATATCGGTAATCTATCAATTTTTATGATTGGTTTAGGTTTTGCTGTGCGGGCAAATATTGCCCCAGATTTACAAACAGATATTTTTGATCAAATAGATATTGCTAATTCTGCTGCCATGGTTGGTGAAGCTTTAGGGATAACGTTTACCGGCTTTGCGTTGACACTATTATTTGGCAGTGCTTTGGTCGACATTATAGGCATGAAAAAAATGCTGATACTTTCAGCGCTCGGCTATGTACTTGGCTCTGCTGGTTTATTGTTAGCCACACAAATGCCTATTGGTGATGGTGTGCATACTGTGGTGCTAGCCAGTTTACTTTTGACTGGATTAGGTTGGGGTGCTGTTGAAGCAGCTGTAAATCCTATGGTGGCCGCTTTATACCCAGAAGAAAAAACACATAGATTAAATGCATTACATTCATGGTGGCCAGCAGGAATAGTGGTCGGCGGATTGATGGGGGTCGCTATTTCAGCAATGAATTGGGCTTGGGAGCTTAATATGTTTATTCTTATTATCCCATCAATTGTGCTTGCTTGGATGGTAACTAGTTCCGTCTTCCCAGTTACAGAGCGAGTAGCGAGTGGCGCAAGTTATAGCGATATGCTCATGGAATTATTAAAGCGCCCTTTATTTTGGGTGTTCCGGTGTTGCATGTTTTTCACCGCATCCGCTGAATTGGCGCCGGGACAATGGGTGAATATTTCATTGTCTAATGTAGTTGGTATGCAGGGTATTTTATTGTTGGTGTACGTGAGTGCTTTAATGTTTGTAATGCGTAACTTTGCTGGTCCTATTGTTGCGCACACTTCTTCTGTTGGCTTAATGTTTATTGGTTCTTTAGCTGCTGGTATTGGCCTCTACGCTTTAAGTCTTGCGGATTCGCCGTTTACTGCTTTTGCTGCGGCCACTGTTTGGGGGATGGGGGTGGCATTTTTATGGCCCACCATGTTAGCAATTGTGTCCGAGCGGTTTCCACTTGGCGGTGCGTTGGCAATGGGCTTAATGGGCTTTGCTGGTGGTATGGCAATTCAATTCGTACTGCCAAAAATGGGAGCGATATTTGATACGGCCAAAGCAACGGCGGCTGGAGGCGCTGACAACCTTGCTACCTTGGCGCCAGAGGCAATGATTGAAGTAGTGCGCTATGCCTCGGTAGAATCTTTCCAGTCAGTCGCTATCGTGCCAATATTAGTATTGCCAGTGTTTGGTTTGATTTGGCTATATGACATTAAACGTAAAGCCTAATACAGAAGCGTATTGTCTGACTAAAATTTATTATCTAGATATGCTTTATTGATTTAAATAAAGCATATTTAATTCTCTATGTGGTTTTTTATTAACGCAAATCCCTGTTCTACTACTTCATCTTTACTGCTAAAACAGTCGCGCCAAATATTTACCGCTTCTGGGAATCCGTCCACGTCTTTGGCGAAAGATTCTATGACTAGCCAGCCTTTATAATCCATGTCTTTTAAAGCCTTAAAACTATTTTTCCAATCAACCGCGCCAGTGCCGGGTGTGCCACGATGCGATTCGCTAACATGGAAATGATTAAGACGATTGCCTAAGCCGGTTATTGCGTCATAAACACCATATTCTTCAATGTTGGCGTGGTGGGTATCATACAGAATACCTACGTTATCCAAATTCACCGCATCGGCTAATTGCTTGCCTTGCGCTGCAGTATTTAAAAAATAACACTCAAACCTATTTAGCGGCTCAACGCCTAATAATATATTGGCTTGCATGGCTTCTGTTCCCATTGCTGTTAAAAACTCTATGCATAAATCAACTTCTTGTTGGTTTGGGCCTCGATCATAAAATAATTTGTGGCCGGAATGCATCGGGCCAATAAGTGCTTCACTACCAAGTTCACTAGCAATATTTATGTCATGTTTTAGCTTATCGCGGGCGGCTGCTCGAATAGCTGAATCAGGTGAAATAGGATTCACCTCGGGCGGTAGTAAGGTTGCGACAGTACATTTCAGGCCTTCATTGTTAAGAGCGCTGCGAATATTGGCTAGCTCGCTCGCCGTATAGTCGCCAGTAGGGATTTCTACGCCATCAAAACCTAACAGTTTCAGCTTTGCCAGTAATCCGAAATGCTGTGGCTCAAGTTTGGTTAGCCATAGATATAAATTCATGCCTATTTTCATGTTGATGCTCTAATTTTTTTTGATTGGATTTATTGTTATGCACTAGAGAATAAACAGGTTGGCGCTATAAATCTATGCAGTATTCGATGCGCGATTGGCGAATCGGACTTTCCACCAGCGAATTGTTAGCGGCACTGAAATATTAAGCATAAATGCTGTGATTATTAGAGTATAAAAAGTATCAGTAGACATAATGTTATGTTGAACATAAGCAATATCTAATACCACAAAGGCGAGCTTCGCTCGGCCTAGCATGCCGAAGCTAATCATCAGACTTTCGTGCCAGTCATAGCCACCGGTATATCGAGCAGCTAAGCCCACCGATAATACTTGGCCAATAAATAAACCAATAAATAAAGTAACGGCGTAGGGTATAAGTGTAATAAATAGCTCTGGATCAAAAACTAATTGGGTGCCGAGAGTGACGAAGAACACTGGCCCGATCCAAGTAAATGCCACGTTGTCTACTATTTGTTGCGCTTGCTGGTGAAAGTCGATGCTGCGATGTTGATGAAAGGAAAAGTACTCACGCTGAATAACCAGCCCAGCCATGTAGGCGCCTATAGCGGGATGGAAGCCAAATTCATGCGCCAATAAGCCGACCGATACAGCAACCAACAGCAGCGCTAATACTGTGTATTCACCGTCACCCATGGCTAATATTTTACGTAAATTAACTTGACCAATCAGCGGGATTCGCTTAATCCACCCTTGATTGGCGGAGAATAGCCAAGCGCCCATGACAGTAACAAGTAACAAGTAACAAGTAACAAGTAAAAAGAAAGCGATGGCTTTGCCAGCTACTAGTAACATTCCACTAGTGCTAACAGTCGCTTCACCTGCAGTAATAGGCACCACAACGGCAACTAATGTCAGTGAAGCGATGTCATCAAGTACTGCTGAAGTCATAATTCCCGTTGCGGCTGGTAACTTACTTAGCCCCTCGGTTTTGAGTGACACCATCGTTAGTGAAACTGCGGTTGCAGTCATCGCTAGCCCGCACATCAGCGCATTGTTTGCAACGCCCCAAAAATAATAGGCAGCGCTGTACGCTATAGCGAATGGGACTACGGCGCCAATAAATGCAATGCCCCAGCTGCCTTTGATACTGCTCAAAAAGTTACCGGCTTCTTCTTCAAAATTAATAGCAAACATGATAATAATAATGCCGAGTTCAGCAAAGTCCTTGATAAATACAGGCCTCTCGGTCGGCAATATGCCAAGATTAACAAACCCTCGCTGCAAAATAAATATCATAGTACCGGAGTAAGGCGGGTGCGGTGGGCTAAATACGATGCTAAGAAAACACTGGCCCAAATGATGGCTAAGATCAGAATGTCATGCATGTTGTACTCGCGGTTTGCAGCATTATGCTCGCTACCAGAGTAATTGATGGTGGCTGCGTCAATCCATGATGTCGATCAAGCAACAACCTATCTTTTTGCGGTAGCAAAAGTGAGTAATTTTTATGAGGGAAGAAATGGAAAACTTACAATCTGTTAGTAGTTTGATGGTCGCTCAATGTAAAGAGTGAAGCGAAATTCTTACCGATTTTGAAACTAAGAATAAATATGTTGTGCGCAACAAGAGTGGGGTAGAGGTTTATTGGGCGGCGGAAGAGGGCGGCTCAATACTTTTGCGTTGGTTTTTAAAAGCGCTAAGGCCTTTTATCATGGTGGTGTTAAATGCTGATAAAAATGTATTAATCAGAGTCAAAAGGCCGTTTCGATTTTACTTCCATGAGGCGACTGTTGTGATGCGAGTGATGAATCGATAGGTCGCTGAGTAAACGGTTTTCGATAATACGGAGAAAATATTCAGTATTTGATAGCGATGAAAAAGAAGTTTATCAATTGTTTGGGCTACTATTGAGGCCGTGGACATTTATTATAAAAAGTGATGGTGAAGAAGTTGGTAAAATTACTAAAAAGTGGAGTGGTCTGTTAAAAGAAAGCTTTACTGAAGCGGATAACTTTGGCGTTGAATTTCCTATCACTTGGGATGTGAGGTTAAAAGCGCTATTTTTAGGCATGGTATTTTCAATAGTTTTTTTGCACTTTGAAGATAAAAATAACGATGATTAAATTACTAGTGGCGAGCGATGAGAAGTCAGTTTCTGACTGTCTAATCGATTAGTTGATTTTTGGTGAATACTTGAACGCAGCTGTAGTCAGTTGATAAAGCTAAATCTAGTCAATAGTGTGGCGCTAGGGGATATTAACACTGTGACATGACCCAATATTTTGATGCCCCTTAGAAGGTGTTTTGTATTACAATTTGATCCAATTAATAAGTTTAAATAATGGTGCTGTCTGTGTTGAAGAAAATTCTATTGGGTTTAGCTGGGCTGTTAGTTTTTGTCATAATTGCGCTGGGGGGTGTTGTCACCTTTGTACAATATGAATTAGGTCTAATTGGCACCCCTGCGCACGATACCCAGGCTCCCGAAATTGGTGATATACAACGCCCCGCCATTTTAGTGCTGGATAAAACCAATGGGTTTGTGCATACCGAAGCTTTGCCAGCCGCTAGTGCTATGTTTGATGAATTAGCCAAAGTGAACGGTTGGAATATTTATCAAACCGATAATGCCGCGAGCCATAACGCGGTCGATTTGGCTAAGTTTGATGTAGTGATTTGGAATAATACCTCTGGTGACATATTAACCGATGAACAAAGGGAAGATTTTAAGGCATGGATGTTAGCCGGCGGCAGTTGGCTAGGTGTGCATGCCGCTGGTGGCGATTTTTCTTATCGTTGGGATTGGTATGTTGATGAATTACTAGGTGTGCAGTTTATCGGCCATACTATTGATCCTCAATTTCAGACTGCGGATATTCTGGTTGAAGACTCAGCTTCGCCCTTAACATCACATCTATCGGGAAGGTGGAATGTGGAGAATGAAGAATGGTATGCATTTGACCGTAACGCTAGTTTAGTCGGTGCAAAGGTATTAATGAGTATGGATGAATCAACCTATAAAACGCAGCAAGCAGTAGCGCCAGGGGTTATGGCATCTACAGATATAGCCAAAATACTATTTATGGTCGCTACCATGGAAGGAGAGCATCCTATTGCATGGTCTAATGGTATTGGTAACGGCAAGATGATCTATTCAGGTATTGGCCATACGGCAGCAACCTATCAATTGCCTGAGTATCGTGAGTTTATTACTCGAGCTGTTAACTCTCTAATTGATCCGTAATGGCTAAAAATATTAAAGCGTTGTTGTGGGGCGTATTGCTGGCCATTTATCTGCGCTTTGGCTTGGAGCCTACTGGCTGGTTATTTTATGAGGCTAGTTTTAGTTTCGGTATAGACGGTCTTTATTGGGGCTACAGTATTTTTCGTGGCGGGGCTCATGCATTGAGCTTATGGTCTTTTCAAAATATTTTTTGTATAGCCTTGGGTCTGTTACTTGCCATGTGGAAGTTGCGTAAGGTGGTATCGAATAATAAGACAGTGTCCAACAGCAATACGGTCGCTAACAAAACAAGTGAGAGTTAAATGAATAGGCGTGAATTTATTCAATGTGCGGCATTGTTAGCGGCTGGTGCAGCAGGTATTCCTAACACATGGTCAATGAACCATGAACAGCATCATTTTTTGGCGGCCGAGAAAGGTTATATCAATAATAAGTTGTTAACGTTTTTTTCTGACCAGCAGCGGGCAGTTGTAAAAGTCATTGCCCAATTAATTATTCCAACCACCGGTACGCCTGGTGCCATTGAAGCTGGCAGTGATCGTTTTATAGAGTTAATGGTAGCGGATTGGTTTACGCCGCAAGAACGTGTTTTTTTTACTAGTGGACTTAATGACCTAATGGCGCGGCAAAACGACTTTATTGCTTTGCCGGTAGTAGATCAAATTAAAATTTTGGAACAGCTAGAAGACGATGCCTCTGACGCTCCATGGTTTGATTTTGGCAATACTACTAGGGTATGGGATGGTGATGCGCCTTTTATTTGTCAGTTTAAAGAGTTAACTGTGTTAGGTTTCCTTTTGTCTGAAGTTGGCTCGCAGCAAGTATTGCGACCTAACCCTATGGGTAGTTTTAAGGGCGATATTCCATTGCTAGACACTGATGTGTCGTATGCGGCTGAATTGCCCATGCGTAAAGACTTGGCGGGTTTATGATGGAAGATCTGGAGTTTGATGCGATTGTAGTGGGGTCTGGTATATCCGGTGGCTGGGCAGCAAAAGAGTTATGCGAGCGTGGTCTAAAAGTGTTGGTGTTAGAGCGTGGCAAAGATATTCGTCACGGCGCTGATTACAAAGGAGAGCACGCGCAGGCTTTTCAGTTACCTTATTACGGCATGCCTGATCGCCAGCGCAATGCGCTAGAGTATCCGATCCAAAGTACCAGTTACGCCTTCAGCGAAGCCACTATTCAGTATTGGAATAACGATAAAGACAATCCCTATGTTCAAACTGAAGGCAAGCCGTTTAATTGGATGCGAGCGGATGTAGTTGGCGGCAGATCTTTGTTATGGGGCAGGCAAACTTATCGTTTTAGCGAGCAAGACTTTAAAGCCAATAGTGTTGATGGTCATAGCATTCCATGGCCGGTTGAATATCAAGATATTGCGCCGTGGTATAGCTATGTGGAAAAATTTATTGGCGTTAGTGGTGAGGCTGAAGGTTTGGCCGAGTTGCCAGACAGCGAGTTTTTACCGCCAATGGAATACTACGCCTTAGAGAAAACGATTAAAGGGCGGTTGAAGAAAAAGCTACCTGAGATCACGCTAACCATGGGGCGTGCTGCCATTCTTACTCAAGACCACAATGGCAGGGCGGCCTGTCATTATTGTGGTCCATGTCAGCGGGGGTGTTCTACTGGTAGTTATTTTAGTTCGCAAAGCTCGACCTTACCGGCTGCAACAGCGACGGGAAATTTGACCTTACTGCCAAATCAAGTGGTTGAAAGCTTAGAGCATGATGCAAGTGGTAGCCGTATTACCGGGGTGCGCACAATTGACAGCCAAGCAGGCGAGCGCAAGTTACACACGGCTAAAATATTCTTTATGTGTGCCTCTACCATTGGCACTACGCAAATATTACTTAACTCCACCAGTGAGCTTTACCCCAATGGTATAGCTAATAAAAGTGGCGCTTTGGGTAAATATTTGATGGACCATTTAATTGTGCCCCATGTGGGGTTTTTTGCCGACAATACTGATTCATACTATCAAGGCAATAGGCCAAATGGTTTGTATATTCCCAGGTTTAGAAATGTCGGCGACCAGGACAGTGATGCTGACTTTGTACGCGGTTATGGCTATCAATGTCATTCGGTTAGACCAGAATGGCAAAATAGCTTTAATAAAAAGGGTTTTGGTGTTGATTACAAAGAGTCGCTAACCAAGCCAATGGACTTGTGGGTTTGGGCAGCGGTGGCATTTACAGAATGCCTGCCGAATGCAAGTAATCAAGTGACTTTACATGGCAGTAAAAAAGACCGCTTTGGTATTCCTCAGGTAGTTACCCAATTTGATTGGGATGATAATACCCGCAAATTAGTTAAAGACTCAGCCATCCAAGCAGAGAAAATTATGCGAGCCGCCGGTGCATTATATTATCAAATGGGTGATACCGAGAATTTAGCTAAGGGCGGCGAAGCTATTCATGAAATGGGTACAGCGAGAATGGGCGACGACCCAAGTAAAGCGGTGTTGAATAAACATAATCAAGCCCACGGCATAGACAACCTTTTTGTTACTGATGGCTCATTTATGACCTCGGCATCATGCGTTAACCCGTCGCTTACCTATATGGCGTTTACTGCCAGAGCATGTGCCTATGCGGCTGAGCAGTTCAAAGCTGGTAAATTCAACGTTCAGTAAAAAAGCATAATTTTTATTTGCCACTAATACTGTTTATGTGTACAGTACTTTGCATATACCAGTGTTAGGCAATATTAAGGATGCTGGATACACATAAGTAGGGTGAAAACCCCATTGATTAAGCGTGAGAATAGATATGGATCAGAATAAGCAAAAAGCACTTGAAGCGGCTCTTGGCCAGATAGAACGTCAGTTTGGTAAAGGGACAGCTATGAAGCTAGGCGATAAGCCGATAGAAAAGCTACCAGCAGTTTCAACTGGATCATTACCGCTAGATATTGCTTTGGGTATAGGTGGTTTGCCATATGGCCGTATTGTTGAAATATATGGACCTGAATCGTCTGGTAAAACAACTTTAACGTTAAGCGTTATCGCTCAAGCTCAAAAACAAGGTAAAACCTGCGCCTTTATTGATGCTGAGCATGCACTAGATCCCCAGTATGCAGAACAGCTTGGTGTGGTCACTGATGACTTAATTGTGTCGCAGCCAGATACCGGCGAGCAAGCCTTAGAAGTGACCGATATGTTAGTTCGCTCTGGCGCTGTCGATGTACTCATTATTGATTCGGTTGCAGCACTTGTACCTAAAGCTGAAATTGAAGGTGAAATGGGTCAGTCTCATGTCGGCCTTCAGGCTCGTTTAATGTCTCAGGCTTTACGTAAGTTGACCGGTAATATTAAAAATGCCAATTGCTTGGTTATTTTCATTAACCAAATTCGAATGAAAATTGGCGTAATGTTTGGCAGTCCGGAGACAACATCAGGCGGCAATAGTTTGAAATTTTATGCCTCAGTTCGCTTGGATATTAGAAGAACTGGCGCGGTAAAAGAAGGTGATGAAGTTATCGGTAATGAGACTAGAATTAAAGTTGTTAAAAACAAAGTGGCGCCACCGTTTAAACAAGCAGAAACTCAAATACTCTATGGCACCGGTTTTAATTTCCATGGTGAGCTTGTCGATTTAGGCGTGAAGGCGGGTTTTGTAGAAAAGTCTGGTGCTTGGTATGCCTACAATGGCGATAAAATCGGCCAAGGTAAAAAAAATGCGGCGGCTTTTTTACAGGATAATCCTGACTTAGCTGATCAACTAGAAGCATCGATTCGCGGTGTGTATCTTGCTGATCCTGAGCCTAGGCCCAAAAACGTAAGTGCCGAAGAAGATGCCGTCACCGAATGAGTCGTCGCCACAGCTAGTTCAAGCTAGTAAGGAGGAGGCCAAGGAAAGGGCCTCGCTTAGCTTATCTGCAATGAATATGCTCGCCATGCGCGAGCATTCTCGTTTTGAGCTAGAGCAAAAGCTCTGCAAAAAGTCTGAAGATAACGCATTGATAGCCATCGTCTTGAATAAGCTAGAAAGCGATAATTTATTAGATGATCAGCGCTTTGCGCTGATGTTTATTCGCTCCAAGTCTAATAATGGCTTTGGCCTCTATAAAATTAAGCAAGAACTACAAGCAAAAGGTGTAGCCAAAATACTAATTGCAGACACATTAGCCGAGCTTGAGATTAATTGGTTTGAAAAAGCTAGCGAGCTATATCTAAAGCGAGTCGCTCGGGTGACCGACATCGATATTAAAGAGAAACACAAGCAGTCACGCTATTTACAAAATCGGGGGTTTTCCGGCGAGATAGCCAGAGCTGTGGTCGGCGAGCTTTATTAATCAATAGCGACTAGATGATCAAAGTGGTTTTGTTGAGTGTTTGATCATATATTTCCTAAGAACCTATGCTAAGTTGCACAAAATACTGTCAGAAATTGATTTATAAGCTAATCTAAGTGTAGAGATTTTATGGAGATAAATATGCCTTGGTTCAAATACAGCGTTAGAGCAATATTGGCATTGCTTGCTTTATTAATTGTTATCATTGCTTACTTTGCTTATAGCTACCAGCAGCAACTGATGATGATACTAAATGTCAGTATGGGGGTTGGCGTTGATACGCCTAGCGAACAGAATCTTAGACAAACTATCTCAACCGCGCCAGGTTTTGGTATCTCACTTTATGCCAGCGATATTGAAGGTGCACGTATGCTCCAGTTTACTGAGGCTGGGCATTTGTTGGTTTCACGGCCGCATCAAGGCGAAGTGATCTTACTTGAACACGATAGTGGCGGCGATGGCATGCCGGATGGGCAGAGGGTTGTTATTGATGGTTTAAACAAACCTCATGGGATCGCGATATACGATGGCTGGTTATATATTGGTGAAGCCAATCAAGTTGGTCGAGTAAGAATTAAGGAACCGGATTTCACTACTTACGGTGCTTATGAGGTTGTGATAGCTAATTTAACCGGGGACGGTAATCATCCATATAAAAATATTATTTTTGGTGACGATGACCTTCTGTACCTATCGCAAGGCTCAACCTGTAATGTGTGTATAGAAGCCGATCGTCGGCGCGGCACCATTATGACGTTTGATCCTGATGGTCATCGTGGGAAGTTATTTGCCACAGGATTGCGCAACAGTGTTGGCATGGCTTGGTCTACTCGTGATGGCGAGCTTTACGCTACAGACAACGGGCGTGACTTATTAGGCGACGATTACCCGCCGTGTGAGTTGAATAAAATTGTCAAAGGTGGGTTTTACGGCTGGCCTTATGTAAATGGTTTTGGTGAGCAAGACCCGGATTATGCTAGCGGCGACAATCGCAATGCTATTGACCCTGAATTTGGATTTGCCGCGCATAATGCGCCTTTAGGGCTTACTTTTGTTGATGAATACCACTGGCCTATAGTGTTTAAGGGTGCCGCTCTAGTGGCTTTGCATGGCTCTTGGAATCGAACAGTGCCAGACGGTTATCGGGTGGTGTCATTGCATTGGAATGGTGATGAGATCGAGCAGCGTGATTTCTTAAGTGGTTTTGAATCCAATGGTAATATTAGCGGTAGGCCGGTGGATGTGGCTATTGGCCCTGATGGCGCTGCTTATGTTTCTGATGATTATGCTGGCGCGATCTATCGTGTTGCTCCTGGTAAGAGTAGGTCAATAGAAGTGGTAGCCGAGCAAGTTAACGTCGTTGAAGATAGGATTTATGAGCCTGAACAGCAGGCTGACTTGTACACTCAAGGTGAGGCTTTGTATAATTCATTTTCTTGTGCTAGTTGTCATGTGTCTCGGCTTGATTCATTAAACCGGATGTCACTGCTAAACTTGGGTGATCGGTATAACGTAAGCGGTGTGATGGATAAGATTGAAAATCCAACTGCACCAATGCCTGCCTATCCGCTGGATGAGTCGCAGCGTGAAGCACTCGCGGTATACCTACTTAATAGAAAATAAAGTTAGGCTTAAATGAGGTTTCTATGGGCGAGATAAAACGTAAAGTTGTTCCTATTGAAGTGAACTACGTCTGTGATAAGTGTGAGCATGGTATTTTGGGGAAAACTGGTGAGGCAGATGCTGATGGCAAAATATTACATGAATGCCGCATTTGCTCACATCAACAGTCTTTTAAATGGCAAAGTTATCCACGGATTGACTACATTGGAGTGGATGAAATTACCCCTGAATAGCTAAACACTTATATCTTTGGGGTAGAAAAAGTCTTCTATCAGCTCTTTCTGCTCCATTGCATCTTTGTAGCCATTGCTAATTAGTTCTCGGCAAAAATTACCATCAAACATTAAGTAGCTGGCTAAACTTCCACTGCCATTACTGGCTCCCGTCATTTTCAAAATTCTTCGCATTCCAAATGGCATGTTTTTAATATGTTTTTCAGCCAATTTATCAAAATCAAATGACGGTTGTATACAAAGTAGGTCGACTCGTTTTTGAGTAGAGTAGTTATGCTTAGGATTTTCATTTTCAAGCATTCCGACCAGCTCATTAACTCGTTCGAGCTGCAGCAAGTCGTTGTCTAATGCATCAATAAAAGCACTGTTAAAAACGTGGCCAACCATTTGTGCTAGTGATGGCGAATGCGTTGGAATCGGTTGATCAATCTTAGTGGAACTATTGCCACTTACACCAATAACCATAATTCGCTCAGCGCCCATGCGCAGCGCTGGGCTAATAGGTGATACTTGACGCAGTGCCCCATCACCATAGTAATGACTATTAATTTTGGCCGATGGCAATATCGCTGGAATTGCTGAGGACGCTAACAGGTGGTCTACCATAATGCTGGTAGCTACTCCTTTACGCCGTGCCCGACTCCATGGCTGAACTGAATCGTTACTTTGATAAAACGTTACTGATTCGCCATTAGTATAGCTAGATGCGGTAATGCCGATAGCATTTAGATGCCCGTTATCAATACGAAGTTGTAGATTTTTAAAATTTATACTCTCTACTAATAGCTGACGTAGAGGGTCACTATTAAGCAGCGCCAGCGGGCGGGTCATGCCAACACCGTTGTGGAGTAAAGACCCAACAAGACGTATAACGCTATAAAAAAAGTCAAATGGACCACATTTATAGACTTGCTGTACTTCTAAGTTGGCCCAGAGCCGTTCAACTTTTTTAACTGCCAGGCTAAAATTATTAGCCGAAGCGCCAATAGCTGTCGCATTTATTGCTCCCGCAGAGGTACCACTAATAATAGAAAACGGGTTATTAGTTCTTTTTGGAAGAAGCTCTGCCACCGCTTTTAGTACGCCAATTTGATAGGCTGCTCTGGCTCCGCCGCCAGTTAAAATTAGTGCTGTATTACCTTGATGGATGGGTTTGCTTTGCATGTTCAGTCTTGTGTTTGTATCAGTGGCTTGGTCATTGGGTTATTATTCATCTAACAGAGTATGGTTAATTTGATAGAGTCTATTATGCACGAAGTTGTTCAAGAATATTACGGTAATACCTTAAAAGTTAGTGAAGATCTCCAGACTGATGCCTGCTGTACCGACGAAGGTATGCCTGAGTATGTAAAACCTGTTTTGTCGAAAGTACATGATGAAGTATTGATGAAATATTATGGCTGCGGCTTGATTATTCCTGAGGACATTAAAGGTTTACGCATCTTAGACCTGGGTTGCGGTGCGGGAAGAGATGTTTACGCGTTGTCTGGCTTGGTGGGTGAAAATGGTTTTGTAGTTGGTGTTGATATGACTCCCGAACAGCTTGAGGTTGCCAATAAATATCAAGATTATCATGCAGATGTATTTGGCTATGGAAAGCCTAATACTCAATTTATGCAAGGTTATGTCGAAAAGCTAGACCAATTAGGTTTTGAGGAAAATAGCTTCGATTTGATCGTATCAAACTGTGTTATTAATTTGTGCCCAGATAAACAAGCTGCCTTAGAGCAAGCGTATAAGTTGCTGAAGCCTGGCGGTGAAATGTATTTTTCTGATGTTTACGCTAATCGCAGAGTGACTGCTGATCTAGTCGCCGATCCAGTGCTTTATGGTGAATGTTTAAGCGGCGCCTTATATTGGAATGACTTCGTTAATATCGCCAAAACAGCAGGTTTTATAGATCCTCGATTAGTGAAAGATCGGCCACTACTAATTTCAAATAAAAAAGTAGAAAAGAAGGTTAAAGGCTATCGCTTTTATTCTGCTACCTATCGACTATTTAAATTGCCAGAGTTAGAACCTGCTTGCGAAGATTATGGTCAAGCAGTGATATATAAAGGTAGCATAGTGCATTGTGAGTCAGCCTTAGTATTGGATAAACATCATTACATTCAGACAGGGAAGGTCTTTCCTGTTTGTGGCAATACTTGGCGCATGTTGGAGCAAACTCGATTTAAAAATCATTTTCACTTCGTCGGTAATTGGGATCGTCATTTCGGCATTTTTGACGGTTGCGGTACGGTGATGCCATATCAAAATAGTAGTGTGGACGAGGCAGGTGCATGTTGTTAACTGTTCAGGTGATTAGCTAGTGCATCACCATTCAAGTAGCACTAATTTAAAACAACACGACTGGCAAGTATTGGGCGGATTGTTGCCTTACCTCGCAGACTTTAAACTAAGAGTTGGTCTTGCTCTGGCATTACTCTTTGTCGCTAAATTGGCCAATGTCGTAATACCTATAACCCTAAAATATATCGTCGATGCACTTGATGTAGAAGGTGGCATGCAGGCAGTTATCGCAATTCCTCTGGCACTGATTTTTGCATATGGTTTTTTTCGTTTTAGTTCAGTAGTGTTTGGTGAACTGCGTGACGCTGTTTTTGCCAGAGTTGCTGAACGCACCTTGTCTAAGATTACGCTGTCTGTTTTTCGGCACTTACACACGCTTGATTTGGCGTTTCATTTAGATAGAAAAACGGGAGGCCTGTCGCGCGATATGGAGCGTGGTACTAATGCCATTAGCTTTTTACTTCGAGCTATCGTATTCAGCGTTATTCCTATTTTATTAGAGGTGATAATGGTCGCCTCAATTATGGCCTATAGCGCAGACTATTTGTTTGCTGTGGTGATTCTCACTGCGGTAGTGGCTTATGTGTCGTTTTCAATTTGGATGACGAATAAACGTACCATTTACATTCGCGATGCTAATAATAAAGATAGTGAGGCAAATACTAGAGCAGTTGATAGTTTGTTGAATTTTGAAACAGTTAAATATTTTAATAATGAAGACTTCGAGCAAGAGCGATACTCAGAAAATCTCAAGCTTAGAGAAGAGGCTAAGGTTAAAAATTTATATAGCTTAGCCGCACTGAATAGCGGGCAGGCGCTGATTATTGGCGTTTGTGTCAGTATTATTATGTTTATGGCAGCAAATAAAGTTGCTAGTGGCGATATGACTATTGGCGACTTAGCGATGATTAATGCCTTTATGTTGCAGGTATTTATTCCTCTAAATGCTTTAGGTTTTATTTATCGGGAAATACGTCGGATGCTTACCGATGTGGAAGAAATGTTTAAGTTATTAGAGATTGAGCCAAAAATTAAAGATAACGCTAACGCTAAGTCTTATAAACCCGCTATAGATGCTATTGAATTTAGGCATGTGAATTTTGGCTATAGCCAAGATCGGCAGATATTAAAAGATGTATCTTTTACTGTAGGCGCTGGTGAAAAGGTTGCCATTGTTGGTCCCAGTGGTTCGGGTAAATCTACCTTAGCCAAATTGCTATTTAGGTTTTATGAGGCGGATTCTGGTGATATTTTGGTCAATAATCAGAGTATCAAAGACTTTTCTCTAGCAAGCTGGCGTCAAGCTTTAGGGGTGGTGCCGCAAGATACCGTGCTATTTAATAGCAGTATTGGCGAAAATATTTTTTATGGTAACCCGCTGGCTAGTGGCGCTGAGGTTGATGCTGTAATAAGCATGGCGCATTTAGCAGAATTTATTGAGGCGTTGCCCAAAGGTTTAGATACATTAGTTGGTGAGCGTGGGTTAAAAGTGTCTGGCGGTGAAAAACAACGGATTGCTATCGCAAGAATGTTATTAAAAAAGCCATCTATTCTGATTTTTGACGAAGCAACATCTTCCTTAGATAGTGCCGGCGAGCAAGCCATTATCGAGGCTTTGGATGAGGTTGCGAAAGACCATACAACCATAGTAATAGCGCATCGATTGTCGACCATAGTGGATGCCGATAAAATTATTGTATTAAAGGCTGGCCGGGTAGTCGACGTTGGTAGTCATGCTGACTTATTAGCGAAACAGGGCTTGTATAGCCAGTTGTGGAAAATTCAGCAACAAGAGCTGTAAATGAATATGCATGATATTATTAACCGTAATACTCTCTATTCAGTGACTATATAAATGGCTATAAAATGCACTATTGTGCCAGTAACTGCGTATCAGCAAAATTGCTCAGTATGGGTATGTAGCGAAACTAACAAAGCGGCTGTCATCGACCCTGGTGGCGATATTGACACAATCATGGCAGTGATTAACGAGCAAGGAGCAGAGTTAGAGAAAATATTTTTGACTCATGGCCATCTCGATCATTGCTCTGGCAGTGATGGATTGCGCTCACGCACGGGCGTGCCTATTGAGGGCCCGCAAAAGGAAGATGTGTTTTGGATCGACCAGCTGGAAGAGCATTGCAAAAAATCAGGCTTTCCGCCGGCTAAAGTTTTTACGCCTGACCGCTGGTTAGAACATGGCGATGAAGTTGAGTTTGGTAATCAAACATTACAGGTATTGCATTGTCCAGGTCATACTCCCGGTCATGTGGTATTTTTCCATTCAATGAATAAATTAGCTGCCGTTGGCGATGTATTGTTTCAAGGTTCTATCGGGCGTACTGATTTTCCACGAGGTGATTACGATACTTTAGTCAATGCAATAAAAACTAAATTGTGGCCGCTGGGCGATGATGTAACCTTTATCCCAGGGCATGGGCCTACGTCTACTTTTGGCCAAGAGCGCAAGACTAACGCTTTTGTCGCTGACGAGAAGTTTGCTTGAGTACTAGGAGACGCTGGCATGGTTAAGTTACTAGCTGGCGAAACAGAAATTATTTTTCACTAAGTTATAACTGTTGAAGGTATGCGAACATTGTCGACAGTAGAGTTAGCTACTAATTCATCGCGAATTGTAGCGGCGCCAATTATCGAAGGAGTAATAGCGTAGTGTTTACCGGAATTGTACAAGGCTCTTTTGCCATCTCTAGCCTGCTTAACGAGAGCGGTATTGCACGCATTGGAATATTATTACCAGATAGGCTGCATGAGGATTTAGAGATTGGTGCAAGCGTTGCGATAGACGGAGTGTGTTTGACCGTGACAGAGATCACTAATGACCTCGTGCGATTTGATGCAATAGATCAAACCTTGAAGGTTACCACCCTGGGAGAGCTGATAGAGGGTAGCATGGTCAATATTGAACGCTCGTTTAAGCAGGGTGTTGAAGTTGGTGGCCATATTGTATCAGGGCATATAGACGACACTGCTGAAATTGTAGAGATTGTTGATACCGATAATAATCGTACATTCACTTATAAAGTTTCTCCTTTAGTGGCTAAATATATTTTAGACAAAGGTTTTATTGCTGTTAATGGCTGCAGCCTAACTGTCGCTAGAGTTAATAAAGAAGCTAATACTTTTGATATTTGTTATATCCCCGAAACACTTCGAGTGACCACTCATGGCGCTAAAACTGTGGGCAGTTTTGTTAATATTGAAGTCGACCGCCAGACCCAGGCAATTGTAGATACGGTCGAGCGCGTATTGCGCGAAAATCCACAAATGATTAAAGATATTCTGCAGGGCTAATTATGTTTAAACCTAATGTTTTGATATTACTACTTTTAGTTTTTGTGCTAGCGGGTTGTGGGTCTGAATCGGTTATGAAGGAGAACGTTGCCTGCAGTGATACTGCCGATATTCAATATGCGTGCGGGATAAGAAACCCAGAAGATTTAGTTTACTTTACCCCCACAAATGAAATTATTTTTGGTGAGTATGGTGATATGGCGATTGGCAGAGAAGGTGCATTGTCAGCGCTTAATCCAGCGACTATGGCTACGCGTGATTTAGCTGTTTTGTCTGACGGCGCTGAGCAATGGGGTGATTCTAATTGTGAAATGTTGTCAGCGGACAAGCTAAGTCCCCACGGTTTAGATTTAAGTCAGCGTGGCGACGGTAGCTGGCAGTTATTAGTGGTAAATCATTATCAGCGGGAATCTATAGAGTTCTTTGAACTTAGCCAAGGTCTCGATGGGGCAGTTTTACATACCCGTGGCTGTGTGGAAATGCCAGCCGAAAATCGAATCAATGACGTGGCGGCCACAACAGATAAAAATGGTTTTATTGTGACGCATATGCATGAGCCTGACGATGGTTTGGCGGGTTTGCTAAATATACCTAAATTTTTAATGGGTTTGGATACGGGTTATGTATTGGAATGGGCGCCCGGTTCAGGCTTTAAGCGTTTGCCGGGCAGTGACGGATCGTTTCCAAACGGAGTCGCGATGGCTTTAGATCAAAAAAGTTATTATCTGAATCAGTATACTTCTAGCAAAGTTAGCCACATTGATAGAACCACAGGGGAGCTATTAAATAGTTGGGATGTATCTCATCCGGATAACTCCTCGCTAGGGAGCGATGGCAGATTATATGTAAGCTCCGCGATTGGTTCAGTTACTGACGCATTGGAATGCACGCCTAGAGATGTATTCAATTGTATGATTCCATTCGCGATTGAAGCTATAAATTTGCAGGATGGCTCGCGGGAACTGGTTTATAAGCACGAAGATGGTTTGATTCCAGTAGCTACGGTTGCCCTGCCATTGAACGGTTCTTTGTATTTAGGTAGTTACTCTTCCGACCGATTAAGTCGTGTGATACTTAAATAAAAATCAAATGACATTAGCAAAAGATGCCGAATCTATTTCGGCATCATCTCATTAAGTTGGTCTAAATGGTCAACGTATTCGGTCACCATATTAAATATAACTGAGCGGCAACTTTCTACTTCATTAATTTGCCCAATCACTTGTCCACAAGGATTAAACGCAATTTTTTGGCAGTCGCCAACGCCGGCGTATGTTGCCGTACGGCGCATACCATCAGACGTCACCATTCCTTGCATTGGCATCCCAAGCGGTTTTGGATTGCCTTCTTTTTCCCACGCATCGGTCCATTCATTTTTTAGCATGCGGCAGGTTTTACCGGTCCACGACCTTGAACGAATAGTGTCTTCGCTAGATGCATTTAATAATGATTCTTTCTGGGCCGGTTGAGAATGTGCTTCTTCAACGGTTAACCATAGCGAACCAGTCCAAACCCCCGCGGCGCCCATAGCCATAGCGCTAAGCATTTGTCTGCCATTACCTATGCCACCAGCGGCAAGCATGGGGGTGTCGCCAATGGCATCAATTATTTGAGGCCAAAGTACAATGGAGCCGATATCACCTGTATGACCACCACCTTCGCCGCCTTGAGCGACCACAAAGTCTAGACCAGCATTTTTGTGCGCGACGGCTTGTTTAACCTTGCCGCATAGTGCTCCGATCAAACGGCCACTGTCTTGTACCATTTTTATTTTGTCTGCAGGCGGTGTGCCTAGCGCATTAGCGATTAGCCTACATTTAGGGCGAGTTAGGGCCTCTTCTAATAGGGGAGTAGCAGTTGCTTCGGTCCAGCCCATTAGTCCCATTGTGGTAGTGCCGTCGGGCCACGATGGCACGCCAGCGTCAGCCAATAGCTTTTGTGCAAAGGCTGTATGTTCGTCAGGGACTAATTTCCACAGCTCAGCTTCCATTTCCTCTGGCGACATATTGCCTATGCCTTCATATTTTTCGGGGATAACAATATCAACACCATAGATGTGATCACCAATGTGTTCATCAATCCAATCGAGTTCTTCTTTTAGTTGTTCTGGTGAGAAGCCAACTGCGCCAAGTACGCCGAGCCCGCCTGCTTTGCTGACCGCTACGACAACGTCACGACAATGCGTGAATGCATAAATTGGATATTCGATACCGAGTTTTTTAGTTAGCTCTGTTTGCATGATCACCTCACCTTGAAAAATTACTAAGGCAAGATTAGGGCTTTAACTGCAGACAGACAATACGCTTTGCGTGCTTAAGCGTGACGATTCAGTCATATTAATTTTGCTTTACTTAACGCTCTCTACACTGATGGCGCCGCCACCAGTCCAGCGTGTATCACTAGAGCCAAATAGCAGGTCGTCTTTAGCACTAATAGATTGCGACTTACCCCATACTCTATTTCTTTGCGACAACTTATGCCCCATCGATTTAAGTATTTCAGTGGTATCTTTGCTAAATCCAGGTTCTAAAACGATAATGTCTGGATACCATTGATGGTGAAACTTCGGTTGAGCGGTTGCTTGGGCAATGTTCATATCAAATGTTAAATGGTTTAAAACGGTTTGCAGTACGGTAGTAATGATGGTTGAGCCACCAGGGCTGCCCGTGGCCAATACCGGTTTACCATCTTTAAAAATAATTGTTGGTGTCATTGACGATAATGGCCGTTTGGTGCCGGCAATTGCATTTTTCTCATTACCAATTAAGCCGTAGCCATTAGGGCTACCTGGTTTAGCAGAAAAATCATCCATTTCATTATTCAATAAAAACCCAGCACCGCTAACTGAAATGCCACTACCGTAAGAGAAGTTTAGGGTGTATGTATTGCTGGCTACATTGCCTTGTTTATCCCATACACTGTAGTGAGTTGTTTGTGTGCTCTCCTTAAAGTCTTCTAAGGTAGAGCCATAGTCGGCTGATACCATCGCTTTTGTTAACGAGATACCGTCGCGTAAATAACTGGCATACTCTTTATTAATCAGTTCTTGTGTTGGCACAGGTACGTGGTCTGGATCACCTAAGTGCTCAGCTCGGTCAGCATAGGCGCGGCGCATAGTTTCAGTTACTCGGTGTATGTAAGCCGCGCTATTGTGTCCTAAGGCAGGTAAGTTCCAGCCTTCTAGAATATTCAGCATTTGAATAAGGTGCACGCCACCAGAAGAGGGCGGCGGCATTGAAGCAACTTCATAGCCATTGTAGGTACCTTTAATGGCCTCGCGCTCAATCGCGGTATAATTAGCTAAGTCTTGATGAGTTATCAGCCCATCGCCTGCTTTCATTTCTGCGACAATCTTGTCTGCAGTAGTGCCAGTGTAAAAACCCTCTTTGCCATGCTTGGCAATCAATTTAAGACTTCTCGCTAAGTCCTTTTGCTGCCATTTATCACCTGCTTTTAAGGTACTGCCGTCAGGATTAAAAAAGTATTTAGCGCTAGCAGGATTTTGCGCCAACCGTTCGCTTCTATCTTGCAGGCTTTCAGTTAAGGGGTAGTCGACAACAAAACCTTTCTCGGCCAGGTCGATTGCTGGCTGAATGACTTGCTTGAGTGACATTGTGCCATAGTTTTCTAGCGCCAATACCATGCCAGCTACGGTGCCAGGTACGCCTGCTGAGCGATGGCTAAATCTGGCGATTGCATTATTTACTTTGCCGTCTGGGTCGAGGAATAAATCTCTATAGGCTGCTTCTGGTGCAGTTTCTCTATAGTCGATAGCAATAGTCTTATCAATATCTGCCAAATAAACCAGCATAAAACCGCCGCCGCCAATATTGCCAGCTTGGGGTAGGGTTACGGCAAGGGCGAAACCGGTGGCAACCGCTGCGTCAACTGCATTACCGCCTTGCGCTAAAATTTCGGCACCAATTTCGGCGGCAATAGCGTCTTGCGCTACCACCATACCTTGGGCAGAAATAATAGGTTGGGATTGAGCATTAGAGGCAATAATTGCTGGTGGATTAGCCGTTGCCGAAAGCGTTACTGATAACAGTAAAAATGCAGTGGCTAAGTTTTTTCTTATCATTATTGCTGCCCGTAAATTTGTTTAATAGCTAAATTAACACTCTGCTGAGTCACTAACAAATACTTACTTAGTTTTACTCTTTCTTTCTATTTCTTGGTGTAGTTCGACAAATTGCTTGGTTAGCTTGTGGCTGGGGGCAAAGTAAATAAGTGGTAGCTGCGCCTCATGTGACTCACGCATTTTGATTGATGAGCCAATGTAGGTATCGAGCAGAGGTAGTTTTTCTGCCCGTAACTCATTAACAACTCTATTAGGTTGGTTCGCTCTTGCCTGAAATTGGTTTACCACAATACCATCAAGTTTTAGATTCTCATTGTGGTCTTCTTTTACCTCTTCGATATTGTCCATTAATGTATATAAGGCTTTGCGAGAAAAGTCATCACAATCAAAAGGTATCAGTACACTGTCAGCTGCGATCAGCGCAGATAATGTGTAGAAATTATAAGCTGGGGGTGTATCGATATAGATGCGCTCATACTTTTCTTTTAGGGTATCGATTAAGTCTCTAAACTTAAAAATTTTGTGGCGAGATTCTAAACGAGATTGTAATTCACCAAGTTCGGGGCTGGCTGGAATAATATGCAGATTAGCTAATTCGGTATCGTAGATGTAGTCGCTGATATCTGCTTTGAAACTAGCTCGCAAAGATTTGGCAAAATATTGCGCAATAGTGCCTTCATCTTCTGGCAGTTCGTCACCGAGTAAATATTGACTGGAGTTACATTGGGCATCTAAATCGATAAGCAGTGTTTTATTACCCTTGCTGGCGCTAATAGCAGCAAGATTGGTGGCAATGCTAGATTTACCGACACCACCTTTCTGATTGAATACGACGCGGATCATGCCTATTACTTCTCCATAGAATTAAGCTTGGTTTACTCGCTTAATTCTACAGGGCTGAAAAATAGAAGTCATCCGGTCAGGGCTAATTCACTGACTAATAATGAATTAGCTGCCAGTTAAGTTATAGCTGGTTAAACTTGCCGATAATCTCATCTGAAAACCAGTTAATAGTGCCTACTTTTTGTTCCAAGGTTTCAAGATCAGGTTTTCCGTTGTAGGCATTCCTAAATGCGATAACCACTTCAGTTACGCCAATGTCCTCCAGCCGTTTTAAACCATCCAGGCTATAAGCCTCTTCAGTCATCACATGAAACTGAAACGGCTGCTTGTCAGTGCCGTATTCTTTGCGTAACTCATTAATTCGACCAATCATGGTGGTTAATTCTGCCAGACTGCTACCGGCGCTAACCCAGCCATCGCCAATACGTGCAGCCCGTTTCAATGCAAGATCAGCATGGCCACCGATGATTATAGGTACAGGTTTACTAGGTACAGGGCAAAGCTTACATTCAGGGATTTGATAAAACTCACTATCACTGCCGTGATAATCACCGGTCATCAGGCCACGCATTATATCAATCATATCGTCCATACGTTTACCGCGCTTGGCCCAAGGTTCGCCGCAAATAGCAAAATCTTCTTCCCAAGGGCTAATGCCAACACCAAAGATAAACCGATTGTTGCTCATTACCGCCATAGAGGTAATTTGCTTGGCCACTATTACTGGGTTTCGAATAGGCAGTTTTACTACCGTCGTTGAAAAATCAAGACGTTCTGTTACTGCCGCACAAGCTGAAATAGCGCAAAAAGGCTCCAAGAATGGGACATCTTCTAAAAAGTTGCGGCTGCCGTCAGCATTGTATGGGTACTTAGATGAAGCTTCTTTTGGGTAGCATAAACTGTCCGGAAAAGTCAGCGCATCCCAGCCTGCGGTTTCAACTGCTTTTGCTAAAGGTAGATAGAAAGTGGGGTCACACATGCTGGGGTGATAAGTGAATCTCATTGCTAAGCCTCATTATTTGTATATTATTTAGGTAATGTAAACCTAACTAAATAATGTGTCTGTTAACACTTATTCACCATTACGGTTATCAGGCTGCGGTTAAAATATTGTATGAAACATTAGGCAAGTCGGATTGCTGAGCTATGTTACAGATGGAGAAATAACTAATGTTGGAAACAATGGTATGGGATAGCGACAAGCTACAGTTATTAGATCAGCGCGTGTTGCCCCACAAGCAAGAATATTTAGCTTACAAACAATCAAGTGATGTTGCCAAAGCGATAACGGCCATGGTGGTCCGTGGTGCGCCTGCAATAGGTGTTGCGGCGGCCTTTGCTACTATACTGGCAGCTAGGTCTGCGCAGAGAAATCACCAACCCGGTACCGGCGCGCAATGGCTTGATGCTATGAAAAAAGACCTTGATCTGTTGCGCAGCTCTAGACCCACTGCGGTAAATATTTCTTGGGCTATTACTCAAGCTGAAGAAATTATAGCCACAGGCGGTTTAGATGTGCCGGCTAAGCTAGAAAACTGGGCATCGGTGTTATTCAAAAAAGATATTGAAATTAACAAAACAATGGGTGATTTAGGTGCTGGCTTATTAACTCAAGATTCAATTATTTATACCCATTGCAATGCCGGCGCTCTGGCGACCTGTGGTTATGGTACCGCGCTAGGAGTTATTCGCAGCGCTAATGATAAGGGGCGTGTAAAACATATCTATGTCGGTGAAACTCGGCCGTGGATGCAAGGCAGTCGCTTAACATCATATGAACTACAGCAACAAAATATTCCGTGCTCAATAGTCACTGAAGGTGCTGCAGGCCATATTATGGCAACACGAAAAGTTGATTGGATTATTGTCGGTGCCGACCGAGTTGCTGCTAATGGAGATGTGGTGAATAAAATTGGTACTTATAACTTAGCCATTTTAGCTAAGTATCACGGCGTCAAATTCATGGTGGTCGCGCCAACCTCGACCATTGATATGAAGTTAGATAATGGGAGTTTAATACCTATTGAGACAAGGGAGTCAGCAGAGGTAAGCGAATGGCAAGGAGTGGCAATATCCCCTGACGGTATTCAAGCTGAAAACCCTGCCTTTGACCTGACACCTGCCGAATTAGTGGGGGCATTAGCGACTGAAAAAGGCATTGTGATAAAACCAGACAAAGCAAAACTGGCGCGCTTACTAAAGCGTAAGGCAAAAGCTTAAAGAATATTTGTTAGCGATAAAATTAATGGTTTAGTAACAAAAGTTACTGAAAATGAGGTGATATTAAAGCCGAATAAAGAAAAGTTGGTGCTATTGCTTGATCTAGAAATATAAAAAGTAGTTGTTCTTGATAAAAATTAATGTTTTATTAACTTATAGCTGTTGTGGTGGGAGCAGTATTCGGCCGCAATTAGCAACTATGTATGTAGTGGCCTAATGATCTTGGACACCAACTTAGGTGGTAAAATCCATCTTACAGAGGTGTTTAATGACAACGAAAAGAAGAACATTCAGTCCTGAGTTTAAACGAGAAGCCGCGGAGCTAGTAC
>JBKEHH010000020.1:0-42597 GCA_046710535.1 Pseudomonadales bacterium
AGTACTAGCTCCGCGGCTTCTCGTTTAAACTCAGGACTGAATGTTCTTCTTTTCGTTGTCATTAAACACCTCTGTAAGATGGATTTTACCACCTAAGTTGGTGTCCAAGATCATTAGGCCACTACAGCTTAATACCCCTTTGCTTGTGCTAGAATGCTCCCTGCTTAAATTCAGCATGTAGTATAGACATATACAAGACAGCAGCTTTCAAGCAAACGAGTCAATTATTATCAACATATAACCTTAATGAAACGGCCACTAATTAACGATGACAAGCAACCAATAACCGTGCATACAATTTCTCGCGACGAACATAATATTACCCGTAAGCATATAAGCCCTGCCGCTTTAAAGGTTATGTATCAACTCAATGAAGCAGGCTTTGAGTCCTATCTCGTTGGTGGAGGTGTTAGAGACCTCCTGCTTGGAGGCCGACCAAAGGACTTTGATGTAGCAACTAACGCCACACCAGAGCAAGTTAGAAGCGTCTTTAAAAACTCTCGCATCATTGGCCGTCGCTTTAAAATAGTTCATGTCCGCTTTGGACGAGAAATTATTGAAGTGACCACCTTTCGCGGCGACAGCCAAGTCAAGGGTGCACCTAGCAATATAAAGCATAAAAATAACAAAATGCAGCAATCTGACGAAGGCATGCTACTCCGTGACAATGTTTACGGCGGCACTATTGAAGACGATGCCATGCGGCGAGACTTTACCATTAATGCTCTGTATTACACCGTTCAGGGTTTTGCGATTTTGGATCATTGCGATGGCATTAAAGATTTAAAACAACAACAAATACGGATGATTGGCGACCCAGAAACACGCTATCGGGAAGATCCAGTGAGAATGCTGCGCGCCGCCAGATTCGCCGCCAAGCTAGACTTTGAAATTGAGCCGCGTACCGCCGACCCCATTCATGATCTTGGTTATTTGCTTGGCGATATTTCGTCGGCAAGACTATTTGATGAATCCCTTAAATTATTGATGGGCGGATATGGCCAAGCCGTTTTCACCCAGCTGCAGCAGCTGGACTTATTTTCAAAGTTATATCCAGCTACCCAGCAATGTATTGACGATGCGCCACAGCGAACGGCAGCCCTTCTCGAAGAGGCATTAAAAAATACTGACCGCCGCATTGCCCAAGAAAAACCAGTTACGCCGGCATTTATTTATGCTGCACTGCTGTGGCCAGTAGTTCAGCAGTTAGTCGACAAGACCACTGACAACGCTCCGCCCAGTCAAGCGCTGCAACAAGCGGCCGACCAAGCGATACGCCAGCAAATTACTAATACCGCCATACCTAAACGCTTTTCGATTGCCATGCGTGAAATTTGGGACATGCAAATACGCCTTGAAGATAGACCGGGTAACCGCGTCTATAGCATTTTGAGCCACCCCCGATTCAGAGCCAGCTATGACTTTTTACTGCTGCGTGAGCAGGCAGGAGAGTCCCTGAGCGAGCCTTGCCAGTGGTGGACAGAGATTCAAAATGTTGACGACGACAAAAAAGATAGCATGATCAACGCATTGGGCAGCCAGCCTAAAAAACGCCGCCGCAAACCCAAGAAAAAAGATAGTCCACCTGCTGATAAATGAACACTGCTTACATCGCCTTAGGCGCCAACTTAGGCAATCCTTTAAGCCAGCTTAATCAAGCTATTGCATTACTCAATACAACGCCGCATATATCAGTAATTACCGCTGCCAGCATTTACCAAAGCACAGCCATTGGCCCTGGCGAACAGCCTGATTATCTAAATAGCGTTATGCACATAACGACGATGCTAGGCCCTGACGATTTACTAGCTGCACTGCATACTATAGAGACTAATTTAGGACGAGTCAGAACAGTCAACTGGGGCGCACGAACCCTTGATTTAGACCTTTTACTGTATGATCAATTTACCAGTACAACACTAGAGCTCACCGTCCCTCACCCTAGGATGTGTGAAAGAAATTTCGTTATCTACCCCTTACTGGAAATTACCACAGCGCTGATACTGCCTAATGGTCTAAGCGTAGAAACTATTGCGCAAAAGCTTGTAAATGTGGGGATACAGCGTAAAAATAGCTTCAACTCTCAACGCATGCAATGGATGACCTAAATGCAGCAAGCTACTGACGAAGCAATTGTTTTAAGCGCTGCCCCAAGCCATAACTTTGTAGCTGTTGAAGGTCCGATTGGGGTCGGTAAAACCACCTTGTGTAAAAAATTAGCCAACACATTCAATTATCACACCTTGTTAGAAAACGCTGACAACAACCCATTTTTGGAGCGTTTTTACAATAACGAAAATATTGCCCTTGCTACCCAATTACACTTCCTCTTCCAGCGCAGTAAACAGCTAGCTGAGTTACACCAAAACGATATGTTTGACCGACGCAGGGTAGCTGACTTTTTAATTGAAAAAGACAAAATATTTGCCCAAGCCAATTTAGACGCAGACGAATATGCTTTATATAAGCAGGTCTACCATGAGCTGCAGCCAAAATCGGTTAGGCCTGACCTAGTTATTTACTTACAAGCCCCGGTAGACACTCTAATAAAACGTATTATTAAGCGCGGTATTATTGCCGAAAAATACATTAACCGTGATTACTTAGAGCTACTCAACGAAGCCTATAGTCAATTTTTTCTATATTACGATGGCGCCCCGCTATTGATAATCAATGCAACTGATATAGACTTCGCCGACAACGACCAGCACTACCAGCAGCTATTAAGCTATATGCAAGGCATTACTAGCGGTAGACATTATTTCAACCCTGCTGTTACAGTTTAACGGCGGCTAACGCAGAGGATTTCTCATGACGGCTATTACTCCACAAACTCTGAAAATCTTAAAACAAAACGGCAAAAAGTTTTGTTGCGTCACCGCTTATGATAGTACTTTTGCTGCAGTAGTAGACAATGCAGGCATCGAAACTATATTGGTTGGCGATTCATTAGGAATGGTCTTGCAAGGTAATAAAGACACTTTGTCAGTGACCATTGAAGACATGTGCTACCACGTGCAATGCGCTAGCCGAGGCGCGTCTAACGCCTTAGTGATCGGCGATATGCCGTTTATGTCTTATGCCACTTATGAGCAGACACTAGCTAACGCCAGTGAGCTAATGCGAGCCGGTGCCCACATGATAAAAATGGAAGGCGGTGAATGGTTATGCGAAAGTATTAGTGCACTGGCTGAACGCGGTGTACCGGTATGTGGACACTTAGGCTTAACTCCGCAATCGGTAAATGGCTTGGGCGGGTTTAAAGTACAGGGTCGACTGCCAGAGGAAGCTACTGCCATATTAGAAGATGCTATCGCGCTAGAAGAAGCTGGTGCGTCGATTCTAGTACTAGAATGCGTTCCCAGCGAATTGGCCGCAAAGATCACTCAAACGCTATCTATACCAGTAATTGGTATCGGTGCCGGCCCAGATACAGACGCGCAAGTATTGGTTTTACATGACATGTTAGGACTCAATGCAAGAGCGCCTAAGTTTGTCAGAAACTTCATGGCTGGAACTGATAGTATTCAAGCAGCCATTGAGGCATTTTCTAGCGCAGTAAAAGATGGTTCTTTCCCAGCAGAAGAGCATCAATTTCATTAGAGAAAACGACTCTAAACAGTTGATATTAAACATTTTTTAATATTTCTGTGATGTTTAGTAACAAACATTGATAAACAACGCTTCTGTTTGTAACATTTTTATCTATAAAGGTAATTGCTCACACTGATCTATTGCGGCATACTCCGCCAGCTCAGAGCTATAGGTAGCCTGAAAATTCGTTCAAAGGGCCTTATCATTTGGCTAACTTTAACCTTACTGTAATAAAACCACAGTTTGAACTATTGGACTTGCTATGCAGACAAGAAGTACCGTCAAAGCATTACGCAATGCAGTGAAAGCTGCGAAGCAAGAAGGTAAAAAAATCAGCTTTGTGCCAACCATGGGTAATCTCCATGAAGGACACTTGCAATTAGTACGTCGCGCCAAAGCCGTATCTGACTTTGTTGTCGTTAGTATTTACGTTAATCCGCTGCAGTTTGGCGCCGGCGAAGATTTAGATAGTTACCCCCGGACTTTATCGGCAGACAAGCAAAAACTATTTGCTGAAGGCACTGACTTACTCTTCACCCCAAGCACTGAAGAGATGTACCCAAATATAAATGCAGCTCCTCCAACCGTTGTATCGGTGCCAAAGATTTCTGAAACCTTATGCGGTCTAAATAGACCCGGTCACTTTGCTGGCGTAGCAACAGTGGTCAGTAAACTATTCAATATGGTTCAGCCAGAAATTGCTATTTTTGGTAAAAAAGATTTTCAGCAATTGCTTGTTATTAGAAAAATGGTAGAAGACCTTTGCCTCCCAATTGAAATTATCGGCGTTACCACTGCCCGCGCGGAAGATGGCTTGGCATTGAGTTCGCGCAATGGTTATCTAAACGAAAACGAGCGCGACATAGCTCCTAAATTGCACCGAATATTGCTCGACTATCGCGATGCTATTGCTAGCGGTTTTGATAACTATTCTGACCTGCAGCGCTATGGTACTGAAGATTTAATACAAGCCGGTTTTGAACCCGACTATTTCAGTATTCGCGACGCGAAAACACTAGAAGACATTACTGTCGACACGGAAGAAGCGGTAATAGCCGTAGCCGCCAATCTAGGAGCTACCAGACTAATAGACAACACCACTTTAGCAATTAACCCGTCAAGCGACTGGGGCATGCTGGCTAGCCAATAAGCGCTAGCCACAATCATCGCCATCTCCTAAGATTTCTTCTCTGCTGTGACTCTGTCGCACAAACCACACAAGCGCTTATCAAATATCTATAATACAAGCTGTTGCCTTGTATATTATTGATTTAAGATTAACGGCTTTCGACTAACATAATTAGAACTAGGCAGAATAATAATGACCGACGTTACGACTTACCCTGTGCCCGCTAGCGCAAAACAAATCACTCACATGACCGACGAGCAATATCTTGTCGAATATAATGAATCGATAAGCGATCCAGACACTTTCTGGGCACGCAAAGCAAAAGAGTTTCTGAGCTGGCAACAACCGTGGGACCAAGTCTGCCAGTTTGATTTTATCAAAGGAGAAACTAGCTGGTTTAGCAGCGGCAAACTAAACGTTAGTGAAAACTGCATTGATCGTCACTTAGCGAAGCGCGCCAACCAAACCGCCATAATATGGGAAGGCGATAACCCTGATGACAGTAAACACATTAGTTATCAAGAATTACATGATGAAGTGTGTAAGCTAGCCAATGCGCTAATAACTCGCGGCATTAGCAAAGGTGACAGAGTCTGCATCTATATGCCGATGATTCCTGAAGCGGCTTACGCCATGCTGGCCTGCGCTCGTATTGGCGCAGTTCATTCAGTGGTGTTTGGTGGTTTCTCTCCCGAAGCGCTAAAGGACCGTATTCTTAACTCTGATTGCCAGACAGTTATTACCGCAGATGAAGGCATGCGCGGTGGCAAAAGTATTCCATTAAAAGCCAATGTTGATACCGCGCTAGCAGGCTGCCCGAATGTTAGCACTTGCTTGGTGGTTAAACGCACCGGTGGTGAGATTAACTGGAATGAAAAAATTGATGAGTGGTATCACACCGCTGTCAACAATGAAGTTAGTACTTGCTTACCCGCAGAGATAGATTCAGAAGATCCTTTGTTTATTCTCTACACCTCTGGCTCTACCGGAAAACCTAAGGGTGTTATGCATACAACTGGCGGTTATTTATTAGGCGCCGCTATTAGTTACAAATACATTTTTGACCACCAAGAAGGCGAAGTTTACTGGTGCACAGCCGATGTGGGCTGGATAACGGGACACACCTATTCGTTGTACGGTCCATTAAGTAACGGCGCTACCACTGTCATCTTTGAAGGGGTGCCTACCTACCCTGACGCATCCCGTTTTTGGCAAGTTATAGACAAACATCAAGTTAATATTTTTTATACTGCGCCAACGGCCATTCGTGCACTAATGGCCCGAGGTAACGATTTTGTAAATAGTACTTCACGGCAAAGTATTCGCCTATTAGGAACCGTTGGCGAGCCAATTAACCCTGAGGCCTGGGAGTGGTATTATCGCACCGTCGGCGAGCAGCGCTGCCAAATTGTTGACACTTGGTGGCAAACCGAAACTGGCAGCGCGATGATCACACCACTGCCCGGTGCAACTGCCTTAAAACCGGGCTCTGCCAGTCGTCCATTCTTTGGCGTGCAACCAGTGTTACTAGACGGCGACGGCAATGAGCTTGAGGGCGCCGGCGAGGGTAACTTAGCGATTAAATCCTCTTGGCCCAGCCAAATACGCAGTGTCTATGGCGATCACCAGCGGATGATCGATACTTATTTTTCAACCTATCCAGGCTACTACTTCACTGGCGACGGCGCACGTCGCGACGAAGACGGCTATTATTGGATAACAGGGCGAGTTGACGACGTATTAAACGTTTCAGGTCACCGTATGGGTACCGCAGAAATAGAATCAGCCTTGGTGTTACACGATGCCATTGCAGAGGCCGCTATTGTAGGCTACCCCCACGATATTAAAGGCCAAGGTATCTATGCCTATGTCATTCCGATGAACGGCGTCATCCCTAGCGACGAATTGCTAAAAGAGTTGTATGCAATAGTAGCCAAGGAAATTGGACCTATTGCCAAGCCGGATCTAATTCAATGGTCGCCTGATTTACCAAAAACTCGTTCAGGTAAAATTATGCGTCGGATATTGCGCAAAATAGCCGCTAATGAGTTAGAAAACTTAGGGGACACAAGTACCCTGGCAGACCCAAGTGTAGTCGATCAACTGATCGAGCGCCGCCTCAATAGATAGTTTTATCGAATAAAAACAATAACTTATTAATGTTTAAAAAAAGTAGACATAAAAAAAGGGAGCCATTGGCTCCCTTTTTTTATTACTTACGAGATTACTCTGCAGTAGGTGCAGGCTCTACGGCTGGTTCAGCTTCAGCGTCACCCATTTCTTTCATGGTTAGCTTGATGCGACCGCGGTTATCCACGTCTAGCACCTTAACTTGTACATCTTGACCTTCAGTTAGGTAGTCGCCAATATTCTCAACGCGCTCTTCTGCAATTTGAGAAATATGAACCAAACCATCTTTACCAGGCAAGATATTGACGAAAGCACCAAAATCAACAATCTTATTCACTTTACCAGTGTAAATTTTGCCAACTTCAGCTTCAGCCGTTACCGACTCAACCATTTCCCTAGCAATACGCAGTGCATCTCCATCAGGAGCAAAAATACGCACTGTGCCGTCGTCTTCGATATCGATATCAGCGCCACTGGCTTCAGTAATACTACGAATCATCGCACCACCTTTACCAATTACGTCACGAATCTTATCTGAATCAACTTTAACCATAGTCATAGAAGGCGCATTATCAGATACAACTTCGCGAGAAGAAGATATCACTCTAGCCATTTCACTTAGAATTTCTAAACGAGCTGTTTGAGCTTGGTTTAACGCTACTTCCATAATGTTGGCATTAATGCCTTCAATTTTAATATCCATTTGCAGAGCAGTAACGCCTTCGGCAGTACCAGCTACTTTAAAGTCCATATCACCCAAGTGATCTTCATCACCTAAAATATCGGTCAATACAGCAAAACGGTCACCGTCTTTAACTAGACCCATTGCAATACCAGCGACCGGTGCAGTGATAGGTACGCCCGCATCCATCAATGCCAAGCTTGCGCTACACACACTAGCCATAGAGCTAGAACCGTTAGATTCAGTAATTTCTGAAACTATACGAATGGTGTAAGGGAAGTCTTCTACTGACGGTAGTGTTGCAGCGATACCACGACGTGCTAAACGACCATGGCCAACTTCACGACGGCTAGTAAAACCAATACGACCGCACTCACCTACAGAATAAGGAGGGAAGTTGTAGTGAAGCATGAAGTTATCTTTGCGTGAACCTTCTAGTGCATCAATAATTTGCGCGTCGCGAGATGAGCCTAAAGTAACAACACCTAAAGACTGAGTTTCGCCACGTGTAAATAAAGCGCTGCCGTGAGTTTTAGGTAATACGCCAACTTCTACGTTTACACCACGTACTGTCCGGTTATCACGACCATCAATACGAGGTTCGCCATTGATGATACGACCACGAACAATAGACTTCTCAAGAGCCTTAAATAGATCTTTTACTTCACCAGCATCAATACCGCTTTCTGCAGCAGCTAGTGTCGCCGTCGCATCATCACGCACAATACCAACGGCAGCGTAACGCTCCATTTTGTCTGTTAAGCGATAAGCTTCGCCAAGTGCAGCGCCAAACTGAGTTTCAAGAGCAGACTGTAATTCAACATTAACAGCCTCTTCTTCAATTTCCCAAATAGGTGTACCAACTTCTTTAGCAAGTTCGCTAATAGCTTCAATGGCAACCTGCATTTCTTGATGGGCGTACAACACCGCACCTAGCATTTGATCTTCGCTTAGCTCTTTAGCTTCAGACTCAACCATTAGTACCGCATCGCGAGTACCTGCCACAACCATATCCAGCGCTGAATCAGCTAGCTGACTATAACTTGGGTTAAGGATGTAACCATTGTCAGCATCATAACCAACACGGGCACCACCGATAGGGCCATTAAAAGGAAGACCAGAAATAGCCAAAGCTGCAGAAGTACCCAGCATTGCAATAATATCTGGATCAGTTTGTTTATCGGCAGACAATACAGTGATAATCACCTGTACTTCGTTTTTAAAACCAGCTGGAAATAAAGGACGAATAGGCCTATCTATTAAGCGAGACGTTAGCGTTTCTTTTTCTGAAGGACGTGCTTCACGCTTAAAAAACCCACCTGGTATACGGCCAGCCGCATACGCTTTTTCTTGATAATGTACAGCCAACGGGAAGAAATCTTGCCCTAGTTTAACTGATTTAGCAGCAGTAACTGCAACCAAAACAACTGTATCATTCATACTTGCTATAACACTACCCGCTGCTTGACGAGCAATGCGACCGGTTTCTAAGGTGATTGTATGCTCACCGTATTTAAACTGTTTAATTATAGGATTCACAGATTCTTTCTCCATCTGGATGGGACGACACATAACCACGCCCCCATGGCGTAGCTATGTAAAACAAGTCTACCTACGTAGGCCAAGACTACCGATTAACTTGGTATAGCGCGCGACATCTTTGCGCTTCAAGTAGTCTAGTAGTTTACGACGCTGGTTAACCATGCGAATTAAACCGCGACGAGAGTGGTGATCTTTACCATGGTCCTTGAAGTGACCTTGAAGCTTATTGATATTAGTTGTCAACAAAGCTACTTGTACTTCAGGTGAACCAGTGTCCCCTTCGCTAGTTTGGTATTCTTTTACAATTACATCTTTTTCTTCAGCTGATAAAGCCATTTTCTTTCTCCAAATAATATGCCCATGACTGTTATTAACAACAATCAATCGATTTAAGTAGAGCCTACCCGTGCATATTTACAGCTAGGTTCAGGTTGTTCGAGCCTCTTGGCTCACGACTAAACGACGTGGCGTTATCCGCCCATCATCTAATACTTCTGCTACGCCTAAAAACTCACCATCTTCGTTGGCTACTCTTACTAGCCCCTCAGTTGGCAAGTTAGTAGCAGCCACTGGCTGCCCCTGACATAAATAAAAACTACTATCACTATCCAAATTCACCATAGGCATCGTTTGAATTGCATAATCAACCGACCTTAGTAAACCATCGAGTTGATCAAAATCTTGTGCTTCACCTAGCTCTAAAATCTCATCTAAGCTAATGCATTCATCTATTCCAAAAGGGCCGCTTTTGACCCTTCTTAGCTCACTAACATGAGCACCGACGTTTAACGCTGCACCCAAGTCTTCTGCTATTGATCGCACATAAGTTCCCTTAGAACAATGCACCCTTATCTTTACTTCTGCTAGAACGCCGGGAATAAAACCCTCTAAACTTAGCTCAAAGATAGTGACAGTTCGAGCCTTGCGATCTACTTCTTCGCCGCGCCGGGCCAGCTTATACAATGGCTGGCCTTGGTGTTTAAGCGCCGAAAACATTGACGGTATTTGCTGAATTTCTCCAGAGAATATAGACAATGCATCTTCAACTTGTTGCTGCGTAATATGTGACGCATCAACCGTTGCCGTTATTTCTCCATCTGCATCGCTGGTGTTACGCGTCTCACCCAATACAAATGTACTTAAATAGGTTTTATCAGCATCTAACAAATACTGAGAAAACTTAGTAGCCTCGCCCAAACATAAAGGTAAAACGCCTGTGGCCAATGGGTCTAAAGCCCCTGTATGACCTGCTTTTTGCGCAAAAAATGCTCGTTTGGCTCTTTGCAGCACGCCATTTGAAGTCAAACCCGCGGGTTTGTCTACTAAAACTATGCCATCAACTGGGCGCCCTTTACGGCGTCTAGCCACTTAATCTTCACCATCGACGTTGTCATCGATCGCATCTTCGCCGGCGATACGCTTATCTTCAGTTCTGGCTTTAACTATTAAATTAGTTAGCTGGGTACCGCGCAGCACACTGCTATCAAAGATAAACCGCAGTTTTGGTGTCGCTCGCATTGAGTGCCTGCGTGACAGCTGAGTACGCAAGAAACCTGCCGCATTATTTAGCGCGTCAATCGCCTCTGCGCTGTCTTCTTTACTGTCAACACCAACAATAGTAACAAACACCTTAGCGTAGTGAATATCTCTACTAACATCCACGCTAGTAACCATCACCATGCCTATACGCGGATCCCGAATCTCTTGCTGGATTAACTGAGCCAACTCTTGTCTCAAAAAATCTGAAACTCTGTCACTTCGAGTAAATTCACGTGCCATCAGGCATTAACCTTTCTATACTTAAAACCAAATTCATAATTACAGTGTTCTAGCAATTTCGCGAGTATCGAACACTTCGATCTTATCGCCAGGGCGAACATCGGTGTAATTTTTCACTCCGATACCACATTCCATACCATTGCGAACTTCCTGTACATCATCTTTAAAGCGACGCAGTGACTCAAGTTCACCTTGGTAAATAACTACTTCATCACGCAATACACGAATTGGTTTACTGCGATGTATCGTACCTTCAATAACCATAGAACCGGCGATAGAGCCAAACTTAGGTGAATTAAATACGTCACGTACTTCAGCAACACCAACAATCTCTTCACGCAATTCTGGTGACAACATTCCTTCAAGCGCCTGCTTCACATCATCTAACAAGTCGTAAATAATGGCATAATAACGTAAATCAACGCCTTCAGTTTCAACAACTTGCTTAGCAGTTGCGTCAGCACGAACATTGAAACCAAATACCACAGCACCAGAAGTAGCAGCCAAGCTAATATCAGAGCCAGTAATAGCACCAACGCCACTAGCCACAATATTTACTTCAACTTCTTCATTACCCAACTCAAGTAATGAAGACTGAATGGCTTCTAGAGAACCTCTCACATCAGCTTTAACCACAACGTTTAGCGACTTAACTTCTTCACTACCCATACTACTAAACATGTTTTCAAGTTTAATAGCTTGCTGCCGTGCTACCTTCTCTTCACGATCTTTAATTTCACGATGGGAAGCTACTTCGCGTGCCTGCTTCTCGCTTTCGACGACGACAAAAACGTCACCAGCACTAGCAGTACCGCTTAGACCTAAAATTTGTACAGGAATAGATGGCCCCGCTTCTTTGATTGGCTTACCGTCTTCATCTAGCATTGCTCTAACACGACCATAGTGCTGACCTGCTAAAACAATATCGCCTTGACGTAAAGTACCTTCTTGAATAAGTATATTAGCAACTGGACCACGACCTTTATCCAAACTTGACTCGATAACCAGACCTTTTGCCGGCCCGTCAACAGCGGCTGTCAACTCTAGAATCTCAGCTTGTAGTAAAACTGCATCAAGCAGTTCATTAATGCCTTCTCCAGAGTGTGCTGACACCGGAATAAACTGCACATCGCCGCCCCAATCTTCTGGGATAACTTCTTTAGCGGCCAATTCGTTTTTAACGCGTTCAGGATCGGCTTGTTCTTTATCCATCTTATTAATGGCAACAATTATCGGTACCCCAGCAGCTTTAGAGTGTTGAATAGCTTCTTCTGTTTGTGGCATAACACCGTCATCAGCTGCGACAACCAAAATAACAATGTCAGTACTTTGGGCACCACGGGCACGCATAGCGGTGAACGCAGCATGTCCAGGAGTATCCAAAAAGCTGATCATGCCTTTATCAGTTTCAACATGGTAGGCACCGATATGCTGAGTAATGCCACCCGCTTCACCAGTTGCAACTTTACTCTTGCGAATATAATCAAGTAACGAAGTTTTACCGTGGTCAACATGACCCATTACAGTAACTACCGGCGCTCTTGCAACTTGCTCACCTTCGTGACCAACCGAAATATCTAACGCGTCTTCAAGCTGCGTAGCACTCACGTATTTAACCGCGTGACCTAACTCTTCTACTACTAAAGTAGCCGTATCACGATCAATTGTTTGGTTAATAGTAACCATAGTGCCCATATTCATAAGAGTGCGAACAACGGTACTGCCTTTAATCGACATTTTCTTAGCAAGCTCGCCAATATTAATCGCCTCAGGGATTTCAACTTCATGAACTATCTTTTCAACTGGCTTTTCAAAACCATGTCTTGAGTGCTCAGGATGAACAACTTTTTTCCCTTTACGACGCTTACCACGAGTAACGCCACCTGATTCTTCTTCGTACTCATCATCAACGCTTAAATTAAGTGAATGGGTTTGACCGCGGGCAACCTGACCTTTTTTACGCTTAGGACGACGCTCTTTACGTTCATCTTCGGGCTTTGTCGAAGGGGCTACTTTTAAACGTTTTAAACTATCGCCTTTCTTAGCAGTTTTAGCAGAGTTAGCTTCTTCGGTATCTGCTGGAGCAGCTTTTTCTGCCACCGCTGCAACTACTGCAGCTTCTTTAGCCTCTTTCACTTTGATTTTTTCAGCGTGGGCATCACGAAGTGTCGCACTCTCTTGAAGACGACGCTCCGCAGCCGCTAGACGAATTTTCTCAGGATCAAAATCATCTTCTTCAGGTACTGCAACAAACTCTTCTTCAATTTCGACGTTAACTTCTACAGGAGCTTCTACAGGAGCCTCCACCACTGGCTCTTCAACAACTGAAGTTTCCTCTACCACTGGCAATTCGAGCACAGCTTCTGACGCAACTTCAACAATCTCTACTACCGGCACTTCAACAATCGGCTCTTCAACCACCGGACGCTCGCGCTTCACATAAGTACGTTTCTTACGTACTTCTACAGCGACAGTTTTCCTGCCTTGGCCGCCAGCAGCTTTTAAGGTGCCGGTAGTTTTACGCTTCAGGATGATTTTTCTTGGCGTGGCAGCGCTCTCACCATGAGCATTCTTTAAAAATGCTAATAGTGTTTTCTTGTCATTATCAGATACCGCTTGGTCTGCACTAGTATGCGGCAAGCCTGCCTCTTTCATCTGACCAAGCAAACGCTCTACTGGGGTTCCAACTACGTTTGCTAATTCTGTCACTGTCACTTCTGACATGTGCTCTTCTCCTGTATGCTCAAGTTCTTGATTTACCGTTACTTACTATCTATCAGTACTTAATATCTGCAAGTACTACTCTTCTTCAGCAAACCAAGGCGCCCGTGCTGTCATAATCAATACACCGGCACGTTCTTCATTCATATCATCAATGTCCATCAAGTCATCAACCGCCTGTTCAGCTAAGTCTTCCATAGTGACAACACCACGGCTAGCCAATACAAATGCCAAATGCTTGTCCATACCTTCCATAGTTAACAAGTCTTCAGCAGGTTCTGAAGTTTCTAAAGCTTCTTCAGAGGCAATTGCTTGCGTTAACAAAGCATCTTTCGCTCTGGCCCGCAGCTCTTCAGCAATTTCTTCATCAAAACCGTCAACGCTTAATAGCTCTTCAAGTGGCACGTAAGCCACTTCCTCAACCGTAGTAAAACCTTCGTCAGCTAATACACCGGCAATATCTTCATCAATATCTAAAGCTTTCATTAACACTTCAACAATTTCGCCAACTTCACGATCTTGTTTATCGGCAGCTTCATCAACGCTCATTACGCTAATATTCCAGCCAGTCAATTCAGACGCTAAGCGAACATTTTGTCCACCGCGACCAATAGCCTGCGCTAAATTTTCTTCAGCAACCGCGACGTCCATGCTTTTTGAATCTTCATCTACAACAATAGATTCAACTTCAGCAGGAGCCATGGCATTGATAACCAACTGAGCAGGATTATCGTCCCACAAAATAATATCAACACGCTCGTTATCTAACTCACTTGATACAGCTTGAACCCGCGAACCACGCATACCAACGCAAGCACCAACTGGATCAATACGCCCGTCATTAGTTTTAACCGCAATCTTAGCTCTAGAACCAGGATCACGTGCAGCGCCGCGTATTTCAATGACTTGCTCTGAAATTTCTGGCACTTCAATACGGAACAGTTCAATTAAGAAATCGTTACTAGAGCGACTTAATTTTAATTGTGGCCCACGTGCTTCTGGATCAACTTCCATTAATATGGCACGAATTCTATCGCCCATACGGAAAGTTTCACGACCAATAAGCTCTTCTCTTGGCAATACCGCTTCGGCATTGTTACCTAGATCAACGATCACACTGTCACGAGTCACTTTTTTAACAGTACCATTTAATAACTGGCCAACTTTAGATCGATATTCATCAACTATTTGTCCGCGCTCAGCTTCACGTACTTTTTGTACAATAACTTGCTTCGCTGTTTGTGCCGCAATACGACCAAAACCAACATTTTCAATTTGCTCTTCAAAAACGTCGCCAGGTTTCAAATCGGCGTCTTTTTCAATCGCTTCTTCAGTAGTGAACTGAGTACCTAATAGTGCCATTACGTCGTCATCAACCACTTCCCATTTACGGAAAGTTTCGTAATCACCTGTTGCACGGTCAATCACCACTCGAATATCAGACTCTTCGTCGTAACGCTTGCCGGCTGCAGTTGCTAAAGCAATTTCAATCGCTTCAAAGATGACATCCTGAGGAACACCTTTTTCATTAGAAACCGCCTCGGCCACCAATAAAATCTCTTTACTCATCGTCCTGCCTCACTTACTTCAATACACTGAAAGTTTAAATTATCGATTTAGCATAACGGCGCTAAACCACTAAATATTGTCTTGCCAAATCAAACTGGCTTTTTCAACCCCGTCAACTGGAAAAAAATATTCATGATCAGCAACAGCCAATACCAAATCTTCGTTTTCCACACCGGTTAAGGTACCGGTATATTTTCGCTGGCCCTCATAGGGGAACCGTAGCTGTAACTTAATCTTATGACCAATATAGCGCGCAAATTGATCTAGCTTATATAGCGGCCTATCCATACCTGGCGAAGAAACTTCCAACTGATACTCAGTTTGAATAGGATCCTCAACATCTAATATCGCTGCGCACTGACGACTAACGCCAGAACAATCATCAATACCAATGCCATTTTCGCTATCAATATAAATACGTAACATCTGGTTTTTGCCATTACTGTGAAACTCTAAACCCCACAGATCAAACCCCATACTTTCAATAACGGGTTCTAATAATTCAGTTAACAGCTCTTGCTTACCAGCCACTTATGATTTGCCTAATTTCAAATACAAAAAAAGGGCATAAAGCCCAACTTAAAAAACATATACACCAAATAACAAAAAACCCCGTAAAGGGGTTTAAGGCGTATTGCATGTCAGTGCCGAAAACCGGCAACGAGATAAATAAACTTCTCGTCTAAGAATTGGTAGCGGGGGCTGGATTTGAACCAACGACCTTCGGGTTATGAGCCCGACGAGCTACCATGCTGCTCCACCCCGCATCAAATCTATGTTCCTCGCTGAGTCATAAATGACCCCCAATCGAAGAGCGACGATTATATGGATGCGCATGGTGATGGTCAAGGTTAATTAAGGCTTAAATTAGATAAACTTGAAATAAATAGGTAATAGCCAAGAATATAGGTATATCAACTAGTTCAAGCTAATTATCTGCTTACTAAAGTAAGCGCCAAAACCAAAAAACACCTAGATTAGATGTTTTATATTTATAAATGGTGCCCAAGGCCGGACTCGAACCGGCACAGCTTTCGCCACTACCCCCTCAAGGTAGCGTGTCTACCAATTCCACCACTTGGGCTAACTCTTTTACTCTTTTACCAACTTATTTACTGCAAACTTTGCTTGCCTGCGGCCAGTAAGCGTGGTCACTTTCGGCTCTTGCCTATCGCGACACTCGTGCGTTCTGCACTTCGTCTCCCAACTCCACCACTTGGACAATAACTTTTAGCCTCTACTCCGGGATATCAGAAGAAGTCGGTGCAGTAGCAGCCCCAGGAATCTGTGTTTCCATCGCATCTAGCTCAGACTCAATCGTCATCGCTGGGCCAGACTGGATAACTTCAGGAATGTAATCTACTTCCACCATATTAGATGCCTTATCTTTGGCGACAATTGCCAAACCAAAACTGGTCGCAAAAAACAAGGTAGCTAGCACCGCGGTTAAACGAGTCAGTAAATTACCGCCACCGCCTGCACCAAATACAGTTTGCGAAGAACCCGAACCAAATGATGCACCCATATCTGCACCCTTACCTTGCTGAATCATAATCAACCCGATAATCACTATCGCAAACACCACGTGACCAACCAATATTAGCTGTTCCATTATTTATCCTATATTTCCAATTGCTATAAAATCTTCAGCAACTAACGAGGCTCCGCCCACTAGTGCTCCGTCTATATCCTTCTGCCCAAACAAGCTGGCAGAATTACTTGGCTTTACACTGCCGCCATATAAAATCTTGATTGATGCAGCTACCGCCTCATCAACTTTTGCCACACATTCACGCAAGTACTGATGTACTTCTTGGGCTTGCTCAGGGGTAGCAGTTAATCCAGTTCCAATAGCCCATACCGGCTCATAAGCCAAAACCATACTCGCTAAATCTTCTCTATTTTCAGTTAACACAGCATCTAACTGTTGCTTAACAACGGTTAGAGTATTACCCGCTTCGCGGTCTTGCAGTGACTCACCAACACAAACAATAGGAGTCATACCTTTAGCAATAACTTTGACAGCCTTATGTGCCACTAAACTACTGCTTTCTCCAAATAACGCTCTTCTCTCGGAATGACCAACAATGACATAGTCACAACCGAGGTCTGCAAGCATGACAGCAGAAACCTCACCAGTAAAAGCACCTTCGTCTTCTAATGCTACGTTTTGAGCCCCAACTTTAACAGTTGTTAGCGACAACTTGTCTTTTGCTAATGGGATATAAATATTTGGCGGACAAACTGCATAATCAGCGTCTATTGCGCCACTTAGTTCGAGGGCAATACCGGATAGCAATGCGTCTATACTGCTAGTAGTACCATGCATTTTCCAATTACCAACTACCAGAGGACGAGCCATAAAAACCTTATACCGTATGCTGTTCCGAGCGGGCGCAGATATTACCCAAGAAGCTGCCAATATACAAGCAAGCAACTCAACACTAAGCTAACGCCACCTCAACAATTGTGGCCAATTCAGCCACCAGCTCGCTAACTAGCGCCTCGTCTTCACCTTCAATCATCACCCTAACTACCGGCTCAGTTCCAGATGGACGCAATAACACCCTGCCTGCACTACCAAGGCGCTGCTCGGCCTTGGCAACACCCTCTTCAATAGCTTTATTTCCTGCCAAAGCTTGACGATTACTTGCCTTAACATTGATCATTTTCTGCGGAAACATATGCACGTCCGCTAAGGCCTGAGCCAAACTTTTATCTAAGCGCTTACAGTTTTGTAGAACTTTAAGCGCGGCAATAATACCATCGCCAGTAGTTGTAACGTCAGCGCAAATGATATGGCCTGATGATTCACCACCTAAATCCCAGCCTTTAGCCTGCATTTCAGCAATAACATATCTATCACCGACATTCGCGCGGCTAAAACCTATACCTAATCGAGCCAACGCCTGCTCAAAACCCAAATTAGACATCAGCGTACCAACAACGCCATCGCAAATTTTGCCAGCAGCTTTTTTGCCAGCAGCAATAATGTACAGCAACTCATCACCGTCGACGATTCGCCCGCTGCCGTCAATAAACAACAGTCGATCGCCATCACCATCGAAAGCAATCCCCATATCTGCCGATTCGGCTATCACTAATTTACGCAAATTCTCGGGGTAAGTAGAGCCGACATCTTTATTGATATTTAAACCGTCAGGTTTGTCGCCAATAACAATGACCTCGGCGCCCAATTCAGAAAATACATTTGGCGCTAAGTGATAGGTAGCGCCATGGGCGCAATCTAATACTATCTTTAATCCTTCAAGCGAAAAATCTGATCTAACTGTACTTTTACAAAATTCGATATAACGCCCTGGAGCATCAGCAATACGTACAACTTTGCCCAATTGAGCTGAGTCTACGCACACAAAAGGTTCGTCAATCATTGCCTCTATCTGAAGCTCTAACTCATCAGGAAACTTAGTCCCCTGCCCTGAGAAAAATTTTATTCCGTTATCGTAAAACGCATTATGAGAGGCACTAATAACAATGCCGCCCGAACCTTGAAAAGTACGGGTTAAGTAGGCAATAGCAGGCGTTGGCATAGGGCCAAGTAGCGCAACATCTACTCCTGCTGCGACTAACCCCGCCTCCAGCGCCGATTCAAACATATAGCCAGAAATCCGCGTATCTTTACCGATAAAGACCTTACCTTTACCCTGTTGAGCAAATATTTTTCCTGCAGCCCAACCTAACTTCATCACGAACTCGGGGGTTATCGGATGCTGCCCAACCAAACCACGAATACCATCAGTACCAAAATATTTACGGGCCATTATTATAATTCTCCAAAGCCTCAACCATTGCTAACGCATCGGCCGTTTCTGTTATGTCATGTACTCTCAATATACTAGCGCCGCTGCGTGCCGCTAAAGCTGCCATGGCTACGCTAGCGATCAGTCTATCATCAGTGGCTTTGCCAGTAATTGCTCCCAACATAGCCTTTCTAGACACACCAACCAATAAGGGATAACCCAGCGCAGCCAAACTAGGCAGGGCATTAAATAACATCAAATTATGCGCTAATGTTTTACCAAAACCAAACCCCGGGTCTAGTAATAGCTGAGATCTATCAATGCCCGCATCAATGCAAGCATCAACCCTACTTAACAAATAAGCAGCAACTTCATTATTCACATCTTGATATTGCGGCTCCTCCTGCATCGTAGCTGGCAACCCTTGCATATGCATTAAACAAACAGGTAAGCCAGTTTGCTTAGCCGCCGCTAAGGCTCCATCGCGCGATAGCGCTCGCACATCATTAATTATACCGGCGCCATTGCTGGCAGCATCTAACATCACTTGAGCGGAACTGGTATCGATTGAAATTATTGCATTGGTTTGCGCGGCTAAGGCTTCAACCACAGGCATCACTCGATCTAACTCTTGCGAGACGCTAACAACTGATGCACCAGGTCTAGTTGACTCGCCGCCGATGTCTATAATTTGTGCGCCTTGCTCAACCATTAATAAGGCGGCGTCTACAGCACGGCTGACAACGAGCTTGTCGCCGTCAATATAACGACCACCGTCAGAGAAGGAATCAGGGGTAACATTTAACACGCCCATAATAGCTGGCCGGGCAAACGACAACAGCTTACCGCCACAATCTAGGACTGTACCGCAATGAAAATCGGGCGCAATGCGCCCGACGTATGAAGAATTTTTGCTCATGAACTATCTACTGCTAATGCTCACCAAGAGGGCCACCTACAGAGCTATCTCCATCGGTTTTTTTATCCTCTTCTTTTTCTTCAGTATCACCACTACCTGCAGACGGTTGATCATCATCCCAATTTTCAGGCTTACGGGGAGCTTTACCTTCCATAATGTCATCAATCTGATGGGCATCAATAGTCTCGTAGGTCATCAAGGCCTGAGTCATTGCCTCAAGCTTGTCTCTATTTTCTACCAAAATATCAGTAGCACGTTGATAGCACTCATCGACAATACGACGAACTTCTTCATCGATCACGCTAGAAGTAGATCCTGAAATTGACTTACCACCACCTGCTGAGCGTCCTAAATATCCCTCTTGATCTGCATCGCCATACATCAATGGTCCCAATTTGTCTGACAAGCCCCACTTAGTCACCATATTGCGTGCGAGCTCAGTAGCTCTCTCAATATCGTTCGAAGCCCCAGTGGTGACACCATCGGCGCCAAGGGTCAACTCTTCGGCAATACGCCCACCAAATAAAGCGCAGATCTGACTATTCAACTGTCGCTTAGAAATACTGTAGCGATCTTCCTCTGGTAAAAACATAGTCACACCAAGCGCTCTACCACGAGGAATGATACTGACCTTGTACACTGGATCATGCTCCGGGACTACGCGACCCACAATTGCATGCCCCGCTTCATGATAGGCGGTATTAAGCTTTTCTTTTTCATTCATCACCATGGACTTACGCTCAGCGCCCATCATGATTTTATCTTTCGCTAATTCAAACTGCTCCATCGACACTAGACGCGAGCCGGTACGAGCGGCAAACAACGCAGCCTCATTAACTAAGTTAGCTAGATCAGCACCCGAAAATCCCGGTGTACCTCTGGCTATTAATGCAGGTTTTACATCATCAGCAAGCGGCACTTTTTTCATATGAACTTTTAGTATCTGCTCGCGACCACGAATATCTGGCAAACCAACAACAACTTGACGATCAAAGCGACCAGGGCGCAATAGCGCTGGGTCTAATACATCTGGTCGGTTGGTGGCTGCAATAACAATAACGCCATCGTTACCTTCAAAACCGTCCATTTCCACCAGCAATTGGTTTAGTGTTTGCTCACGTTCATCGTGTCCACCACCCATGCCACCGCCACGATGACGACCGACTGCATCAATTTCATCAATGAATATAATGCACGGAGCACTTTTCTTAGCTTGCTCGAACATATCACGCACACGCGATGCGCCAACACCGACAAACATTTCGACAAAATCAGAGCCGGAAATTGAGAAGAAAGGGACCTTGGCTTCGCCAGCAATTGCTCTTGCTAGTAAAGTTTTACCAGTACCCGGCTGGCCAACCATTAATACACCACGCGGGATTCTCCCGCCTAACTTTTGAAATTTACCTGGATCGCGCAAAAATTCAACCAACTCATGCACATCTTCTTTCGCTTCGTCAACGCCTGCCACATCGGCAAATGTTGTTTTAATTTGATCCTCACCCAACAGTTTGGCCTTACTCTTACCAAACGACATTGGCCCACCGCGGCCGCCACCAGCGCCACCCTGCATCTGACGCATAAAAAACATAAACACTGCAAGAATTAACAGGATAGGGAAGGCTGCTAGCAGTAATTGCTCCCAAATACTTTGCTGATCTGGCTTAACACCCTTAACTCTGACTTTGTGCTCAATCAGCTCATCCATCAATTTTGGATCTTCAATATATGGCCTGATAGTTTCGAACTTCGAACCGTCCGCGCGCTCACCACGAATCATTAAGCCATCAATGACAACTTGGTTGACTCGATTAGTATTAACCTCTTCAATAAAGTCAGAGTAGTCGACCGACTCTGACTGCGTAGGCGCATTAAAGCTTTGATAGACAGTCATCAACACCACAGAAATAATGACCCACAGCAATAAATTCTTAACCACGTCGTTCAAAAGAACACCTCATTTTGTTAATTGCTACACATGTAGAGTGTATACGTGCCTTACTATACAACAGATGCAATTGCTTTTTGATGGCAAATACAGCTATTAGTTTCATCCCTTATAACCGGTTGCCACCATATAAACCTCACGTGACCGAGCTCGAGATGAGTCGGGTTTGCGGGTTACAACCCTAGCAAACACCAATCTCACTTCTTTGTAGTACTCATCAAAACCTTCGCCTTGAAAAACTTTAGCGACCAAAGCACCACCGGGTTTTAATACTTGCTTGGCCATATCTAGAGCTAGCTCGACCAAATACATGGCTTGGGGCTGATCTACATCTTTGACTCCACTCAAATTGGGGGCCATATCAGAAATTACAAGGTCTACGCAGTCATTATCTATTAGCACTAACAGCTCTTCAAATACTGCTGCTTCGGTGAAATCGCCCTTAAGAAACTCAACCCCCGCCAAAGAATCCATCGGCAAGATATCAGAGGCGATAACTCGACCTTTATGGCCCACTAATTCAGCCGCGACTTGCGACCAACCACCAGGGGCACTGCCCAAGTCTATAACCAGGTTACCAGGTTTAATTAAACGGTCTTTTTCTTGAATTTCCAGTAATTTAAAACAAGCTCTAGATCGATAACCTAGTTTTTGGGCCTGTTTGACATATTGATCATCAAAATGCTCTTGCAGCCAGCCCTTACTACTCTTACTACGTGCCATATATCGCTCTTAAACATAACAAAACTTAATCAATCTAGATTACAATAGCTCCCTTGAGTTAGCGAGCCTCTATCTCAACAAAACAAGGCAATAAAGCAACGCGATCAAACGGCAACCTATGCTGACACACTGGGAATTATCATGGCACTAACTAATGACGAAAAAAAACACATGCGCGCAATTGGTCATAATCTCAAGCCAATAGTGACGATTGCCGGTAAAGGCCTGCATGAAAATGTGACCACAGAAATAACGCGCGGCCTTAAAGACCACGAGTTAATTAAAGTAAGTATAAAAGTTGGCGACAGAGATGCTCGCATGGCAATTAGCACTGAAATCTGTGCGCAAAACAAAGCACAGCTAGTCCAGTCTATTGGCCATACTGTTTTGTTATACAAGGCAGCCAAAAAGCCTGATCCAAAACTATCGAATTTGTTACGCGAAAAGGCGCAGTAAGCTAGATATATTTTACCGCGTCTATTTCGTATTCAACTTCGCCTTTAGGCGTAATTACACACACAATATCGCCCTCTTCTTTGCCAATCATGGCGCGTGAAACTGGCGAGCTAACCGAAATTTTACCCAGTTTTAAATCAGCTTCATCGTCGCCAACAATTTGATACGTTACGTTCTCGTCGGTTTCCAAATTCACCAAATCAACGGTTACCCCGAAAATAATTTTACCGGTAACCGTAATCTTCGTTAAATCAATTACTTGATGGTCAGCTAATTTGCTTTCAATTTCTTGGATTCTACCTTCGGCAAAACCCTGCTCTTCACGCGCAGCATGATATTCGGCATTTTCTTTCAAATCGCCATGCTCTCTAGCCTCGGCAATCGATTGGATAATTCGGGGCCGCACAACCGTTTTTAATTGGCTAAGCTCCTCACGTAGCATTTTCTCTCCGGCCACGGTCATTGGAATTGGCATAATAGTTAAGCTCCTAACTGTAAATCTTGTAGACGGCTAACCTCAGTAGGTTCACCAAAATCGATTGCTTGACACACTGCTTCTGCACCGGCCAAGGTCGTAGTGTAAAAAACTTTTCGTAGTAATGCGGTGCGGCGAATGATAGCCGAATCAGCAATCGCTTGAGTACCTTCAGTAGTATTCACAATCAAGCTCATATCACCGTTTTTCAGCATATCGACAATATGCGGCTGCCCCTGATGCACCTTATTCACATACTCAACTTCAATACCGCCAGCGCGCAAGGTATTACACGTACCCCCAGTAGCGGCAATAGTGAAACCTAATGAAATTAAGTCTCTAGCCACCTGCACCACACCCTCTTTATCGGCATCTCGTACACTAAGAAAAGCCTTGCCCGAGGTCGGAAAGATTTCACCAGCCCCAACAGCTGCTTTGCGATAGGCCTCGGCGAAGGTTTTACCGCTGCCCATAACTTCACCAGTCGACTTCATCTCTGGCCCAAGAATAGGATCAACTCCTGGGAATTTAGCAAAGGGGAATACCGCTTCTTTTACATTAAACAAAGTCGGCACAATTTCTTCGGTAAAGCCTTGCTCAGCCAAACTAGTACCAGCCATACAGCGCGCCGCAATTTTAGCTAAAGAGGTACCAATACACTTAGACACAAAAGGCACTGTCCGCGACGCACGAGGATTAACCTCTATCACGTAAATCTCATCGTCTTGGTAGGCCAACTGCACGTTCATTAATCCACATACGCCTAACTCAACAGCCATTTGTTTTACTATATCGCGCATTTCGTCTTGCACATCGCTTGGTAAACTATAAGGCGGAAGCGAACAAGCAGAGTCACCCGAATGGACTCCCGCTTGCTCTATATGCTGCATAATTGCACCGATCACTACTTGCTTGCCATCACTTACTGCATCGATATCAACCTCGATTGCGGCATTCAAAAAATAGTCTAACAAGACTGGAGAGTCATCCGAGACCTGCACCGCTTCGCGCATATATCGCAATAATTCTTCTTTTTTATACACGATCTCCATCGCACGACCACCTAACACATAGGATGGACGCACCACTAACGGATAGCCAATTGACGCTGCCGCTTCTAGAGCCTCATCAACACTGCGCACAGTATTATTCTGAGGTTGTTTTAAATTCAGCTTTTGGATCATCTTTTGGAAACGTTCGCGATCCTCAGCTTGGTCAATCGCATCAGGTGTAGTACCAATTATTGGCACACCAGCAGCCTCTAGAGCACGCGCTAGCTTAAGCGGCGTTTGCCCACCAAACTGCACAATCACACCTTTTGGTTTCTCTAACTCAACAATTTCCAATACATCTTCTAGTGTTACTGGCTCAAAGTACAAGCGGTCGGAAGTGTCATAGTCAGTTGAGACTGTCTCGGGATTACAATTAACCATAATGGTTTCATAACCATCTTCACGCATTGCTAATACGGCATGTACACAACAATAATCAAACTCGATACCTTGACCAATACGGTTAGGGCCACCACCTAGCACTAATATTTTATCCTTAGATGAAGGCGCCGCTTCGCACTCTTCTTCATAAGTTGAGTACATATATGCCGTAGCGGTAGAAAACTCTGCAGCGCAGGTATCTACGCGCTTGTATACCGGACGAATATCCAAACTGTGGCGATATTCACGCATTTGCTGTTCAGATACATCTAATAACTCAGACATACGTTTGTCAGAGAAACCTTTACGCTTTAATCCAAACAGGCGAGCGGCGTCAATGTTCTTCAAATCAACACCAACTAACGCTTGTTCTTCTTTTACCAAGTCTTCTATTTGCACTAAATACCAGCGATCAATTTTCGACAAGGCGAAAACATCATCTACGGACAAACCCGCACGAAAAGCATCAGCCACATACCAAATACGCTCAGGCCCAGGCGTGTGAAGCTCCTTTTTCAACAAGTTCATTTCATCAATGCCGTACGATTCAAGCTTGGGATCAAATCCGCTATTGCCAGTCTCTAGGCCACGCAGCGCTTTTTGAATCGACTCTTGAAAAGTACGGCCAATAGCCATCACTTCGCCAACTGACTTCATTTGCGTGTGTAACCGTGGATCAGCCGCGGCAAATTTTTCAAAAGTAAACCGCGGCACTTTAGTTACCACATAGTCGATGCTAGGTTCGAACGAGGCAGGAGTTGCACCGCCAGTAATATCGTTTTGCAATTCATCCAAGGTATAACCAACCGCTAGCTTGGCTGCAATTCTCGCAATCGGGAAACCAGTCGCTTTCGATGCCAACGCAGAAGAGCGTGAAACCCGAGGATTCATTTCAATAACAACCATACGGCCATCGTCAGGATTAATACCAAATTGAACATTTGAACCGCCAGTTTCAACACCAATCTCACGTAATACCGCTAACGATGCATTACGCATTATTTGGTATTCTTTATCAGTTAGCGTTTGGGCTGGCGCGACAGTAATTGAGTCGCCAGTGTGAACACCCATCGGGTCAAAGTTTTCAATTGCACAGACGATAATGCAATTGTCATTGGTGTCTCGCACCACTTCCATTTCATATTCTTTCCAACCGATAAGTGACTCATCGATTAATAATTCAGTGGTCGGAGATAGATCTAAACCGCGCTCACATATTTCTTCAAATTCTTCACGATTATAGGCAATGCCTCCACCGGAGCCGCCCATGGTAAAGGACGGGCGAATAATACAAGGAAAGCCTATTTTCCCCTGTACTTGTATGGCTTCCTCCATGCTATGAGCAATCGCAGAATAAGGCGTATCTAAATTGATCGCTTTCATTGCTTTGTCAAATAGATCGCGATCTTCGGCCTTATCAATTGACTCTTTAGTGGCACCAATCAATTCAACATTATATTTCTCTAAAACACCTTCACGGGCTAAATCCAATGCACAGTTAAGGGCGGTTTGCCCACCCATCGTTGGCAATATAGCATCAGGTTTTTCTTTGGCAATAATTCGCTCAACCGTTTTCCACTCCACTGGTTCAATGTATGTTGCATCCGCCATTGACGGATCGGTCATAATGGTCGCAGGGTTAGAATTAACCAAAATAACTCGGTAGCCTTCTTCGCGCAGTGCTTTGCATGCCTGCGCTCCTGAATAGTCAAATTCGCAAGCTTGCCCAATCACTATTGGGCCTGCTCCGATGATAAGAATACTTTGAATATCTTGTCTTTTAGGCATAGGTATCTAACTACTTGGCTACGTTAATATTATGTCTAATCTTTGCCGCAAGAGAGCGACAAAAACGGTACGCGTCTATCTTTATCCAGTTTTATGCTGTTTCATTAATTCAATAAAATGATCAAACAATTGCGCCGCATCATGCGGCCCCGGACTAGCTTCAGGGTGGCCTTGAAAACCAAACGCTGGCTTATCAACGCGATGAATACCTTGCAGAGAGCCATCAAACAAAGACTTATGAGTCACTCTTAAATTAGTTGGTAAGTTTTCTCCATCCACAGCAAAGCCATGGTTCTGACTAGTAATTAGCACAGTGCCGTCATCTAAGCTACTTACCGGGTGGTTTGCACCATGATGTCCAAATTTCATCTTTACCGTTTTAGCACCACTGGCTAAGGCTAACAATTGGTGACCAAGACAAATGCCAAAAATAGGGATATTCGTTTCTAGCAAAGTTTTAATCGCACTAATGGCATAATCACATGGCTCAGGATCACCAGGTCCGTTTGACAAAAACACACCATCTGGATTCATCGCCAACACATCTTCTGCTGGCGTTTGTGCTGGTACAACGGTTAACTGGCAGCCGCGATCAGCTAGCATTCTCAAAATATTGCGCTTTACTCCAAAATCATAGGCCACAATATGAAACGGTTGCTCTGTACCCGCATAATCTGAATAGCCTTTGCCAAGCTCCCAGCTACCTTCCGTCCAAGCATAAGACTCTTTGACAGTAACTTCTTTAGCCAAGTCCATTCCCTTTAAGCCGGGAAACTGTTTGGCAGTTTCGATAGCTGAAGCCTCATCAACATTACCTGCCATGATGCAGCCTTTTAGCGCACCTTTTTCACGTAAAATTCGAGTTAAACGACGAGTGTCTATATCGGCAATACCGATGACATTATTAGCTTTGAGATAATCCGATAGCGACTGCTCACTACGGTAATTACTCGCCAGCAGCGGCAAGTCGCGAATAACCAAACCAGCACACCAAACATCTCTAGACTCTTCGTCTTCAGAGTTAGTCCCGGTGTTGCCAATATGAGGACAGGTCAGCGTAACAATCTGCTTGGCGTAAGATGGATCAGTTAAAATTTCCTGATAACCTGTCATCGCTGTATTAAACACCGTTTCGCCTGAGGTCACGCCCTCCGCACCAATGGCTATACCCTTAAATATACTACCGTCTTCTAGGGCCAAAATAGCTGTTGTTGCCAAGTAAACCTCCTCAAAATTTAAAAAAAACTGCTGGCTACGCGCGTCAAAAAAAACGAGATGAAGCTATCGCTTGCATCTCGTTTCTATGAATTTTGTCATTTAACTGCCATTAACTTGGCTACCAGCTGACGGCAAAGATTGCCTTAAACTTATATTTAACCAGATCATATCTGACACTTATCGCTGGCCGACAATTCTACGTAAAAAACGAGAAGCTGTCCACGAAAACAAACTTTTAAACTTGTTGCATCGCCTGTTGATCCGTATTGTCAATATTAACCTAACCCGAAAGCAGTTGGCCTAAAGTATTTCTCTAATTATAAGGCCGCCAGACAAGAAGATTTGTAATGTCACTGACTAATACACAAGTAATTACACATACCGAGCTAGTCAAAACTGATATCGATAAGCTGAAAGTTGGCATGTACGTGTCTAAATTAGATAAACCTTGGCTAGAAACAACTTTTTTATTGCAGGGCTTTCCAGTAGATAGTAAAGAAATCCTGACTAAATTGCAGGCTACCTGCAAATATGTCTATATTGACGAGCGTAAATCTAAAACTATAGTCAATACTCGCAAAATCTTAGATATCAAAGATTACGCCAGCAAAGATTACCAGCATACGGTTAAAGTCGAAGAAGAAATCAAAAGCGCTAACCGTATTTATGATCAGACCTCAGAAAAGCTATTAGAACTACTTAAATCGTCACACAAAACTGGGGAAATTAACGCCAGAATGATTAAGCAATGCGTTAAGACCAGCGTAGAAAGCATCATTCGAAATCCCAACGCAATGATTTGGCTATCTCATATCAAAAACAAGAATAGCAACACCTACCAGCACAGCCTTAGGGTTAGTATTTTAGCTATCGCACTTGGCCGCCAATTAGGACTACCGCGCCAACAGTTAGAGACCTTAGGGTTATGCGGCATGCTGCACGATGTCGGTAAAATCAAAATTAACACAGCCATTTTGAAAAAAGCCGACAAACTCACCGATACCGAATATGATCATCTCAAGTCCCATATCGCCATTGGCCGCGACATGCTATTACACGACCAATTACTGCCGCCGGAAGTATTAGAAGTCGCCTACTCTCATCACGAGAGAATGGATGGAAAAGGATACCCCGAGGGCTTAACTGGCTCTGAACTAAGTTTCTATACCCGTATTGTGAGTATTGTTGACGCCTACGACACCATGACCAGTAAAAAGGCTTATGCGACGACAAAGTCTAGCGCCAATGCAATTAAAGAGATTTACGCCAACAAGGGCACCCAGTTCGACCAAACAATGGTCGTTAATTTTATTGAAACCATTGGCTTATATCCACCAGGCTGCATGGTTGAGTTAAGTCAAGGCGAGGTTGGGGTAGTTATTGCAGCAGACCCAGCTTCAAGATTACTGCCCACTGTTGCGCTGCTGCGTGACAATGACAAGATGCCCATGCATCAAACTATTATTAATTTGCGCAAGCAAGACGCCAACGGCATTAAAAATAAAATTGTAAAAGTACTAAAAGACGGCTCTTACGGCATAAGCCTTGAGGCGTTTACTACGGAGAACATTAATCTAGCGGTATAACATAGCTAGATGGTTTCTTTACTTAAGCCCTAATACATCCTGCATATCATACAGTCCATTGTCTTTAGCCGTTAACCAGCTGGCAGCCCTAACAGCACCGCGGCCAAACGACATCCGCGAGCTAGCTTTATGGGTGATTTCAACTCGCTCACCCTCGCCTGCGAATATAACCGTATGATCACCGACTACGTCGCCGGCGCGCACTGTAGCAAAACCGATGGTTTCACGCGCGCGCACCCCAGTACGACCTTCGCGTCCATATACCGCTACTTTTTCTAGATCACGCCCTAACGGCTTGGCAACTGCTTCACCTAAACTGAGCGCGGTGCCAGACGGCGCATCTATTTTATCTCGGTGATGCGCCTCAATAATTTCTATATCTACATCATCACCTAATACAGTTGCCGCAATTTCAGCCAATTTAAAACATAAGTTGACACCAGTGGCGTAGTTGGAAGCTTTGCAGATAGCAATGGATTTAGCGGCTTGATCTATTTGACTCTGTTGCTCCGCTGTAAATCCAGTAGTACCGATAACAATTCTTGCTCCAGTTGTCAGACAATGCTCAATATTCGACAGTGTTGCCTCTGGTATCGAAAAATCGATAAGCACCTCAAACTGACCTAACACCTTAATCAAGTCATCGACAACGGCAATGCCGTTAGCACCGATACCTGCTAATTCACCTGCATCTACTCCGATCAAACTACTGCCCGCGCGCTCAATCGCTGCACCTAATGCGATACCATCGGTATTAGCAATAGCCTCAATTAAGGTTTTACCCATCCGCCCAGCTGCACCGGTAACTGCAATACGAACTGTCATCAAATTGCCCCAAGCATATTATTTATAGATCACTACTATATCTTCATGTCGTCAAAAAAGCTTTTAACCCCATCAAACCAGCTAGACTTTTTTGGTGAATGCTTATTGCCAGCGCCACCTAGTTCGTCCTGCAAGCTTTGCAATATATCTTTTTGCTTTTTGTTTAAGTTAACCGGCGTTTCGACTACAACTCGGCATAACAAGTCACCAACTGAGCCGCCCCGAACAGGCTTAACACCTTTACCCGTCAGTCGAAACATTTTACCAGTTTGGGTTTCTGCTGGTATTTTAAGTTTCACCCTGCCAGTAAGTGTTGGGACTTCAAGCTCACCACCAAGAGCCGCATCAATAATACTAATCGGCACTTCACAATACAAATGACGGCCATCGCGCTCGAAAATCGCATGATCACGCACCGACATTTGCACATACAAATCACCATTAGGCCCACCGTCAGCACTGGCCTCACCTTCACCAGACAAACGAATTCTGTCGCCAGTATCAACCCCAGGAGGCACTTTGACTGACAATGTTTTACGTTTTTCTACGCGGCCTTGTCCAAGGCAACTTTTACATGGATCGCTAATAGTCTTGCCACGACCACGACAAGTTGGGCACGCCTGCTGCACAGCAAAGAAGCCCTGCTGTATACGTACCTGACCACTACCATGACATGTGCCACAGTTTACTGGTTTGGAACCAGGCGCTGCGCCGCTGCCACCACATGGGTCACATGCAGCAAACACTGGAATTTTAATAGTCCTGGTCGCGCCTTTAACGGCCTCTTCTAAATCTATCTCTAAGGTATACCGTAAATCCGAACCTGGCTGCGGACCTCTTCTTCGGCCACCACCGCCGCCGCCAAAAATATCACCAAATACATCACCAAAAACGTCACCAAAACCTTCAGCTCCGCCACCACCCATTTGGGCGTTAACGCCATCATGACCATAACGATCATAAGCATCACGTTTTTGCGCATTTGAAAGCACTTCATAGGCTTCATTCGCTTCTTTGAATTTCTCTTCGGAAGCAGTATCACCGTTGTTACGATCAGGGTGATGTTTCATCGCCACACGGCGATAAGCTTTTTTAATATCTTGCTCTGATGCGCCGCGATCAACACCCAGAATTTCGTAATAATCTTGCTTTGACATACTTAACCAGCTTTATTCTCTACGGCAAAAGGGCCAGACTAATCTGGCCCCTACAGGTTATTAGATCAGCCCAGTCGCAACTGGGCGCCCATCAGGATTACTTGTCTTCTTTGTTTTCTTTGTCGTCCTTAACTTCTTCAAACTCAGCATCCATAACATCGTCACCTTCTTTGGTGCCGTCCTGCTCTGGTGCTGCGCTTTCAGCTTGCTGCTCAGCAGCTTGCTCTTCATACATTCTTTGCGCCAAACCGCTAGTGGCTTCAGACAAGTTCTTCGCCGCAGTATCCATCGCTTCTTTGTCTTCACCGGCAACCGCCGTTTCAACTTCTGCAATAGCTGCTTCAATGGCAGACTTTTCTTCGTCAGTCGCTTTATCGCCCGCTTCTTCCAAAGTTTTCTTAGCTGCGTTTGCTAAGCCTTCAGCAGTATTACGCGCAGTCACTAACTCTTCAAACAGGCGATCAGCTTCAGCATTTGTTTCCGCATCAGCAACCATTTTCTCAATCTCTTCATCTGACAAACCACCAGACGCTTTAATCACAATTGATTGCTCTTTGCCTGTCGCTTTATCTTTAGCCGCAACATTCAAAATACCGTTGGCATCCAAATCGAAGGTTACTTCAATTTGTGGCATACCGCGCTGAGCCGGTGGAATATCAGCCAAGTCGAAACGACCTAAAGATTTATTCTGCGCCGCTTGCTTACGCTCACCTTGCACAACATGAATCGTTACCGCACTTTGGTTATCTTCTGCGGTTGAGAAAACCTGTGATTTCTTAGTAGGAATCGTGGTGTTTTTCTCAATCAAGGTAGTAGCAACACCACCCATTGTTTCGATACCTAAAGTCAGCGGCGTAACATCTAACAATAATACGTCAGTTACATCACCAGCCAATACTGCACCTTGAATCGCCGCACCCATCGCTACTGCTTCATCAGGGTTAACGTCTTTACGAGATTCTTTACCAAAAAATTCAGCAACTTTCTTCTGAACCATAGGCATACGTGTTTGACCACCAACCAAAATAATATCGTCAATTTCACCCGTTGATAAATCGGCATCTTTTAATGCGATTTTTAATGGTTCAATAGTACGCTGCACCAAATCTTCAACTAAAGACTCTAATTTCGAGCGAGTTAACTTAACCACCAAATGCTTAGGTCCTGTTGCGTCAGCAGTGATGTAAGGCAAGTTCACTTCAGTTTGCTGGGCAGAAGACAATTCAATTTTCGCTTTTTCACCCGCTTCTTTTAAGCGCTGCATGGCAAGCGGATCGCCTTTAAGGTCTAAACCGTTGTCTTTCTTAAACTCTGCCGCTAAGTAGTCGATAAGACGCATATCAAAATCTTCGCCACCTAGGAATGTATCACCGTTGGTAGATAACACTTCAAACTGCATTTCACCGTCAACATCAGCAATTTCAATAATAGAAATATCAAAAGTACCACCACCTAGGTCATAAACCGCAATAGTGTGGTCGCCTTTACCTTTATCCATTCCATAAGCAAGGGCAGCAGCAGTTGGCTCATTAATAATACGTTTAACTTCTAAACCAGCGATACGACCAGCATCTTTAGTCGCTTGACGCTGCGAGTCATTAAAGTAAGCCGGAACAGTAATTACGGCTTCAGTCACCGACTCGCCAAGATATTCTTCAGCAGTCTTTTTCATCTTTTTCAATATTTCAGCAGCAACCTGAGGAGGCGCAATCGCTTCACCTCTGGCTTCAACCCATGCATCACCGTTATCGGCCGCAACAATTTTGTAAGGCACCATAGTGATGTCTTTTTGCACTACGTCATCGGCAAATTTACGGCCAATAAGACGCTTAACCGCATACAAGGTATTAGTTGGGTTAGTAACCGCTTGGCGCTTAGCTGGCTGACCAACTAAGATTTCACCGTCTTCAGTGTAAGCAACAATAGAGGGCGTCGTACGACCACCTTCCGCATTCTCGATAACTTTTGGCTTGCCGCCGTCTAATACAGATACGCACGAGTTAGTGGTACCCAAGTCAATTCCAATAATTCTACCCATTTCTCTCTCCAAACTTACTTAATCAGTAATCGTAACGTTTGCCACGATTGTGTATTTTGTTAACACCAGTAGTACTTGATGACTCTATATATTGGCGCTGAATTTTCGATTTCAAGCGCTGCGAGACAAATAACCGTGATTTCTAAAGGTTTTTATTCTGGTGCCTTGGCAACCATAACCATTGCCGCGCGAATAACCCGCCCATTCAAGCTGTAACCCTTCTGCGCCACATGTAAAACACTGTTTGGCTCCACATCTGGGTTAGGCACCATACCTACCGCCTGATGCAACTGAGGGTCAAACGGTTCCCCTTCTGGATTAATCTGCTCAACCTTATATTTAGCCAAAACATCAATAAAGCTTTTAAGCGTTAACTCAACACCTTCAATAATTGGTTTAAGCGCGTCATCATCGCCTTCAACCGATGCCAATGCTCTCTCTAGATTGTCTACTACTGGTAACAAATCAGCTGAAAACTTTTCCAAGGCATATCTGCGCGCGCCTTCTACATCTTTTTCTGCTCTTCGACGAGTATTCTGGGAGTCGGCTGCAGCTCGAACAACCTGGTCTTTCGCCTCAGCTAACTGAGCCTTTAACTGCTCTATCTCATCATCGGCTGCAGTTTCTACTTGGCTGTCATCAGCATCAAGCTCAGAAGCAGTATCTTGCTCAGTTTCAGCAGTAACTTCTTCGATATTTGGATCTTGCTCTGGTGCCTGATCTTCAGCATCCGGCTTATGTTTATTCGTCACAGTAGGTACTCCACACAGTAAATTAGTAGCCAACAAGCGGGCTTGTTAGTAAATCCGGAGGAATAATGGGGGCTTTTAGGTCTAATTCAAGACTAAATGTAGGTATTTACACGCCGATACTAGACTGAAACTAAAGATCAATTTTTATCTAGGGCTGCGCTAAGCAACTTAGCGGTAATATCCACCAACGGCACTACCTTTTCATAAGCCATACGGGTTGGACCAATAACGCCCAATACACCAACGGCATTACCTGCCATCTGATACGGAGTAGTCACCACACTGTAGTCATCAAGCACATCAAACCCTGACTCATTACCAATAAAAATCTGGGTTCCTGGCGCATCCACACAGCTAGACATCAAATCCAAAATATCTTTTTTCTGTTCAAAGGCATGCAGCAAGCTTTTTATTCGTCCCATATCAGTAGAATCGACATTCTCTGCCAATAAATGACTTTCACCTGCCACCACATAATCAGCATCTTCGGTGGCAGTAAATACTTGGGAGGCCATATCAATCGCGGCCTGCATTTGGTTAGTGATTAGTTCTTGATCGCTTTGCATGGCTGTTATCAAACCCTCATGAATAGTCGTCAGCGGCTTGCCCACATAGTTTTGATTAATATAGTTGGCAGCACGTTGTAGCTCGTCTTCAGCAAATTGACGCCCAACATGCATAACCCGGTTTTGAACTTCTTGCTGGTTACCAACTAATATTGCCAATACGCGGTTATTAGACAGCGGCAAAAATTCAACATGACGCAGGTTTTCTACGTCGCGGCGCGGCAACATCACTAAGCCCGCTTGATGAGACACCTCTGACAACATACGCGAGGCAGACGTAACCAGCTTATTAGTCGTCAAATTACTACTAAAGCCACTGCGTAAGCTATTTATGGTTTCATAATCTAATGGTCGCATAGTAACCAAACTATCGACAAACAAGCGGTAACCGCCGACCGTAGGCACCCTCCCCGCCGAGGTGTGCGGCGAGCAAATAAGCCCTCTAGCTTCTAAGTCTGCCATCACGCTGCGAATTGTCGCTGGACTGTAATTTAAACCTGAAGCGTTCGCTAATGCTTTAGACCCCACCGGCACACCATCTTGTACATGCCGCTCGACAATCGCCTTTAATACTAGCTGGCCGCGTTCAGTTAAATCGTTCACTCAATAACCCCGTGTTTCAATCTAGCTTCATTCTATTTAGCCTATTTAATTATCGCAACGTTAACTAACAATAGAATTGAGCTAACAACAAATTCAGGTAGTTCTTGTCGCCAATAGCTCTGCTTGATAGAGTTCAGCAATAACTAATCACTTTACCACTTTGATTTATGCTAACTGACTTAAACATACACAACTACGCCATTGCCGATTTAATTGAGCTAGAACTAAATAGTGGCATGACCGCTATCACCGGTGAAACTGGCGCAGGAAAATCAATCACCTTGGATGCACTGGGTCTCGCCTTAGGCGACAGAGCTGACTCTGCCTCAGTTGGCAGCAAAGGCGATAAAGCAGAAATTACCGCCAGTTTTGATATTAGCAATAATATACAAGCACAAAGCTGGTTAGGCGATCGTGAACTGGATAACGACGGTGATTGCTTGTTGCGCCGGGTGGTTAAACGTGACGGCAAATCAAAAGCCTATATCAATAACCGTCCTGCAACTATGCAAGATATGCGCCAACTCGGCGGACTACTAATTAATATTCATGGCCAACATGAACACCAAGCACTACTAAAGCGAGATACTCAACGCCAAATTGTTGACGACTACGCAGGTAATCAAACTCTTGCCAGTAAAGTCCGCGCAACCTTTGAGCTGTGGAACCATACCAAAAGTAAGCTAGAAAAATTACGTAATGCTAGTAGTGAAAACGCTGCCAAAGTTGAATTCTTACGCTATCAAATACAAGAGCTAGAACAATTAGCGATCGAAGACGGCGAGCTTGAAAAATTAGAAGAAGAGCAAAAGACGCTAGCCAATGCAGAAACTATCATTGTCTCCTGCCAGCAAGCGTTAACCCTGTGTGACGATGACAATGCCGGAGCTGAAACCAGCCTTGCACAAGTCATTCACTTGCTCGACCAACTACCACCAGGCAATGCAGCGATTACCGAATCCTTAGAACTATTCAACAGCGCCTTAATCCAATTACAAGAAGGCAGCAGCGTACTCAGTAACTATATAGATAGCTTTGAAGCCGACCCGGCCAGGCTTTCATTGGCAGAAGACAGGCTCAGCGCTATATTTGAACTGGCCCGCAAGCACAGGATTGATGCCAAGCAAGTACCGCAATTATTAAGCGACTTAACGACAGAACTCGACAGTCTAGATTGCAGTGAGGAAAAATTAGCCGAGCTAGAAAATTTAGAAAAACGCCAACTAAATGAACTATTAGAACACTGCAGCCAACTCACTAAAAAGCGCAGAACTGCCGCTAGCAAATTACAAAAATCGGTAGGCAAACAATTACAGTCGCTACGGATGGGTAATTGCTCTATTGAATTTGCATTAACCGAATTAGAACAACCAAATCAATACGGCAAGGAAAGTGTTGAGCTATTAGTTTCAACCAACCCAGCACAAGCGGCACAAGCTTTAGGCAAAATAGCCTCTGGCGGCGAGTTATCACGCATCGGTCTTGCCATTCAAGTTATAACCGCACAAACAACCGCCACCCCCACGTTAATATTTGATGAAGTTGACTCAGGTATTGGCGGCGCCGTAGCAGAAGTTGTCGGTAAGCTGCTGCGTGAATTAGGTAAAAAAACTCAGGTAATGTGTGTCACTCACTTACCGCAAGTGGCCTGCCAGGCGAACCAGCACTTTATTGTCGATAAAACAGTCAATAAAAAACGAGTTCAAACCAACTTGCAGCTGCTAAATTCAACACAACGCCTAGAAGAAGTGGCAAGAATGTTAGGTGGAGTGGAGATTACTCAACAGACCCGAGCCCACGCCAAAGAACTATTAGAAAACGCCGCCGCAAGCTAACAACTTAGCTTTTCGGTCTAACGTATAATACCAAGCTATGTTCAACCAAATCGAAGCCATGTGATTCAGCAATTTCTTTTTGACGCCGCTCGATCACTTCATCAAAAAACTCAATCACTTCACCAGAGTCCATACAAACCATATGGTCATGATGATCCTCTTTAGCCATCTCAAAAACTGAATGGCCACCTTCAAAGTTATGGCGCACCACTAACCCGGCTGACTCAAACTGAGTTAACACTCGGTAAATTGTTGCTAAACCGACATCTTCACCAGACTCTAACAACGATTTATACACATCTTCAGCACTCATATGACGCTTATTGTCAGCAACCGCTTCTAGCATCTGCAGGATTTTTACTCTGGGTAAAGTGACCTTTAAACCAGCTTTTTTTAACTCTATATTTTCATCAGACATTTATCGGTTCTCGGCCATGCAGTATTAAGTTGATTGAGTTATGATAACGCTGATAAAAGATACTCTAACTTGACCAGTAAGTGAACATTAGATGCAGAAATTAGCTTTACTATTTATCCTTTTGACCTTGGCCGCCTGTTCAGAATTCCCGTTGGTCTACAAAATAGACATTGAGCAAGGCAATATTATTGAGCAAGAAGCCGTTGACGAATTGATACCAGGTCTTACCAAAAGCCAAGTGCGCTTTATTTTAGGTACTCCGATGAATATCGATACTTTTAATCAAGAGCGCTGGGACTATCTCTACAGCATTTCTTCCGGTGGCGGAAAACATCGGCAAGAGCGCATGTCATTATATTTTGTAGATGACCGCTTAGAGTATTTCCAAGGAGACTTTATCCCCTCTAGTGTCAATTCTGACGTGCAAGCTGCTGGCGAAGAAGGGATGACTGAGCAAGCAAACTCAATCGAAGCTGAGGCCGTTATCCAAAGCATTGACGATGCCGGCTCGGGTGACAAGGAAGAGCCTGACGACGGAATTCTTCAAATACGCATTAAAGATGACGAAGGCGACCAGTAGCGCATTAACTAGACTTTTTCTCCTTAGCCGCTTTTTCAGCACGCTTTTTACGTATTTCTTTCGGATCTATAAGTAGTGGGCGGTAGATTTCTACTCGCTCTCCAGCCTGCATAATATGAATAGCTGGCTTAACAGACTTACCGAATACACCCATGTCTGAATTATCAATATCTATACCTTCAAACATTTTATCTATGCCAGACAACTTTGCCGCCTCAACTGCAGTAGTACCTACCGGCACCATCACTGGTACTATTTTTTGGTTATCGGGCAGCGCATATGCTACTTCCACCGCAATCATATTTTCATCAGCCATAAATCTCTTTCGCCCTTTTACTTAATGCATCAACCAAGTTAGCACTAACTTTGCTAAACAGTTTACCTGCCGCCATTTTCAGCGCCATACTGGTTAGCTCAAACTCTAAGGTTAAGCTTACCTTACAGGCGGTTTCACTCAGCGGAGTGAATACCCATTGACCAGAAAACCGTTTGAACGGCCCATCTACCATCTGCATTTTTATATGACTACTATCAACCATAATATTACGCGTCGTAAAACTTTGCCGAATACCTTTTTTCGATAAGTCCAGCCGCGCCAGCATAGTTGACTCGTCTTGGCTAATAATTCTAGCGCCGACGCAGCCATCTAAGTACTGCGGGTACATTGCTATATCGTTTACCAAATCGTACATCTGCTTAACAGGGTAGACTAACAAAGCACTGCGATTAATTTGAGTCACGCGTGGAATTCTTCTCTCTTTCGATGTCGATAGTATTCTAACGGATTGAGCGCTATGCAACCAAGCACCAAGTTACTAAGCGTGCTAGCGAAAACAAACTTGCCAGCAAAACACTAACCCATTGTATGTAGGTACAACACAACTAACATTACTGGCAGTGCAATAACCTTCAGTAAAAAGCGCCATAACTTATATATATATTTGGGTATATCTTCAAACTCATCCTTCACCACCGACGAATTAATAATCCAGCCGACAAAAATTGCCAGCATAAAGCCGGTGATTGGCAATACATAGCGACTAAGGTTATCTAACTGATAAAACCAATGGCCCCACTCACCAGGCACGCCATACCACTGCCTAAAGGACATTAAACAACCCCAAGACACAAACGCGACCATACCGCCTACCAATAGCACAACCCAGTGGCGTGCCCATTTCATTCTATAACTAATAACGGCTACAGCAGGCTCTAGCAATGCCATCAACGATGTTAACGCCGCTAACAACACGGCCACATAAATACCCGCAGTTAGGCACGCTCCCGCCAATTGCGAACCAAACGCTACTGGCACGCTGATAAACAACAGTGGCACTCCGCCGGAAGGTTCGATATTAGCAGCAAATATCATCGGCATAATCACATAGCCTGCCAGCATAGCGGAGAAAAACTCAACCAATACAACCGTCAGTGCCACAATGGGAATATCTTCCTTAACCGGCGCATAACTACCCATAGTCATAATGACGCCAGTGCCCAAACCCAAGGAGAAAATTCCATGCATTAACGCCAAGCTCAAGGTTGACCAATGGATACTGTTCCAATCGATCACAAACAGATAACTTAAGGTGGCGTCAATATCGCCAAAGTGACGCGAGTAGTAAGCCACTAATACGAATATACCCAAGGTGAGCGGCACTAATATTCGCGCGGCTAACCCTAAACCACGCAGCACACCTAATACAGAAATAAGCATAGCCACCAATAAAACGGCCAAGCCCCACACCATAATTTCTGTCGGTGCCAGCAATAACTGCTCAAAGGTCGAGCCGGCATAAGCCAAATCACTGTCAACAAAATCCCCCGAGATCGAGCGCATTAAATAGGCCCCGGTCCAGCTGGCAACAACCACATATAAGGGCGCAATCAGCAGGCCGCCAATGCAGGCTAAGCCGCCAACGTCGGCCCAAAACCAACCGCGGGCGCTGCGCACTGCCAAGTTACCCATTGATGTTGTAGGGTCGGACTGCCCTGCTATCCCGATTGATAGCTCGGCAATAATCATTGGCACGCCAACCACTAGTAAACCTAATAAATACACCACCCAAAAGGCGCCGCCGCCATAGTTACCGGCCAATGCAGGTAACCACCAAATATTACTTAGGCCAACAGTCGAACCAGCTAACACCATAATCAGCGTCCAGCTACTTCCCCATTGTGGTGGTTTATTAGGCATTTATTGTCCAGTGTTATTATTCAGATTCGTCAATCATTCTAGCCCATCTATAGCCAAGACCTAGCAATGATTAAGAGTTTTTATGACAGACAGTGAAATAGCACTAAAAATATTCTTTAGTAGTCTATAATGCTGCGCCATGAGCAAAAAGAAACCAAAAGCAGCTAGTAACACGATAGCCCAAAACAAAAAGGCAAGGCACGACTATCACCTGAGTGACAACGTCGAAGCTGGTGTTGAATTGCAAGGCTGGGAAGTCAAAGCATTGCGCGCGGGTACCGGCCAAATAGTAGACAGCTTTGTGATTTTCAAAAATGATGAAGCATTTTTACTTGGCTCAACAATAACGCCGCTAAAAACAACCTCCACTCACGTCGTTGCCGACCCAACCCGAACCCGTAAATTACTGCTTCACCGCAGAGAATTAGACAAATTAAAAATAGCCGTAGTGCAAAAAGGCCGTGCTTGTATCTGCACATCGCTGTATTGGAAAAATCATCTAGTTAAAGCAGAAATTGCCCTAGGTGTTGGTAAAAAGGAGCATGACAAACGCCAGACCGAAAAAGAAAAAGACTGGAACAGAGAAAAACAACGCACCCTGCAGACTGACAACCGCTAGCTATAAACCTCTCTAACTAAATCCTCCAACACGCCTCTAAGCCATTCATTAGCCGCGTCGTTATTGTCATGCCAATATAAATGAGTTTCTAAAGACGGCATTCTGAACGGCAACTCTTTTACCACTAGGTTATATTGCTTCGCCATCTGATACGGAATAGTTAGCACCAAGTCAGTGTCACGCCCAACCAATGGTGCCACCATATAATGCTGACTCCACAACACAATATTTCTGCTTTTACCAAGCTTATGCAAGGCCACGTCAACCTGCCCCATCCCTTTGCGACGGTTAGAAATATGCATATGCTTTAAGGCTAAATAAGTCTCTAAGGTAAGCTCTGTATCAGCTAGCTGATGCTCAGGATTCACTGCACAAACATAACGATCTGATAATAAAGGCGTATGTTGTAAGCTATCTTCACGTACCAGCGGCACATCAATAGCTAAATCTAACTCTCCTGCTGTTAACGACCTTGCCAACATATCACGCTGCATATAGTGACTTTTAATTCTTACATTCGGCGCCTCTACACTGAGTTTAGACATTATTGCGGGCAGAAAAATCGACTCACTTAAATCCGTCATACTCAAAACAAATTCACGATTCGCCTCAGCAGGTACGAATGTATGACCTTGGCTCACACTCTTATCAAGCAAACCCAAGGCTTCAACCACATGTGGCATAATATTATGAGCAACCGGTGTCGGCGTCATGCCTTGCGGTGTGCGCACAAATAACGGGTCATCCAATAAATCACGCAGCCGCGCCAAAGAGTTACTGACCGCAGGCTGAGTTAAGCATAATATCTCGGCAGCACGGGTAACATTGCGCTCGCGATAGATAACTTCAAACACCACAAATAGGTTTAAATCGATACGACTTAATTGTTTCACAGACGGCAACTATATTAACTAAATGAATAGTAATAGATCATAACAATAAATTTCACCAATAACTGACCTAAATACATCCTGATTTATCAACCCGTCTAACAATATGGGAAAAGGCATCAATTGCAGCTACACATCCAAAGTTCAAGCCTTGATCGACCAACTCAACCAACTTATTGAACACCATATGTCCCCGCTGCAACAAAAATATGGAAAATACATACGCACCACTGACAACTTCTTTTAGGTCATACCGCCAATTTCCAGACTTAAAAAAGCTAACTCACAAAAGCCATGGAATTTATTCTTACCCGCCACGACTGGGAAGGCCGCCTAGCCGATGACTAATTTACCGCAGAAGCTACCAACTATGTGCACCAATGCCGCCTAGGTGACAGCTCCGCCCAAGTACATCTAATGTCATTGGTAAAATGAAGATCAATTTAGATACGGCTAACTTTCACTAAGCCCCATCGCATCTAGCGCGTGTAACGGCCCGCTAAACATGAGATAATAATCTGCTGATGCAAACAATGATCAGACGTTTTCGGGGGCGATTTGGATTCGACGCCGGTTACAAAACTCTATGTGCATGCCGTGATGGTAGCCAATCACGTTAACCAAAAGCTGCAAAACTATTAGTTGCCAATGACGACAACTATGG
>JBKEHH010000021.1:0-32644 GCA_046710535.1 Pseudomonadales bacterium
TAGCCGAGGTTAATTGAAACCATGCCCACACATTGTGAATAAGTAAAAATGGAATCATTACCCAGCCAAATAATGCGATCAGCGTACCTTGTAGCACCAAGCTAATAGTAAAAGACTGCAATATATCGTTATCAATACTCCAGCTTGATTTACCTAGCTTGTTTAAACGCTCAGCTTCTTGCTGCCAGCCACGTTTAAATGAGCCGGGGATTTCGCGTAACATAAATTGATAAATTGATTCACCCATGCGCGAGCTAGCTGGATCTTCAGTGGTTGCAACATAGGTATGATGGCCTCGATTATGTTCGATACAAAAATGGCCATAAGCTGGAACAGCTAGAACTATTTTTGCCAATAGCTTTTCAAACTTAGGCTTTTTGTGACCCATTTCATGGGCTGTGTTGATACCAAGGCCGCTGTAACTGCCGGCGATAAGCGCTAAGCCCACCACTGCCCAGGCCGATAAACTGTGGGTGCCGACAAACCAAGCCATCGCGATCAGTACGATAAAATGCATAGGCACGGTGAAGTAGGTAAGTAAGCGGTAATATTTGTCTTCCTCTAATTGAGGCACAATTTCTTCTGGTGGATTATTTTCATCAGAGCCAAATAACCAATCAATAATTGGAATGACAAAATAGGTAAATATTAATGGTAAAAGTAGTGTCCATTCCATGCCGGTCTGCAGATAAGCGACTATTCCCAGTAGCGGAAATATAGGCATAAAAACTGAGGCTAACCATAAATAGCGTTTGCTATCGCGGTAGCTTATTAGACCTTTTTCTGGATCGTCAATTGTGTATGTCGTCATGGCTCTAATCTCTTTGATAATGTGGAGGCTAGATTAGGCTTGTTAGCTATTAGCTGCTATTTCACTAAATGACAATTTAGTAGTCATTTAGTGACATTAATTGCATTATAGCCAAATGAATTCTGGATATTTTATGTCATCGGCCTATGTAGCGTTGTTTTTACGCGGGGTACAGTTGCCAGTTGACGCTTTGTTAACGGGTACGCTACTAACTGAGGATTGGCTGGCGGCTAACGACTACGTTGCTGCTGAGCAGGTTGCTCGGTTGTTTCACAATATTGAGCAGTCGTCTGCGCCCAGAGACTGGACAGTAAAGGTGGGCGTACAATTAAACATAAGTACCCATGGCCCACTGGGTTTCGCAGCCTTGAGCGCGCCAACCCTAGGTGATGCCTTAACGGTGATGCAAAACTACCACGCTGTTCGAGTAACTTCATTGTCGGCCAGTATGAAGGTTGAGGGCAAGGTCTGCCGCTTTGTACTGACAGATTTAACCGGCGATGAATTTTATGCGCAAGTAAGCGCTGAGGCTGTGCTTAAAGTTATCCAGTCTTTGGTTGAGACGATTATTGGCCACCCTTGTGGCGCAGTGACGGAAATAGCGTTTGCACATTCGGCGCCTAAACATGCCGACTTGCTACAGGAGCAATATGGATTACCTTGCCGATTTGATGCAAGTTATACCGGTTTTCAATTCCCGTCTTCGTGGTTAGATATTCGTTCTCCCTTGTATGACCAAGGCACTTATCGAACCAATGTCGCTAAATGCCGTGAAATAATTGCCAGACATTCAACAACCCAAAATATCGAGGACAAAGTTCGTGCCATTTTGTCTAGTCATTTTGACAATGTCCTTGAACCTAGTTTTACTCAATCGATTTCGCTACCAAGCCTTACTGTAATTAGTGAGCAACTTAATGTAACGCCTCGAACGTTAATTAGACATTTGGCATTGACCAATTGCAGTTATAAACAATTAGTTGAACAAACTAAATCTAATTGCGCCAAAGAGCTGCTGCAAAGAGCTAATCTATCAGTGGCTGACATAGCCTATTTACTCGGTTATAACGACGTGGCTAATTTTAGTCGTGCATTTAAACGCTGGTCGAATACGACGCCGGCGCAGTGGCGTCGATCATAGTTTCAGCGAAAATCTTTGATCTATCTCATATGATTGTTGAATTAACGTGATAGTGATTTACATCGTGATATAGATCAAAACACTATCTCCTCAGTCTCGTTATCCTTCTCTTGATTATTAACTTTTATGAAAAAGGGGAGTGAAGATGAAAAATCTATTAGTGAAAAGTGGTGTTGCATTATTAGCTGCCGGCTTAATCAGCAGTGCTAATGCTTATGAAGCGGGTGATTTTATTGTTCGGGCAGGTGCGGCAATGGTCGACCCAAACGAAAACAGTGGCACAATTTCCCCTGCGGCTATTAGTCCCGCAGGAGAAGTTGGTATAGACGATGACATTCAGCTTGGTTTAACTGGTACTTACATGTTTACCGACAATATCGGCTTAGAATTGCTTGTGGCGACTCCATTTACCCATGAGATGACTCTAGAAGGTGATTTAGCTGGTTTAGGTTCTATCGCTACGGCTAAGCATTTACCGCCAACTATTAGTTTGCAGTATTTCTTTAATAATAATTCTAGCTTTACGCCTTACGTAGGTGCTGGTGTTAACTACACCATGATGCTTGAAACAGAAACAACCAGTAATGGTGATGCGGTGTTGGCTTCTCTTGGTATAACTGATACCAGTGTCGAAGCAGACGATTCAGTAGGACTGTCATTGCAAGCAGGGTTAGATATGGCTTTGACTGACAATATTATTCTGGGTGCTGCTGTTTGGTATATGGATATTGAAACTGAAATTGAAGTGGCCAATGCGGTAAAAGTTGATTTGGATATAGACCCTTGGGTTTACATGTTAAGTGTTGGTTATAAGTTTTAATATCGCTATATTTAAAAACCCAGTTAGGTTTCTCCTAGCTGGATTTGTCTAATTCATCAATAGCTGCGTAAGCAGTATTCAGCTGATGGCTTTGCTCACAGTATAGCTGACTGGATGGCATTACTTATCAGTGGAGTAATTCCCCACAGTACTGCAATAGATCTAGCACAGGCCTCTTTACCTTTAAAAACCAAAAATCGATCGTTGGGTAAATCCCACCAGTGTAGCGTGCTAAAGTTTATTTTTTCATAGGCATAGCCAATTGCAGTGGCGATTATAAATACTGGTAATAAGCCCGAGCGTTGGCACAACAAGCTTAGTGCGCCCATAACTATGCCAAACATCAAAATAATATTGAGAATTGGAAATATAGGTTTTCGATAGAGCCAAAACTTACCAATACGGGCAGTGAGTTCACACAGTATTCCAATGGCAGCCGTAGTAGCAAAGGCCATTAAATAAGGATTAGCTAGCAGCATTATTAAGCGTTCCTATGGTTGATGTCGAGCTATAGGTGGCCCAGTATAATAGTGGTTTGGTTGAATCGTTTAGCGCCTCGGTGAATGCAGTAAAGGTTTTGCCGCTATAAGTTTGATCAAGCTGCAGTTCATTAAGCGCCGCCAGTTTGATGGCATTGTCGGTAGTGGGGGTTTGAATTCCATAGCCAGGTGAATACCAATCATTTAATAAAATAGTAGACGGCATGTCGATGGTAAATTTTGGATATTGGCTTTGAATGATTTTTAACGCTTGCAGCATTAGCTTATTGCCGGCAGTAGCTGTGCATATTTCTACTGGTCCTAAATGAGAATCCATTATTTGAATACCAACTACTTTTGTCTGCATGCCAGCAATAGTGCAGCCCAAACTTAGGCCTGCCAAGGTAGCGACACTGCCAGCCGGCACATATATTGCGGCTGGCTCAGGACATTCCCCATTCTCAATTTGCTGGTGTAACTCCAATGCCGCATTAACATATGCTAGTGCGCCTAAAGCTGTGCCGCCGCCGCCAGCTAAAAAGTAGTGGCTTTGGCTGAGTCTAAGTGGATCTAAGTAAAAGCGCATAGCAGCCATAGCTAGCGAACCTGCGTTAATAAATTTGGCGCCGAACTTTTTCATTAATGCTTGGTTTTTTTGTACAAAAGGGGAGTCGGGCTGGTTAAAGGTAATCACTGTGCAATCTAGTCCTAGCTCTCTGCAGACCATTGCCGTCGCCACGCCATGATTAGTTCCGGTTCCACCTAGGGTGACAACGTGAGTAGCTTTTTTTCTGAGTATGTCTGCTGCAATAAATTCGAACTTTCGAGTTTTATTGCCACCATATAGTGGATTGCTAAGATCGTCTCTTTTAACCCACGCATTGTCGCCAAGCTTTGGTAAAGCCTCCACAGACGTTGGTAGTTGACATAATTCCACAGGATTTAAATTTTGGAAAGTGTATTTGTAAAGGCCATTGCTTTGAAGCTGAGGTAGTCATTCGCTGGCGTGTAGTAAGGCGTTGCGATGTTTGTATAAATAAAGCCAGAGGCAGGCAGCTGTGCTTAGGCAGACAACATTAATAACAATTTCGGCGCCAATGGCACTGGAGGACATCAGATACATATCGTTCCATAGATTGTATGAAATATCGATTAGAGCTAAGAACAACAAACCGCCAACAGCCGCCATACCAGTAAATATACTCCATGGCTTAGATCGGCGTAAACCCTCAGCGCATAATATACACATGAAGGCGATCATCGCGTCGGGGGCAGGAAAATTGCGTTGAAAACTATGATAGCAGGCTTCTGCAGAGGCATGGACTGAGCCTTCGCTAAAGTAGGATATCCAGTAAAGCACTATGCCAATAGCGACAACCCAAAGCATTGCGATAATGGCACGATTTGGAGTGAAGCTAGCGATCGAAGTATTTGTGTTCTTCACAGTCTGAAGCCCAATGATTTATTGATATGGTCTAAGTCTTTTGGCGTATTAATTTACCAACTGAAGAGGCGGTGGCGGTGAGCTCATTATTAGCGTTATAAAGCTGACCTTCCATAAAGCCGATTTTATAACCCGCTTTGATTATTTTCCCTGTCGCAATAATTTTTCCAGCACGGGTTGGTTCTAAAAAACTGGTTTTAATTTCCAGTGACGAGACATTGATAATGCCGTCATCTAACCCAAAAATGGCATGGCTCATCACTGCATCTAACATCGCTGTTACAAAGCCACCTTGTACCACATCAACTGAATGACAAAAGTCGGTGCTAACGTTGAACTCCATAGTGCAAGTTTGTGCATCAACGTCGAGCTTGATTACGCTGCCGCCTAACATCTTTAGAAATGGAAACTGGTTAACGTTTAGTTTATCGATTGTTTCTTGAATGCTCATTAACGTTTTCTCAGTGTAATTATTTATTGTAGTTATCTATTGCGATTATAGCGTCAATCGTTATCCTGATGACAAAGATAAATGCCTTACTATCTAACTTGGGGAATTATATGTCAGCCTTACCTTCTATCGAGATCACCGCACTCTTTGCCGCTATTTTTGGTGTGGTTCATGTCTTATTTACTCTGCGAGTAGGGATGTATCGCGTCAGTAATAATATTAGCGTTGGCGATGGTGGTGACAAAGAGCTGTTAAAGCGTATCCGTGGCCATGGTAACTTTATCGAAACAGTTCCAATGGCGCTGTTACTACTTTTGCTAAATGAGTTAAATGGGCTGGCTGATACCTATTTGATTATTTTAGCGAGCACCTTATTAGTGGCTAGATTACTTCATTACTCAGCGCTTGCTTTGGGTGGCCCGCAGATATTTCGTCCAATAGGAATGATAGGAACCCTGCTTACAATTTTAGCTAGCTCATTGCTATTGTTCTTTTAGCCCAGAATTTTAACCAACCACTGCGCAATATCGGTAATCTCATCGGGGCACACTGAGTGCTCCATTGGGTAAGTTTTATAGTCGGCCTTGTATCCCATAGTGGTAAGTAGTTGATATGCTTTTTGACCTTGTGTTACTTGCACCATGGGGTCATGAGTACCATGCATAATTTGTATTGGTAATTGCTTATTGGCTATGTTGGGAGTAATGATGTCGTGAGTGGCAAAATAAGTTGATAAGCATAATAGGCCTGCCAAGGGCTGCATATAGGTAAGGGCAGTTTGATAGCTCACCGCACCACCTTGAGAAAACCCCGCTAAAATTATTTTATTACTCGGTATGCCGCGGTCTATTTCTCGATCTATTAACCGTTTGATTTGATCTGCCGATGCTAACAACTGGCTGTTATCAACTTTTCGTTCTATATCCATTTCAATAATGTCATACCACGCAGGCATTACATGGCCAGCATTTATAGTAATGGGTATTGATGGTGCATTAGGGAATACAAAGCGAACTTGTAATGACTCAGGCAGTTTTAGCTCAGGGATAATAGGTACGAAATCGTTGCCATCAGCGCCAAGGCCATGCAACCAAATAACGCTAGCATTGGCTTTTTGTTGTGGTTCAACTTCAATGCAAGGTAGCAATGACATAGAGATTCTCTCGATTATTTTTTAAAGGCTTGATGACTAAAACAGGCGCGTAATTCATCAACGAATACTTCAGGTTGCTCAAATGCGGCAAAATGACCGCCACTAGTTAGTTCATTAAAATAGACCAAATTGGTAAAACGCTTTTCTATCCAGCGCTGAGAACTGCGGAATATTTCTTTTGGAAAAAGGCTGCAGCCAGTAGGAATAGTTATTTCATCCATCACCGGCTTGCTAAAACTTTCCCAATATAGGCGTGCTGACGACGCCGCAGAGTTGCTTAGCCAATACATCATTACATTGTCTAACAGCTCGTCTTTACTCAGGATATTTTCGGGATGCTGATTCTCTCCCTCGCCACAGTCCATCCATGCCCAAAATTTCTCTACTATCCAGGCCGCTTGACCAGAAGGCGAATCGGCTAAACCATAGCCAAGTGATTGTGGTCTGGTACTTTGTTGTTTTGAATACCCCGAATCCCATTCGCTATAGTAACCAAGGCCTTCAAGAGCTGCTTGTTCATTAGGTGTTAAGTCGGCCATGGTGTCTGGGTCTGGCGCTACAATGGGCATGGTGGTGTGAATACCAATACAGTGTTCTGTCTCCGTCAGGGCGATATTTTGGGTTACCATAGCACCCCAATCTCCGCCTTGGGCACAATAACGGTGATAACCGAGCCGGGCCATTAGTTTGCCCCAAGCTTTACCTATTTGCTCGACTCCCCAACCTGTAGCGATGGGTTTGTCAGAAAAACCATAGCCTGGCAATGATGGACATACTAAGTGAAACGCATCCTCTGCTTTGCCACCAAACTTAGTTGGATTGGTAAGTGGTTCAATGACTTTGTGAAATTCGACGATTGAGCCGGGCCAGCCATGAGTCATTATAAGTGGCTGCGCGTCTTCATGGGGTGACCGAATATGCAGGAAATGTATATCCAAGCCATCAATTTCAGTCTTGAATTGAGGGTGGCTATTGAGCTGGCTCTCCCAGCGGCGCCAGTCATAGTCGTTTAACCAATAGCTACATAGTTCTTTGATATAGCTTAACGGTACGCCTTGGCTCCAATCTTCCACGGTTTCAGCTTCAGGCCAACGGGTGTTAGTTAGGCGTTGTTTTAAGTCAGTTAATGCATCTTCGCTAATGTTGACTGTAAACGGTTTTATTTCAGTGCTCATATATCTATCCCGACGGCTAAACAAACTGGTTATAAGTCGTTAAGTGTAGTGGTAAAATAACTGCTGTGAAACAGAATAAGAATTTTAAACGTCATTTAGAGCATTAACTTTCATTAGGAATTTAGTGTTCAGTAGTTGAGAGAGTCTTTATGTTGATTTTTTTGCCGCCCTTTATGCGCGGAATTATTGCAGGTTTTTTACTGGTGCTTAACACAGTAGTGCTTGTACCATTTCTATTGTTGGTCAGTATTGCTCGCTGCCCCATTCCTAATGCTGCGTGGCACCGCTTTTGTACCAACGTTGCTATCAAGATTGCCGAGCTATGGATAGCAAACAACTCAACGTGGATGCGATTAACCCAAAAGATGAATTGGGATGTTGAAGGAATCGAGAGCCTAGATAAAAACCAGTGGTATTTAGTGACGTCTAATCATCAGTCATGGAGTGATATTTTTATACTGCAGCATTTGCTGAATCGAAAAATACCCATGTTGAAGTTCTTTCTTAAGCAAGAACTGATTTGGGTGCCAATTATCGGTGTTGCTTGGTGGGCCTTAGACTTTCCCTTTATGAAGCGTTATAGCAAAGAGTTTCTGGAAAAACATCCAGAAAAACGTGGTGAAGATTTCGCCAATACTAAAAAGGCTTGCAAGAAATTTGAGCAAACACCCGTTGCTGTGTTTAATTTTTTAGAAGGCACACGGTTTACCCCAGAGAAACATGATAGGCAGCAATCACCTTACAATAATTTACTTAAGCCTAAAGCGGGTGGTATTGGCTTTGTGGTGGGGGCAATGGGTAATAGCATTAGCTGCGTGCTAGATATAACGATTTCATATCCTAACCAGCAAGCACCTAGTTTGGGCGATTTTATGACGGGCCAAGTTGATAAGGTAATAGTGAGAGCTAAGCAGTTAGAAATGCCTGCAAGTTATTTGGGTAAAAATTATTCTGAAGATGAAGTCTTTAGGGCTGAATTTCAACAATGGGTTTCTAAGCTTTGGGAAGAAAAAGATACTGAGCTAGATAGTTTGCTTGAGTTATCGAAACGGAAAGGTTGGTCCGACCAATAAGTTTTTATTAAGAACAACTATTAGAAATTGTATACAGCTTGAATTTCATAGCTACGTGGTGCATCAATGATTTGAAAATAACTGTTGTCAAAACCGAAACTACCTAGAGGAATGTCGTTACCCCAAGCACTGGTTGTTTCATCAGTTAAGTTCTTGCCAAGCAATGCGATACTCCATGTGCCATCAATGTCTGCAAGCGATATGCGGGCATTAACCTTGGTGTAAGCCTCTTGAAGAAGAGCTTCATCTCCATCGGCCGCAGTATCGAAATCATCGGTATATAGTACATCGGCGCTTAAACCTAACTCCAAAGAGTCAGTGATTTCGGTGTCGTAAGAAATACCAAAGTTAGCAGATATGTCGGCGGCAAACTGTAGCGCTTCACCGGAAAGATCGTTGACACAGTTTGAACGTGCTTTTACTTCTCCATTAGGTGCTATAGCGCCATTGTCAGCGCCGTCAGCGGCCCAAGCAATAGTTCCAGGAGCAGTACAAGCGCCATCTTCATAAGACTTATATTTTGCATCCAAGAATGCTAGTCCGCCAAAGATAGTGATTTCATCACTTACAGCATACATACCGTCTAGCTCAATACCGTCAACTTCACTTTCAGCTGCGTTACCTACGACAAAGCCCCCACTACCGTCAAAAGTACTTACTTGTACATCATCATATTCACTATGGAATACTGCGATGTTAAGGCGTCCGCGGCCTTCCCAAAGGTCCATTTTAGCACCAAACTCAATGCTTTCAGAGCCTTCGTCGTCATATGCTTGTGTTAACAAGTTACCGCGAGCGTTGTCTTCATCAAAGCCTCCAGCTTTATAACCATTGCCATATTTAGCATAAAGCATGGTCTCATTGCTCATATCCCACTGAACGGTGATATCGCCAGTCCAGTGTTCCTCGCTACGCTTGGTGTCAAAGTCGCTTTCTACACAGTTGGTGCTTACAAGGGTTGCTGCTTTACATACAACTGCTTTCCCATCAACAAAAGTATGAGTCGTCGATAAGCCTAGTCCGCCTTGGGCGGGTTCGGTGTCGTAGATACCTGATATGATATCGTTAGTGGGTCCATTGGCGATTAAGTCAATACCTTCTGGGCGGTCACCGAAAAGAGATTGTGAATCTGCTGTTTTTGAAAATTCTTTTTCATCTTCAGAGTAACGAATACCAGCGATTAATCGTAAAGTGTCACTGAAGTGTAGAGTACCTTGAAAGAATGCAGACAAGGTTTCCGCGTCTTGATCAAAGGTATTATATCCAGTGGCATCAGCGAATCCGCCTGCTACTCCAGCAGGTAAACCAGCACCAGCTGCATACAAGTTAGACAGGCTAACATCGGTAAAACGCTCATGTGACAGCTCTTCATCCTGATAATATAAACCAGCCAAATATTCAAACGAATCGCTTTGTGGTGATGTTAGTAACAATTCTTGAGTAAACTGCTTGTGCTGCTCACTTCTTTCACGCGACAGGCCCGCAATAGGACCAAAGTCACTATCTCTGTTGTTGTCAAACGAATAGTCAACATAGCCAGTAATAGATTTTAGTGTGTATTCACCTAGAGCCCATTCAACGGTTAGTGTTGAAATATCCCATTCGCTATCAAGAAATTGCTCTCCTCCTCTAGGAGTTCCTGCGCCGAAAGTTGCTTCATTTTTATCATAGCCAAAACCAGAGTTTTGGTTGATGTTAGGATCGACGTTTCCATAAATCGCTCTAGCGCCAGGAGTAAGAATACTAAGTGTCGCATTTGCACCGGTAGTCTCGGAATCGCCTGATTCGTATTTGAATCCTATATCTAGATCATCGGTTGGCTGCCAAACTAATACAATTCTGCCTACTTGGGTATCTTTACCAACTTCATCTTCACTGGTAAAGCCATTATCCATCCAACCGTCGCTTGAATCGTCTTGAAGGACAAGACGGGCTCCGAAGTTGTCAGTAATTGGGCCTGACAATGTTAGTGTTCCTGTTTGGCCGCCAAATTCTGGTTCAACGCTTAGCGCGATAGAGCCTTCGAATTCATCAGTTGGTTTGGCAGTGGTTATGCTAATTGCGCCGGCGATTGTATTTTTACCGAATAATGTGCTTTGCGAGCCTTTAAGTACTTCTACACGCTCAATATCTAAAAATGCGGTTTTTGACGCCTGGCTACGTCCAAAATAAACACCATCTATAAAAGTACCAACTGATTGTTCAAAACCAAAGTTAACACCAGAACCTACTCCACGGATAAACAAACTATCGCTAGAAGAGCCTTCCGCAATATGGACGTTAGGCATAAATACAGCCATGTCTTCTAATGAGCCGATGCCTGCTTCAGCGATTTTTTCACCACTCATTACAGATAAGGCAATTGGTACATCTTGCATACCAACGGATCGTTTTGTTGCGGTTACAATAACTTCTTCAAGCATTTGAGCTTGAAGTGGCATTGCGGCTAATCCGCCTGCCACTGCAATAGCTATTGCAGAACGTTTTAATTGATGTTTTTTCATTATGTGATCCCTATATATAGTTATTATTATGCCCACTCAGTGTGGGTCTGAAACTACGATTAGTAAAGGCCTTATATTTTTTTTAATTCAATGACTTATAACGCTTTATTTACCAAATAAATGTAAGGCTTAGCGCTGTTTGATGCATTTTCAGTTTTAACCCCCAGTAAAACCATAATGCTTAGTGGAGTGTTGAAGACATGATGAAAAATAACCGATTAGACTAAAGCCATGAAGAACTGTTTCCATTTATATCTACTACCCACTTATCTATAATAAATAAAGGGTGGTAATATATCTTGACATATTGCGACAATTACTTCGATTTGTAGGTGTTAACTGTCAACGAGCATTTTGCGCGCATTTTTTAGTAACTTTTACTAAATGCAACAAATCTATAAACTTACTGTCCTTAATTTGATATTTTTTGAACACTCCTTATGACTCAAATAGACCTTATGGAACAGCTAAATAATGCGCCAAATTCAATTGAATTTAATGCCATTATGAGATTCATTAACCAAAACTATATTTATACGCCGGTAAAATTTGTTAACGGACTCGGCTCCAGCGCCGCTATAAACGATGCTGGTACTAACGAAGGTTCATGCAAAATATTTTCCTTGGCAAAACTGCTAGGCTTAGATGAGCAATCAACATTAGCTTGTTTTGGCAGTTATTATCGTGATGATGTGTTGGGCAACGCCGCTGGCGAAGACCACGCCAATATTCGTAATTTTATCAAACATGGCTGGTCTGGCATTCAGTTTGATGGCGAAGCTTTGGTATCAAAATAGTCTGACAGGTAGTTAATAAAATGGCCGATATTCTTCCCTTTAAAAAACCTAAGGTGGCTCATAAGAGCAAAGCTAAAACTTTGTGTAGCAATAATCATCATAAATGGAAGGTATGTAAGGAGAAGCAATTTGATGTGCGTGACGGCAAGCTGGTCACCATCTATAAATGCGAACGCTGCGGTAAACAGAAAGTCAGAGCCCATTAATCGAATACATTAGTACATCTTTCATATTAAATATTGCCCAATCCTGATCGAGATCAAGCTTTCTCCCATTAGTAGTTTCACTTACTTGAATCCTAATGTGCAACCCCCACATTACTTGCTATGTAGGTTTTACTAAGAGGTAGTGCGATATGCGAATCGATAAATTAACTAACACTTTACAAACCGCTTTAGGCGAAGCGCAGTCTTTAGCATTAGGTAATGACAATACAGCGATTGATGTGGTGCATGTGTTTAAAGCGCTAATGGCGGGCTCTGAGTCGGTTATTAGTTTATTTGTTCGCGCTGGTGGCACAAAAGACGCTATCAATAATGCAATAGAGACAACATTTAACAACTTGCCAACAATGTCCAGTCCGACTGGTGATATGCAGATATCACCAAGTTTGAGCAAGGTTTTCAACTTGTCCGACCGGTTGGCGCAAAAAAATGACGATCAGTTTATAGCGGTTGAGACATTTTTGCTGGCCGCGTTCGAAGCCAATAGTGATGTAGCTAAAGCGCTAACTAAAACTGGTGTTGAACCTAAGCGTTTAGCTCAAGTGATTGAGCAAGTAAGAGGTAATGAGAAAGTGAATAATCAAGATGTAGAAGGCCAAAGAGAAGCCTTAGATAAATACACGGTTGATTTAACCGCGTTAGCGGCGGAAGGTAAGTTAGACCCAGTTATTGGCCGTGATGATGAGATTCGTCGCACTATTCAAGTGCTGCAGCGGCGTACTAAAAATAATCCCGTTTTGATTGGTGAGCCGGGGGTGGGTAAAACCGCCATTATCGAAGGTTTGGCCCAGCGTGTTATTAATGGCGAGGTGCCAGAAAGCTTAAAAGGCAAGCGTGTGTTGTCGTTAGATTTGGGCTCACTATTGGCAAGCGCTAAATTTAGAGGTGACTTTGAAGAGCGATTAAAAGCGGTGCTCAATGAACTGACCAAGCAAGATGGCCAGATCATTTTGTTTATAGACGAGTTGCATACCATGGTAGGTGCCGGTAAAGCCGAAGGTGCTATGGATGCTGGTAATATGCTTAAGCCAGCACTCGCCCGCGGTGAACTGCATTGCGTTGGTGCAACTACCTTAGATGAGTATCGTCAATACGTTGAGAAGGATGCAGCATTAGAGCGTCGCTTTCAAAAAGTAATTGTTGATGAACCATCTGAAGAAGACACTATTGCAATTTTACGTGGCCTAAAGGAACGCTATGAGCTGCACCATGCGGTAGACATTACCGATGGTGCGATTATCGCGGCGACTAAGTTTTCACAGCGGTATATTACCGACCGCAAATTGCCTGATAAAGCTATCGATCTGATTGATGAGGCGGCAAGCCGTATTCGCATGGCTATTGATTCAAAACCAGAGCCATTGGATAAGTTAGAGCGACGCTTAATTCAATTAAAAATTGAAGCGGAGGCAATGAAAAAAGAAAAAGACGAGGCTGCAAAAAAACGTTTGGCTTTATTAAAAGATGATATTGCTGAAGTAGAAAAAGAGTATGCAGATTTAGAGCAAATATGGCTGCAAGAAAAGTCTATATTAGCTGGCTCGCAAGATATAAAGGAAAAATTAGACCAAGCCAGACTAGACTTTGAAGCTGCGCAGCGCGAGCAAGACCTTAGTAAAATGTCTGAACTGCAATATGGCATTATTCCGCCGTTAGAGAAACAGTTGGCTGATGCGGCTAGTGCAGATACCAGCAGTTTAACGCTGCTTAAAAATAAGGTGAGCGAGGAAGATATCGCTGATGTAGTAGCTAAGTGGACTGGCATACCGGTTAGTAAAATGCTGGAAAGTGATAGGGAGCGGATACTTAACATTCAACAGCTGATTGGCGAGCAAGTCATTGGTCAGCAAGAAGCGGTTACCGCTGTGGCTAACGCGGTTAAGCGCTCTCGGGCAGGCTTGTCAGACCCCAATAGACCCAATGGCTCATTTATGTTTTTAGGCCCAACTGGCGTAGGTAAAACCGAGTTATGTAAAGCCTTGGCAGAGTTTTTATTTGATACTACTGATGCCTTGGTGCGAATTGATATGTCAGAGTTTATGGAAAAACATTCTATTGCTAGGCTAATCGGCGCGCCGCCGGGATATGTGGGTTATGAAGAGGGCGGCTATTTAACTGAGGCAGTGAGACGTAAGCCTTACTCGGTTATCTTGCTAGACGAAATTGAAAAAGCGCATCCCGATGTGTTCAATATTTTGTTGCAAGTTTTGGATGATGGTCGCCTAACCGATGGTCATGGCCGCACAGTGGATTTTAGAAATACCGTCATTGTGATGACATCAAACATGGGTAGCGATGTTATTCAGCAAATGGCTAAGCCTGAAAGCGGTGAGTTGGCCGCTAGTTATGATGAAATGAAGGTTGCGGTAATGACGGTGGTAGAGCAGAACTTTAAACCCGAGCTGTTAAACCGTATCGACGAGCTAGTAGTATTTCATCCTTTGCTTCAACAACATATTAAAGAGATTGCTTATATACAGTTAGGTTTATTGCGCCGGCGCTTAGCCGACAGTGAATTGAGCCTAGATGTTAGTGATGATGCTATGGCGGTAATTGTTGCCGCTGGTTATGACAGCGTTTATGGCGCAAGGCCACTAAAACGAGCAATTCAACGCTTAGTTGAAGATCCGTTAGCGAATGGTATTTTGGCAGGTAAATATGCGCCTGGAGATACCATTAAATTGTCGGCAGTAAATGGAGATTTAGGCTTTACTGTATAAGCCGAAGGCAAGCTAAGCCCGATTGACGTTAATCAGGCTTAGCGCATTACTGGCGGAATGTAATCTGCTGCTAAGGTCTTCTTGGGGTGAGATGCGCTTACTTGCCCCATAAAGGGGGCATGAATTGAATAGCCAAGTAAGTCTTGGACTTTATCGCTCATACGAGCGACTTTTTCGGCCGGAATTGCTAAGTAAAAGTTCTCCTGGGTTCTAGCCCATGGCTGACAATATTGATTTGAAAAAGCGCGGCGTGGCGAACGACTATTATTAGGGCCGCCGCGGTGTAGCAGTGTTCCTGCAAAAACTACACAGCTGCCGGCAATCATTTCAATACTAATCGTTTGATCAGCTAGATATTTGCCAAACGCATCGTCAATAGCGCCGTCGCCATTGGTATATTCTTGTGCAAGTTTTTCATCGCTCCATTGATGGCTGCCTGGCACAACTTGGGTGCCGCCGTTGTCGCTGGTGAAGTCATCGACTGCAACAATGGTTGATAGGCTTATCATCGGGCGGGGGCGAGGTAGCATGTAAAACGCGTCATCGGTATGAAATGGTTGTGCGGTTTCCGCCGCTGCAATACTGATCGCTTGGTTGGCGGTGAGTAAAAAATTAGGTAATAAAAATTCAGCGCAAAGGGCCATGATTTTAGGGTCTTCGACTATGTCTTCAAAAACCTTACCACGGCCAACTAATGTGTAAATCCGCTCGGTTTTATGGCCTTCAAAATTATTACGGCCGTTAAAGCTACCAAGTAATTGCACAAGCCTTTGCCTTACTGCAGTAAGTACATCAGGCGACAGGAAGTTTTCAATGATGGTATAACCTTGCTTATTGATGTCCGCCGTTTTTTCCGTAAGCCATGTTTTATCTATAATCATTATACTTTAGGTCCAAGTTTTTATTGAGCAGAGGCGCTAACGGGTAGTATTGATGGTCACTATGAAAGTGTAGTTATATTGTAGATAATTTTGCCGTCATATTATTAGCGCAGAAAATAAATATAGATAGGCGCTAAATAACTAGCTGGCCGCTACCGTTGTGTTACGGCCAGCCGCTTTAGCAGCATACAAAGCATTGTCTGCTTGCGCGATAAGGGTTTCAGGTCTAGTTAGCATGGTAGGCAAGATTGCTGCAACACCGCAGCTGATCGTTAGTTGCTTATCTAAGGCTGAACTTTTATGAACAATATTCAGACTTTGTACTGATTTATTGAGTCGTTGAGCTATCGCCATGACAACGTTTAAATCGCTGTCAGGTAGTAAAATAGCAAACTCTTCTCCGCCATATCTAGCGACAGTATCGATGTTTTTAGGCAACATACCACCAATGCATTGCGCGACCTTGCGTAGTGCGTTATCGCCTTTTAAATGTCCATAGGTATCGTTGTAGGCTTTAAATAAATCTATATCGCTTAGTATCAGGCCTAGTTGAGCTCCGCGACGAGTATGTTCTGCCAGCGCATGACGCAGGATTTGATCAAATGCTCGCCTATTTGCAATGCCAGTTAATCCATCAATATTTGCTAGTTGCGACAGCTGTCTGTTGGCTGATTCTAGCTCTTTAGTGCGTAAATTAACTTTCGATTCTAAGGTATGCGCATAATCTTCCAGTTCGCAAGATAACGCCTCTACTTGGGAAAATGATTTTGCAAAGCGGCGCGACAATGAATAGGACTGAATCAATATAAAAAATAGCATGCCAGGCCCGACCAAATAAATCGATGTACTAAGAAGACCTATAGAGACTAGTACGTCGTTAAAAGTGGCTGCAGCCAGCACTATAAAACCAAACAAAAATGCTTTGGCAACTTCACGGTTTTGCTGAACATTTTGAATGAAAACATAACTAGCAAAAAATACACAAGCAACCAAATAGATTTGAAATAAAGGTAAAATCTCTGAAAACACTGCTACTGGTGTCACCAATACAAAACAGCTAAATACCAAGCCAAACCATTTGCTTATCAGATGCATCCACTTTGGATAGTCCCCAGGTAATAAGTTAGTAATAAATCCTGCGAAAGCCGGTATAGCGAGCAAGAATGATATGTACTCCAATCTGATAAGCATGGTGAAAGAAATTGCAGGCATTAACTCCTGTAAAAACCGATCATCGGTGGATATGATTCGCAGTAGAATAGCAAGGCAGAATAGCCCCAAATACAAAGGTGTTCGGTCTTGTCGGCGTTGTAAATAGATACTCAGGTGATGAATGGCGATAATCCCAATGCTACAAGCGAGAAATATAACATAGCCCAATGCTAGCTCACTGAGGTTTTGGATAGCACTAATCTCTCCCAGTGTTATATAGTCCCAAAGTCCGCCGCGTGGGTAGTTATAGTTAGATACATGAATAACAATATTTATTTCATTACCGATATTTTCAGGCAGTAATATAACGCCGCTTGCAAATGCTGGTTTGGACATGCTCTGGCTAGTGCCTGGTTCACCGCCTGAATGCAATAGTTTGCCATTGACATACAAGCGAAAGGCTTCGCCAATATCAATTACTTTAAGTGCAAGCTGTGGGGAGTTTTGCGGTAGTGAAACGCTTAGCTGATAGCTTGCATAACCATGGCCTGGTGCTTTTTCGTTAGCGTTAAGCTGGTGACCATCCCATGACTTTGGTACTTCAATAAACGTGCCGTCTGTTAGTGGTTTTTGTTCTGGCGCAATAAAATTTTGCCAATAAAATTGCCAGTCACCTTCAAGCCTAACCGTTCCGTCTTTATCAAAATCCCAGCTCGTTAAGTTGAGCATGCCTGCGTCAGCTTTAGGTATTGGCATGGCAGTTAACTGTGAACTGAAAACTATGCAGGCAAAAAACACTAATAATGCAATGTTGAGCACAGAGTGAAATATCGTTATTTTCTTGCTAGTGTGATAAAAATTCATTCAATGCCAGTGGCTCTAGATTTTATCTAGGATTGGTCAAGCTATTATGCTCCCAATTATATGATGTAATCGGTACAATTTCGCTCCTTAGTTTAAATAATTAAAGGCATTAGTATGACCGCTGCAATTTACCTTCCACAAATCCTTCGTATTGGTGGTGGTGTCAGTAAAGAATTACCGCAGGCAATGGCCGACTTAGGTGTTAGTAAACCACTTATTATTACTGACCCATTTATTGCTGGTAATGGTTACTTGGACTCGTTATACGAGGTGCTTGAGTCAAATGGCATTGAATATGGGGTGTTTTCTGACTGCGTACCTGATCCGACGGTTGAGTCTATCAACGCAGGGCTGGCCGCATGGCAGTCCGGCAACTATGACTGTGCTGTTGGTTTTGGCGGTGGCAGTTCTATGGATTCTGCCAAGGCTATTGCTGTGCTAGCCAAACATGGCGGCACCATGCGTGATTTTAAGGTGCCAAATGCAGTGCCTAAAGGTTTCCCTATTATTGCGGTGCCAACTACCGCCGGCACTGGTTCTGAAGCGACTAGAGCTACCGTAATTACCGACACCGCTACCAATGAAAAAATGCTATGCATGGGTATTGGCTTGATACCTGAGGCTGCTTTAGTCGATTTTGAATTAACACTTAGCATGCCTTATCGATTAACCGCAGACACTGCCATTGATAGCCTATGTCATGCCATGGAAGCTTATGTGAGTAAAAAGGCCAATCCGTTTACCGACAATATTGCGTTAACAGCAATGGCAGCGATCGCTAAAAATGTGCGCACTGCATGTGAACAGCCAGCTAATGTTGAAGCACGTGAAAAACTTATGCTTGCTGCTACTCAAGCTGGCATCGCGTTTTCAAATTCATCGGTTACCTTAATTCATGGCATGAGTAGACCCATAGGAGCGTTTTACCATGTGCCCCATGGTTTGAGTAACGCCATGTTAATGCCCGCCGTTACAGAATATTCTCTGCCGGGTGCAACTAAGCGCTATGCTGATTGTGCTAGAGTTATGGACCTAGCTAGCAACACAGACAGCGATGCTAGCGCGGGTGTTAAGTTATTGGATGGCTTGTACAAGCTGAATGAAGATTTAGCTGTACCAACGCCAAAAGGGTTTGGCATTGATGCTGATAATTACCATGGCAACTTACAAATAATGGCAGAGCAGGCGCTGGCTTCTGGATCTCCCAATAACAATCCATTAGTGCCAACTGCTGATGAAATAATTAGTTTGTATCAAAAAGTATATTAAGAGGTAGCACATGAGTTCTCTGCAGGATCAATTATTAAAAGCAGGTTTGGTCGATAAAAAAAAGGCCAATAAAGCGAGCAAAGAAAAACGTAAAAGCCAAAAGCTGCAAAACAAATCGAAACAAGTTGTAGTTGATGAAACGAAAGAAGCCGCAGCCACGGTTCGTGCTGAAAAATTTGAGCGCGACAAACAGCTTAATGAACAGCGTGAAATGGCTGCCGAAGTAAAAGCGGTCGCCGCGCAAATAAAACAGTTAATAGCAATGAATCGCCAGCCGAAAGGTGAGGGCGCAGACGTGGTTGGTTATAACTTTACTGAAGGCAAACAGATTAAAAAGATTTACGTTGCACCGCTGACTCAAAAGCAATTGGCTAATGGGCGCTTGGCTATTGTTAAGCTAGCTGATGAGTATGAACTGGTACCAGCTGTGGTCGCTGATAAAATAAGCCAGCGCGACGTCTCCGTTGTATTGTCACGGCAGGTCGCAACTAGCGAGCCAGAAGAAGATGATCCTTATGCTGACTATAAAATTCCTGATGATCTAATGTGGTAGAGCCAGCGCAGTCTTGTTGCTGAGCTATTGTTCACGGTGAATAATATTTAGATATCGCTAATTGCTATTAAACGCCAGGCCTACTGTCGGCCATGATTTTATCGAGGGATTTCTGAGCCTGCTTGGGGTTAGTTAAGTCTTTTACCTCAAGCATTTCACACTCGTCTGCAATCATCTGATTAATAGTAACTGGGTAATGTTTACAGTCTTCGGGGCGGTCATGATAAATGTCGCAAGTATATTTTTTTTGGTCTGGCAGTTGACGTAGAAATGGACAGCGCACTAACTGTTCGTTTGTTTCAGGGTCCATCCAAATATTGCCGTCGCTAACATAGCGGAATATATCGGGTCTAAATATTTCCCAAAATTCTATTTCACTTTTTAAAGCAGATAGTCCGCCATTACTATAATTTTCACAACACTTGCCACATTGATTGCACTCTTTCACGCTATCGACTCTAGGTATTTTATAAAATAATGAAATGGAACTATGACAAATTGCTGGTATTAATTTTTCGATATTAGCACAAAAAATTTTAGTATAAGATTAGTTAAAATTCAAAGGTCGAATATGACTGTTAGCCATTCAATCGTTTGTTCAGATTTAAAAATGGTTTTTCAAGAAAATGCCAAGAGACTATAGCTAAAACTAGCGTTATTGAGAATGATCCAGCAATCATGGTTGCTATAGCAATATCTTGAATAGATGCTGCCAATGATTGTTGTATAGGAAATGCATAAATATACATGCCGTATGAATAGTCGCCCAACTTATTAAAGCCTCTGATAGATCCACCAGGAATATACGCGATAATCAATATTATAAAAGGCAGTAGCAGGCAGTAACTGATAAAGAAAATGTCAGAGTGATATGAAGATAGGACAAGCGCGATAGAGCAAGCAAATAACGCTTTTAGGGATAATCTAATACTATCCTTCCAGATAAAATAAGTAGCGCCCGAAGAAAACATGAGCCCCAAATGGATAAAGTAATCCCTGCTGTCTACATAAAAGTGGTTATATAGATTTAGCGCTCCAAACAATATAGTCAGACAGATAGATATAGTTTTAAGACTTATATTTAACTTCCCCTTAGTTTTTATATATGAGGTTAAAAGCATTAGTAAAGCTAGATATGAATACATTTTAACTTCATAAGGCAGAGTCCATAAAGATCCGTTTACAGCCCCTTTTAACGGATTGTCTAAAAATACACCAGGCAGATAATATTTGATTCCATCAAACAAGAATGAGTTTCTATAAATAAATTTATGCGTAATCGGGTCAGATATGAAGTCACCGGCACTCAGAGTTGTAAACCATAAACCAACAATAAAAACACTGAAAAGAACTGAAGCAATAAGGGCGGGATAAATTCTAAATATACGCGCTCTAGTAAAACTCCAAATATTATTCTTAGATAAATAGCTTCCGGTAACTAAAAAGCCACTAGTGATAAAAAACAAATCAACCGCTAAGCTACCCCAGGTGACCCAAGACTTTGTGCCAATGATTCTCCATAGTTCTTAAAGCCAGAGAGCACAAAACTATGACTTACTAGTACTAGGACCGCAGCTACAAATCTAATAAGCTGAAAGTTATTGTCGTGGCTTGCTGTAAAATTTGATAACGCCTTGCTCACATACGTTCCTAAATTTGGTCATTGGGTCAACTATAAAAACTAATGCCTGCAGCTAGCTGAAGGTTACGAGTATACTGATATTTTTACTTCGACAGACTCTAGCAGCTACTAATACAAGAAATTTTAGCTTTTAACTCAATATCATTAACCCATAATGACCGTACTTAATATGAATAGGATAGTGAGATCGCTACTAGCCGATGTCGCTTATTTTAGATCCACATAAATAGTAATGTACGGAAATCAAAAGCCAGAGAAATGAGCATCAACATACTTGCCCATGCTAGCCAGGCAATATAAGCCCAGTCGTAAAAGTTATTGGTCTGGGACGCGAATGAAAGCTTTTTAGCTGAACGCCATACCGCCCATAGTATTGGCGGCCAGAATACTATGTGTACATAGGTGCCGATGACCGTTCTACTTTCCTCAGGAAATACTAGTTTACCTATAACCAGCCCTAAAATATTCAGCAGTAAGGCCGCAAAAATCCATCGAGCGCCTACTTTTGAATAGGCGAAAAATATACCAGCGAAAAAGGATGCCCCCATTACCTTCATCCAGATTTGAACACCCTGTGGGTATGTGTTGGTTTCACTCTGGAGTGCTATGGCGGCTTCTCGAACAAGCTCTAACATGGGGTTATCAACCTTTTTATTGATGGATGTAATGTTAGAGTTTTATTTTAGCTAGCTCTAATTGATCAAACAATGAAGATATAGAGCGAATAGCTACTTCGATGATACTGTCTTTAATATATTTCATATTTGACGAGAATTGTCAGTCTAATTAAATATCCCTTGAAGCCGTATAAAAATTAATCTACTCCATTACCTGCGCAACATAGGCCACTGTAAATGCTGCTTCTTGGAAGACTTTTAAGCCGGTATTTGCAAATAATATAGGGATAGTATTTACCGCTAAAGTAGATTTAATTTGCGCTGGTGAAAGTACATTTACATCTATATCGGTAATTAATTGTATTGCGGCCTCTAGCTTAAAGCTGATTGCGCCGCCGGCGAATTTCCCTTTTGGCATTCGCCCTTTTATAGCGACCTTATCTATTTTGTAGTCGGCAACCAATTTGGCAAACGCAAATTGAAACTGCTGTAGGTCTTTGCGGGTGTGGTCTTTCGGTAGCGTCAGTTTTCGCGCTCTGCAATCTGGCAAAACAAACTGTTGATTGTCTAAATCAAGTAAACAAATAACGGCATCATTAGCCGATAGATCAACACCTAAAACTCTCATTTATATTCCTTTCTAGAGACACTTATATCGTATTTTTTGCTTTATCTATTTATATATAAAAAAATAGAACCGGGAAATATTCTAATTACACTGTCATTAATTTGTCTGGTTGTTACAGGTTACTGTAAATACTAATTTGTAATATACCTATGTTTATCATTGTTAGCTGCTGTATGGCAACTAACAATCTAGCCTTCTAGTAGCGTTTCAAGTAGTTCGTCTATTTCTGTCTTGAGGTTTTTGTCTTCAATTTTATTGGCACTTATTTTCGCATCTTGGAGGTTTTTTATGGCCGCGTCAGTCTGACCTAATTCAATTTGTAATGTGGCCATTGAGAATGCAACTGATGACATATGGTCTTTCGAATTAATGGCTATAGATTTTTCTAGAGCTTTGGCGTAGCCAGCCACCGCGTCGTCTAATTCTTCTGTGAAGTCAGCAAGAGTTTCCCACTGTACTGGGTGGTCTTTTTCAGTGTTCTCGTTATCAATGCAAATGCACCTTAGTTCACTATATAGCGAGTCGAATGTCAGCCTGTCATCTTTGCTTGCTGCGGTCATAAGCGCTTCCGCTAGGCTATGGACAGCCTTGTATATTTTGGTATTCATCATTGCTTGTTACCTTCTGTACTAAAAAATTAATAAATCTATTGACTAGTTAGATGGTAACTTTTGCTTTTTATCATACCGGCATCCATTAGCTTGTGATAGAAAGTCAGCTAGTTTAAATCTACCGCATATTTTTTAAGTAGCTCCATTGGCACAATTTCTAAAGCTTTGATATGCGTACTTTTAAGATGCAGTCTCGGCGCCATGCCATTTTTCTCCGCCTCTAGCCATCGCCCAGCACATACACACCAACTATCTCCAGGCTTTAACCCTTTAAAACCAAATTCAGGTACAGGGGTAGACAGATCATTCCCTCTAAATCGGGTGTACTCTAAAAACTCGGTCGACGTTTCAATGCAAACTGTATGAGAACCAACGTCACCTTTACAAGTATTACAGTTACCATCTCGGTAAAATCCGGTAACTGGATCTGTTCCACAGATTTCTAATTTCTCACCAAATACGTTAACTGATTCATCCATTTCCTTTATTGTAAACCCTTTGATTGATGACTAATAGAAAGCTAATAGTTTACAGACTCCTATAAAAGGGGACGCATTTGTTTTTAATATATTTCTACGTTGCCGACGTCGTCTCAAAATAAATTCGTCCTCTTTAATTGACCTCTTTGATTGAGGGGTTTAATTTTGACTTATTTGTTCATTTTTCAATCCTTACATACCCTCTAGTTGTCGCTCTTTGAGTTCACTGTTAAAGCATTGAAATCTGGGTGGTCTTTTAAGTTTGCGAAATACGACTCTGTTAATAACTCGTCTTGCAGCGGTTTTGAAAGCTCAAGTGCTTTCTGGATATTTATGATGGCTTCACTATAATTCTCTAGCTTTGCCTCTGCACAGGCCTTCTGCCAATAAGCCATAGCGTATTCGCTGTCGTTTTCCAACGCTTGATTGGCTAATGACAAAGCCCAAGAATCCTCACCTAGATCTAAAAGTGTATCTGCTTTGTAAGTTAAGGCCTCAGCGTCATTGGGCATTACTTCCAAAATTTGATCATAAATTTGTATTTTTCTTGTTCACTTTTTTCAAGACCAGCTCTCATCCATAATGAATGAACAAGCGTGTTATCAGATATGCCTTGTTGTGCAGCTACAATTTGTTCAGAACGTTCTTTTAGCGCTATTTCTATAATATTAAGTCGTTTTTCATACTCTAGAGTAAGTGCATCAACTCTCTTTTCCGTTATTGATTCAACATTGTCTTTTATGTCTTTTAATGATTTCCAACCGAGCAGCACGAGCAGAGAAGCTGCAGCGGTCATGATGTAAAAAATATTGCTTGTGGTGTCCGCTGTGTATCTTAGTGCTCTATCTGAAGATTCCAGTTTTGCCGCTGATACCTTTTCTGTTACCTCTGCTTTCATCGCCTGTTGGCCCTGACGCAGCTGCTTTAGCTCATCCAGAATATATCTCTCTATAAAGGGTTTATATAAAGGCGCCTTTATTTGCTCTTCTTCGATATTAGTCGCGCTATTAGCCTGAGCCTGAGCCTGAAATAGGCTGCTACCAATAATTAGAAAACACACTGCAGCCACTGATCGAACACTCAAGGTCATCATATCAATCTAGCTCTCTCTTCTTATGTATAGCGTTGGCGAAAAATAGGGGTAGGGAGGTTTGGTTTTAGTCAATTTGTTCGTCTTATAATCCTTCGGCCCTAATAATTATGCAAATAGTAAATCAGATGTAAGTTGATAGGAACGGGTAAAAAAATAATCCCTCCGTCCCCTTTAATTAGTCCCTTTCAATTATACTCTCCCAGCGTGTAACAGCAACAGCGCTGCACCAGTGTAGCAGGGCTGTTAATGATAGTTAAAAGAAGGGGCTATACATGTCGGTGGTTAACAACAAGTTAAGGCGTAATGCCTTGCGCACACTGGGTGTCATTATTTTAAGCGCTGGCGCAGTAAGCCATGCCGACACAGTCGACGACCCTTATCGCAGTAGCAATCGCAATCCATTTGTTCAAGTCTTTGGTCTGCCCGCAACCCTTAGTGCCAATATCAATAGCGCTGGTAACTTCAGTGGCGCTGTTAATGTAGACGCCAGTAATTCTTTTTCAGCTAACACCGACGGCGGCGAAACTATCTTGTTGGACGGAGAGACTTACCGCGTTAATTTACATGGGCGTTACGGCTTGTTCGACAATCTAGAAGTAGGGCTGGACGCGCCCTATATACGCCACAACGGTGGCAGCAGCGACAGCTTTATCGAAGACTGGCACGACTTCTGGGGTCTCCCCGCCGGCGACCGCCCTAGATACCCACAAGACCAATTAAACTATCACTATAAAAGCAACGGTCAAACTCAAGTGTCTGTTAGCGATTTTGATAACAACAACCAAGGTTTGGGCGACGTCAGTCTCAGCTTTGGCTATCAGCTGTCGACTAATGCCAGCAGTGCTTGGGCGGTGCGCGGTGGGGTTAAGTTTGGCACTGGCGAGGCCGATTCACTGCTGGGCTCTGGCGGCGATGACGCATACCTCGGCCTAAACTTCAGCCATAGCGCTAGCGCCGTTGTGGTGCATGCCAATGGCGGCATATTGTTATTAGGCAGTAGCGATGTGCTTGATGACATTCGCGAAGATTGGGTCGCCTATGGCTCGGGCACCATTAGCTGGCCTGTTAGTAATCACATCAGTTTAAAAGCCCAATTAGATTTACATACCGCGTTTTATGACTCAGAGCTTACTGAGCTAGGCAGTTCGTCGGCACAGTTATTAATTGGTGGCTCTATTCGTATCAATGACAAAACGTTTTTAGATCTTTCGGTCAGCGAAGACATTGCCGTCGACACTGCGCCCGACGTAGTGTTTCAAATAGCCCTGCGTGTTGGTCAGTGGTAGAAGCGTAATAAGCGCAGCAGGTGGGCGTTATAAAGTGGATATTTAAATAAAGGACATCGGGATTTAATTTTAACCAGTGGTTTCATTTTTTAATCCCGCCGTCCCCTTTAATTCATTTTTTCAAAATAGGATAAGCCTCAGTGTAAATCCAATCATTGTTCTTTGCGGGAATGTGACAACCTAAGCAATCAGCCTTATAGTCAGCAGCCACATTGAGCTTGGGTTGGTCAGGCTTAAACAAGGCCCAGCCCCAACCATCGCCCTATAATGGGTTGTCGGAAAAACGGTTCTCGGTATCTTTTATTATTACAAACCATTGTTTGAGGCCATCCGTGGAATGATGAACTCCCGCTCCGGTTGTATAATCGCCAGACTTGGCGGCTCGCAACTCTTTTACAATGACTGCACCATCGGGGAAGCTACCCCTGTCCCAATAATATTCTATAGATTCTTTTTCCGTGTACACATCATGAAATCCGCTGGCGGCGCCCGAGGGCACAAACCAGGAACCTAGATGAACCATAGATGTTCTGAATTTTTCTGGAAATTGAATCGCACCTTTGCCATCTACATTGGGAGAAAAGCTCTCTTCAGAAAAAACCGAAGCAGAGCCGAGCGCAAGTAGTATATAGACAAGGATAAAATTGGAGAAAAGTCTGGTGGCTTTCACTACTTACCTGCCTTAGGTTCGATGTAATGATTCCCCAAGTCTGATAAGTGGCCGCCTGTTGCGTTAATACCGGTGCCCTTACCCGCACTCAGTACTGGATAGTATTGAGTAAAAACAAAATCATCCGCGGCTGCATTCTGATGACAAGCATTACAGGATACCGACGGAAACGCTGTGGCTGTGAGTGTTAAGGTTTTGTGACCTTCGCCAGAGAAACTAAAGTAGGCCCAATTACCGGGCTCATCGGGAAAGTCAGCCTTACTTTTGATTGTTGCTTCTAATCCAATAAACTCTCCCTGAAAGTATCCTTGTCCACTAACAGCAGCCTTGGAACCAACACTGACCAACTCCTTCACCAGAATTGTACCATCGCGAAATTTCCCTGTGTCTTTCCAATGCTTCCAGCTCATCGGATCAATATAGACATTGTGATGTTCGGGGAAAGCAGCCTTACCATTGTTCATTTCATTAGGGGTTACCGGGGTTCCAACATAAATCCACTCGCGGTAACCAGTAGGGCGCTGTAGTTCCCCATCTTGAATCGAATAAGCCTGTTCAGCTTGTGCTATACCCGAAAGCGTAATGAGTGTATAAATTGAGGCAATTATTAACAGTGTTTTTTTCGTTTTCATAGCGAGCCTATCTGGGTCAATGGTTTGGGAAAATGTTGGTGAATATAGTACCCCCCAACATTGCTACTGCAGGTATTTGAAATGCTCAAAAATGTGCCCCAACCGCTCAACGATGCCACGACAGAATCTGACGTACTAGAGGATATATTGGATACTCTGCGTTTTCGCGGCAGCATTTTTTTTCACTCCAGTCTTGCCGCTCCCTGGGGCATGTCGCTGACTTCTTGCGCCGCACCACGCTTTCACGTCGCATTAGAAGGTGGTTTTTATATTGGTACCAGTGATAGTCAGGTTGCTGTAAAATCGATGGGAATAGTTATGCTGGCCGCTGGCGATATGCACTGGATAGCAGACCAGGAAAATCGCGAACTTGTAACAAGTGAGCAAGCCGGCAATGCCTGTGAATTGGGACAGCCGCTATTTCAGCAAGGCGAAATCACCAATAAACTAATGTGTGGGCTTGTTGAATACGAGGATGCGATTTCACACCCAATCATTAACTCATTACCCTCAATATTTCATCTTTCAAATATCCAGAGCGAAGACAGTATTTGGATAACGGTCCAGCAGATTGACAGTGAGATCAATCGCAGCGGCAATAAGAAAAACACTATTATAGACAGGCTTACCGAAGTACTGTTTATTCAGCTACTCCATCAGTACATCAACGAAAATAATCATCTAACGGGTTTTTTGGCTGCATTGCGAGAACCCCGAATTGTAAAAATCTTACAACTGATCCATAAAAATCCAGAAGTACATTGGACCTTGGATATGATGAGTGAGAAAGTTGGTATGTCACGGGCATCACTACAGCGCAAATTTAAAAGCGAACTGAATATATCGCCCATAACTTACCTGAATCGATGGCGTCTCGCCAAGGCTTACCAACTGGTCAAGTACTCAAATCAATCGCTTGACCGGGTCGCCGACAGCATCGGGTTTTCAGACGCACGTACCCTGCGAACAGCGTTTAAGCGTCAATATGACACCACACCTAGTAAACTGCGCAGAAAGCTGTCTAACACAGCTTCATAAAAGAGGGCTTCGGGCCTTAATTTTGATCAAGCTGCTGATTTTTTAATCCCTTCGCCCCCCTTTAATTAAACCCCTTCAATTAATATATTTCACCTCTTTCTTCAAGCTGTGTCAGGTAGACGCGTACATCAAATTCGATTTGATGATAATCAGGCAGCATGTGTAAACAAAGCTGATAAAACGCTTTGTTGTGATCTTTCTCTTTTAAGTGTGCTAGTTCATGCACCACTATCATATTCAAAAAATCCTCTGGGGTGTTTTTGAATAATGTACTTACCCGCAACTCATTTTTACTTTTAAGTTTGGCGCCCTGAATACGTGAGACATATGTGTGTAGCCCTAAGGCGTTGTTGACTACATGTATCTTTTTGTCGAAGCATATTTTACTAAGCGGGGACGATCGCCGCATAAATCGATTTTTCAATTCCATTACATGATCACGTAAACCATTGTCATTAGTTATTTTGTGGGTGCTAGGATATTTTTTTAGTAGAAACGAGCTCAGAGTATCGTGCTCAAGCATTGCACCAATTTTTTGTTGTAAATTGGGGTGATAGGCTGACAGATATTTTAGAGTGGACAAGGTGATTAATACCGTAATGACAATGTTTAGCTAGTTTATCTTTTCTTGATTGCGCCCACCATAGAGGCATGTTTTTTTGGCTGATTGCTGAAAGGTTTGGCCGTTGACTGTGAGTATTTTCTTAATGGTTCAATTAAAGGGGGTCAACTAAAGGCGTCACCAATTAAAGGGGTCAGAGCCCTTTAATGATACAAGTTTTCTAGATTGCTAAAAGGGCTCTGCCCCCTTTAATTCATCTTTTCGAAACTTACCGGGGGTAGTCCCTTCCCAACGCTGAAAGGCATGCTGAAATGCACTTTGGTCATTGAACCCCAAATAGTCGGCTACGTCGCTAAGTGTTAATTCAGGCTTTATAATCAGTCCCCGTGCCAGCTCCCGGCGCACATCATCGAGTAGTACCTGATATTTCAATTGGCGTTCTAGCAAACGACGTTGCAGGGTGCGGGGCGTTATATCCAGAGCCTTGGCTGTATCGTCGATTTTTGGTAGGCCAAAGGGTAGTTGGTTGAGGATGATTCCCCGTACTGAGTTAATCAGTTTGTCCTCTCCGCGTAGCTCCATCAGTCGCTGGCGGGCCAGATCTTCGGTATAAGTGAACAGGTCATCCTGATCATAGCGCGATGGCAGTTCGAGAAATAGCTTCGGTACAAAAATGCGATCGGCATCACAATTAAAACTGACATCGGCATTTAATACCTTCTCCATATGCTCGGTGTTACCGGCAGAGTTATGCTTGAATTCAATGCGAATGGTATGCGTTGGATAGCCAATCTGTGAGTTCGATAGCGCCACAATATTAGCAAACATGTGTTCTATCACATGACGACTGGGGCGCCGAGGTGTATTGCTCTGCCATGACAGTATTAAATTGCTGTCCTCGGGTTCATCCAAATCAAACTGGGCAAAGTCCAATTGCAGGCGTGAATAATTCATCAGCGCCGATAGTGCTATTAAGGGAGTAGGTGCCGACATGGCTAAGTGTGATACCAAGCCCCAGGTGCGCGGCATTGGACTGGCGCCCATGTTGAGGCCGAATTGTTCATCGCCGGTCAAGGCCTGGCCCGCGGCGAAGAGGCGTTGATAATCCTTCAGCGGTACACGGCCATTGAGCACCAATTGCTGTCTACTTTTTAGTTTTAATTGTTTGAGTACAGCGGTTTCGTCAATACCCTGACTGGCAAGATATTCGAACGCGGCATGCATAAAACTTTGGGATACGGTAGGGGTAGCCATTGGCGTATTAAAACATAGATTGGCGCGAATTCACAATATGGCGGGAATTCACAACGTTAAACTAGGTACTGACACTAAAACGATTAGCGCACTATTAACTGCCAAGGAAAACTATATATGAATCGTAATTTGGAATTATTAGACCCAGCCATTATGGGAAATGAAGAGACCATGTACAGTCTGTTTAATCACCTGCGTGAATACGACCCTGTAACCTATGTTGAGCATCCTGAATATGACCCCTTCTGGGCGGTCACTCGTCACGAAGACATCAAGTTCATCAGCCAGAATAACAGTCGCTTTATTAATAATCCTCGTACGGTACTTGTACAAAAGCAGTTTGAGCAGGCGCTTTTGGAGAAGTTTGGTTCTCGCAACGGCCTAGAAACACTGATACATATGGATTCCCCCAAGCATAAGAAGTTGCGTGGCGTTACGCGCGATTGGTTCAAACCAGGCCCCATAGGAAAGCTCTCGGGTAATCTAGAGGCCATCGCCAAGCAGTATGTCGACAAGATGGAAGCGATGGGCGGGGAATGTGACTTTGTAAAGGAAATTTCTTTGCTGTATCCGTTACAGGCCATCATGTCCATTATCGGTGTCCCCGCTGAAGAAGAAGCGATGATGCTGAAGTTGACCCAAGAGCTATTTGGTGGCGCCGACCCTACCCAAGCCCGCGGAGCCAATAGCAACGATGCTTTGGCAGTCATAATGGATTTTTTTACCTATTTCAAAGCGCTGGTGGAAGACCGGAAGAAAAACCCAAAGGATGATCTAGCAACGGTGCTGGCGACGGCGCTGGTGGATGGTGAACCAATGGAAGAATTAGACCAGATTAGTTACTTTATTATTGCCGCGACTGCGGGACACGATACTACCGCTGCTACCATAGCCGGCGGCATGCAGGCGCTGATAGAGCATCCGCAGCAATTACAAAAACTGCGTGATAACCCCGAGCTTTGTAAAAGCGCCGCTCGAGAGATGATTCGCTACACGGCGCCAGTCCGTCACATGATGCGCACCACCACCCAGGATGAAGAGTTTCAAGGGCAAACCATTAAGGCTGGCGAAAATATCTGTCTCTGGTACCCCGCCGCCAATCGAGATAGTAATGCGATAAGTAATCCCGATGCATTTGATATTGAGCGCGATAACAAAAATCAGCTGGCCTTTGGTTTTGGTAGCCATATGTGCCTAGGGCAGCATTTGGCTATTCTTGAAGTTGAATTGTTCTTCCGCGAATTATTACCGCGGCTCAAAAATATCGAAATTAGTGGAGAGCCGGAATGGGTGAAGGCGATTTTTGTCGGAGGCCTTAAATCGATGCCGGTACGGTATCAGTTTTAGTTGTCTGTCGAAAACGTAAATTGTCAGGGCCAGCTATTTAATTTATGACTGTATTAAAGTGAATTAAAGGGCGCTGACTCTTTAATTTCCTTTAATTTATAATTGTCATAATGGCTGTATTGCTGTTTAAATTAATTTAGCGCATCTTTATTAATCTTGTTATTGAGGAATAGTCAATGTCAGTGAATTTACCGACGATTGTAGTTACAGGTGCAACGGGATTTGTAGGGCGGCCAGTTATTGACCGTTTGTTGCAAGAATCCGTTATGGTTAAGTGCTTGATTCGTAGTGATGATGACCGAAATAAATTTGTGCCACACGATAATTTATCTTTCGTAATAGGCGACATTACTGCGATAGAGACATTGCATGTCGCATTTAAGGGTGCGTGGGGAGTTATTAATATTGCTGGCTTACGAGAATTTTGGAGCCAAGATAAAAAACAGTTTTATAAGCTAAATCATATTGGCGCGACCAATGTTTTCAAGGCTTGCTTAGCTAATAATATCCAACATGTTGTGCAGGTTAGTACACCACTTGCCTTTGGTGCGCCTGCATCAATCCCTTTTAATGAAGATACGCCAGCAGGCCCGCATCCCAGTAATTATGGGCGTAGCAAGTATTTAGGTGATCAAGCAGGCTTGTTAATGAGCAAAAATCAATCGCTTCCGCTCACCATACTATATTTAGCCGCCGTTATTGGTGCAGGCGACAATAAAGAAACCATGGAAGTGGGTAGGGCGCTTAAGGGGAATATGCCTGCACTCATTGGTGCTGATACCACCTACACGTATTTGTATGTGCGCGACGCTAGTGAAGCGATTGTTCGTGCCATTATGAAAAAAGAAACTATAGGGAAGCAATACCTTATTGGTAAAGAACGCGCTACCACTAGAGAGTATTTTTCTATCATTGGAGATATTGCAAAAGTCAAAGTGCCTGATCGCAATATTCCCGAAAAATACCTTGTTCCAATGGCTAAAGTAATGGAATTAGTGGCTCGCTTTTCAGGCAAGCGACCACAGCTACCCCTAGACGTTCTGCGAACAACACAGCAGGGGTCGTTATTATTTGACGGTTCTTTAGCCGAAAAAGAGTTAGGTTTAACTTATACCTCGTTGTCGGAAGCGCTTACTGAAGCAATCGCATACTGTAGTGGTCAAGTAATTTTGGACATTGAATAAGGTTTTTCTTCAGCTATCGCTGGAGCTAAACCCTGATTAAATGTATGCGGCCTTTGGTAATTATAGTACCCCATCAAGTAACTACTAATA
>JBKEHH010000022.1:0-31272 GCA_046710535.1 Pseudomonadales bacterium
CAGGCGCGTCGATGGCATCAAAATACTGACTAATAGCAAAATACACACGATAGGTTCCTGCCTCCAGCACTTGCTCTGCTGGGCAAAGATTGGGCGCTCGGCCATCGCTGTTGGTCTCGCTGCTACCCACTTTTTCCCAGTCGTCTTGGTGGCGACGAAACAGTGAAATAGTCACTCCAGGGGCGGGGCAGCCTAGTGCAGTGTCAAGTATGTGAGTGGTGATCTGACTCATCGTAATTTCTCCAATCGCAGGTGGAAAATTTGTCTCTGTTGTTCGGCTGCATTTTGTAATTCCTGCTTGCGGCTGTTGGGTAGTCTCGCCTCTAACAGGGCTAACATCTCACTGGCACTTTTACCGCTAGCACAGACAATAAAAATAAAACCAAATTCTTTTTCATAAGCCGCATTGCCTTTTGCCAGAGCAGTGATCAATTGGTCACTGGCGCTATCTACCGACGCCTGCTCACCTGCCGCAAGTGCTTTGGTGTTAGCATATTTAGCTTTAAGAGAGTCTACGTCGCCTATTTTTGGATGGCCATCAAAAGACTGCAGATAGTCTTTCTCTTGTAGCCCTTGCCAAGCTTTGTCGGCAGCGTGATGAAGCGCCTCCGGGCTAGCGAAGGGCCTTAGCTTTAGCAAACCCGCTATCCAAGCTTCGCTGGTACAGCATTGCAGCAACATCTTAGTGCCCGCTGCAGTATCCGCTGTATTAAGAGCAAGCAAACTCAATGCGCCGCTGCCCAGTCTGGCGTGCCAAAAATCCGAATTCGACTGACGCCGCCATCTGGAAATATATTAAGTCGCACATGGCTAAACTGCTGCTCGGAGGTGGCCAATATCTGTTTGATATACAAATGCAGCTGATCTGCCTGCAGCGGAGTATTGGCTATTATGGTTTGCCAACTGACTTGTTCGGGCTGCAGGTCTTTGCTTGCAGATAAGGTGGCCTCGAGACTAAAACTCTCAGGGTAGTTACCTTTAAAATGAGCGGTATCGAGAATGACTTTGCGGATAGTCCCGGCCACGCCTAATTTGATAACACACCAATCGTTGCCGTTATCGCGGCGCCGGCGGGTCTCCCAGCCATCGCCCATGTTGGCGCCCGGATTAGGCATTAAAAGATTGCTTGGTGAGCTGTAAAATTTGTCACTGCATTGTTGCCCACGGGCACCAATCATTACGCTGGCTAGGTCGACCAATTCGCCCACTACGTAGTTTTCTTTTAGTAGTTTGGGGCTGCCCCAAGCGCGCAGTCGGGCTACGCCGCCGTCGGGATATATTTTCAGCCGCAGATGGGTACAAGGGCGCGGGTCGTCAATCTTGAAAAAGTTGTGGTCATCGGAATCGGTAGTGCTTTTGGGAAGTAGTTCAAACCACTGCATATCGGTGCTGAGGCTGCCGTCCACCCACGCGCCCTCAAGTGAAGCATACTCCGGCGCGTTGCCGGTGAAGTGGGTAGTTTCTATATCGACGCCATGGATAATCCCAGGGATCCCTAGGCGCAATATGCACCAATCATGATCTACCCCGGCCTGGTCGCGACGGCGGCGGCCAAAGCTGCGCCGCGATTCCCAGCCATCCATCCATTGGCCGGTGGTGACAAAATGCCCTGGGCGAAAGATTGGCCCATCGTGGTTGACCAAATTTTCGCACTCGGCAAACCAGTCGTCAGAGGTGGCAAGTGCCTTCCCTCCCACCCGTTGATCGACTAGATCAGTATAGTTAAGCCTGAAATCTTCTAAGCTGTCAGTCATTGCGTTAATTCTTTCCTATTAAGTATGGGCTGCCCATGGGGATGGCCGACAATATCGCCGCCAGCGTATATCTCTGTGCCGCGCAGCAAGGTTCGCTCGACAACGCCAGTAACCTGACGATCTTCATAAGGTGTTATTTTGTGTCGGTACTTGATGATATCAGCGCTGATAGTGAACTTGGCACTGTCGTCGAAGACAATCAGGTCAGCATCGTAACCGGGAGCAATACTACCTTTTTTACCTTCTAGGCCAGCGAATTTTGCTGGTCGTGTGGCCATCCATTCTACGACTTGTGGCAAAGAAAATCCACGCTGGCGGGCCTCGGTCCAGACCAGCGGCAGACCAAACTGCAAAGATGATATACCGCCCCACGCTTTTTCCAGATCACCGCTATCTAGATGCTTCAGTTGCGGTGTGCAGGGCGAGTGATCAGATACTACAAATTCGATGGCACCGTCGGCCAGACCTTCCCACAGAGCCGATCGGTTAGCATCTTCGCGAATAGGCGGGCAACACTTATACAGGGTTTTTCCATCGGGACATGCCTCGGCAAACAGAGTCAGGTAATGGGGGCAGGTTTCTGCTGTTATCGCAATGCCTCTGGCTCTGGCTTGCTCGATGGCGGGTAAGGCGTCAGCGCTAGATAAATGCACTATATGCATTCTGGCATTGTGGCCAGCATGCTTGGCCTCTTCGGCTAATTCTATTACCAGATCTATCGCATCGTTTTCCCAGCTGCGGGGGCGCGACGCTAAAAAGCTTTGGTAGCTGTCGCCGATTTCCGCTGGCGGCGTATTATTTCTATCCAGTTCGGCATGGATAAGATAAGGCACATTATGCGCCGCAATAATTGGCAAGGCGCGGCGAATATGAGTTTCATCTACCTGCGGAAAATCATCAATACCCGAGTGTATGGTAAACGACTTTACGCCCAGAACCCCGGCGCATAATAGATCATCAAGGTCATCCAGGCTGTCGGGCACTACGCCGCCCCAAAAACCACAGTCGACCCACAGTTGGTCTCCTAAGGCGTCCAGTTTCTGTTGTAAGGCGTCGACACTGGTAGTGACTGGCGTGCAGTTCAACGGCATATCAACCACTGTGGTAATGCCTCCAGCCGCTGCTGCTTGGGTGGCGGTATTGAAGCCTTCCCATTCGGTGCGGCCAGGCTCATTGATATGAACATGCGTATCGACCAGTCCGGGCATTAACACCTTATTACCCAGGTCTTCAACTGCGCAATCTGGGATCTCATCATAGTCTAGTACGGCGGCTATTTTTCCGTCAGCCACTACAACTGTTGCCGCTCTTTCGCCGCTATTGGTGATAACACGTCGACTGCGCAGGGCAAAGTTTGCAGAATTATTCATAGGGGTTCCTGATTGTTTAATTGCTCCACCAGCGGTTGCAGTTCTGCTCTAGTAGGGCCCCGTTGCACTGGTTGTTTGACGGAAGTCTGATTGTAAATACTAATTAACTCACCGGCTATCGATACGGCGACTTCCATCGGGCGTTTGCCGGGCACTTGAGCTAGCCCAATAGGGCAGTGGACTGAGTGATAATAATCGTCGCTATGGCCCTGGTGTTGCAAACGCATTTGGAAGCGGCGCCACTTAGTTTGTGAACCTATCATCCCCACATAGGCCGCATCTTCGCGTTTTAGTGCGGCGCTCAGAATTTCATAATCAAGCTGGTGATTATGAGTCATAATAAGAAAGTAACTAGCCGCTGGCATCGTTGCCACTTCCGCGGCTGGATCGTCACTGTAGCTTATATCTCTACTGGCTTGCTCGGTGACAGCGTTGATGTTTTCGCGACTATCCACCCACTGTAACCGATAGGGTAACTGCTTCAGTATCGGTGCCAATGCGCTGCCAACATGGCCGGCGCCAAACAGCATAATATTCATCTTACTGGTTTTAAAACTCTCAAACAGAACGCTGGTACTGCCGCCACAACATTGGCCTAGACTTGGCCCTAAGGGAAAATACTCAATATGTTGCGTTTCGTCTTGTTGCAGCAGCAGTTTAGCGGCTATTTCTGCACTGCGATATTCGAGGTGCCCGCCACCGATGGTGCCGTAAAATTGGTGGGCGGCGAAAACCATTTTGGTGCCACTGTCGCGGGGCGTTGAACCACGCACGCCGAGCACGGTGACCAGTACATAATCCTCGCCGGCTTGCTGCAGCAGTTTGGCCGCAGCGGCCCAATGAATATTTGTGTTCAAGTCGCCTATGCCTCCGTCTTCTGCTGTAATGCCTTTAGCTCTTCACAGGCTCGCAGCACTCGCTCGGGTGTTGCCGGCGTGTCTAGTCGAGGGCTGAGACTATAGTCCGCTAAGCTGCAAATGGCATCACGTAATGCTGACCACACTGAGATGGCCAGCATCAATGGTGGTTCGCCCACTGCTTTAGAGTGGAAAATAGTCGCTTCGACATTGGGGCTATCGGGTAATAACTCTACATTAAATATCGGCGGTGTATCGCCAATAGTCGGTATTTTATAAGCGGCAGGGTTAATCGTTTGTAAGCGGCCATCGTCGCCCCAGACTAATTCTTCTGTGGTAAGCCAACCCATACCTTGAATAAACGCGCCTTCAATTTGGCCAATATCTAATGCTGGATTGAGTGATTCGCCAACGTCCTGACAAATGTCCACCCTCAGCACTTTATACTCACCGGTCAGGGTGTCGATTAATACTTCTGAAACCGCCGCGCCGTTGGCAAAGTAGAAAAAAGGCCGCCCAGTGGCTTGCTTGCGGTCGTAGTGAATCTTTGGCGTTCGATAGTAACCAGTGGCGGAAATGCTAATCCGATGGCTATAAGCCAGCTGAATAAATTCAGCAAAGCTAAACGATTTACCGTCAACTAAAACCTGACCCTTTACAAACTCAATGTCACTGGCCGCAACATTGAAGTGTTCACAACCAAACTCAATCAGTCGTTGTTTGATCGTGTCCGCTGCATTTCTGGCGGCCATGCCGTTTAAGTCGGTACCGGATGAGGCGGCAGTGGGCGAGGTGTTGGGCACTTTGTCAGTGCGGGTTGAGGTGCAGAGAATAGTCTCAATATCGACCTGAAAAACATGAGCAACAATTTGTGCCACTTTTGTATACAAACCCTGGCCCATTTCTGTGCCGCCATGATTTAGCTGTATAGAGCCATCGGTATAAATATGAATTAAAGCGCCAGCCTGGTTTAAGTGCTGCACAGTAAAAGAAATGCCAAATTTAACCGGCGTTAAGGCTAGGCCTTTTTTGAGAATAGGGCTGGTTTTGTTGAAGGCGGTAATCGCGATTCGGCGTTGACGATAGTCAGAGCTGATTTCTAAACGTTCTACCAAGCTGGGAATAATATGCTGCTCAATCTTTTGGCCGTAGTGGGTAGTATCTCGGTTGCCTTGTGCGCAATAAAAATTATCTTTGCGAACATCCAGCGGATCTCGGCCAACCACTCGGGCAATATTGTCGATAATATCTTCTATCGCCACCATACCTTGTGGGCCGCCAAAACCACGAAAGGCGGTATTGGAGACGGTATTGGTTTTTACTCGGTGGCCGACAATTTTTGCTGCGGGGAGAAAATAGGCATTGTCAGCATGAAACATAGCGCGATCGACAATAGCGTCGGACAGATCAGGTGACATCCCGCAGCCACCGGCTAGTTCCATCTCCAAACCAGTAAGCACACCGCGTGGATCAAAGCCGACACTATAACGATTGAGAAAATGATGACGTTTACCAGTGGCGATCATGTCATCAGCTCGAGCCAGTCGAATTTTTACCGGCCGTTGGGTTTTGCTGGCCAACAGTGCTGCTATGCAAGCCCATTGATTAGCATTGGTTTCTTTGCCACCAAAGCCGCCGCCCATCCGGCGCATATCCACAGTCACTAAATGCATAGGAATGTTTAGCACTTCGGCGACTAATTTTTGCCCCTCACTGGGGTTTTGGCTAGAGGTGTAAACCAGCATGCCGCCTTCTTCGGTAGGTATACATAATGAGGCCTGACCTTCAAGATACATTTGTTCTTGACCACCAATACGCATTTCACCGCTAAGTTGATGCTCGGCGTTGTTGATGGCTGCGTTGGCATCACCGCGTTGCTGCTGATGACTGGGGCGGACAAAACGTTGCTGGGCTAAGCCCTGTTCGATGGTCACATCGGGCGCTGCAGTTTGGTATTCAATGTCGGCCAGCTTCGCTGCCCGCCGCGCTAATGCGTAGGTGGTAGCGGCAACAGCAAATACTACCTGGCCATAAAACTCGACCTCATCGCCTTCATTAACCATGATCGGGTCGCCGGGAAAGACCGGGCCTATATCTTTGTGGCCGGCAATATCTGCCAGTGTTAATACTTCAATTACCCCATCGGCAGCGCGAACTGCATCTAGATTCAGCCGAGTGATTTTTCCACGCGCTACCGTGCTCATGCCGACATAGGCATGTAGGGTGTTATGCGGTGCTGGCTGATCATCGACATAGATAGCTGAACCGGCTACATGGCGATCGGCGCTTTCATGCTTTTGAGATTGGCCGACTTGCCCCGACAGCGTTGTTACAGCGTCATTATTGAGCTCCGGCAAATTACGCATAATGAGTCACCCTTAGCGTATCAGCCGACCCAGCATTGATTTCATGAAAGTAACGCAGCAACAAATTTTTTGACACAGTTAAGCGATAGTCAGCACTGGCACGAAAATCAGAAATAGGATTAAAGTCCTGTTCTAGCATAATCATTGCTTGCTGGATACTGGCCTGTGACCAGGGCTGACCGATTAACGACTGTTCGCAGTGACTGGCTCGCTTGGGGATTTCTGCCATGCCACCATAGGCGATGCTGGCGCTGGTGATGACATTATCAACGCACCGTAATTGGATCGCTGCGCAACTCGCTGAGATATCGTCTTCCAAGCGTTTGCTAATTTTATACACTTTCAACAATGTGTTATCACTATGCTTAGGTATCACAATGTGTTCGATGAATTCTGCTGTTTGCAGCGCCGTTTTTTTGTAGCTGATATAAAAATCTTCAATCGCGATAGTACGACGCTGTGCACCTTTTCTCAGTATCAGGCTGGCATTTAGGGCGATCAGTACCGGTGGTATATCGGCGATGGGCGAGGCATTGCCAATGTTACCGCCCAAGGTGCCCTGGTTGCGCACCTGCAATGAGCCCAGTCGGTCAAGCAATTCATGCAGATCTGGATAGGCCGCGACCAGTGCCGACTCAGCGCTACTGTAACTGGCTGCAGCGCCAATGGTCAGCAGTTGTTCGCTGTCGACAATAGTTTTCATTTCATTAATCTGACCGGTAGCAATCAGGGTGTCAATGCGGCGGAGTCCTTGCGTTAGCTCAAGCGCTAAATCGGTGGCGCCTGCTACTAAACGTGCTGCAGGATATTCTAAGAGTAGTGCGGCGAGTTGATCACTAGTTGTCGGCGCGAAGAATTGCCGGTCAGCGGTTGCCAGGGTGATCGCCTCGGAGCTTTGTTTAATCAGCTTGAGTTTACTGAGGGTACTGTGCTTGTGTTGCTCAAACTGATCGTCTGCGTTGGGCTCGTACATTTGTACCGCCGCATCAATGATCGGTCTATAGCCAGTGCAGCGGCAGAGGTTACCACCCAGTGCCGTTATAATAGAGTTGCGCTGCGGAGTCTGGTTGTTCTTGCCATAGGCGAATAAGGACATCACAAAGCCCGGCGTACAAAAACCGCATTGAGATCCATGGCAATCCACCATTGCTTGCTGGCTGGGATGAAGTTGCTGTTGTTGCAAATGTTCTACGGTGATCAGTTGCTTGCCATGCAAGCTGCCTAGCAAGGTGATACAAGCGTTAATGGATAGATATTCCAGCTTGTCACCTTCATTATTAGGGGCGGCGACCACCACAGTACAGGCGCCGCAGTCTCCTGAAGCGCAGCCTTCTTTGGTACCCGTTAGATCTAACTGTTCGCGCAGGTAATCGAGTAACGTGGTGTTGGGGTCAATATTGTCAAGCTGATGCTCCGCTGAATTTAATAGGAATCGAATCAAGTGGCACCTCCCATAAAAGTAAATTTGGCGACAAAAATAATGGCTAGAAACCATGCCCCCATACTTACTTCGCCAGTCCGACCAGTAATTACTTTGATGGCCACATAGCTGATAAAACCCATCGCTATGCCATTGGCGATAGAGAAGGACAGAGGAATCATTATAATGGTAAGCAGCGCCGGCACTAGCTCGGTGGCATCGTCCCAATCGAGTTCGCGCATGCCACTCATCATCAGTAGTGCTACATAAACCAGCGCCCCCGAAGTGGCAAACGCAGGCACCATGCCCGCCAGTGGTGAGAAGAAAATTGCCAGTAGAAAAAGCAGGCCAACAGTTACTGCGGTTAAGCCGGTGCGTCCGCCGGCAGCAACTCCGGCGGTACTCTCTACGTAGCTAGTGACCGGCGCGCAACCTAAAAAGGCGCCCACTATACTTGAAGAGCTGTCGGCCTTAAGGGCTTTGTCTAAATTCTGGATATTACCTTGCTCGTCGACTAACTTTGCGCGAGTAGCAACACCCATAAGGGTGCCGGTGGTATCAAACAGATTGACGAATAAAATGGCGATTATCACGCTTATCATCGCCACGTCAAAAGCACCGGCTATATCTAGTTGCAAGAAAATAGGCGCGATACTGGGGGGGCTAGAGATAATGCCGTTATATTGCACTTCGCCTATTATCAAACCAACAACAGTAAGCGATAAAACGCCCAACATTATTGCGCCGGGTATCTGTCGCACTGACAGCGCAGCGATAAGGATAAATCCTAGTGCAGCCAACATAGTTGATGGTTGAGTAAGGTCGCCCATACTAAGAATGGTAGCTTGATTGGCGACAATGATGCCGCCACTTTTAAGACCGATAAAGCCAATGAACAGCCCTACGCCGCAGCCCATAGCAATTCTTAAGTCGCGGGGGATACTCTCGAGTATCCACGCTCGCAGCCTGGTGACGCTCATAATCACGAACAAAACCCCGGCTAGAAATACCGCTCCTAATGCCACCTGCCAGCTATAGCCCATTTCACCAACCACAGTGTAGGTGAAGAACGCATTAAGCCCCATGCCCGGTGCTAGCCCTATAGGCCAGTTCGAATAAAAACCCATAAAAAAACAAGCTAGAGCGGCGGCCATGCAGGTTGCCGTAAAGCTTGCGCCATAGTCCATACCTGCTGTCGCCATCATTTGAGGATTGACAAAAATGATATAGGCCATGGTGATAAATGTGGTCAGGCCCGCCAATAGCTCCGTAGAAATTCGGGTGTTATGTTCGGACAATTTGAAGATTCGCTCGAGTATGCTTTGCATACGATCTATTTCCTATTTTTCATAAGTGGTTTGCCACCAGCTTCTTGGCCTGTAGGCGCTGTTCTGCCTTTAGTTCTTCTATGTCCAAATCTACGATTGCGCCATCAACGACGCGCCAGTTGCCTGCGACCATTACCCGGTCGGCGCGCTGCGCATTGCACAATAACAGCGCGGCCAAGGGGTCGTGACTGCCGGCGAAGGACAGCTCATCCAATTTAAATAGTGCTAAATCAGCTTGCTTACCCACCGCCAATTGGCCAATGTCATCGCGTCCCAGCACGGCGGCTGAGCCAGCAGTTGCCCAGCGCAGCGCATCGAAATGGCTAACCGCCGCAGGGCCGTATCGCAAACGTTGTAAATATAGGGCGAGTCTCGCTTCGACAATCATATTACTGGCATCATTAGAGGCGGAACCATCGACGGCCAAACCAACTTTTACACCGGCCGCTTCAAGTTCTAAGTTGCGACAAATACCTGAGCCCAACATCATGTTAGAGCCTGGGCAGTGGGCAATACCAACTTGGGCAGCGCCGAGCCGCGCTATTTCTTCATCGTTAAAATGAATGCCATGAGCCAACCAGGTATTTTCATTGAGCCAGCCCACTCGCTCTAAATAGTCGACGGTTCGACAGCCAAACCTTTGCTGGCAAAATTCTTCTTCATCAAGTGTTTCTGCTAGGTGGGTGTGCAGCCTTACTTTATGTTTCTGAGCCAATACAGCGCTGTCACGCATAAGCGATTCGGTGACTGAAAAAGGTGAACAGGGTGCCAGTGCTATTTGTACAAAAGAGCCGGCATCGGCGTCATGATAGCGTTCTATAAGCCTTTCAGAATCCTCAAGAATCGTGTCTTCGTCTTGTACTGTAGACTGCGGCGGCAGGCCGCCATCGTCTTCGCCTAATGACATGGATCCTCGGGTCAAGGTTACCCGAGAACCGATAGCTTCGCGGGCCAGAACCTGAGCGTCGATGGCTTCTTCCATGCCGGCGGGAAATAGATAATGATGATCTGCGGCAGTGGTGCAACCAGATAGCAATAGCTCGGCCAGCGCGACTCGGGTAGCGCTGTATAACATCGGTGGTTGCAGTGATGCCCACACCGGATACAGACTTTTAAGCCAATCAAAAAGTTCTTTGTTCAAAGCGTCAGGGAAGGCGCGGGTCAGGGTCTGATAGAAGTGATGGTGGGTGTTTATCAAGCCGGGTAACAATACGTGTTCGCGGGCATCGAATACGCTGTCTACCGCAGCCGCCGGTTGCTGGCCCTTGCCGAGAACTTCTACAATTATTCCGCCGCAGATAACCAGTCCGCCTGCTGCAGACTCTTCGGTAGCGGTGAAACAGGCGAGGGGATTGCGAATCCAATAACGTTTTTTAGCTTCCACTTTGATCTTCCCGGTCAGATAGTTCAGGCAGTATAACGCTAAGCAACATTGCGGTTAGTCCGGCTGTGGCTGCAGCTGAGCTGAAAATATTCTGTACTAAAGCGGGGGTTTTTGAAAAAACGTCGGGCACTAGTGCTAAGCCTAGACCCAGACCCAAAGAAACCGCGATGATAATAACCTTTCTACGATCTATTTCTTCCGATGCAAGGATCTTAATCCCCGCGACTGCGACGGTACCAAACATGACTAAGGTGGCACCGCCCAGTACCGACTTCGGAATTTGTTGCAAAATATCGCCAATACCCTGGAAAAGCCCGAGAAAAACCAGCAGTGCTGCGATGTAAAGACCAATGTGTCTGCTGGCAATACCGGTGAGCTGAATCACTCCAGTATTCTGGCTAAATGTCGTGTTGGGAAAGGAGTTTAAAACTGCCGCAATCATGGAGTTAATTCCGTCACCTAAAACGCCGCTTTTGATACGCTGAATATAGCTGTCGCCAGCAATAGGTTGGCCAGAAATTATGCAGTTGGCAGTAATGTCGCCGGTTGTCTCAACCGTACTGATGATGTAAATCACTGCTAGCGGAATGAAGGCGGCAAACTGAAAATCAAAACCGTATTTAAAAGGGATCGGCACGCTAAGAGTTGCTGATGGCATTAAATCACCCGGGCTGAGCATGCCAGCTAGCGCTGCGGCCACAAAACCGGCAATAAGCCCAACCACAATAGACGACAGACGCACCCAGTTGTTGGCAGATATATTCATTAACACGATTACGGCGATAACAAAAAAGCCCAGCATCAAGTTGGCTGGGCTGCCATAGTCGGAGGCATTTACGCCGCCGGCAAGGTCTGTCATGCCTACCTTAATCAAGCTGATACCAATACTGGTGATGACTATGCCAGTCACCAGTGGGGTCACTATTTTTCTTAGTCGGGGAATGATTTGACTGAGGCCTATCTGCACAAATGCACCAACAAAACAGAGGCTGGTAATCACTGCGATAATTTCTTCTGGCCCGCCACCTGCGTCTCGGGTCATAAACCCCGCGCTTAATATGGCCCCAAGAAAAGCAAAGCTGGTGCCCTGTACACAGAGCATTCCTGCGCCTATGCCAAAAGGCTTATAGGATTGCACAAATGTGCCTATACCTGACGCAATTAAAGCCATACTGATCAGGTAGGGCAGTTGCTCCTGCAGACCAAGCACATTGCCAATAATAAGGGTGGGGGTGACGATACCGACAAAAGACGCGAGTAAGTGCTGAATCGCCGCAAACAACGATTCCAAAAGCGGCGGCTTGTCGTCTAATCGATAGATCAGCTCTGAAGACGTGTCAGTTGTCATTCATCATCCCTTTATTTGTACATTAATTTATATAACATTATTTAGAATATATAGCCATTAAAAGGGCTGTTGCATCTCTGCAATAAAACTGACAAATCGCCATAAACATAGCCGCAACCACTATTGTGATGGAGGTGGCTAAATGATGGATTTCAAATTGATCTTATATCGATCCTAAAAAAAAGCCCAGAAAAGTAACTGGGCATGAATCTATAGAATAATTCTAACTGTAAATAATTAGAAGTTGTATCTTACGCGAGCGGTGTACTGACGCGGCGGCACGTATTGCAAACCAGTCTCATTAACACCGAAAACGTCAGTCATTGATGAGTTTATTCCGTCTTCGTCAAACACATTTAAGGCCATCAGATCGACACCCCATACTGCGCTTTGAGAGTCATACGACATCCGCAAATTAACGATATCATAAGAGGGAACGTTATCTACTTCGGCGTTATTGAATACTCGTTGCTCAAACTGACCGCGATAGGTGTATTGCACACTGGCACCAACAAATCCGCCAGCATCTAATTCATCATCGTAGCTTAAGGTTATATCGGTGGTGACGCCTGGTGTTTTGGCTAGCTCATTGCCATTCAGATTTTGCAGAAATCCTCCCACATCACGCGTAGGACCATGAATTTCCTCTTTAGCAGGGGTAACACCGTCTGCCAAAAATACATCTTCAATCAGCAGGCGATTATCGAGGGCCAAAAAGTCTTCGGATACCTCAGACTCAGAGAAACCCAGCTTCGCGTCAAGGGTAAACTTGTCGCCGATCAGTGCGGTAAACTCGACCTCTAGCCCATATATTTCAGATGACGGAATATTCGCTACACCACTACCAAATTCGTTAAAATCAGTGCCTTGAAATTGTAAGTTAGTGTAGTCGTAATAGAACGCTGCCACATTGGTTCTAATTCTACGATCCATAAATTCTGACTTAAAACCGATCTCATAAGCATCTATTGTTTCGTCTTCAAAGTCGGACTTCACTAGCGCTTCGTCTGACACGGCGAAGGTCAAATTAGTACCGCCTGGCTTCAGGCCGCGGGTGTATGAAACGTAAACCAACGTATCATCACTACTATCCCATTCGACGGCTACCCTGCCGGTAAGATCTTCAGTTTTTGGGTTAAGGAAATCTGGTGTAGATGTGAAGAAGTTAGCGACAGTACTTTCTACCTCATCTTCGGTATAGCGCAGGCCAGTAATCAAGCGCACAGTATCGGTTAAGGCAATAGTGGTTTGCCCGTAAAATGATAATGACTCGCGCTGCGGGTTTGAGTCTGAGATAAACCCATTATCATTGCCATCGAAGAATACTTCAGGGTTGGTTGTAGCATAGCCATTTAGCTGGCCGTCGCGTCCTGTATCAACCTCTTCCCGGATAGTGATTTCGATATCAGTGTCCAAGTAAAACATACCAACTATCCAATCCACTTTGCCCCACAGCGGTTCATTGGAAATAATATTGAATTCCTGAGTGTAGGTTTCCTGGATATTTTGCTCTGGTAAAAAAGCAGCAACCTGAATTTCAGGGTTAGTGAGAAAAGAATGGCGATCATTATCACGTAACACTGTAATGTCGTCTTTTTGGTAGCTAGTCAAAGACTTGATGACGGCAAAATCGGTTTCATATTCAATCGTCAGACCGTATATCTCTGAATCGAGTTCGTAAGAAGACAGTGTGTCCTGAGATAAGTTACGGTTGCCAGGAGTTGGATCTGAGATACCTTTGATGCCGGCACCATTTGACTCGCCAGTAAAATACTGTCCCAAAAAGCGAAAACTAAGGCGGTCGGTGGGCGCAAATAACCAATCAGTGCGAACAGACAGATTATCCCTATCATCCATATCCTCACCCTTAATATTGGCGTAAGGAGCGCTAGCGCTTGGACCGTTGTAAACATTATCTGTATAACCGTCCTGCTTCAGTGAATTGACCGAGGTACGCATTGCCAGTGTGTCAGTAAATGGAACATTCACTGTTGCTCGGGCATTCACTAGGTCATAGCTACCGACAGTTAAATCGGCTTTACCAGAAAATTCTTCAAAATTGGGTTTGACACTGATAACGTTAATCGCGCCGCCAGTAGAGTTTTGGCCGAACAATGTACCCTGCGGTCCACGCAATACTTCGATGCGCTCTACGTCAATAAAGTCGGTTTGTAGAGCATAAGGTGAGGCGATGTAAATGCCGTCCATATGGTAAGACACAGATGGGTTAGCAGTTGCATTCTGATTGGCTTCGTTACCGACACCACGAATCGAGATAATGGTTTTAAAGCCTTCGTTTTTTGCCACTGTGACACCAGGGGCGATAGCGCTAAGGTCGACAAACGACATAACATTTTTGTTGTCCATGTCATTTGCTGTAATCGCGGTCACTGCCTGGGACAGAGTCTGCAGGCTTTCAGAGCGTTTCTCAGCCGTTACCATTATCTCCTCAATTACTCTCTCGTCCGCATTGACTGACTGCACCGCTGCATTTGACGCAGCCACTGCAATGGCCGCAGAGATGGCGCTAGTTAAGTATTTTTTCCGAATCATGATGTTTCCCCTATAGATCATCGTTAGTATTAAGCATTGATAATTATTCAAAAGTGAATTAATTACTAAATTGATTAAGCAATAATCGAGCCAACAATTAGAATCTTTCACATAAAACTTGTAAGAGCTTACAGTTTCTTCGCATTCACTGTGATTATGGTGTACCGGCAATATGTTTTGCCTAATCTTCGGCGCTACCGAAGCTGGTCGACCTATGCACTTTTGATCCGCTTTTCCGTCTATGCACTTATTTAATGCATTTTCCAACAGACGTGCCCAGATAGCAATAAAATCTGACGCTATGCTTCTCCAAACAATGAAACAATGATGCCCGCACATTACTCGTAATTCTGGCTGAACTTGAGCTATGATTAATTTGTAAAAACAATTGGGGTGACCAAAAAGAACTCAGATTAACGATGAAAAGCGATGACGACTGTAAGGCTGATTCACCTACTCGAAGACATTTTTTAGCACAGGCAGGCGCAACCGTCGCAGGGCTGGCACTGGTCTCACCGCTTATGGCAAAGCAACCGCCGCAAGCTACAGATTTTCCGCTTACCCCACAGCAGCGCAAATGATCAGTAATTTGCGCCGTGCTAACAAGGTAGCTCCGGGCGCTCTGGAGCAGGGCCATCATCCCTTTGGCGCGATTCTAGTAGCCGCTGATCATGAAACTGTGCTGCTGGAACAGGGCAATATTAATGCGGTTAACCATGCGGAGTCGACATTAGCGCGTCTTGCTAGCGAACAGTTCTCTGAAGCTGAGCTCTGGACGATGACTTTGTACAGCACCGCTGAACCCTGCGTGATGTGCGCCGGCACCCAGTATTGGGCCAATATCGGACGCCTGGTTTATGGAATGTCTGAACGCCAATTACTGGATCTCACCGGCAGCAGCAGTGACAACCCGACCTTGGATGTGCCCAGTCGTTATGTGTTTTCTCGAGGCCAGAAAGCGATTAGAGTGTGGGGCCCCGTTGATGAGGTTGTTGACGAGATTGCGCAGCTGCATAAGACGTTTTGGAAGTAGCTCAACTGCTGGCAAATATGTAATTGGCAAGTGCATTTCTACTTATCGAGAGTTTGTTGTTTATGAGGCTTATGACTTCGGTAAATGCTCTTTTATAATTTCGTATAAAACCGGTCGGCTAGCGGCAACCTCATCCACACTCAGACCTTCCAGTGAATGCGGATACTTAAGCCACTCTTGCGTTTCATAGAGGTAATAGTCAGGTATACGCTGTGTTTTATTCCGAGTTGGCTTGAAGTAAGGCACGGCTACTCGTACCTCATGCGGCATATTAAGGCGGGTTTTTTCCTGCAAGTGTTTTATTACCGCATCAATGGTTAGGCCTGTGTCAAATACATCATCGACGATTAACAGGCGGTCTTGGTGACGCGCATGCTTAACCAAATAGTTTGTGCCATGAATTCTTATGTCGGCCGACCGACCATCAATCCCTGAGTACGATGAAGTACGAATGGCGATATGGTCAGTCTCGATGCCCGAGTAGGCTAATAATTCCTGCACCGCAATACCTATAGGCGTACCGCCGCGCCATAAAGCTATTATTATTGTCGGCCGAAACCCGCTAGCTATAATCTCTGCTCCCATTTTAAAGGAGTCTTCCAGTAGGCGTTGTGCCGTAAGGTAAGTTTTTGTACTCATTGTTTTTATGCTATCTAATACGGGTTTAGTCTTGAAGGATGGGAAATAAGTTTAAAGCCGTAGTATAGTCTGCTCGCTCACATAATATCGAGCGACAATTATGGATACCTTATGAAAAAGCAGTTTGTGCAGGAAGAGGAGCTTTTAAATGATTCCTATAAACTGGCGGTAAAAATATACCAGAGTGGCTTTCGCCCCGATTTTATTGTCGGTGTCTGGCGTGGCGGTTCCACGGTTGGCATCTATGTGCAGGAATGTTTGCAATATCTTGGCGTCAAGACCGACCACATCGCCATCAGGACATCCTATACTGGGATGGACAATTACCTGCTGAGCGTAGACCAGCCCGAAACTATCAGGGTACATGGTCTACAGTATCTTTTTGAAAATCTGAATCATCATGACTCGCTGCTTATTGTTGATGATGTGTTTAGCTCTGGTCATAATATTGAGGCGATTATTAATCGACTAGAGGGCAAAACTAAACGCAATATGCCCACCGATATAAGAGTCGCTGTGCCCTTTTATAAGCCTGCGCACAATAAGACTAGTCGTCAGCCCGATTACTATTTACATACAACAGATAATTGGCTGGTACTGCCGTATGAATTAACGGGTTTAAGCAGGCAAGAAATAGAAATACACAAACCATGGGTAATTCCAATTCTGGAGCAGATGGAAGCTGGGTCTGCTAATTAGACGATGATGTCTTTGTTGTTAAGGCACGATTAGTGGTCTGACTGTCGATGTTGTCTTTCACTCTCCGAAGCTAACTGGATAAACTCATGCTCTGCTTGAGTAGAATTTTAACGATTAGATAAATATCGATGCGATGAACGCTACCGTTATTGATTTCTTTAGTCTGCATCTATTTATGATAAATTAAGTCTGGCTTAAGGCGCTTGCTACTATTTGATTGAGGCCTTGTATTTTAGCTTCATACAACTTCTCATCAGCATGTTTTAAAAAGTTTTTAATTTGTTCTGACGCCGCCGCAGTTACTCCTATACTAATGCTCGGAGATGGGTTGGCATAGCTGAAATCACGGACTTTTATGGAAAAGTTATCGCTTATTATCTCCGCGAATGTAGCAGCGTTATAAAGATTTGTATCTGGCATAAAGATGACAAATTCATCATCGCCAAAGCGCGCTGCAATACTGTTGTTTAATATATTTTTTCTTAATACCTCAGCCAATGCCTTTAATACTAAATCAACAGCTTGATAACCTTGAATATCATTTGTCGGTTTAAGATAATCTAGATCAATAATAAGCAGTGAAACAGTCTGCTGGCTGAGCTCTCAAAGCTGGTAATAGTCATTAACCTTTTTATAAAAATAACGACGATTAAGTAGCTGTGTTAACGGGTCAATATTAGCATTGTGACGGATTTTTCGAATCAGCTTTTCATTGCAAATGAGAATGTAGCCAGTAGGGAATATAACGCCACTCAAAATAGCGCTTCCAAATACGAGATTGTTATAGGTGCTTGCGCTATAAAAGTTGTGCGTGTCTTGCCCTATTAATGTTAAGCCAACTAGTCTTATGAGAAATACAGTAGATAAGAGGCATATCGCAATACCAATCCATAGGCAGGTTGTGTTGAGTCTTGTTGCACTTCTGGTTAGTGTCACATCGAATAGGCCTAAAGCGATACTGAAGCGAATATTGGCGGCAGTAATTCTGCCGATAAGGCTGTCGTTAACGAATGTTAGCCAAATAAACAAGGCTGTAAATATTGTGCCGGACGCGGTTATAGCTGGTAAGCAAAGATTGTCTCGTTTGAAATATATTTGAACGCCTATAAATGCAATATTAAATGACACTAAGATAGTAACATTTCTAGCCACTATTAATAAATTAGTCGATGAATCTTGTCGTACTAGTATTGCTAGTGCAGAAAAAGCAAGAAGTAACCGCGAGGCAGACCAATAGCGTAGCTCTTTATATGACGGGTATAAAAATGCAAAGCACAGCAAACAGAAGGATCCACCCGACATAGAGACAAACATTGAGAATACTAGTGTTTTTACATCCACTTTAATTAGTTTTACGAGTTATTTTTCGTAACTACAAAGCTACTAGATTAACGACGGATTAATAGATAGTGATTGCCCTACTGCGCCGGCATCGCTTTAGCTAAGAATTTAACTGCTTGCTGCCTAATACGAAACGGCCTACTGCGCCAATAAATTGTCAGCCACCTATATCAAAATATAGTTACTAAAAAGCTTAACTGTAGTTTCAGTCAATAGGGTAGTTTTTTTATACACCATCACCCCTCGGTAGCATGTTTATTTACAGGTTAAAGGTAATAGAAGGTGTGCTCAAAAATCAACCTTAGTTACTAGGACCTTCAGTACCAGCATCTGCGGCTGAAAACTGATTATGGCTGCCATCGCAATAGGGTGCGTTTTTAGTGTGTTTACACATGCATAGAGCTCGGCTTTCCTGCTCTGCCACAAATCCAATAGGTGTAATATCGGAGCCTTTGTGCGAAGCGTCGCAGAAAGGCTGTGCGGCTGATTGTCCACATGCACAATAAAAATACTTTTTACCAATTTCTAAATCTACTTTTTTAGGGTTTACTGCTGCAATAATTGGGTTACTCATAGTCTTATGCCTAGCTTAAAATTAGTTTTCGCTTAATGCCCCAGCCCAACTATACCTATGTTGGGATAAAAGTATTTACTTTAAGCCAGATTTTTAATCTGCTGAGTGGTTAGCCAGCATCCATGTACGCCATAGGGCACTCGCGTTGGTAAATGTAGTTTGGCTACTTCCCGCATAGTGCTGGCATCAATAATCACCATATGAGCTTTGTCATCGGTCATCAATATATCAACCAGATAGCCATCGTCTTCTGCTTGGGGGTTGTCTCTCGCGACAAATAGCGCTTCACCGCCCACATGTTTGCCGTAATCAAAGCGCGCTACTTCACATTCATTAAGTAAATCGTACTTAAGTACGTTGCTACCCATAATGCCACCACTGCTCTGCTCATCTAGTAAATAAGCATATTGATTTTTCTTACCAACGTAAGCAGTGTTAAAGCTAGGGCGCTCGTAAAAATGATCTAGTAATACCCGTTGCTCAGTCACTTCGCCGCTGTCTAAGTTTAATCGGTATTTATAAAACTTGGAGTGAGGCTCTTTCGATGAATGAATCGGCACATCTGACGGATAAGATTCGAATACGGGCGCAAAAATAACAATGTCTGTGCCGCCGTCTTCGCGAGTCTCTTCCCAACCATTGATTGTGTGCCAAAGGTGACCCGGCAAGTCGGTGGTAAACCACTGTATTGAATCGCCTTGCCGATGGTCTTTTTTAATAACGCCAAATTGTAATTTGTGGTCGGCATCGAAAGTAAACGCGCTTCCTTCAGGGCCTGACAGACCTTTCATGTTCGAGCGCAGTGACACATTAGGAAAGACTGAGTAGTTTTCAGTAATATAATAGTCATGCAAAAAACCAATTGCAGGGTCTGCTTCAAATATTTCCTCGAACTTCTCTAGTTCGCCATTACTTAGCAATCCATAGAATACTTTGCCAGTGCGAATGTCGGTGCTATACAAATACCAGTCACCATTTTCGGGGTCAATTTTGGGGTGGGCAGTGAATGGTGAAACAATCTTGTTATCAAAACTCTCCATCGTGCCCTTACCGTTGATGCTAAGCAGGCCATCTTTAATGGTAGTTTCTAGAGCAAATGGATAGCAAGTTTCTTGTAGGCAAAACAGTCTGCCATTGTGATACTGAATAGCTGTGGTCGCGCTGCCGTTGTTTAAGTCTGCTAAGTTAGGAATAATACCTTTCTTTTTTTGCAGCATTTCAACAATGATTTTGGCCAGCGCTGGTTTACCGCCACCTGCTACGTCACCAAATTCTGTATAGATTTCTTTGCCATGTGTTGCTTGGGCTTCAAAGCGGGGAGTGCGAATATAGGTGTTGGAATAGGTCGCACTGCCATCATTAATTTGCACTTGATGTAACATGCCATCGCCATTAAACATATGGCGACGACTGTTTATTTCGTCAAATTGGGTATTAGTACCATTACGCAAGTAGGCACCATTTAGTTCTGGCGGTATTGTTCCTTCAACCACTGTATCAACATGATTGTGTTCTTTTCTAACAGGTAAAAAGCCGGGCTTTGAGTAATCGCTGTTGGCATTATAAGTAGCTGCATCGAGTTTTTTGTTAGCCTTGGCTTTGACAAAATTGAGCAAAGGTTTGGGGGCAATAAATAAAAGCAGTAACCCGATAATAGGTGGTAGTAAGACAATTAATAAAATGACGTAGATGGCAGATAACATACATTCTCCTCATCAAACTGCTCGTTAAAGCAGTATGGTTGATTAATAGCTATATGAATGGCTTAGAATAAAAAACTACTTGTTATGTTTTTGTACTGTGGGAGACTAGCTTGCAGTGTTTTTATATGCAACATGTATCACATAAATTTTAGGAGCCTCAGTGTCACTTAAACATGTCATTTTAGTGGTATTAAAAGACCAGCCCGCCAGCGGCTACGAGCTTAATCGAGTGTTTGCGGGTCAGTTGGGCTTGTTCTGGAATACCAGCCATCAAGCGGTTTACCGCGCATTAGCCAGTATGGACAAAGAAGGTTTGGTTAGTTTTGTTGCCTATGAGCAATCAGGTAAGCCAGATAAAAAGACCTATCAAATAACTTCCCAAGGTGAGCAGGTATTACAGCAGTGGTTGTCAGAGGTACAGCCACCGATGCAAATAAACGAAGACATTATGGTGAAGTTTTTTGCCGGTAACTTAATGGCAAATGATGCTTTACTTAAACAAGTGCAAGCGCATTATTTGGTTCATAAAAAAAAGCTACAAGGTTATCAGGTAACTGAAAAACACATACTTAATAATGAAAAATTAAATGCCGAACAAAAAGTCCAGTTTATGACATTGCGACGCGGAATCTTAATGGAGCAAGCGCGGCTAGATTGGTGTGTGGAGGCGATAGCTGTACTGAGTCAATCTAGTTAGTCGTTGTACCAAACCACTTCTTAAGCGTTTCTTTAGTTTGCGCCTTAACTGAATCATCAATATAAACGGCAATGGTTGTTACTGCTGCGCTAAGCGTTACAAAATCATCGCTAAAACCAGTAATAGGAATAAAGTCAGGAATTGCATCTATCGGTAAAATAAAATAAGCGATGGCAGAATAAATGACAGCTTTAGCCCAGGCCGGTGTTACCGGGCGTTGGGCGGCATAGTATAACCACAGGACTTTTTCGATAACGCTTATGCCAGCGGTTTTGCTGTAGCGAGCGATTTTCCCCCACAGTTTTTCATCACTGTAGTTGTCTGCGCTAGTTTCTTCGATGTGATTGTGATCTTCAACTTCAATTTGTTTAGCCATAAAGTTATTGCCTAGCCAAGTGCTGATTAACCAGTGTAATACTTTGCTGATTTATATCTAGTTGGTTTTTTTGCATAAATTCATTATTAACTGCTGATTTAAACCAAGTGTTTAGCGTTAAAAGCTGATTAATATTTATTGATGGATATTGATGGTCGCGTAAATAGTGAATTAGACGCAGAGTTGCTAAAGCATCGAAGCCATCATTAAGTTGTTTAAGAAAGCCTTGATTGGTTTTTGCTTGCTTAAAACAATGATTAATTCGTTGCTCTATTTTTGCAGAAAACAGTGCTTCAACTAATACTAACTGAAGTTTTTCCTTTAATATTGCTATAACTTGCTCTGTATTTCCCAGATCAAATAAGTTGGGCGTAAGATCTAGCCAAGTTTTCAATAACTCAAAACATTGCGGATGATAGTAAAGGTATTCTTCTGTAGCATCTCGCATGGCACTTAGTTTACTAACAGCCGGCCCCGTACCAAACGGAGTGCGGTTAGAGTCGCGGTCAAAAATAGTTATGGCTGGCGCTTTTAGTGAGGCAATATCTCCTGTCTTGCGTAGCTTGTTAAGAATATGAAAATCCTCGCCTGCACTGCGCATTGGGAAGCCACGCACCATGGCATAGTTTTTAGCATTAATGGCTAGAGTGCTGCCAACAGTGTGATAACTATATGGCGAGCCAGCATACTTTAAACCTGCTACATAGTAGCGTAATGATAGTTCATACAATGCTATGGGTAGGCCGCTTACATCATCTCGTGGCTTATGAGTAAACGGGTAGATGACTGCAGCATAGTCGTGCAGCGCAGCAGTGGCAGTAAAATAGTCATGTGGCCAATTTACATCTGCATCGCTAGTATGTATCCATTGGCTGGTAATAACGCCTTGGCCAAGTAATCGGCAGGCAATATCACAACCAATTTTTCTGGCTAGGCCAACGCCGTGTTTGTCATCTATGCGGTTGCCATCAGAGAAGCGATCTATGACTAATATATTGTTTGCCAGTTGATCTTTAGCAGCCACGGCGAGGGCTTTATTTACCGTGCTATCTGTCTGCGATTTTGGCTGATTGACAACTAATATGACAAGTGTGTTTGGGTTGCTAGTTAAGAGTGTTTTTAATCGGCTGAGTAAATTGGTTGATTCATCTCTACAAGGTATTACTAAGCAATTGGTCTCAGGTTTAACCTGAGTAAAGTTTTGCTGTGACTCAGGTTCTGCATAGTTTTCTAAATACTTAGCAAGTGGCATTAATGTAATGCTGCTCTAAACGGTTGTGCGGCGCATATTTCTGCCTCTACCGTCAATAATTGCAATATACGTTTGCCTACTTCATCTTCATCGCAATAGAGCTGTGCCAAATCTAAGAATGTCGTGTAGTGGCGTTGTTCTGATTCAGTAATAGTTATATAAAAATCTTTTAGGCTGCCGGCAGGTAAGCCTTCGGCAATAATGCCAAAGCGTTCGGCGCCGCGAGCTTCGATAATGCCTGCGATTATTAGTCTATCCATCATGTAGAACTCGCTACCTTTGCGGAAGGACTTACGCAGCTCGCCGACATAATTGTCTTTTACATCGCCGACTAATATGTTGCCGCGCTGGTGAATGATTTTAATTACTTCGCGAAAGTGATTAAGCTCTTCCACTGCGATGGCGCTCATTATATCCACTAGTTCTGTTTTGTCTGGATAATGAGAGATCATAGTCACTGCCATGCCAGAGGCTTTTTTTTCTGCCGAAGCGTGGTCGCATAAAAAAGTATCAAAGTCGGCCAATACAGTTTCTAGCCATTTATTTGGGGTTTGGTAGAGTAGAAACTCTGCTGCAGTTTTATTGGTATGCATTGTTAATTGTGCGCTTTGTTATTGATAATATTTGGTCGATTATCATTGGTTGATATAGGGATTTAAATAATCATTATATATGAGTTAGAGGCAGTGCAGTTTTTGAAATCACCTTACGTAATACAAAACTTGAGTGGACGCCGGTAACACCCTTAATACGGGTTAGCCGACCTAGTAATAGTTCTTCATAATATTCCATATCGGGCACGACTGCCTTAACGAGGTAGTCGTAAGACTGACCGGTGACAACGCTGGCTTCAATTATTTCAGGGTACTCGTTGACATGGTTTTCAAAGTTTTCAAACCGCTCAGGAGTGTGGCGGTCCATACTTATACCAATAATGGCGGTAAGCTTTAAGCCTAGTACTGATTGGTTAAGTAGCGTGACGTGTTTGTCGATAATGCCTGACTCTTCTAGGCGTTTTACCCGGCGCGAGCAGGGAGTAGGTGATAAGCCCACTTTCTCTGCCAGTTCTAAGTTACTGATACGGCCATCTTGTTGCATGGCCTCTAAAATACGTTTGTCAGTTCTATCAAGCTTCATAATATCGCCTTTGGTATTTTTTAGAGTGCAAAAATACAGTTAAATTGTATTTATTAGCTATATTATCTATTAAAAACCTAAATAATAGTTGTTTAATGCAAAATTAAGCTAAAAATGCGCAACATTTAGGATGTATCACTAATAAGTTTTGCATATACTAGCTTTCGAAATATCGGTATATAGCTGGCTGCAGCGTATTAACACTAAACCTTACCAAGGTTTACCAGTGATACCAGCCACAAGCCCCAAAAGGGTTTTAGAACGGTTGCCATCCATAACCAACAGCTACGCCGACCAATTCAGCAGTATCCAGTAACTAGCAGCAAATAAAGAGTGACACTCATGGGAACATTCGATCACAGTAAGTATCAGCCGTATCCGGCATTGTCTTTACCTAATCGCACTTGGCCTGACAAAACTATCACTGTCGCGCCTAGATGGTGCAGTGTAGATTTGCGCGATGGTAATCAAGCGCTGATTGAGCCGATGACTTCACTGCAAAAAATGCGTTTGTACCGGCAGCTGTTGGCGGTTGGTTTTAAAGAAATCGAAGTAGGGTTTCCGGCAGCGTCGCAAACTGATTTTGATTTTGTGCGCAAGATAATTGAAGAAGATTTAATTCCCGATGATGTGACTATTCAGGTATTGGTGCAGACTCGTGAGCCCCTGATTGCCAGAACCTTTGAAGCATTGCGCGGTGTTAAAAAAGCGATTGTACATATTTACAACTCCACATCTACAGTACAGCGTGAGCAAGTATTTGGTTTAGATCGTGATGGCATTAAACAAATTGCGATCGATGGAGCTGAAGTGGTAAAACGTTTAGCCAAAGATTATCCCGACACCGATTGGTCGTTTGAATATTCGCCTGAGAGTTTTACGGGTACCGAGATAGATTATGCCGTTGAAGTGTGTGATGCGGTTATTGATGTGTGGCAGCCAACGCCAGAGAAACCAATTATTTTGAACCTGCCGGCGACGGTAGAAATGTCGACTCCTAATATTTATGCCGATCAAATAGAATATTTTTGTAATCACGTTAGTAAGCGCGACAGTGTGGTTATTAGTTTGCACACCCACAATGACAGAGGTTGCGGTGTGGCGGCGTCGGAGCTTGGCTTAATGGCTGGTGCTGATCGTGTTGAAGGCACTTTAATGGGTAACGGCGAGCGCACCGGTAATTTAGACGTAGTAACCATGGCAATGAATATGTACAGCCAAGGTGTAGACCCAAAATTAGACTTTGCCAATATGGACGAGATTATTGAGTGTGTGAAGACTTGCACTCAGTTGCCCGTGCATCCGCGACATCCTTATGCCGGCGATCTAGTGTTTACTGCATTCTCTGGTAGTCATCAAGACGCGATTAAAAAGTGTTTGGATAAATACCAAGAGGGTGAGCCTTGGCGCGCTGCGTATTTGCCGATTGATCCAGCCGATTTAGGGCGCTCATATGAAGAGGTTATTCGTATTAATAGCCAATCGGGTAAGGGTGGTATCGCTTATGTATTAGACCGTGAATATGGCGTGCAGCTACCTCGTTGGATGCAAATAGAATTCAGTACTATTGTGCAAAAAGAAGCTGAGGTGTCGGCGGCAGAAGTGAGCCCACAAGTAATTTGGGATTTATTTAATAAGCATTACATTAATGCCGATGTGCCTTACCAGTTAGATGGTTATGAGCTAAGCCGCGACAACGGGCAAGACCAATTGAGCGTTAGCTTAACCGAAGGCGCACGTGTGATGAGCATTAACGGTAAAGGTGCTGGGGTGGTCGAATCTTTTGTCGATGCTATTCGTCAGGTGACCGGCAAGTCCATATCGCTTATTGAATATAGCGAGCATGCGTTAAGCAATAGTGCGAGCGCGCAGGCCATTGCCTATATTCAATTAAGTGTTGATGGTCAGCGCTTTGGCGGCAGTGCCACTAGTAGTGATATTGTTGATGCGTCATTTAAGGCTATCTTAAGTGCAATAAATCGCTCTCAACCTAAGGCTCAATCTCAGGTAGCATAGCCTTCGTTATTTTTATCGGAGGTCGCTATGCGCGTGTTAATAGACAATTATCGTAATCTCACTGCTGGTCATTGTGGCAGCGGTGCTATGCGCAATCTTATTTTTCATTATACGGGCTTAGATCTTCCTGAGGGCGTCATTTTTGGTCTCGGTGCAGGCTTAGATTGTGTCTTTGTTAGCAATGATTCCATGCAGCCTCCGGCGATGCTGTTTGGTCGCGGCGCAAGTATGGAGGTCGATTTAGCGGCTGCACTAGGTATTGATTATCGTGAGCAGATTGAGCTAGATAATGATAGAGCTTGGCAAATATTAAAGGATGAAGTTGTTGCCGGCAGACCGACCATGTTGTCAGGCGATATTTATTATCTGGATTATCGAGAGTTCAAGGTTCATTTTCCGGCCCATCGCTTTGTGTTACTTGGCTTTGATGAAGATAAACAAGAAGTTTATATCGCAGATCGTACTGACGAAGAAATTCAAACCTGCTCTATGCAGGCGCTGCGTGATAGTCGCAACCCCATTGAAGGTGGTATGTCTACTTTCAATAATTGGGGTAAGTTTTTCGATACTAAAATAAAGCACGATTTGCCCTATGCCTGTGGCCTTGCACTACATAAGACTGTTCTGCAGATGCAGGGGATTGATAAAACTCAGAAAGAGTTGATGTCGATTATTGGTGGTAAAAATGGTGAGGTGGTTGCTGGGCTAGCTGGTATTCGAGCCTTTAGAGAGCACTTTCAAACCTGGCGTGACAGCGAGCATGCTTACGCCAATATTCAATATTCTGACAGCGCTATTATTAAGTTCGGTACCGGCGGAGGTTTTTTTCGTGATCATTTTGTTAGCTTTATGCATTGGTCAAAGCAGCAGCGGCCCGACTTAGTTACCGACACTACTATTGGTTTAGCTGAAGAGGCGGCAAAAGGCTGGAATGATCTATCGCCAACACTGCGCGCGCTGATGAAAGATACAAGTAATGATCAGTTGTGGCAGCAAGCTGATGCCCAAATACTCGATTTATATGAAACCGAATACACCATGTTTGGTTTTTTGGCTGACTTGGTCTTACGCGGCTCGGTATAACCTTTGTTATTTAATACTGATGATTTCATATTCGCTACTAGGCTTGGTGATGGCGTTGGTGGGCAGTGTTTGTTTGATCGTTTTTTCTAGTGCGGTCAAAATATCAGTTTTCCATTGATCGCGACTATAGACGATACTTATCTCTCTGATTGGTACTGGTTTAGCAAATGATTTGATCATTAGAGTACGTTCTTGTTCGGGCAAGTTTTCAGCGAATAGCTGTGGCACTAGCGTATAGCCACCACTGTCACGGACTAAAAAACGTAAGGTGTCTAGGCTGCCACCTTCGAATACAACATTATTAAACACCCCGTCATTATCATCTAGCGAGCAAAAATTAATGACTTGGTTTCTGAAGCAGTGGCCATCTTTTAGTAGCCATAGATCATCAGTAGTTAACTGACTAATTTTAATGCTATCTTCACTTGCCAAGTGATGCTGAGGGTTCACGTAGGCATAAAAGGGTTCGTAGAATAACACCTGTTTTTTGATCCCTTTAGCGTTCAGCGGGGTGGCCAGAATACCCGCATCTAATTTGTCAGATTTCAATGTACTGACAATATCTTCAGTTTTGAGCTCATCAATAATTAGTTTTACTTTTGGATAGTTGGTAGAAAATCTTTCGATAAAACGCGGCAGCACATAAGGTATTAAAGTAGGAATAATGCCTAAACGAAATTCACCACTAACCTCAGAGGCGCTCATTTTTGACATATGTAATAATTTTTCATATTCACGTAAAACCCGTTCCGCTTGTTTGATGAAGTCGTTGCCCTTATTGGTGACTGCTAGCGGTTTTTTGGTACGATCAAAAATATAAAAACCGACTTCTGCTTCGGCTTTCTGAATTTGTGTGCTCAAACTGGGTTGACTGACATGACACTCAAGAGCGGCTTTGCCAAAATGTTTTAGCTTTTCTACAGTACATATGTAGCGTAATTGAGTAATTGATGGCACGAAAAGTCCTTGAATAGCGGTTAATTTAGTTATTATCTATACTTAGATCAGCAATGACAGCCAATAACATGTATAATATGCGACTTTTAAGCAATCGAAAATATATCATGGTTACCAAAAAGAAAGCGCCAGCTGAAAAAGCTGCTGCAAAAAAAGCACCCGTTAAAAAAGTAGCAGCAAAAAAAGTTGAGGCCAAAAAAGCTCCGGCTGAAAAGGCTGTTGCCAAGAAAGCGCCAGTGGCTAAAGCTGCGATAGAGAAAGGGATTAAAGCGGCAGCTAAGCTGGCTGATAAGAAAGGTGCAGCTAAAGGCGATGTGCCTGCTCGCGTGAAAAAGCCAACTAGAGCGGCCGCTAAAAAGAAGCAACCAGCCTCGGTTGAAACATCCCAGTCAATAGAAGAGCAAACTAAAGCATTTCTAGAAAAAGGCGGCACCGTTGAGGCCGTCCAAATTGGTATGAGCGGGCAACAAAATTTATCTGGGCTTAAGCACATTACGCTCGGCAATAAATCGCAACAAAGCTAAATTTTCTAGATAAGCTATCTTTTGCCTAAAATCGCTGTTTTTGCAGATGTTCAAAACATCTACTATACAACTCGCCAAGCGTATCAGAAGCAATTTAATTATCGTCGTGTTTGGCAGCTAATAGCTGAACATGGCGATATTTGTATTGCCAATGCTTATGCAATAGCCCGCAATGATGAGCAGCAGCAAAAGTTTCAAAATGCACTCAAGCATATTGGCTTTACGATAAAGCTTAAGCCCTATATTCAGCGCAGCGATGGCAGTGCCAAAGGCGATTGGGATGTGGGTATTGCTATTGATGTAATGGAAGCAGCTCCAGCGGTAGATACAGTGGTGTTGTTGTCTGGCGATGGCGACTTTGATCTATTGCTAGATAGAGTTAAGGGTAACTTTGGAGTGGCAACCCAAGTTTACGGAGTACCAATGTTAACGGCTAAATCGCTAATCGATGCTGCCGATGTTTTTCATCCAATAGAACCCAGTTTATTGCTGTAGGTCTTGGTTGTTGCCAAGATTGTTCTTAATTTTTTAAAAGAGTCATTATGAGTTTTACAACGTTAGGCTTAGCGGCCCCGATATTAGAAGCACTAAAAGAAAAAGGTTATGACACTCCTTCCCCCATTCAAGCGCAGGCCATTCCTGCGGTATTGGATGGTAAAGATGTTATGGCTGCGGCACAAACCGGCACCGGTAAGACTGCAGGCTTCACTTTGCCTATTTTGCAGTTACTTATGGATGGCCCCGGCGCACGTCCCAATCAAGCTAGAGTGCTGGTGTTAACGCCTACTCGCGAGTTGGCTGCACAGGTTGGTGAAAGCGTTGCCACTTATGGTAAGAATTTACCGCTTAAATCAACAGTTGTTTTTGGCGGCGTAAAAATTAACCCACAGATGATGAAACTGCGCAAAGGGGTTGATATATTAGTTGCTACTCCCGGTAGATTGCTAGACTTGTATAATCAAAAAGCGGTGCGTTTTGATGATTTAGAAGTGTTAGTGCTGGATGAAGCTGATCGTATGTTAGATATGGGCTTTATTCATGACATTAAAAAGATATTGTCAGTGCTGCCTAAAAATCGCCAAAATTTATTATTTTCAGCTACGTTTTCTAATGATATTCGTCAATTAGCTAAAGGCTTAGTTAATGATCCCGTGGAAATTTCGGTAACGCCGCGCAATGCAGCTGCGCCATCTGTAGAGCAAAAAATTTATCCGGTAGATAAGTCGCAGAAGGCGAAACTACTGACGAAATTAATTAAAGATAACCAATGGCAGCAAGTATTGGTGTTCTCTCGCACTAAGCATGGCGCCAACCGCTTAACGAAACAACTGATCGGTTGTGGTATTTCTGCTGCCGCTATTCATGGCAATAAAAGCCAAGGTGCCAGAACCAAAGCTTTGGCTGACTTTAAAGCTGGAGAGGTTCGTATCTTGGTAGCAACAGATATTGCTGCTCGCGGTATAGATATTGAACAGTTGCCGCAGGTAGTCAATTTTGATTTACCCAGTGTGCCGGAAGATTATGTACATCGCATTGGCAGAACTGGGCGTGCCGGTAGTACTGGGCATGCCGTGTCGTTAGTATCGGCTGATGAGTTTAAGCAGTTGTCTGATATCGAACGCTTAACCGGTAAATTACTAGAGCGCGAAATTGTAGAAGGGTTTGAGCCCATGAGTAAATTACCCGAATCTCGTTTGAATACCGCACCATTTAAAGCGAAGAAGCCTAAAAAGCCAGCTGCTAACTATCGTGACGGTCAGGGTGACGGTCAACGTAATGGCGACAATACTCAAGGTCACAAACCTGCTGGGCAAAGTCGACGGAGAAAGCCAAATTCTTCTAACGGCAATAATGCTGAAGCTAGTTCATCAAGACCTGGGGCTAAGCCAACAAGTGCTAATCAGCGTCCTAATAAGCCAAGTCCACAGCGCTTTGCCAACCCTTATGGCAACGTCAATTCGTAATTCCTTGTCAGATTTCTTGATCTAGCGCATAAAACTAGTATTTAGATTTTTGCCCCATAGGATCTGCCGCCCTGCATTGCTAAAGTGAGTTTTAGTATTGGAGGGCACTATTGCTTTTTCTCTCAATAAGTAAGAGGAATGGTATGCAGCAATTGTCAGAGATAGATGCGAGTTTTTTGCAGTTGGAGAGTAAGAATACTCCCATGCATATTACCCCAGTTATGATCTACGACCAATCTTCTCGTAAAGGTAAGGAAATTACCTATCAAGATATCTATAGCGTGTTTTAGCGTAACTTATCTAAGTCTGCCATTTTTAGGCGTAAGTTAGCTGATGGCGCTCTGGGGCTTGACACACCGTATTGGGTTGAAGACTCAAGTTTTGATTTAGGTTCTCAGCTGCGTGAAGTAGCACTGCCAAAACCCGGCAATTGGCAGCAATATTTCGATTTATTCGGCCGCCTACAAGCACGCGGTTTAGATATGAAAAAACCACTGTGGGAAGCCTATATTATTACCGGGCTCAATAAAACACCAGGTCTACCTAAAGGTTGCTTTGCAATTATGATGAAGGTTTATCATAGCGCTATCGACGGTATAACCGGTGCTGAAATCATTACAGCAATACACCGTTTAACCGATGAGCTAGAACCAGTAGAGTGCGTAGAATCTTGGCAGCAAGAAGAGGGGCCAAGCCAGGGGGAAATTTGGTCTAATGCCTATGTGCATAATATCAAACGGCCACTGAAGCTATTAGATAGAGTGAATCATTTTTTTGCCTGTGGTTATTCAGCCGCCAAGAAAAAATCGTCTGATTATCAGCATCCCCCGGCACCGTTAGTGAGTTCGCGCTTTAATGGGCATTTAAGCGGTGATCGAATTGTCGATGCTTTGGTAA
>JBKEHH010000023.1:0-26799 GCA_046710535.1 Pseudomonadales bacterium
TAGGTCATCGTCAGGCTTCTAAATTAAAACGCCCCTGTAGACTAATCTGCAGGGGCGTTTTTTTATGCAACAATAAATCGGTAGAGTAGTGAGGGCTTTAATATATTGCTATGGTCCTTACACTAGGGTGTATGTATTTAATTATCGCTGATATCCTGTGTTCCACACGTTTATTGGTTTATAATAGCAGCCTGCTTTCTAGGCTTATAATAAGAATTTTAATGTTGTCCAAAAATTTATTTTCTACTGCGATCATCGGTGACATTTCTCAATGAAAGCGCGCTATCTCGATCTGATATTATATCGTTCATTATCTGAGCTGCGAACCGAGGCTTCTCGGGGCTATCTTGGAGTGATTTGGTGGTTTTTAGAGCCAATACTCTATATGGGTGTATTTTATCTCGTCTTTGGGCTTGGGTTTAGGCAAGGGGAAGAAGGTTATGTTCCATTTTTACTATGCGGGTTGATAGTCTGGAAGTGGATAGATAGCTCTGTCAGAACCTCGGCGGGTACTATTGCTATGAGTGTTGGATTGATGGGCCAGGTGTATTTGCCTAAGATCATATTGCCAACAATCGTCGTCTTTACCAACACTATTAAATTTTTCATTATCCTTTCTATATTTGTGTTGTTTTTGCTATTTAGCGGCTATCGCTGGGGCTATGAGTTATTTGCCTTACCGATAGTTCTGATAGTTCAGTTTTCGATGGTTTATGCTGCGGCCGGCCTGGCGGCAGGTTTAGTCCCTTTTATTCCCGACTTACGTTTTGTGGTTAATTATGGAATGACATTACTTTTCTTCATGTCAGGGATATTTTTTGATATAGGGTCTATGTCTGAAGATGTTCAGCAGATTTTGGTATGGAACCCTGTCGTTATGCTGATTGAGTGTTATAGAGATATTTTGTTAAACAATAGTTATCCCCCGTTAAATGTTTTGGCAGGACTATTTGTGTTTTCTGTAGTATTAAATGTACTGGTATATCTATTTTTCAGAAAGTTCGATCGTGTGTTTCCAAGAGTTATAGGCTAATTCAATTATGAGTGAACGTTCGATATTTAGCTTAAATAATGTTGGAGTAAACTATAAATCTTCATTGAGCCTATTTAAACGGGATGATTATTGGGCTTTGAATGACGTGTCATTTGAGGTACGTTCAGGTGAAACCCTAGGTATCGTGGGTAAAAATGGTGCCGGTAAAAGCACGCTAATGAAGGTGATGGCCGGCATTATTGATCCTGATAGAGGGTTTGTCAGCAAGAACGAAATGTCAGTATTACTATTATCATTGCAGGTCGGTTTTATGCCTCATTTAAGTGGCGCAGAAAATGCTATTTTAAGCGGTATATTGTTAGGTATGCGCAAAGCAAAAGTAAGCGATGCGATGGATGAGATCGTAGCGTTTTCTGAGTTAGGGGATTTTATATACAAGCCTGTTAGGACGTACTCAGCTGGTATGAAGGCTCGATTGGGTTTTGCTGTGGCCCTACAAGTTAATCCCGATGTGTTGTTAATGGACGAGGTGCTGAGTGTTGGTGATGAACAGTTTCGAAAAAAATCCTTAGAGGCGATGAACGAGCGTATTAGGTCTGATAAAACAGTGGTTCTTATCAGTCACAATGAAGCGACTATACGAGAATACTGCGATCGTGTGGTATGGATTAAAGACGGTTGTTCATATATGGATGGTACGCCGCAAGTAGTATTAGGCGAATATAGCAAGTTCAACGAGTTAAATTAGTTTTATGTTTAAAAGAATGGTTGCGAAAATATTGGCGATAAAGAATGGACGTGAGTTTGATTCTATCGCAAATCTACCTGTATCTGACTTTATAGAAAATAGTAAAGGCATAACTATGCCAATTGCTGACTACAACGAGAGTCCATTTTTCATTCTGGGTTCTGTACGGTCTGGGACCACGATGCTAAGAGATATGCTTAGATTACATAAAAAATTGGAATGTCCCGAAGAGACACATTTTTTTAGATGGAGTGATCCATTTGGCACAGAGAGGTACGATAATTATTATAGGGCCTCTAAGTTTTTTGAGTCTCATCGAAAAATAGATGGTATTAATAATATTGCTTTTCATTGTATTAGACAATCAGCATATAGCCGGAAGGACATGATGGATTGGTATGGGCAGCAATATTTATTAGAGAAAAATAACGCTACAGGGCGCTGGTTCGATAAAACACCTCAAAACGCCTATGGCATTTTAATGCTTAGTGCGATGTATCCGGATGCTAAGTTTATTCATATTCATCGAAATCCTCTTAATGTAGTCGCCAGTTTATTAGAAGGTGCAGTAATGCCTGAGCATAGCCTTACCGGTGCTATTAACGCCTGGCTAGAGAGCATTATGATAGTGCACCAATATAAACAGCTGGCACCAGATAGAGTCTTAGACTTAAGTTATGAAAATCTAACGAAGCAGCCACGAGAGTATATTTCCAAAGTGTTGGAATTTATATCTGAAGACAGTAATGAATACGATTTTTCCAAGTTATCGGTACATCCTGAGAAAAATAAGTATTTAAAAAAGCTTACTGGTGAACAAATAGAAGAAATCAATCGCCGCACAGATTTTTATAGGACCTGTTATGGCTATGAGGATTAAATGAGCAAACCTACAGTTATTGTGATTCTTGGAATGCATCGTTCGGGTACGTCTGTGCTTTGTGAGTTAATAAGTCATTTAGGTGGAAAATTGGTAGACGGATTAATTCCAGTTATTGATGCTATAAATTCCCATGGTTTTTTTGAAGATGCAGAGGTTGTCCGAATTAATGAATTATTACTAATGGGCTTAAATCGGACTTGGTTTGACCTAAGGCCGTTACCAAGTGATTGGTTAAGTAAGGTGAGTCCAGATATTTTTTCTTGTGCAAAAAGACATGTGGATGAACATTATTTATCACAAGATACTTCCTTGTTGAAAGACCCTAGGCTTTGCTTATTGATGCCATTTTGGTCAAAGGTATTTGAACAATCTGGGGTGGAGGTGAAATTAGTATATGGTTATCGTAATCCCGGACAGGTAGCAGCATCACTAAATGCAAGAGACGCTATTCCAATTGATTCTGGATTTATATTGTGGCTCAACTACACTTTGGGTAGTTTTTCGAGTATTTCTCACGAGCAAACTTTCTTCGCAGTTAATTACGCTGATTTGTTAAGTGATTCGATTACTGAAACGCATCGTATAGCGAATTTTCTAGATATAAACGATGAGGGTATAGTAGGGGGTAGCGCGTTTGGCACTATTATTGATAGTAGCCAGCAAAGATTTAAAACTAACTCATTAACCTCATATTCCCTTCCTTCAATGACTCAGTATTTAGATATTACTATAGAAAATATTGAGACAGGTATAAATAATGAGATTTCTACATTGGCTGATAGCTGGTTGAGTTGGCATGAAGAAAATGAAGAATGGATTATTACTGTTAATGAGCACCTCCAAAAGGTAGTTTCTATAAACAAGGACCTGCATCAACTAGGTGAGGACTTTAAGCATGCCCAAGAAATTGTTGCCCTACGAGACCAACAGCTTAAAGAGTGTAATCAACAACTTATGGAAAGGGATACGACTTTATTAGGACGTATTAATCGAAACTTAATATATAGAAAAAATGTTGAGTAAGAAGTTAGATGTAATCGTACCCGTATATAGTGGATATACTGAAACCGTCTCTTGTCTTGATAGTTTATTAAGTGACTGCGTCAATAAAGTACCCTATGAAATTATAGTTATTTACGATGCGGGTCCAGATGATAGCTTATTAGCTTATGTCGAAAACCTGTCTACTCTTAAAAAAATAACACTACTCAAGAACGATAAAAATTTAGGTTTTGTTGCAACAGTTAATCGTGGTATGAAACTACATTCTGATAGAAATGTGATATTACTTAATAGTGATACAGCTGTAGCAAACGACTGGATCGATAGACTTGTTCATTGCGCCGCTAGTGATGATTCTATTGCTACCGTAACCCCATTTTCAAATAATGCCGAGATCTGTAGTTTTCCGATGATGTGTCAGGCTAACGAAATCCCTAGAGGGTGGACAGTAGCATCCTTAGATGCAGAGTTTTCGGCCATTAGTAACCCTGTGGTTACAGACATACCAACTGGTGTTGGGTTTTGTATGTATATAACCCGTAGTTCAATAGATAGTATCGGATTCTTTGACGAAGTTACGTTCGGGCGAGGGTACGGAGAAGAAAATGATTTTTGTCGTAGAGCGAAGGCATCGGGATTAAGGAATGTACTTTGTAGCAATGTGTATGTTTACCATGCTGGTGGGGTTAGTTTTGGCTCAGAGAAGGCAGAGAGGGTAGCGATAGCGATGCGTACCTTAGATAGGCTTTATCCGGATTATCATGAAGAAGTTAGAGCGTTTATTGAAGAAGATCCTTCTTATGTCGTTCGCAATCATGTCGCTGTGAAGATGTTTCGCTCTAGCCCTCTGCCGACGATCCTCCATGTTACTCATGGCTTAGGTGGTGGTACAGAAAAACATGTGAATGAACTCGCATTATATCTCGACGAGAAATTTAAAACGCTCATCTTATCTGTTGTCAATGAAAGAGAAATTCACCTTACTATATGTGGCTCAGTACGTTTATGTATAAAATTTGATTTAAATAGTGATATTGATGATTTGACAGCGGTGATAGAAGGATTAGGAGTTAGCTGCATTCACTACCATCATCTGATGGATGTTTCGGATCAGCTGCTTACTCTGCTTAATAGTAGAGCTTTGCCGCATTATGTGACATTGCATGATTACTATTTTATAAACGCGAACCCAACGCTTGTAGGAAAAAACGCATACTTTTGCATTGATCAAAATGTAAGAGATGAGCATTGTGGAGAAGCATTCCCAATACCTTATAATATGTCACCTGATCAGTGGCGTGAACGATGTGGAGCTATAATTAATACAGCTACTATGGTCATTGCGCCTAGTGAATATACTGAAAATATATACAAAAAATATTTTCCAGACGCCTTTTTTTGCGTTTCATACCACCCAGATTATTTCATGGATAGACCGTATCCATCGGTGAGTAGGCCACGAAGGAAGGGAAAAGATAGTTTTAAAATTCTTGTACTAGGTGCATTGGGCAGGGAAAAAGGGGCCGATTTATTTGATAGTACCGCTGTGCTAGCGACAAATAGAAAATATTCATTCGAGTTTCATCTTGCCGGGTATGCATATCGTGAGCTTAGTAAACATGTTATTACTCATGGTAGCTACAAAGATGATGAGTTGGCTGAAATTATTAGAAAAATCGATCCCGATTTGATTTGGTTTCCCTGTCATTGGCCAGAAACATATAGCTACGCCCTAAGCGCGGCACTAAAAACAGGTTTGCCTGTTGCGGCTCCCAATATAGGTGCATTTGTAGAGCGAATAGCTGGCCGACCATGGAGTTGGTCGATACAGTGGGATTCAACGGCTGAGCAATGGCTCGATAAAATTGCTGATATCAGACAAGAATTTTTAGCTTGTGAAGTTTTTTCAAAAGAGTATCCACAGATTGAAAATGATGAATGCTTCTATCTAACAAAGTACGGGGTTGGTTTATCTAAGGTGGATACAAGAGATTTCGATGTTGACGCAATACTTGCAAAATATCTTTATGATATTGATAACTATTGTCAACGTACTGCAAGAGAAAAAATTCTTGCAGTGCTTTTCTTGATTAGAAAAAATCCAATAGTACATTATTCTCTTCGGCTAGTTCCTTTCGAATGGCAACGATGGTTTAAGCGGAAATTATCGAGAAGGCCTGCGCATGAAATTACCAAAAACTAACCCTATCAATTGGATTTCAGTCAAAGAATAGGATCTTGATGTTTGATTCTAATAGGGTAATTAACTTTTCGGTGGTAGTTGCCCTGTTGATCTAAGTACAACTTCAGCTGAATGAAGAACATTTTTCATTGCGCAGTCGGGAAAACTTCCGAGGTAGATGGATCTTTTTTCTGGAGGGCTATATGGCTGTCCTCGTAATGCAGTGTATTCTGCAAAATGGGATTCATGAATTTTGCGCCGTTTAGCTTCTTCGCCCTGACCTGTGGTGACCCCTCCATGAACTTGATGAAATGAACCTTCTCCAGCCAAAGTGATAAGAGTCGTTTCAGCTATTTCCACTACTCGTTTGTATAAATCTAAATTTGATTGCCCGCCTCCAGTGAGCATAAAGTTGGTGTCAATACCGCCAATATCATGCCAAAGTTTTTTGGGAATACTGAGGCAATTACTTTCACCGATAGGTCTAAAAAAACCACCGCCGCTAGTACCACTCAAGCAAGATATCTCGAATAACTTATACCCTTCATGTGGCCAATTTATGCTGTCTAATAGTGTTTTTTCAGCCTCACTATCATAACCTTCAAGTATAGATTGTTGCTGCAGTTTATGGCCTAAGTGATAGCCCGGCACTGAAATAATTGGAAGATCTGCCAAGCATGTCGCTGCCAGCATGTAATTAATGACGCCGGGACTTAACATTCTAGCACCATCAATCATCAGTACAATGTGATCTCCCTTTGCTTGTTGAGCACCATAATTAATAGCATATACTGGGGTAGGTGCTGTTTCTTCTCGGCTATAATAAGAGAAGTTATTGCCAAACAAAGTGACGTCTTTTTCAGTCAACATTTGATTTGATGAGTTTTCTACAACGATAACTTCGTAATTGTTGTCCGACACACCTTGCTGATAGGCCGAAGATAAAGAGAATAACGTCTTCTTTGCCTGTTCTGGCATTTTGTAAACAATCACAATGAAGCTTAGAATCGGTCTTGCAGTTGTTTTGGCAGGAGCGGATAACAGAGGCATTTCTGGACTAAAAAACATAACCGGTTTGGGTGAATTAGGTATCGGTTGTTTTATATCCTGGATTACATTGTTGGGCTTGTAAGAAAGCTTTTGTAAAACGGATTTTAGAAACGCTTTCATATCTATACACTAATTTTCGTTAATTTTTTATAAAGCCGCTTAACTTTCCACGGTAATCTATAGCTTTCATCTATTTCATTAGTTTTTAACTCTTTAGAATAAAACGGCTCTTCATCTGTGATGTGACTTAACCCCATATTATTTATGATGTCATACATTTTTTCATGAAATATATCTTCTGGATCATCAAAGCATAGAACTGGAAAAGGAGATCTCTTATATTCAGCCAATAACTTAATATTATATTTATACCAAGCTTCAATACCGGTTTTAAATGAAACAATACCTGAGCCTCTCTTGTTTATAGAACGAGCTACAGCGTAAGGGTGACGAAAAATACCAATGTAATCCATGTCAACTTTCAATGACTGCCACTGCTCTAACATAAGTAATACTCTTGGATCTTTAAAGCCCCAAAGAGGAATGTCAGAATAGGTTTTTAAAATTGATAGTGCCTGTTCCTTATGGTTTTCAGTCCAGTATATTTTAGCGGGAGGGGTGTGCCATGAACCATTATTGTCAGCCAGTACTTGCTCATGGAAATCGACTACCTGTTGGTTTTCACGATTGCCTTTGGTGTTATGCAAATTCCAAGTGGAGTGCTCGCCTAATTCAAGCCCGCATTGTTGCAAAGAACCGGTTAAACAGCTAGTACCACTTCTGTGCATGCCGAGAATACAAATAATACGCTGAGGATAAGAGTTGGTCATCATTAGCAATGTTGTCTATTTTATATTTGTCTTTGAGTCATTAGTGGATATTGCATGGGATATTATTTTCTATCCCATTTTTCCCATACAAAATTGTAATCCCATACCATTTTATGCGTTTTTGACAATTCTTTTAAAATTCTCTTTCTGCGGCTATAGGCTCGTGGATGCCATTCATGAAATTGGATCATAAATGAATCCACATTTTTCAATAAATCCTCTTCAATCATTTTTTCAAGGAGAGGGAATTCAGCACCTTCGATATTAATCTTCATTAAATCTACGGTTGTTAGTTCTAGCTCTTGCCATACGCATTCAATAGATTTAATTTCTGTTATAGCAGTTTTAATGTTGTCTGTTTTGTCTGCTTCTTTGAAAATAGAAGAACCAAGACCTTTTAAAGATATTTTGACCTTTTCATTAGCGTCTCCGATACCATAGAACAGAGGTATTAATTTACTATTGGTAGCAGCCTTTTCTTGTAACTGTTTGTAATTAATAGGATCCGGCTCAAAAGCGTAGATGGTGGGGTTATATCTTTCTACGATGTGTTGTGTCCATTCGCCGGTAAATGCGCCTACATCGATAACGACACTATTTTCGTCTAATTTGGCTTCATGCAATATATTCTTATTAGCAACTGTGGCAGCGATAAAGTCGTAAAAAGATGGCCTATAATAATGCAATTCAAGCGCTGTTTTAATAAAGCCTGTCAGGCTTTTTTCTTTATTTCTCATATATAGCGTGCGGGGATATAAAAGAGCCTTTTTAACTTCATAGAGGCTTGGAATTATGCGTAATATAGACATTGTGATAATAGATTCCGCTAAGTTAATTCGTCTGATACTAAGTGATATATAATAACAGAATAGTGTCATTAATGTGAGATAGTATAATGCAGTTTGGTTTAATTTCCGGCTCAAATCAGCTTAAATATATTCTATATATGCTATTGGTAGCGGCCATTTTGGGTTGGATTGGAGGTCTAAAAAATTTAACGAAAAGCATTGCAGATGTAGCCCAGAAAGAGAGTGTGCCAGTTAGGCCTAATATATTGATGATTGTGGTTGATGATTTGGGCTACGATGATATATCTGCGATAAACCCCGGGGGGATAGTAACTCCCAATATCGATAAAATTGCTGCTGACGGTACGTTATTTACTAGGCATTATGCCGATTCAACGTGCTCGCCTAGTAGAGTAGCAATATTAACTGGTCGTCACCCAGAGAGATCCGGTTTTAGGCATAGAGGTATTGAAATCCCCTCAGAGTACCCTACGATTGCAGAATGGCTGTCTAAGCAAGGTTATGCAACCTATCTAGTAGGGAAGTGGCATGCAGGAGAAGAGCGCAGGCAAGGCTGGCCAACTAACAAAGGGTTTGATAATTGGTTTGGTTTTTTGAATCAATGGCAGTTGGCTGGTGACGAAGCGCAGAAAAAAATTCCGACATATAATGATCCTTGGCTACGAACTAACCTAGGAGACTTAATTCAATACAAAGGTCACCTGACTGATATTTTGACTGAGCATTCAGTCGAAAAAATTAACGCTTTGAATAAGAATGACGAACCGTGGTTTTTATACCATGCCTTTTTAGCCCCGCATGATCCTATTCAGCCTGCCAGTCGCTATCGGAAAAAATTTCCAGCGACAGCTGAAGGGGAGTATCGCGCTCTGATAGCTCAATTGGATGCATCAATCGGTAAACTTGTTGACGCAGTGGATAGCAATACTATAGTTGTTTTTGTTAGTGATAACGGTGGAACCAATGCCCGTAGAAACAATAATTTTCCATATTACGGTAAGAAAAACGAAGTTTATGAGGGTTCGTATAGAACGCCATTGGTTGTAAAGTACCCAGCTATGGCAACTCATCAAATAATAGACGATGTAGTGATGAATGTGGATATATATCCAACCTTGTTAGGAGCTGTAAATATTCCATTACCAGTTGGTCTCGACGGTAGAAATCTATGGCCGCGAATCACGCAAGGCGTCCCCTTGACAGGTAAAAGTAGAAGCTGGGAGCAGTATAATTGGAACATTAACACTATGACCTTTAGTGTGGTTTCCCAAGATGGTAAGTGGCGCATGTCTGAAATGTATGGCTTAGATCCAATGCTGTTCGATTTAGATAATGATGCTTCAGGTGGGGTTAATGTGGCAGATACTAACCCAAGCATTATTACTGATATGTCTGCATATTATTGGCAGTCACATTGGGCTAAGAGCAAATTAAGCGTAAGTGAACATGTTGAGTTGGATAAGTCGACTGTTAGTTACAGCGGCTTCGATATGATGCGCACACCTTATATGTTTGGTTTTTCTATCGGTTTAGAAGTTCCACCACTGCATTTGGATAGTGAAATACCGATTATTTTAGCTGAACAAAAGGGAGCCTGGCAGTTATTGTACATACCAGGGCAAGGTATCGAGTGGAATATTGGAGATTTGGTGCTTAAGAGTTTCAGTTTTAATCCTAGCGTCTGCAATAGACTTATTCTCACTGGCGACTTGCAACCAGGTGAAGAGGCTTTGACAAAATCAAATTCAACTAAAACAATAAGACTATACTCGTCAGGGTTATTGCAAGAATCCCGCCTGAATATAGACTACAAAGTGCCCTCAGATCTTGTTATCAGTAACCCCACAAAAGTATTTAATGGAGGCAAAGCTATTTTTTCAAATGCTGTGCTGAATTCATTTTCAGACAGCTATTCTCCAGATGTACCTTTAAAGCATTATCAACTGTTTAAAGATTACTATAAGAATCAGAAACTCGGTATAGCTCAAGTTGATATGCTTGATTCAGAGTTGTGTATAGGTCAATAGCAAGTAGCAACTTGATTGGTGGTACGTGGATAGACCGAAGCTATTATTTTTCACGACGAGCTATCTTGCGTTTCATCTCGCCATTTAAGCCTATATGGACATAAAGCTGACGCAGCTGCTGTTGTGTTGCTTCGTCCGACTCAAACATCAGCTTAAGTAGGGTTGGGTCTTCTCCTTCTCCTCCTGGCTTTCTTAACACCCCAAGACCAAAACCATGATTAAACTTGAAAGTTGTATGTTGTGATTCAAGTTCTTGCCAATATTTCCAAGCACCAAAGTCTTTGATTCGTGCTTCAACATCATGAAACAATACTATCCCGCCGGGCCTTACTTTCTCATACCACGTTTCGAAATCTTCTTTAACGGCGTCGAAGGTGTGTAAACCATCGATATGAACAATGTCTAAAGAATCGTTATCGAATTTTTCTACCGCTTCATCAAAACGCATTCTCAATAGGTAATGGCAGCCTCTGAAGTTTTCTCTGCAGTGGCTACTTACGGCGTTGTATACATCTTCACCATAATCGCCAGTATGATCATCACCCTCCCAGGTATCGACGGCATAACAACTCCCATCAACGTTCTGTTCCGTCATTGCCTGACAGAAAACAAAGAACGACATACCATTATGTGTGCCAAGCTCAACCAGTTTTTTCGGGCGCATAGCAGTCACTAAATCATAACCAAAAGGCATGTGATCAACCCAGGTGCTAAACGCCATTTTGATGGGGCTAAAGTCAACTGATGGAGGTAGGTAAATCATAATATCAATGTCCAATTATTTTTATGTGCATATAATGGTTAAGCGAGAAGATCATAGCTGCTCTTAGTTCGATTTGGTAGAGATGTTAGCTGTTGGCTTCCTGAATACGGGAATATGTTGCTTCAGTTTTAAAAATGGCTTCTCAATTAGTTGATAACTTATGTAGGAAGCAACCACTGTAGCGATTATTGATAAATTACTAGCAAAAATAACCTCCACACTACCAATATAGTTTTCGACGCCTACAGTTTGTTGGATAGGGTATATAATATAAAACATGATGGGTACATGTAAGAGATATATAGAATAAGAAATTTTTCCCAAAAAAGCATTCATATTATTAATAAAAATACTTTTGCCGATTGGGTTTGTGCTAACAAATAGCAATAGTATTAAACCCCAACATAAGGCTTCAAAGCTGTGGTGTATATGCCATTCAATTTCTGCTGCAGCGCCCATGCTCAAGGCAGTCTGTAAAATTAAACCGAGCGCTAACACTAAAATGACTAAGGCAAAGCTTGAATATAGGCGCTGATTCTTCGATGATTTCGCCACTTTAGTGTCATTAAGGCTATAGATAAATGCAGCCGCGATACCGAAAATAAATGCCGGTAGCCTAGCGAATATGGATTTAGTCCTGATCACTTCATAGCTATTATCTAATGGATAGTTAGATAGGGTCAGCAGATAATAAGCTACAGCCCAAACTATCAATAATATCAATAGAATTAATTTTCCATTGCGGGTACTAGATAAAAGCATTACCAGCGGTAACAGAATGTAGAATTGGACCTCTGTTGAAAGTGTCCACCAGACCACGCTGAAGGGGAAGATATCAAAGCCGACATATTGGAAACTTAATGCCGCAATACCATTATCAAGATTGCCATTGATAATAATTGACGTAACAACCACTATATAATATAGCGGTAATATCCGTAGTGTTCGCGATATAAAATAATCTCTTACTGATGGCAATTGACCTCGCTGGCTCCCTTTAATAAATGGTAGTGAGAGTAAAAATCCGCTAAGTACAAAGAACAATGTAACACCGGTGTTACCGCCCGCGATAAATGACATGGGTAGGGAGTAGGAGTCGGGCTTTATTTTAGCGCCACTAATCGTCATCCCGTATAAATGAAAGAAAAAAACTAATATAACGGCTATTCCTCTGATAGATTCCAGCTCAGCTATATAGCTGTTTTTTTCTCGTATTCCACTTTGTAGGTCTATTAAATTCATGCTGTTAATAGTCGTCGCGCCAAGCTTCTTTCGGCTTGTTGGAAAAGCGCAAAAACCGACGCTGGGCTCCTTCTATGGATAACTTTAGATAGGGTAATGAGGCGGCTGTAATAGCGCCAATTAATGTAGGTTCTCTGCGCGCCGCTTGATAATATTCACCATTAACTGTTTTATATTCCTCTTGGAAATTATTTAGCAGTTCATCTAAATCGTCGCGCTGCATTGTTGTTACACCGCCATGATACTGATGGAATGAGCCCTCGCCAGCAAGAACAAAAAGCTGCGCGTCTGGGTCTAGACAAAGACCTCGATATAGATCTAGGTTTACAGCGCCGCCACCGGGGCTTTTAAACTCTTCCTTAGCTCCACCGTAAGCGTTCAAAGCTTTTTTACTCACGCTTAAACAATTTGATTCTAGTAAGGGGTGCAGATAACCATGTGTATTGGCACCACTAAAGCAGCTAATATCAAATATACTATAGCCATTTTTTCGCCAATTAATGTTATCTAATAAATGTTGTTCGCTGTCTTCGTTATGTAGATTTATATTATTAAATTTATGATCGTGCTCACCAATATGGTAGCCAGGAACAGCGACAAGCGCGTTGCTATTTATCGCAAAAGCATCGAGGGTGTAACGAATCACTCTTGGTGTGAGCAGTCTAGCGCCATCTATCATTAAACAAATATTTTCACCATTTGATATTTCGATGCCATGGTTAACTGCATAAATCGGTGTAGGTCTTTTTTCATCTCTTAATATATAGCGATAATTCCCAGCCAAACTCTCTACTTCAGTCTGATCTAGATTATTCTGTGAGCTATTTTCAACTACAATGATTTCATAATCACTAGCATCTACATTGCGTTGATATGTCGTCGAGAGAGAGAATAGGGTGTTCATAGCTTGTCGAGACATATCGTATACCACGACCACCACTGATAGCTTAAACTTAGCGTTCGCCATGGTTTACTTCCAGCATAGCGTCATCATCCCAAGGATCTCGATTTTTATTTTTAAAGTTATTAAAGCGCTCAGTACCCTTAATAATCGATTGTTCAATTAAAGGGAGGGCGTCAGCCGAAATGGTTCCTAAAAGATAAGGTTCACGGGTGACTGATTTGAAACCGTTCGGCCAATAGCTATCCAATTGTTTTTTAAATTCGACGACAAGCTGTTCTCGCTCCTGCCCTTTGGTCGTGCTAGTGCCACCATGAAATTGGTGTAAGTTGCCTTCTCCTTGCAGCACGATGATGGGAGCGTCTGTCGCTGTAGTCAGAAGGCGATACAAATGTAAATTAACGCTGCCACCGCCCTTAAGGCTAAATTTCTCATCGACCCCATTGATGGTTTCTATTGCCTCACGGCTGAAAAACAGCGCGTTTGACTCCATAATGGGATGAAATAACCCATGGCGGTTACCATTACTGAAACATGCCTGTTTGAATAGCGAGTACCCTTTTTTCATCCAATCGAGACTTTTCAGCAGCTTTTCCTCGTGGCGCAATATTTCCTTACTAGATTTTTCCAAGGTAGCAAACTCGGTTAAATAATAACCAGGCACGGTAACAACGGCATTTTTTATCCGCAATCCTTGAAGTGCAAACTCGACCACCCGCGGAGTAAGCATGCGCGCACCATCAATGAGCAAGCCAATGCTCTGGCCTCGGCATTGCTTTAGACCTTCATTAATTGCTTTAGCTGGTGAAATGCCATTTTCTTCTCTATTTATGTAGACAAAATTATCAGGCAAAGATCGAACCCGTTCAGCTGGAATACAGTTTTTCGATCGGTTCTCAACCACAATGACTTCGTATTGCTGTTGATCAACATTTCGCTGATACGTTGGGGTTAGGCTTAACAGCGTGTTCCATGCCTGTTCAGGCATGTCATACACTATTACAATTATGGAAAGTAAAGGTGTGTTCATTATTTTTTCAGATTGCCATCATGCCGACATTATGCTTATTTTAGGGGGATTGATGAGGGTGGAAGTATAAGCCACAGAATACCTTAAAACCTCCGAAATCTATAGTGGTCTATTCAATCTTGTAAGCAGTCAGACCAGCGAGGTAGCTGTCCAAGAGATTGTAAACTGGCTATAATTTACCGTAGTCAGTCTGTGAGTAGTGAGTAAAACATGTTTGGTAAGAAAAATAATAAAACTAGCTCCTTTGCTGGAGTGGATACAATTTTAGATTTTAATGCTTTGGCATCTCTTGCCGATGAAAATAAAGATCGGTTTAGTCGCGCTGACCCATTTCCTTACATTTTGTTCGAAAATTTTATTAACCCTAATGCCTTGTCATTAATGATAAATGCGTTCCCTTCAGCTGACCTAGATATTGCGTGGCGGCGAGCAGATGCAGTTTTGGGTGATCAACCTATGCAGCATAATAAATTAGGTATGCCTCATGAAATAAGTATGCCCGCTATTTTAAGACAACTTATATGGGAATTAAATTCGGGGATATTTATCGGATTTTTAGAGCAGCTCACAGGCATTCAAAACTTACTACCTGATCCCAGCTTGCAAGGAGCTGGCTTACATCAATCGCTACCAGGTGCTATATTGGGTATCCATGCCGATTTCACTCATCATAAAAAATACAATTTGAGTCGGCGTCTCAATATTTTAATTTACCTAAACGAAAACTGGCGTGAGGAATACGAAGGGCATTTGGAGTTGTGGTCAAAAGATATGACAGGTTGCGTGAAGCGAATAATGCCTATTGGTGGGCGCTGTGTTATTTTTAAAACCGACAGCAACTCCTATCATGGTAGCCCCACGCCGCTAAACTGTCCTGCTGGTACAACAAGAAAGTCGATAGCCTTGTATTACTATACTAATGGGCGCGAGGATGCTGAAGTAGAGCCTACCAAAGCCACTGGTTGGCGCAATGCTAGTAGAGAAAATTTGCCCGCAGTAGAGTGATCTGCCAACTACATTACTTAGTCAATTGACATATGTTACAGATATAGAACGCTATGGTTTGGGGCTATATCTATCGCTAGTCACCACCGGTAAGCGGGCAGTGCCATTGGGTTTATCATAATTAGCTAATAATACTACCTGCCATAGGTAATAGAAAAATGCACATGGCGATCAAAGGTATATATAATTGTAGCGTTAGATCTATTTCATAGAGAATGTTACTAGTTAAGTAACTGTAAGCAGCCTGCTCATATTGATACTTTTTATATGCGGCTAAAAGAAATTTTATCCATATCAGCGAACATGTTTTTGTATAATGTTATTATTACGTTTATTAGCTCAGATTTAATTATTATTGGTAACACTGGATTGTATGGATTCTTTAACACATATATCTTTACTACGTGAAATTGGCGTCGATTGGTATTTACCAAATAGGCCGTTAGGGTTAAATCCTCCCGTGTTAGAAAAGGTACTTATCTCTCCGGTTGGGCCAAAAAATCCGCTGTTGTCTTCTGAGACAGCCGATATCACTGAGGTTAAAAAACTTAACACTACTAAGACAAAAACTAAGCCTGCTATCGATTTTGGTTTGGATACTGTAAAAAAGTCAACAAAGCAAGATTCAGTCATTGCTTCAAAAACAGCCCCACGAATTGTTGTAGAAAAGATCGATAGCTTTAATTTATTGGTGGCGAGTAGTGGCTCTTTAGTCTTTGTTACCGACGTAAAAACCAACCCATTAACAGCCGTATGGGAGCGATCAGTGCGTCAATTTTTTGACGAAATTGATCGTGCTTGTAGCTCGACTGATAAAAAAGTGCAGTCTTTAGATTATTTCTCTTGGCCTATTGCTGGTAGTGGCAATAAAAGTCTTGGTGAGGATCAGTTAATTCAGTTGCTAACAGGCTTTATGCGTCAGCGTATTGTCGGTGATAAAAAAAGCGTTATTCTTTTCGGTGACAATGCTAAACAATATGGCACCTCGGTAGTACTAAGTATGAATGGCTTGCAAGTAATAGCTGCGCCAGCGTTAGGGGTAATGTTTACAAGTGTTACAGCGAAGGCGGCGCTTTGGAGAGACTTACAGGCTCTACCTATAGGTAAGGGCTGAAATGTATCCGGCTGGTGTTGTTCGTAGTAATTTAACTAAAGAAGACATCTCAGAGGTTGCTTGGTTGCAATCCAAGGTAATGCCTAACCCTTGGTCGGAACAAGCATTTAACAGTAGTATTAAAGCGGGTAATGGGTGTTACACCTTAATTAAGGCTGAGGAAATAGTGGCAGTAGCAGTGGTTGTGCAAGTTCTCGATGAAGCGGAATTGCTAACAATAGCTGTCGCTAAGCATCAGCAGGGGCAAGGCTTGGGTGCTGAATTACTGGCTGATTTGATGTCGGTATTAAAAGCTCAGTCGGCTAAACAGTGTATGCTAGAGGTTATGGAAGGGAATGATGCAGCGATTAGCTTGTATCAGCGAATAGGCTTTAAGTCTGTGGCTAAAAGAAAGGCTTATTATAAAACAGAACAAGGTATATTTGATGCCTTAGTGATGCGAATTGATTATTAAAGAGAGCAATGATGGATGTAGTTGAAACGCAGTGGTGGACAATGTTATTGCCACCAGAATGGTCGGCTGAAGAAGATGGCGATGATATCTTAGTGTCAGACATTGACGAGGTTGGCGTACTTGAAATCTCTTGTATTAAAAAAGAGTCGGGATCAATCACTGAAGAGGATTTGCAGCAGTTTACGGGTGATTTAGTAAGTAGCGGCAAAGAACAGGCATCGGTAGAGACTGATTTCTTTGAAGGGAGTTATTTTGAGTATTTAGATGACGGCGAATGGTGTCGTGATTGGTTTTTGATTAATGGCGATTTACTGATAATTGCCGGTTACACTTGTATGGAAGAAGATAAACGCATGGACGATGCTAGTGTTGATGAATTGGTTGGGTCTATAGCGCCTATCTTGGAAGATGAACAGAGCGAAGAATAGCTGGCGAAATAATCTGCTATTAGCTTATATTCCCCGTCACTCTCACTCGGCGCGAGCTTGCTGCTGGCGCATCCGATTTTGCTGCAGCACGTTCTTTTTCGACTTTATCAATAACGTTTTTCAGCGCGATAATCAAACCCGTAATGATAAATGCCCCTGGTGGTAAAATAGCTACCAAAAAGCCTGGATAGTCTTGAATTGGGCCTATTGCCCAGTTTTTAGCACCTGATCCAAACAGTAAATCCATATTGGCGAAGATTCCGCCGGTGCCGATGATCTCCCTAATGGCGCCGAGTACAACTAACACTATGCCAAAGCCCAGTCCCATCATAAAGCCGTCGAAGGCTGAGTCTGCGACATTATTTTTGCAGGCAAAGGCATCGGCGCGACCGAGAATAGCGCAGTTAGTAATTATTAATGGAATGAAGATGCCTAATATTTGGTATAGCTCGAAGGCATAGGCTTTCATCAGTAATTCAATGCAAGTAGTGAATGAGGCAATGATCATAACGAACGCTGGTAGACGGATGGCATCAGATACTAAATTACGAATCAGTGACACGGCGATATTAGAACAAGTAAGAACGACTAAAGTAGCTAAGCCTAAGCCTAATGCGTTAACCACTGAGCCAGTAACAGCTAATAGTGGGCATAAACCTAGCAGTTGAACTAATGCTGGATTGTTTTTCCACAAGCCATTAAAGCTTATTTCCTTGTAGTTGTTATCAGCCATTGTTATTTGCCTCAGTACTACCTATATCAGAGTTGCTTATGCCTGCGGCGCTTATATCAGCTTTACTAATACTAGCCTCGTCGATAGCAGTATTGCCTTCATTTAGATTGACTTTACTTGCTGCCAGAATGTCTGCTTTATGCACCGCAAAGTAGTTTAGTGTTTTATAAACAGCGTTGGTAACCGCTCGAGGCGTTATTGTCGCGCCAGTAAACTGGTCGAATATACCTTTGTCTTTTTTAACCTTCCATAGCTCAGCGACGGGATTACCCAAAGATTTACCATCGAAACTCAAAATCCAATCTGATTTTTTTAGATCAACTTTATCACCAAGCCCCGGTGTTTCATTATGGCTTAGTGCTCTAACCCCAGCGACGCTGCCATCTATATTGATGCCTACTATTAATTTGATATTGCCACTATAGCCATCTGGTGCAACCACAGGAAAAATAAAACCGACCAGCGCCTCATCATTACGAGCAACAAATATTTTCTGTTCGTTTTTTAAGCCTAACTCTAGCTCTGGACCAATAGCTAAGCTGTCATCAAGCATAGAGTTGTTGTGACGCTCTAAGGGTATTACCTCAAGCAATGCCTTGGCTTGGGCTATTCGCTCTTGTTCGGCAATGCGATCTTTAGTATTTAAAAAGGTAGAGGCGATCATTGCGGTGGTAGCAATAGCGAACAAGCCTAGGGCGATACTGTTTTTACTAATAGCCTTGCCTAACATCAGGATTGTTCCTTGTCTTTACTACTGGCCTTCGCGTGACCATAGGTACGCGGTTGCACATAGTAATCTATTAGCGGGGCCGTAAAGTTAGCGAGTAATACGGCAAAGGCAATAGCATCAGGATAATTCCCCCACACGCGAATCAAATAGAGCAGAGTACCGATAATTGCGCCGTAAATGATTTTACCTTGGTTGCTGGTAGAGGACGTCACCGGATCAGTGACGATAAAGAACGCACCAAACATGGTTGCACCGCTGAACAAGTGGAACATTGGTGAGCCGCCAGACGCTGAACTGCCGCCATCATAAAATAACGCTGACCAAAAAACTAAAACTACCAGCATGGTGATCGGGGCATGCCAGGTAAACACTTTACGATAGAGTAGATAGCAACCGCCAATGGCAAACCAGAAGTTAGCTGACTCCCAACCAATACCTGCCCAGCGCCCAAACTGCGGATTAGCCGCCCACACATCACTGACTAACAGTGAGCTGTTTTGTTTTAAAACATCCAGCGGAGTGGCCATTGTAATAGCATCAACACCGGCGGCGGCAAAGCCAAAGTTAACCGCGATAGCATCTATTAGCCCTAGTGGCGAAGGCTGGTCAGGCAGGGTATTAATTGGCGCAGCCCACGATGTCATTTGTACCGGGAATGAAATCAGTAAAACGACATAACCTATCATTGCAGGGTTAAACGGATTGTTACCTAAGCCGCCATATAAATGTTTACCGATAATAATAGAGAACGCAGTGCCTACTAAAACTACCCAGTAAGGGGCATAAGGCGGAATTGCAATAGCTAACAGTGTGGCGGTTACAATGGCGCTATAGTCTTTCAAAAAGAAACTGACTTTGTAACCGCGTGCTTTGAGCATTAACGCTTCGCAGCTGACCGCGACAATACTGGCCCAGATTATATTGACTAGTACGCCGGCACCAAAAAAATAAGTGAGCGCTAAAACACCGGGTACAGTAGCTGCTAATACTAGGCGCATAACCGTTGATGTATCAGTCGGCGCATGGGTATGAGGTGAGGTAATTCGCAAAAACGCCATCGGATTAATTCTCTGCGTTTTCGCTAAGGGTTTGTTCAGCGTTAGCGATTTTTTGTTCTAAGGTTGTTACGGATAAGCGAAAAGCATCAAGTTTGTCGCTATTGTCAGCTTCGGCCAGAGCTAGTTTCTCGCGTGCTTTAGCTAAACGCTTTTTTAGTTTTTCAAGTTGTTGCTCTGGCGTATCAGCTACATTGCCAGCTGCACGTTTAGCCTGCGCTCTTGCTATGGCGTCGCTAGCTTCACCTATGCGCTCACTTTTAGTCGGATCATCGCTTGGGTTTTGCTCATTTAATTGTGCTTTTACTTCTGCTAACTGTTGGCCTATTTTATCGATGCCCATTTTAAAGGCGTCTAGCTTATCGCTGCCGGCCTCTTTGGCTTGCGCGAATTTAGTCTCAGCAGTAGCGAGTTTTTTCTCTAGTTTTGTAATTTTTTCCTCTGGCGTCTCAGTTGCAGTCGGCGCTCCCGCGCGTTTAGCCTTGGCTCGCTCTATCGCCGCCTGCACTGGGTCATCATTAACCGACTCAGCTTTAGCCGCTGCTTTTTTGGCCGCTGTGCGGGCTATTGCCGCTTGAATAATGTCATCTTTGTTATCTGGAGCATCTTCATTGGTAGCCGATTCTATAGTCGCTAATTTAGCTGCCTTGGCTTTCTGTGCTGCTTCGGCCCTAACTCTGCGCTTGGCTTCTTTGGCTTCTTGCTCTTGCAGTAGGCGTTGTTCGCGGGCTTCAAAGCGGGCCTTAGAGTGCTCAGCGCGCTGTTGATCCGCCTCGTGCTCACGAATCGCGGCTTTGGAGGAACGGTAGTATTGCACCAATGGGATATTACTAGGGCATACATAAGAACAGGCGCCGCACTCAATGCAGTCAGCTAAATTATGAGACTTTAACTTTTCTAATTCTTTGCCCTTTGAAAACCAGTAAAGTTGTTGTGGCAATAACGATACAGGACAGGCTTGTACACACATGCCGCAGCGAATACAGGCTTGCTCCGGGTCAGCTTCGGGCAACTCTTCTTGGCTAGGAGCCAAAATACAATTGGTTGTTTTGACTATTGGCACTGCATAATCTTGCAGGGCAAAACCCATCATTGGGCCACCCATAATTAAACGATTGGTCTCGCCGGGTTTAAATCCGGCAAGATCAAGCAAGTGGCTCATCGGAGTACCAATCAATACTTCATAATTTTGTTGAGTTTCACAGGCTTCACCGGTGACCGTAGTAATGCGTGAAATCAGCGGTTCCCCATGCACCACAGCACGATAAATCGCGGTAGCGGTGCCAGGGTTTTGCATTACTATTCCAATGTCAGAAGGTAGGCCACCTTTCGGTACTTCTTTATTGGTGAGAATTTGAATAAGTTGTTTCTCGCCACCTGATGGGTACTTAGTTGGGAACTCCACAACTTCCATTTTCTCGCCGTCCACTGCTCGGCGCATCATAGCCAGAGCTTCGGGCTTGTTGTCTTCAATACCAATTATTACTTCTTCTGGCTCTACAATGTGCGCCAGAATTTTAATGCCTTGGATAATTTGATCGCTGCGCTCACGCATTAACATGTCATCGGCAGTTATATATGGCTCGCATTCGGTGCCATTGATAATAAGCGTTTTTATTGGCTTATCAGGTTGGCCGGCAAGTTTTACCGCTGCAGGAAACCCTGCGCCGCCCATACCAGCAATACCGGCATTGCGAATAATGTCTAGTAGTTGGGTTTTATCAAGCTGTCTGTAGTCACTAACGCCTGTATGTTCAATCCATTTATCTTGCCCATCGGTGGCAATACTAATACATTGGCCGCTCATACCTGAGGCATGAGGAATAGGGTGCAACCCTATTGCGCTGACTGTGCCAGAGCTTGGCGCATGCACTGGCACCGACACAAAACCTGTAGCCATACCAATCATTTGGCCTTTAAGGACTTTGTCACCTAATTCAACGATAGGCTTAGCGGGTGCACCAATATGCTGTGATAGCGGGATGACAAGAGTATTGGCTATCGGCGCGATAGCGATAGGAACGCCGGTTGATTGGTGTTTGTTCTCCGCTGGATGAATACCGCCAGGGATGTTAAATACTTTACGCACTAGGCTGCTGCCCCCTGAGTCGCATCGGAAGCGATAATATCGCTTTGTGGCTGTGGTAAATCCCAGGCCCAGGTTTGTAATGTGGTTGGTACGTCAAGCATATCTATACAATCCACTGGGCAGGGTTCTACGCATAAGTCGCAACCAGTGCACTCACTAATAATAACTGTATGCATGTGTTTGGCAGAGCCTAAGATTGCATCCACCGGGCAGGCCTGAATACACTTAGTACAGCCAATACATTCGTCTTCGCGAATGTAAGCATAAGTGCGGGGCTTTTCACCAGCGCCTTCTTCAGCGTCTAACGGCAATGCCTCTACATCTAACAATACCGCTAGTTCGGCAATAGTAGTCTCGCCACCAGGAGGGCATTTGTTAATTGCATCGCCGCCGGCAATTGCTTCGGCATAAGGCCTGCAGCCCGGGTAACCACATTGGCCACACTGTGTTTGTGGCAGAATCTGATTAATCTGTTCCGATATAGAGTCGCCATCAGTGGCAAAGCGTACTGAGGCAAAACCGAGTAATCCGCCAAACACTAAGGCTAAACCAACAACAGCCATCAGGGCGGCTAGTAGTGGTTGCTGGGTGATAAATTCGATCATACTTACACCAAGCCCGCAAAGCCCATAAAGGCTAGTGACATAATACCAGCGGTAATCATGCCAATGGCCGAGCCTTTAAAGGGTTCCGGTACGTCGGCTACTGCTAAACGCTCGCGCATGGCGGCGAATAACACTAGTACTAATGAAAACCCTACTGCTGCGCCAAAACCATAGAGTGCTGATTGCAGGAAGTTATGGTCTTTATTGATATTTAACAAGGCAACACCTAGCACTGCACAGTTAGTGGTGATCAGCGGTAGGAATACGCCCAGTACTTTATGTAATAACGGACTAGATTTACGCATTACCATTTCAGTAAATTGCACTACAACCGCAATTACCAAGATGAAAGAGATTGTGCGCAAGTAGGTTAAGCCCAGCGGCGCTAGTAAATATTCGTAGGTTAAATAGCTGCATACCGACGCTAAGGTTAGTACAAAAGTGGTTGCAGCAGACATGCCCATAGCCGTTTCTAGCTTGTTAGAAACGCCCATAAACGGGCACAGCCCTAAAAACTGTACGAGAACAAAGTTGTTTACTAATATCGCTCCAATGAGCAATACGGAATAATCCGCAATCATCTTGATTACCTTTGCGCTATGTTGGCTTATGCCTCAGCGCATATTCAATACTTTACTACTAATTCACTCTCATGCCGGCTTGCGCGCCTGCATGCGGTTCTAATATCCATAAATCTTTGCCGCCCGGACCTGCGGCTAATACCATACCTTCTGATATGCCAAAGCGCATTTTACGCGGTTTTAGGTTGGCAACCATTACCGTTAGTTTGCCAATTAGCTGATTAGGTTCATAAGCACTGCGAATACCTGCCAAAACTTGACGTTGGTCGCCGCCAATGTCTAATTGTAGCTGCAACAGCTTGTCTGCTTTGTCTACATATTCAGCATGCACAATTTTTGCTATGCGCAGATCTATTTTAGCGAAATCTTCAAATGTTATCTCAGCAGCTATTGGCTCAATAGCTGTTGCTTTAGCTGGAACAGGGGCTGCTTTAGCCTCTTTCACTAATTCTGCTTTTTGCGCCTCGACCATAGCGTCTACCTTGTCGCTATCCACGCGACTCATCATCGCCTTGAATTTATTGATTTCATGGGATCGCAATGGAGTGGGTTCTTTATCCCACACAAGGGAGGTATTCAGAAACGCTTCAGCTTTAACCACTGTTTCAGGTAGTACTGGTGCCAGATAAGTCATCATCTGGGCAAACATATTGATACACTGTGAGCTAATAGCGACAGCCTGCGCCGCAGTATCTTCTTGCTTGGCTAGTTTCCAAGGTTCGGCCGCATCAAAATACTCATTAGTCGCATCGGCCAACGCCATAACTTCGCGCATGGCTTTACTGTAGTCGCGCTCTTCATAGTAATTAGCAATTTGATTACCAGCATCAATGCCTTGCTGCCATAGCTCTACGTTGGCAAGTTCAGCTGATAATAGGCTGTCACCCTTGGTAATAAACTTAGCGCTGCGGCTGGCAATATTGATTACTTTTCCGACTAAGTCAGAATTAACTTTTTGCACAAAGTCTTCAAGATTTAAGTCAATATCGTCTACATTGGCTGTTAGCTTGGCGGCAAAGTAATAGCGCAAATACTCTGCGTCCAATTGTTTTAAATAATTGCGAGCGGTAATAAAGGTACCGCGTGACTTAGACATTTTCTTACCATCTACTGTCAAAAAGCCATGCACATAAATTGCAGTGGGTTTACGAAACTCTGCAGATTCGAGCATGGCTGGCCAAAACAAGCCATGAAAGTTGATAATGTCTTTACCAATAAAATGAAATAGCTCAGCGTTAGAACCTCTAGCCCAATAGTCGTCAAAGCTCAGGCCAGTTCGCTCACACAGATTTTTGAAGCTAGCCATATAGCCTATTGGTGCATCTAGCCAAACATAAAAGTATTTGCCAGGGGCGTCTGGTATTTCAAAACCGAAATAGGGTGCATCACGCGAGATATCCCATTCTTGCAAACCAGCTTCTAGCCACTCGTTCAGCTTGTTGGCTATTTGTGGTTGCAAACTACCTGCGGTGGTCCAATCTTTAAGCATTGCTTCAAACTCAGGCAGTTTGAAGAAGTAATGTACAGAGTCTTTTTCAATCGGCGTTGCGCCCGACAGGGCCGAACGTGGATTTAATAAATCGGCAGGACTATAGGTTGCACCGCAAGATTCGCAGTTATCACCGTATTGGTCATCAGTTTTGCATTTAGGACAGGTGCCTTTGATGTAACGGTCGGCCAAGAATAGTTGTCTTTCTGGGTCAAATAACTGAGTGATCGAGCGCTCTGCGATATGGCCGTTATTTTTCAAACGACTGTAAATCAACTCAGAAATTTCCTTATTTTCATCCGAATGGGTTGAATGATAATTGTCGAACTTAATAAGAAAATCGTCAAAGTCAGCTTTGTGTTCGTTGCGCACATTATCAATTAATTGTTCAGCGCTTATGCCTTGTTGCTCGGCTTTAAGCATAATAGCCGTGCCGTGAGCGTCGTCGGCGCAAACATATAAGCAATTATGGCCACGAGTATTTTGAAATCGCACCCATATATCGGTTTGGATAGTTTCCAGTAAATGGCCCAAATGTAGCGACCCATTAGCGTAGGGTAGGGCACTGGTAACCAATATTTTGCGTGGTGTGGCAACTGACATTAATGTTTTCCAAGCGGTTGTTACAACTGGGGCAAAGCGCCTCAGAAAAAAGCACTTACTATAACGCCTTCAGGCGCTGTTTTATAGCGACAACAGCTATAAAAAGCCCATTAAATCAGGGTTTTAAATACTTGACTATTCTACTGGGTTTTTGCATAGTGCGCTGCATTAATTTGCCCCTTACAGAGTTCCTCGGAGAATATTATGTGCGCAATGTCTGCAGATTTAGTTAATTCAGCTTTAGCCGCCATTGAGATATTACCGGGCGCGTCTAATTTACTGTCTGAAGACTGTATTAAGGATTTACTCATAGATGGTGATGCAGTTCATTTGAGTCTTAGTTTAGGCATGCCGGTGGCAGGCCTTAGCAGTTTATTAAATACTCAAATTGTACGCGCATTGAAGGCTGTTGGAGCTAGCTCTGTTGATCTGACTATTAGCGCAGAAATTGCCAATAATTTGGGTCAAACCACTAACCCTAATCTGGCCGGGGTGAGAAATATCATCGCCGTTGCCTCTGGCAAGGGTGGCGTCGGTAAATCTACTACGGCAGTAAACTTAGCCTCGGCATTACATGCCGAGGGCGCCAAAGTTGGTTTGCTTGATGCCGATATATATGGGCCAAGCCTACAGTTGATGCTGGGCGTGCCAGACGGCGTAAGGCCTGGTCAGCACGAAGGAAAGTTTTTAATACCGGTGACTGTACATGGTTTAAAAACTATGTCTATGGCGTATTTAGTGACCGACAAAACACCGATGGTTTGGCGTGGTCCGATGGCAAGTAGCGCATTGCAGCAAATGCTGTCCCAAACCATGTGGGAAGAGCTGGATTATCTTGTTGTGGATATGCCGCCAGGGACTGGCGATATACAACTAACTCTGTCACAGCAAGTGCCAGTTAGCGGTGCCGTTATTGTTACCACTCCCCAAGACATTGCCTTGCTTGATGCGATTAAAGGTGTGGAAATGTTCCAGAAAGTTGGTGTTGATGTTTTGGGTGTGGTCGAGAATATGTCTTATCACCAATGCACCAACTGCGGTAATAAAGACCACCTATTTGGTGATGGCGGTGGTGAAAAACTGGCCGCTGACTATGAGGTAGGAATGCTGGGTTCATTGCCACTGCAGCGCACTATTCGTGAATTAACCGATGCCGGCGTGCCGGCAGTTGTGGCTGAGCCAACAAGCGATATTGCCCAGCAGTATGTGTCCATAGCCAGAAATACCGCTTTACGTTTATGGAAGAAATCAATCAAACCGTCGCAAGTTACCCCTAGTATTGAAATTAGTGACGACTAACTAGGGCTTAAGGTTAGACTTATTAGTTGTAGTGGCCTAATGATCTTGGACACCAACTTAGGTGGTAAAATCCATCTTACAGAGGTGTTTAATGACAACGAAAAGAAGAACATTCAGTCCTGAGTTTAAACGAGAAGCCGCGGAGCTAGTACT
>JBKEHH010000024.1:0-21410 GCA_046710535.1 Pseudomonadales bacterium
GATATTAGTAGTTACTTGATGGGGTACTATAATTACCAAAGGCCGCATACATTTAATCAGGGTTTAGCTCCAGCGATAGCTGAAGAAAAACCTTATTCAATGTCCAAAATTACTTGACCACTACACCGCCCACCTCAAAACCGGATTTATCATCACTGACTTCATACTTAACCACGTTTGACGCTCTGATACCGTCCCTATATTCACCTGCATTATATGAATCGGAACCAACCATCACATTCTTTTTTATGAAAGGCCCAACGTTTGCAAATGGCGTTGGTAAAGGGCTGGTATCAACAACACCTGCACAAGTCGCGCTATCATTTTGACCCTCCTCAGTTCCACAGTAACCGGTTAAATAAGTCGTTTGCATGAGGCTTGGCTCAAGACAATTTTCAATACAGGCCAACTTCTTATCACTCAAAGCTGACAGCGAGATAAAATCTGTCATTTCTGTCTTTACACCACCGCGACAACTGTCTATTTGGGTAGTCGACCAGATATCGGCGGGGCATTCTGTAAGCCCACTATTAAGTGCTAGCTGAGGTAGTATAAGAGTAGGGTCGGCCAGCGCTGCTGCACTAATTTCATACCACTGTCGAGTATCGTTAGACCAGACCCCCATAGAACGGATTTCTGTCCAGTCGCCGTAGTCCTTTTCCATTGATACAAGCCAGTCTTCCCGACTAAACACGATCGGCGTAATCAATAGTACCTCGCTATAAGGGTTCTGAGTCACAACGGTGTGCATGGTAAAGTCAGCACTGACCGCATTATATGACCCGATCAATTGTTCATACCCGCTTGCAGCAGGGTCAACGCCCAACAGCGCAGTGAACTCTGCAGCCCAGTAAGGGTCACCGACATAGAGGCTTAATTTGATTTTATTGAGACTTGCCAAGCTAACATATTCAGTAGTACGTTTTTCTACCAAGACTTCAGTTTCGCTAACAACATAAGCGTCTGAGCTCGACGCTACCGCAGAACCAACGTCTTCTTTCTTGAACTCGGTGACACCTGGTACAATTAACTCTCGCCCCCGAGGGTCGAGGTAAATACCGTTATAACTCGCATACCCATAAACTCGCTCTACGATAGTTTCATCGACAGCGTCGACACCAACATCTGCAAACATCGAAAAACTACTGACTTCTCCCTCTTTAGCCATAGTGAGTCGATCACCGTTAGCATCATAAACACCATAACGATAAATATTTTTCGTGGCGTCGCTTTTATTAGTTGAAAAACACTCTTCAACAATCAACTCACCGCTAATATCCAGCGCGAGATCACTTCTATTGTCGGCAACCGACAGGAACGGCTCCATATACTGAGTAAGCGATACGGGCACGCGCAAGGCCTCAAATCCGTTGTAGTTCTCATCATTGACATCAGTAACCCTTGTGTCTTCTGCTCCAGCACATACATCAAGATCATTAGCATCGCCATTACAAACTACAGACACAGATTGAAGGTTTCGGCAAAATTGTTTCTGGCCCGCGTCGATATTAAATTGGTAGTTAGCCTGTAAACCAAAATATTTAGCATTGCTTGGGTCGCTGCAATTCTCGCACCCTCCGATCGATCGACTAAAAATGCCTTCAGCATCACCGCTGGCAGATATAGATAACGCGAGGTTTCCTTCGCCACCCATATTAGCTTCCTTAAAGGTGATCTCCGTACCTGAGGCTTTTAAATAACCTTGGCCCACAACACCACCACCTGAGTCTAACAGAAAGGTGGGCACGCTATCGCCGAATACGTGCGACGAAAACCAAAGCTCAAATTCACCGTTCGGCGAAGCGGCTGAAACGCCTTCGGTCAATTCGGTATTAATATAGAGTTTCTGGTCGGGATCCCCCTCTCCTTCTGATAACAACGTGATCCAAGTTTTCCCTCTGACGACACCTGCCTGCTCGCCGCTAACCACTTCCAGAGTAGCCAGCTCAGCCAACTCAGCCGTGTTCCCAGCAACCGAAGTCGCAGAACTAGCCGTTGATTTAGACGCAGCTGACGTTGGTGTCGCCGCCGCCGATTCCGATGCCAAATCTGCGCCGGTGCCATTACAGCGACCGTCGTAATACTTTGCCACATATGCACCTTTATCAACAAAAGCACCGGGCCTCATCGCAGAAAGAGAGCAGACGATTTCTTCAGCAACTTGCACCGCTTCAGTTAATGGCTGCCCCTCAATGTAGATCCGCTGCTCATCGTCAACATAAGCCCCCGCAGTAGGCTGAGCATTAGCAAACTGTGCTCCAGCGAAGGTTAATAGCAACGATGTAAATAGCTCCGCTTTTATTTTTTTATTGCTCATACTTAGCCTATGCAGTAGTGAATGTTAATAATGTAGTTAACAATTGTAATGTCTTGCTGTTTATACCGGTTAGTCCGTTGTCTCTAAGATAACAAGACTGGACGGCAGTTTGAATGCAGGGGTGTCTGCAACAGGGGCGTCTGCAACAGGGGTAGTGGTACTGGCCGAGTTTGAACCTCCACCGCCGCCACACCCAGTAACTGCCAATACAAACGATACCGCTATTAAAAAAGAAAAACGTTTCATTTTGTAACCTCAAAACAAGAAGCCGTTTACTGAATAAATTTCAGATGAACTAGTACAAACAGACCTAGAATACGACATGACTATAAAACGATAACACAGTCAAAAAAAAACAGTAGTCAATTTGGACTAGGTATTGTACTTACTAATCAGCTTTACTGTTTCTTGCATGATCAATTCATTGAGCTTTTCTACCTCTGTTTTTAGCTTCCAATATTTAGAGTACATGTCTGTTCTGTAGCTTTCGGATCTTGAGAATAACTGTGCCATCAACGTACTGTTGTTGAGCTCTGTTAGTAGAAATTTCGCATTCTTATTTTGGCTATGAATAGGCGTTCCTTTTGCCCCTTTCCTAGATTCAATTTGTGTCACCAGATTCAAGTACGCCTGTCCAACCCGAACAACTTTCTTTGGTGTTTAATATTGTTTATTAGATTTGCGTGGTGCCTCAGTACAAAGCATACACTGCACCTAGAACTTGGGCATAGTGGCGCTTCCCTATTCCAGACGTAAGGGCAATATCCACATATCTTTCAATGCTTTGCTTATTTACCCGCTCTACATCAAAGGCTGAAGGTGGTGGTGCCGATTGCAAGTATGCTTTGATATCCGACTTTGATTTACTAATGGTTTGCCGAGAGAGCCCTGTAAGCTGTGCCAACTCAACATCCGATGTCGATTGTTCAAGCCCCTTTGCTTTAAGACCCTCAGAACTTTCTCTAGCTTTTCATTTATAACAAACCCTGCGCATCCATTCCTTAAAAATATTACTTTAGGTGCTGAAACTCAGCAAGATAATTTGACCACTTCTCCATCATTTCTCGACGTTCCTCAATCCTCTGAGAGCGGTCATACGCTACTTGTTCTTGGTCACTCTCTATGTACCCCAATTGCCACTCAATAAGGTCTCCAGGAAGCCTGCAATGCTCTCTGGAAAGAGTGGCGAAGCTAGATCTGAATCCATGAAATACCTGCGGATTCTTATCAATACCAAGGGATCGCAGAGCAATGTTCTGAGTGTTCACACTCAGCGGCCGGTGAGGTCTCGAACTATTAAACAGATACTCACCTTCAGACTGACCGACCGCTAGTTCCAGGAGTTTGATAACAGGTGCGGCCAAGGGTATCCAGAGCTTTTTGTCAAAGTCGATATGCTCAGGCTTTGCCATTCTGATTGATTCACTGCGACGTAATACAAATGGAGCCACTTTAATACAAAGCTTCACAGATGGCATCAGCTGCTCTGCATGGTCAATACTCTTAGCAAATGAGCAAATGTCTTCTCTTCAATAATCGCTGGCATATGACGAACTCTCGGCTTTTTAGTACAGCCTATTAATGGTTCAGCGGGGTTGGTTTCACAGTATAAATTCTGTATCCCGTATTTGAAGATCTGACTGCAAATATTTTGAACACGCCTGGCAGCTCGAAGTATCCTCTCGCTTCAATCTGCTTGAGGATGGGTAAAATATCACGAGGCTTGATATGACTGAGGGTCATACCCCCTAGTTTTGGGAGCAAGTAATTTTCGATTCGGCACTGAACAATCTGCCTGTTCTTAGAGCTAGAATACCCTTTGTATTCCAGCCATTCTGAGGCTGTTTTTTAAAATGTCACCTGCGTGCTCGTCACGGAGCTCTCTGGCACGTTCAAGGTCCACCTGAGGATATGTACCCAGGCTTTTCATAGTCCATGAACCAGTGAAGCTTTTGTACGGATAACGCCAGTTTCTTGAACCTGCTGGAGTGATCTCAAGGTAAAGGCCATCAGAGTCAATGTGACGTTCGATTTTATTGGGTGTTTTGAAACGATTTATTTTGGTAATAGTAAGCATTGTGTCTACTCATTCTGGAGTTATGAATTTACTCAAATCCTACTCATACGAATGAGTAGAACTTGCCAGAACTGACTGTTGAAGCTATAACGTAAAAACTTCTACAAGTCAGTAAACACAGGGCTTAGAACGACAAAAAAACCGAACATTTCTGTTCAGCCTTTCGTTTAATGGCGGTGAGAGAGGGATTCGAACCCTCGAATGGTTTAACCCATTACACACTTTCCAGGCGTGCTCCTTAAGCCACTCGGACACCTCACCAAATTAGAACTCTATTTTTATACTGGTTGTTTCCAGCTGTACTTAAAGTGTCATCCTCACTATTTGCGCAGTTAGTCGGCCACTTCACACTACTAGAACTTTATTTTTATCAAAATATCTGTAGCCACAACGATCATAATTGTTGCAACCGACGCCGCTTCTTGTTGAGCACAATACCCTTTAAAGCGCCGCGTACTCTAGCTAAAGAGCGCATCACAAGCAAGGATAAGACGGATTATTGTCGAACCAATCTAATGTTTGGTACTTGCTCACTAGTACTGGTTCGATAGGGATTAATATCAAGCCCACCGCGACGAACAAAGCGCGCGTAAACCGTCAGCTCTTGTGGCCTAGATAGTTCAAGTAAGTCTAAATAAATTTGCTCTACGCACTGCTCGTGAAAGCCCTGATGGTTGTGGTAGGAAATAATGTATTGCAGTAAAGCGCCTCGATCTAACTGTTGCCCTTTATAGGCTATATAGAGCGTAGCCCAGTCAGGCTGATTAGTAACAGGGCAATTGGAGCGAAACAAATTACTGTTTAGTTGTTCGCTAACAACACTCTGGCTAGCAAAGCTCAACAGCCCCGCATCAGGGTTACCATGGTTTGCAGCAATGATATCTAGGCCATCAATATTATCACCAGGGCATTGGTCTAATCCACGTTGAGAATACTGCTCCAAGGTGTACAGCCTTACTTCAACATCGACCCCGATTATCGACGATATGTCAGCCGCAATTAAACTAGTGACAGCTTCTGCGTTTTCTAGCTTAGACTGATTAAACGAATTGAAATAAAGCTTTAGTGATTTTGACTCAACGATATTAGGGCTGTCGCAAGGAATTTCTATCTCAGCGATGGCCACTTCAGGTTTGCCATTGGCGCCCAACCAAGACAACTCATAAGCGGTCCACAGATCAACACCAGTAAACGGCAGTGCATTAGCGCTTACATTAAGAGTTTCACGAGCCTTCTCGCGCGGTATTGCGTATAAAATTTCAGGCGCATAAACGCTGCTAGCGGATATTGTTTTGCCTAGTGGCGAGTTGTCAGCGTAATTGGCCATATCGGTACCCTGCTATGTTCTTAGCTTTTTGCCACTGTTAAGCAAATGCAGACTATAAGTAAAGGCGGCAACAATAAATACCAAAGTCATGGTAAATGCCCAAGCAATATTTATGTCAGACACGCCCAAGATCCCATATCGAAAGCCGTTAACCATATAGAGTATTGGATTTAATTGAGATAAATTTGCCCAAAATTCTGGTAGTAAATCAATTGAGTAAAACACCCCACCTAAATAAATCAGCGGCGTTAATACAAAGGTTGGAATGATTGAAATGTCATCAAAAGATTCTGCAAACACTGCATTTATAAAACCAGCCAATGAAAATAAAATTGAGGTCAGCACTACGATGGAAATAGTAATCCATATATTATGAACGCTAAGATCAGCAAAAAAAGTCGCTAATATTGTTACTACAAAACCAACCATTAAACCCCGTGCCACGCCGCCGCAAACAAAGCCTAACAAAATAATATAGTTCGGTAATGGTGATACCAGCATTTCATCAACGTGACGCTGAAACCGGGCATTAAAAAACGATGACACCACATTGGAGTATGAGTTAGTGATTACTCCCATCATAATCAAACCCGGAACGACAAATTCCATATAACTGAAGCCGCCCATTTGGCCAATGCGAGAACCGATCAAGTTACCAAAAATAATAAAATACAACATGATGGTAATGGCAGGTGGGACTATAGTTTGCACCCAAATCCGCATAAAGCGACGGACTTCTTTGGTGACAATTGTCTGAAAAGCGATGAACTTAGCTTTATTATCCATTGTTCGCGCCCTCTACTAAGGTCATAAACAACTCTTCTAAACGGTTAGATTTATTACGCATGCTAACTACTTCTACCCCAGCTTGGGTAAAGCTAGCGACGATGGTATTTAGACTTTCACCTTGATTAAGGGTTATTTCAAAGCAATGCGGGTCAATAACCGCTGTTTCATAATTAGCTACAGTGAAGTTTTCGGGTAAATCAGTTTTAGTATCAAACACAAACGACTGTTTATCCATTTTTTGTAACAGCACCTTCATACTGCTATTAGCGACTATCTCACCATTATTAATAATTGCCACATTACGGCACAGGCTCTCTGCTTCTTCTAAATAGTGAGTAGTTAAAATGATAGTTGTTCCCGCGGCATTTATTTCTCGCAAGAACTTCCACATTGAGCGGCGAATTTCTATGTCAACGCCGGCGGTAGGCTCATCTAATATCAACAGTTTCGGCTCGTGCACCAAGGCACGGGCAATCATTAGTCGCCGCTTCATACCGCCAGATAAAGTTCTCGCGATCTCGTCTTTTTTATCCCAGAGGCCTACTTGTTTAAGATATTTTTCAGCACGCTCTTTTGCTAGCGGTAACGACATACCGTAATAACCGGCCTGGGTAACAACAATATTGAACACTTTTTCAAATAGATTGAAATTGAATTCTTGTGGCACAACGCCAATAAAGTTTTTTGCCGCTGAAAAGTCTTCATCAGTATCGACACCAAATACTCGTACTTTACCGCCAGTTTTATTCACTAGTGAGCAAATAATACCGATGATGGTGGACTTGCCAGCACCATTAGGACCCAGCAAGGCGAAAAAATCGCCCTCTTCTACTTGCAGGTCGATTCCGTTAAGTGCTTGAACACCATTGGAGTAAGTTTTTTCTAGTTGAGAAATGGATAGCGCTGCAACCATAAGGTTCGGTCCTGTGACTAGTTCTTGTATCTTGGCGGTTTCGGGGCGAATAACAAGCCGCGCAGACATAAAAAAACCGCGTACTAATAAATACACGGTTTTTAAATTTGGAGCGACTAACGAGGTTCGAACTCGTGACCTGTACCTTGGCAAGGTACCGCTCTACCAACTGAGCTACAGTCGCTTTAGTACGTTACTCTTTGCTCACTAGTGAGCTGCCGAGAATGACGCTGTTATAACCCGAAGGTTATAAATGGCGTCCCCTAGGGGACTCGAACCCCTGTTACCGCCGTGAAAGGGCAGTGTCCTAGGCCACTAGACGAAGGGGACGCGGCCTTGATACCTCCAAACCCTTTATATTGCTACATAGTGTCTGGAAGTGGCGCGCATTTTAGAAATGATGGTCGCTTTAGTCAAGCCAAAATGTTGATTATCTTCAATTATTTAGCAGTTAATCCTCAACTGCATTAAACCAGGGAATATGAAGCCGAATAAAGCACTGTAACTGCCTACAATTCATCCAATTTGAGTGATGCTGAATTAATACAAAAGCGCAGACCCGTCGGCTGTGGTCCATCTTCAAATACATGACCCAAATGCGAGTCACATTTGGCACATCTCACCTCTACGCGAGTCATACCTAGGCTTGCATCAGACACTGACGTAACAGCCTCGCTTTCAAGCGGCTGGTAAAAACTTGGCCAACCACTGCCAGAGTCATATTTGGTGTCAGAATCGAATAAGGGCTCTGCGCAGCACTTACACAAATATTGCCCAGGGGTTTTGGTATCAACGTATTCACCAGTAAAAGCTCGCTCAGTGCCGCCTTCTCGGCAAACATGATAATCATCAGAACTTAACTCAGCGCGCCAATCTTGCTCGGTTTTGTCTATTTTAGTCATTTATTCACCATTATCTTTATAAATAGTCGTATTTACTGTTGCCCATAGTACATTGGCTATTTATATTCACAAACCTGATTTAATACCGTTTTGTATTACTGAGATAACTATGTCCATTATTAAGAAATCTAACAAGCTTGAAGGCGTTTGCTACGACATTCGAGGCCCTGTGCTGCAGGAAGCAAATCGTATGGAAGAAGAAGGCCAACGTATTCTGAAGCTCAACATCGGCAACCCTACTCCGTTTGGTTTTGCCGCACCTGATGAGATTATCCAAGACGTTATCCGTAACTTACCCGCCGCCGAGGGTTATTGTGACTCCAAAGGCTTATTTGCCGCCCGTAAAGCGGTTATGCAGTACTGTCAGCAAATTCAAATAGAAAACGTGACCATAGATGACATATTTATGGGTAACGGCGTCAGCGAGCTCATTGTTATGTGTATGCAGGCGCTTATTAACGATGGTGACGAGTTTTTGATCCCGGCGCCTGATTATCCGCTGTGGACAGCAGCGGTCACACTGGCTGGCGGCAAAGCCGTACATTACCGATGCAATGAAGAAGCAGGCTGGACGCCTGATCTTGCTGATATTAAAAGTAAGATTAATAGCCGTACCCGCGGTATCTTAATTATTAACCCTAACAACCCTACTGGCGCGGTTTATCCGGAAGATGTTGTTAAGGGAGTCGTTAAATTGGCCAGTGAAAATAATTTAGTATTATTTGCCGATGAAATATACGACAAAATCTTGTACGACGACGCAGTTCACTACCCTGCTGGCCGCTATGCCGAAGATATTTTTTGCATTAGCTTCAATGGTTTATCAAAAAGCTATCGTTTGTCTGGCTTTCGCTCTGGCTGGATGGTGTTATCGGGCGCCAAACATAAAGCCAAAGATTTTATCGAGGGCTTGAACATATTGGCTTCTATGCGTCTTTGCGCCAATGTCCCCGCTCAATATGCAGTCCAGACCGCACTGGGCGGTTATCAAAGTATTAATGATTTAGTATTGCCGGGCGGGCGATTAAAACGCCAGCGCGACCAAGCTTATGCTGCAATAACGTCTATTCCTGGTATTAGCTGCGTAAAGCCTGAAGGCGCTATTTATTTGTTCCCTAAGTTGGACCCCGCTGTTTATAAAATTCATAACGATGAGCAACTGGTATTGGACTTTCTAAGACAGGAGCGTATTTTACTGGTACAAGGTTCAGCGTTTAACTTATCGACCCCAGACCATGTGCGAATGGTATTTTTACCAAGAGAAGATGACTTACAGCGCGCAACCGACGGCCTAGGGCGCTTTCTTAAAGATTATCAGCAATAAACATTAGGCTGCCGCGACACTGTATAAAACTCTGTCGTGGTAGCCAGTGACTACTTGATACAAACCTTCCAGCTCGGTGTCTAAATCTCTGTCGCCGGTATCAACCAACAACGGCCTGCCATCAAACGCTCTCAATTTAGTTTTAGTGGCGAGAATAATCAAATTGTCTATACCAACGGCACGGATTACCGCAGGACTTAACTGCTGGTTACCACGGCCAAATAAGAATCCTTGACCGCCAGTGACACTAATAATGAGTTTAGTCTCACCATTATGTAATTGTATTTGTTGTAATAAATTTTGCTCAGTAGCATCGCTGCGCAGCAGATGCCCAGCTTTCACCACATCTATACCTAGCAAGCTATTCGGCAACCCCAGCTCATTCATAAAGCTAGCGGCGGTTGTGCCCGCTCCCACTAAATACAAAACATTGTCTTCAATATTATTGACTAAATCTGCTGCAATTTCAGCAACAACCAATTCTTCAACCTCCACCCCTGACGTTTTAGTCGCCTGCAAAAAGCGTGGCATATCAGGTACTATCATCTCACCAAAATAGCGTGATATAACTCGTTCCTGTCGATAAGCTTCTTCGTCAATATCTCTAACTTCTTGACTGCTTACGCTCACCATATCGCCAACGACTAATAATCGAATTATTTCGCCCGCTGTATTTGGTGACAGTGCAAACACGCCTGAGTGCATTTTTACCCCAGACGGAATACCCAATACTGGCGTAGCTTGGTCAATGGCTGAATGGATATCTCTAGCTGTGCCGTCGCCGCCAACAAACAAAATCAAATCAACGCCGTGCGCTACAAATGCATGTATTGCATTAACAGTATCGATAGAATCAGTCTGGAGCTTTGCCGCTTTACCTATTACCTTAAAGTTAAAATCTAATTGGGATAAAAGTGCTGCGCCCATTACACCATCAAAACAGACAAATTGAATTTGCTTTTTTACTGAAATATTTTTCTCTAAAGCGACGCTTGCACGCTGTTGTGCTTTAAACGCACCACCTTTTGCTAAAGCCTGCTCAACAGTGTCCGCGCCATCGCTACCCTTTAACGCAACACTGCCGCCAATACCCGCTAACGGATTAATCACAAACCCAATCGTCAACACTTCAGTTTCCTTTTGACACTAGGTTAAATCCGCAAGCCGCTAACATTTTTTTTGTCAGGTCAGGACAAGCTACAGGGGCTAATACCGTATATTGTGAAAACTCCCGCCGCGGCCAATAGTTCTTTCGTAAAGAGTCAAAATGCGCTGCCAATTCAATATCGTTCATCGTTTGCCCGTTACGTAACTGTTGGTCGTCTTCGATAATAGGGTACGCCGCCAATATGGCACGACAAACCACATCTCGCGCCTCGCCAGTTAACTCAACATCAAGCTCTAAGCAATTTACCTTTACTAACGGCTCAATATCACTTTCGACTTGAAAAAAATCACAAAATGAATCTTTTAACATTTGAGTCGCACGAAATTTTCCATCGAGGCTATAACCAGCGATATGCGCAGTCGCAACATCTACCTGGGCTAATACTGTTTGATGTATTGCTGGCTCATGCTCCCAAACATCTAGCGCCGTTATCAATTGTGAATTGGTATTATAAACTTTCAACAATGCCTGATTATCAACTACTTCACCGCGCCCAGCATTAATCAATACCGCCCCTTGCTTTAACTTTAGCAACTGTTTTTCATCAAGCATATAGGAGGTAGGATATTCACCAATATTAGTTAATGGCGTATGCACACATACGATATCGGCCTGCATAACCTCGTCCAAAGTCACCATATTTGCATAGCTATCTTGGGCAATTAATGGATCATAACCGATACAGCTAATATCCAGATTGGTAAGCGCGTTATATAAACCACCACCAACTTTCCCTAAACCAATAATGCCGACTGTTTTATCAAAAAAATCAATGTGGCGAGTAACATAGAGCTGGGCCAAAACAGCCAGCACATATTCTGTTACCGAGCGAGCGTTGGCACCATGAGCATGAGTAAAATAGATACTCGCCTCGCTAAGATAATTCATATCAACATGATCGGTACCAGTAGTAGCACTACCGACAAACTTAACCTGGCTACTAGTCAGTAATTGCTCATTAACCGGGGTCACAGACCGCACTAATAACACATCCACGTTAGTTAACATGGCGGCATTAATATCGCGACCTGATACGATCTTTACTTCACCAAATGCTGCAAAGCTTTGCTTCACATTGGGAATGTTTTCATCCGCTAAAATTATCACCTATTACTTCCAACTGCTCATCGATTTATAACGACCCATTACTTAATTATGTTACTGTATTCAAACCGCTCACCCAAACCTTTAAGACCTAGATCTTCCAAATACTCAGCTACATTAGCCGCAGGCTTTAGCCACAAAGTTTGCCGCCAATTTATTTCTACTACCGAGTCAGTCTTTAATTGCGTTAATTGATAAGCCAATTGAATCTGATCTTTATACTGCGTTAACTTTGCCACCAGACCTTTAACACCTCGAATATCTGTCGTTAATAACAGCGACGGATCATTAATGACATTATCAAAACTTATGGCCGCTAATATTTTCGTCGCAGTTTTAACACCGACTCCAGGCACCCCAGGAATATCATCACTAGCGTCTCCCGCTATTGCCAACAGCTCAGCCCAGCGCGACGGATGAACACCGCTTTCGGCCAGTATTTCCGCGGTATAAACTGGCTCTTTACGACCATAGTCATGAATGTAGTCATTGTCGTTTACTAATAACTGAACAAGGTCTTTATCGGCTGATATAACCGCTGACGATACCCCTCGGCGCCTTGCTTGAGCAGCCACAGTCGCGAGCAGATCGTCAGCCTCATAAGTATTACTGGCCTTGCATGTCACACCTAATGCTTGGGTGATCTCTTGGCAAAGATTTAATTGAAACGCTAACTCTGGCTCCGGCAGCACTCGGCTAGATTTGTAATCGGCATAGATGTCATTACGAAAACAGCTACCCAAACTTTCATCAAAAGCGGCGAAAATATACTCAGGGCGCTCGTTCGCCAATAAGTCTATTAAAAAACGCGTATATCCATAGACAGCGTTAACCGCATAACCATTTGCTGCATGCCAATTATCTGGCAGGGCAAAATATGCTCGAAAAATATAAATAGAGGCATCGAGTAACACTATTTTTTTGTTGGAACTCATATCTACTTAAGCTTTTCCAAAATAAATAGCTCTGCCTGTAATACATTACTAGTTTGAAAATGGCTGCTCAGGTTTGCTACTAAACGCTCGGCTCTACTGGGTAATCCGTTAGTAATATAATCACAAACCTGCTGATATACTGCCTGCTTGAAATATTTATTATCTGTCAGCTCGCCCGAAAGATTATCGACACTAACTGAAAAAACTCGCTTGCAAGCCATCGACAGAATCCACTCTAGCGCCTGGGGTTTTACTTCTACTTTTTCAAAACTTGCTTGCTGACAAGCGGTTCGTCCGTCAGGCTCATACCAATAACCGTAGTCAATTAACTTTCTTCGCTCACTACCAGCAACGCACCAATGAGAGATTTCATGCAGGGCGCTAGCAAAAAAACCATGCGCAAATATAACTCGGTGATAGTTACATTCACCATCACTAGGCAAGTAAATAGGCTCATCTGTGCCGCTTACTAGTTTTGTATTGTCTGAGGCAAAGAATAATTGATCGAATTGTTTTACTAACACAGCCCAATCATCATTGTGTTTTAAGGTCATAGCAAGCAACAATTGCTCCAAAAATATCTTATTAAAATAAAAATTAACGTATTTACATCAATCGAATACTGATTATACTAAACAACCATGCCTAAGGTGTGATCAACTTTAATCTCGCCATCTGGCTGCAAACTATCGAACATGACCATGTTGGAGGTAAGCAGTATGCATGAACCTGATGAGCCTATCTCAAGAAACAATATAGTCGATATTTTTACCGGCTATCCCATAGACGAAATACCAATCAGCAAATATGTACGTCTATCTCCAGAGCTAGATAATCTATGCCTGCTCTATAGCTCTCACAACAACTCTAATCAATTATACAGCATGAAAATACTCTGCTGGGCACTAGGCGAGGATGGCAGCATTGACGCCTTAGTACCTTGGCTTAACGGTGTTTGCTCTGCAACTAACTTATGCGATGAAAAAACGGGATTATGGGAAGGTTTTTACAACCCTAGCACTGAAACGCTATTTTTCGAACCACCTGAGCATAAAATCATAGAACTCGATGCAGCCTATGAATTTTTTGGCGGCGACCCAGAGCAACTACAAGAGTTTCCTGATGCTATCGGCACCCACGCCTTACTAATAAAGCCCGGCGGTGATTCTATAACCTTAGCAGAGGTTGTCTCGTGGCGACTAAACGCAAAAGGGGAAATTAACGCTACTTTAATTAACGAAGACAAAGTAACCCATACGCCAGTGTTAACTGGTGATTCATGTTTAAAACTAGCTTCTGAAAATCCACATTTTCGCTACTTTTTTCAGCATCATGCGGCTAATCAGATCAAAGACAGTGACCCTGATGCGTTGGCAGCTATTGCCCTGTTGATTAGTGGTTAAACTTAACACTGGGCCATGTTAAACAATGTTATTTAGCATGTTTAGTAACTGCTGATGAGTTGGTAATAGTGAGCTAGGAAGATTTACGAATATAGTAGTAGTACTTTTTGTCTTCAATAAATTGCTCGACCAAATCATGGCCTAAAAAAGTACAAAACTTGGGAATATCACGCTGTGTGGAAGGGTCAGTTGCGACGACTTGTAACACTTTTCCCGTATCTATATCTCTGACCATATTATGCAACATCATTACTGGCTCTGGACAAAACAAACCGGTGGCGTCTAATTGCATATCAAATTCGTGGGGCATAGTTTACTTCTAGCGGTTACGGGAGAGTCATTCTCCAGAGTTAGCACAACAATGCAAGTGATGAGCAGTGGATACTGGTTATAAACCGAACTCATCAAAGCTAAGTATAAACAGTTAACTAACTGTTTTAATTGATTATTTTATCTAGCTCATACTTCAACATTAAATTACACGTGCCACTTTCTTCATCAAAGACTATGCACGCCTTGCCTTGCATTAACTGGGATTTTAGCTGCGCCACCTTGCTATCCATAGGAATATCTTGTGAGCCATACTCAGTTCCCTCGCGGCTGGCATACTCTTCCAACACCCCATCAAGGGCGTCGGAAGACAATTGCTCGTATGGCACTACGGTCATTACCTGTTAACTCTTTATAAACAATAAAGTCATTCTGTCACTTTCGCCAATAGCTATATACTTTTCTCTATCCGTATCACCAAGGCGCAGTGACGGTGGTAAAGTCCAAACACCGCTTGGGTGATCAGCAGTATCAGCAGCGTTAGCATTTAGCTCACTTTTCCTCACCAGCTCAAAGCCCGCATTGGTTGCAAGCTCAATTACAGCGGCCTCGGTTACGTAGCCACTTTTAATCATGCTATCAAACGAAGTGCCGGGTTTAGCTCTATGCTCAACCACACCAAGCAGACCGCCTGGCTTAAGCGCTTTATGCATGGCGCTAAACACATCTTCTGCCGAACCTGCTTTCATCCAATTATGAACATTACGAAAAGTCAGTACGCGGTCAGCGGAACCTACTGGTGCAATATCTACAAATTCTGGTGGTGCAAGTTCAGTGACGATTACGGCATCGTATACTTCTGCGTTGGCCGCTAATTTTGCATCGTATTTAGCCCGCGATTTCTTATAATACTCAACCGGTGTTGCCGCCGGAAAGCTAGCCGCATAAAGCTGCCCTTCATCTTTTAGTAGTGGTGCTAGTATCTCTGTATACCAGCCGCCACCGGGCCAAATTTCTACTACGGTTTGATCTTTTTCTAGTCGAAAAAATACCAAAGTCTCAGCCGGACGACGATGTTCATCACGTAATACGTAAGCAGGCGTTCTATGCTCGCCTCTAATTGCATCTATAACACCAGCTCCTGGCTTGCCTGTGCCGCTCGACGCAATAGCGGTCAATGCGCAGGAACCCAAAAACACTACAGTTTTAAACATATTGCTAGAATCTAGATATTTCATCATCTCTTACTCCAACTCTAATTGTTCATTAAAAATAGTCACTTCGTCACCAATTTTAATATCACCAGGGCTTAATACTTCGCATAAAACGCCCCCGCGCCAAGCTGGCATTAAAGCGCTTAGTAATCCTGTCTGGGTTCTCTCCATCCGAATACATGGCTCAGTTTCATCGCGAATTCGCATCCGTAAGTCACCGATGCATACTATCTGACCCAAATGTTGTGGCCCAAACTGCATTCCACTTACTAAAATATTTGCACGCCGGGCAGTCCACGGCAGCTTACAACCCACTTCCTCGCAGGCTAAACCCCACTGTTCTGACGACAATAACGACACTTGGCGCTTACCAGGCTTACCCCTAGCATCGCCGCTAAGCCCCTTACTTAGTGAAACATTCACTTCAGCCAGTTCCTGCATAACCGCTTTTGGCTTGGCTCTAACAGCGATAGCTTGAAGTTTAATCATTTAGCCATTGTCGCTAACAGGTTGCGGTTGTATTCACCGGCAACATAGACCACTGAGCCGCTGGCCAGCGCTGCTAGACTCTCTGACACTACATCTTTTGCTTCCATCCACATTTCATCAGGCACTCTGTTTGCATCAAAACCAGTAAAAGAGTCTGTAGTATGAAATGCGGTGCGTATATAACCAGGGCACAAAGATTGTATTTTAATACCTTGTTTAGCAACTTCAGACTGCAGCGCTTCGCTATAATTATTTAAAAATGCCTTAGTACCGCCATAGACGGCAACTTGCGCCATCGGTAGTAGCGCTGTCAATGATGACACATTGACAACAAACCCCTTTCCTTGCTCTATCATTCCCCCTAAAGCGGCACTACAAAGCTCGATTGTGGCGGTGATATGTAAAGCCACCATATCGTGCTGCATTTGGGGCTGCTGCTGTACAAAAGGCCCCAGAGTACTGAACCCGGCATTGTTAATTAAATATTGGAACGGGCCTTTTTGACGAATAGTTTCCACTACTCGAGTCACATCAATCATCTTGGTCAAATCAGCGACCACAATATGAGCCTCTACACCCTTAGACTCTAACTCTTTAGCTAACTCGACTAACGCAGACTTTGTGCGTGCCACCAGCACAATTTCATCGCAACAATCTGCAAGCTGGCGACAAAATTCTACACCCAAGCCAGACGAAGCACCGGTTACTACTGCACGCACTCTATTACTCATAAATTATTATTCTCACACCCTAGTTGCTATAACAATACGACATACAGCTTTCAATCTACCAGCATGAAGATATTAATCAACAGTCTATGTACTTGAATTGAGATAAAACAGATTACAACTTTGGACAGTAGCGCTGGGGCAGCTGATAGTGTTTTTCTTCACCACTAAGCGGGCAATTAAACCGTAATGAATAAGCAGCCAATTGTAAATTAACAGCACTAGCACTATTGCCATACAAGCTATCGCCAACCACCGGATAGCCAGCCTCGGATAAGTGCCTACGTATCTGATGTTTGCGCCCTGTAGCTATTTTTACATCCAATAATGTTTGATTAGAGGCCACGCAATACTCCAGCGGATTAACGACAGTTTTGGCATCTTTATTGTCTAAAACCGTTTCAATTACACCAGTTTGCTGAGCAACATACTCTCCTTCGACAATCACTCGATAATGCTTATCTAACTCACGTTGAGCAAACAAGCCAGATAGCTTTGCTGCGGACGATTTGGTGTGGGCTAGCAACATAAGGCCGGTAGCGGCTCGATCCAGACGATGAACAATAAAACAAGGGCGTTGCGGTGAACTATTCGTCTCCACCCAGCGATTTATAGTGCAATGATCGCCCCAGCGTGATCCCTGGGAAAACACACCTCGTGGCTTAACCCAAATACTGTAGTCTTTTTCATCAACAACCAGCACTGGAGAATCCGCCACTACGGCAAGAATACTTTGGTCGTAGTAAACATGAAGCTGATCACCGCTTTGAAGGGTTTTATCTGCACGTCTTAAGCGTCTTGTATGTTTACCACGGGTGACCCATACACAGCCCTTATTCATCGCTTGTTTAAGACCTTGCTTAGATATTGAGCTATGGCTTGAAAGTAATTCTAATACTTTCGAAGCTGTATCGACCTCTAAATGCAACTCAAAAACAGCTTGCGTCACTGTAAAGTCCTCCAGTTACGCACCAGCGAATCGCTGATCCAAATAGGCAACTATAGCTTTTGAATTATACATCCACTGAGTTTCACCGCTATCGTCTATCCGCAAACAAGGCACTTTTATTTTCCCGCCCTGCTGTTCCAGCTCTTGCCTATATTGACTGCCATCGCTGGCATCACGCAGCTCTATATTTAAGTTCAGCCGGTGCAAAGTGCGCCGAGTTTTGGTACAAAAAGGACATGCCCCAAATTGATATAATGACATCACAGAGGTTTGCTTATCGATTTCAACCTGCGCTTCATCAGCGCGCTTCATAGCCTTGGGTCTTGTAATAAAGCTAATAAAAACAATAAGTTGCCCTAATATATTACGTCCTAGCTTGAGTATCATTTACCGCTCTGTATTGGCTAAAAAGGCGCATTCTACCGCAGCATCGAAACAATACCACAACAAACTTGTATTTTGCTCCTCAGGCAATATACTGTATAAAAATACAGTAAAAGGAGAAAGCTATGAATACACGTCTTAAGCAAGTAAAACCCGGAGATATAGTCATCTCCCCAGCCGGCAGGGAATTATCAATCAGAGACATTGTAGTGCCGCGTAACGCTCGCGCATTACAGTCAAGTATTCCAAGTCAATTTAGAAACTCTAGCCGAAAAATTGTCATCTTTGAAAACGACACAGTGACAACACTGGCCGAAGTTAATTGTTTATACAAAATTATTGACGATACCATTCATTAATCTTAAAACTGTAGAGATTAAAAAAGGGCGCCGTAGGCGCCCTTTTGGTATCGACTAGATAAACTTATTAGAAGTTATATCTTAGACGACCATAGTAGTAAGCACCGCTAAAACCAAATGGTGAATACTGACTAGATGTTAAACCAGTAACATCTTGAGCTTGTCCACTACAATCATCAATATCGCAACCGGTTTCATCAGTGATATTTGTTCCACCAAAAGAAACTTCCATCGCATCTGAGATTTGGTAACCGACTTCAAGATCGATTGTATACTCTGCATCGAATACACCTCCAGCTTCAGCATCCCAAAACTCATCATAGTAATTAACACGAGCTAGAAAACGCCACGCATCCATAGAATGAGCCGCAGAGAAATTCATGCGAGTATCTGGCACTGCTTCTTCTATCTGTCTTACTCTACCATCTGAGATTATGTTTGTATCATCTCTATGAGTCACTTCAGTGTCTGTATAGTTAGCCGCCAAGTTCCACGTAGTAATACCGCCTAACCACTCAGTATCTGTAGTTGCTACAATATCAATACCTGTCGTATTGGTGTCAAACGTGTTGGTGTAAAAGCCCACTGACGAAATATCAGAAGCATCTATTCCTCTTCCTTCCAATGCATCTCTATCGTCTTTATCTAAGTCTCTTTGCTCTGAAATAGCCAGACGATCGTTTACATCAATATCAAAGTAATCAACCGTAATATCTATATCAGCAACAGAGAAATATATACCCGCTGTAAAACTAAACGACTCTTCAGGTTTTAGATCCTCGCCTCCTAATTGCTGTGCAACTGGATCGGTTGAAGGAATCGTTCCCTCATTAACCAACCCTTCAGGAGTTATTGCAGTAGTTATGTTCGAAACATTGGCTTGCCCAGGAGTTGGCGCTTTAAAGCCAGTACTGACAGTAGCTCGTGCACCAAAGTTATCGGTAATGGCCCAGTTTGCACCAAGTTTGAAGTTAGTGGTATCACCAAATTCTTCAAAGTCTTCATAGCGCACAGCGGCTGCTAGCAAGATGCTATCAGTTACGTCCCACTCTGAATCAACATAAACGGCATAGTTTTCACTTGAAAACTCTCCGGCTACAGCAGGAGAGAACCCAGCAAAACCATTTGCTGATGAACTAAAGCCTTGAGCTGATAATGAACCATTTTGATAAGATAAAGGCTCGCCTTCATCGATTGTAAATGTCTCATCACGATATTCAGCACCAAATGCGATGAAAACATCATCAGATACTTGATAACCAAAATCGGCTGTTAAGTTAACGTCTTCTTGAGTATAGGCACCCAATTCAAAGTTGCGTGGTGTATCTGCGCCCAAACTAGCATTGATAGTATTCGCAAGGCTAAACTCATTTTCATTCATACCATAGTATGCAGTCACTTCCCACGTTAACTCACTATCGGTAACTCCGCGTAAACCGGCTAAGAAAGACTGGTCAGTTTGTTTACCAGTAAACTGGGGAGTAAAACCACCAGGGATAGTATTTGAAAAAGAGAAGCAATCATCGCTTGCTGTCGCAGCAGCCAATGCCCCTAAGTTTGCAAAATCAGCCGGAATATTATTATCACAATTACCGGTACCATTTTCTCCTAAGCTATCAGCAGTAAGGTCACCAACCAAAAAGTTACCATTAGCATCATTATAAACGCCTTTACGACCAAGGTCGCCCGCTAGACCACGATAGAAGAAGCCTCCCGTAACTTCTTTGGAATTATGATTTAACTGACCAAATACTTCCATATCGTCATTAATTTCATAACCAAAGTTTGCCCAAATTTTAATGTCATCTTCAACTTCTGGCAGACCCCAAACCATCGCAGGGTCTTCAACACTTTGACCTGTTGCTGCCAAACCTGCTGCAGATGAGTTCTGAACACCTCGATCAGTAGGTTCTTGCGCGCCAAATTCACCAGTTAAGTTTAAAAAACCTTTACCGCCTAGAGAAAAACCTTTGTTTACAGCGATAGAATATGTTTCACCATCACCTTCAGAAAACTCACCGTATTTGATTTCAATCGAACCATCTTCATCAGAATCTTTTAGATTGAAGTTAATTACACCAGCAATCGCATCTGATCCATATTGGGCAGCAGCACCATCACGTAATACTTCAACGCTCTTTAGCGCCAGTGAAGGAATCACAGAAATATCAGGACCCTGAGCACCAGTAGAAACACCGTTTCCTTGGAAGTGAATAACTGACGCTCTATGGCGACGATGACCGTTAACTAATACCAAAGTATGATCAGGAGCTAAGCCACGAAGGTTAGCGGGACGAACAAGTGAAGATGCATCACTAATAGGCTGGTCGTTTACGTTAAAAGAAGGCACTACATTACGTAGCAAGTTACTTGTGTCAACACCACCTTGGTTAATAAAATCTGCACCAGAGATAACATCTACTGCTGCAGTCGAGTCAGTTGGTGAGCGTGGCTTACCACGAGTACCAACTGTTACTGTCTCTTCAAGCATCATACTGTCTTCTTGCGCTAGCGCTGACACACTGGTCATACCAGCAGACACACTTGCAACAAGACTAGCCAAAGCTAGTTTACGAAATTTATTCATAAAAATTCCCCTAAGAATTGTTTGAATTACATTATTTATTATCAATACTGTAGTGGTCAAGTAATTTTGGACATTGAATAAGGTTTTTCTTCAGCTATCGCTGGAGCTAAACCCTGATTAAATGTATGCGGCCTTTGGTAATTATAGTACCCCATCAAGTAACTACTAATA
>JBKEHH010000025.1:0-19770 GCA_046710535.1 Pseudomonadales bacterium
GATATTAGTAGTTACTTGATGGGGTACTATAATTACCAAAGGCCGCATACATTTAATCAGGGTTTAGCTCCAGCGATAGCTGAAGAAAAACCTTATTCAATGTCCAAAATTACTTGACCACTACACTCTGGCGGCTCAGCTCCCAGGGCTATTTGTATTTAAGAGGATTATAAAATGTCTCTCAAAGACACTTTAAAGCAAGCAATGAAAGACGCTATGCGCGCCAAAGAAAAACAACGCTTAAGTGCTATCCGCTTAATCCAAGCCGAAATAAAGCGCATTGAAGTTGATGAGCGTGTCGACATTGACAACGATCGCGTATTAGTCGTTTTAGATAAAATGCTAAAACAGCGTCGTGACTCTATCAGCCAATATCAAGCCGCTGAGCGCCACGACTTAGCCGATATAGAAATCTTTGAGGTTGGCGTAATTCAAGAGTTCTTACCTACCCAACTAAGTGATGATGAAATTGCCACTCTTATTGATCAAGCCATTAGCGCAACTGGCGCTAGCGAAATGAAAGATATGGGGAAAGTGATGGGGATGATCAAACCCAAAGCCCAAGGCCGTGCCGATATGGGTGCCATTGGCAAACTCATAAAAGATCGCTTCAAGTAAGCACTACTCATTGTGGGGTGTTGTTGTAACACCTCATAATGCCTTACTCTTCTTTTTCAACACAAAACATCTAGAGAGCTATGGCAGGCTTAATTCCACAAGCATTTATCGACGAACTTCTGAACCGGGTAGACATTGGTGAGGTAATAGAGAGTCGCGTGCCGATGAAACGTGCGGGCCGTAATTACAAAGGTCTGTGCCCATTTCATAAAGAAAAAAGCCCCTCATTTACGGTTAATAGCGAAAAACAGTTTTACTACTGCTTTGGTTGCGGCGCAGGTGGTAATGCTATTGGCTTTCTAATGGATTACGAGCGCATGGAGTTTCCACAAGCCGTAGAAAACCTTGCCAGCGCAGCCGGCCTAGAAGTCCCCCGTGAAGAAGGTGACCGCAGCCAAGTCCAGCGCGATAGCAATAAACCTATTTATGAATTGCTAGAGCAATGCGCCACGCATTTTCAACAACAATTACGCCAACATTCCCAAGCTCAACAAGCCATTAACTATTTAAAAAGCCGAGGCTTAACTGGCCAAATAGCTAAACAATTTGGGGTGGGCTACGCACCACCAGGATGGGACAACATTATTACTGCCCTAGGTGGTGATGACGCAAAAAAGCATCGCTTATTACAAGCGGGAATGACCATCGAGAATGAAGAAAAAAAACGCCAGTATGACCGTTTTCGTGACCGGATTATGTATCCCATTCGTGACATCCGCGGCAGGGTTATTGCCTTTGGTGGGCGCGTTATGGGGGACGAGCAGCCCAAATATCTTAACTCTCCCGAAACTCCAGTATTTAACAAAAGCCGAGAACTATACGGGCTATATGAAGCGCGCCTAGCCAACCGCAATCTAAAACGGCTAATTATTGTTGAAGGCTATATGGACGTAATTGCCCTTGCCCAGCAAGGCATTACCTATGCTGCGGCGACCTTAGGCACAGCGATAGGCTCTGCCCATTTAGAACGAATATTTCGCCAGACTAATGAAGTGGTTTTTTGCTTTGACGGTGACAAGGCTGGCCGTGCTGCTGCTGCTCGGGCATTGGAAGCGGCGCTGCCAGAAATAAACGATGGCCGCCAAGCATGGTTTTTATTTTTACCTGACGGTGAAGACCCAGACTCAATGGTAAGAGAGATAGGTAAAGAGGGCTTTGAAAAAACTATTGAGCAAGCGCCGCCCCTGTCGGAATTTCTATTTAGCTTCACCGGTAAAGGCATAGACCTGCAGTCGGTCGATGGCCGTGCTCGCTTAGCAAAACTGGCACTGCCACTAATAAACAAAGTACCGAAAGGGTTTTTCCGCCAATTGTTGCTGCAAGAACTTTCTGTCCGCACAGGCCTAGGTGAAGACGGCGTTAAAGCACTGACCAAAGACTTAGTAGTGGAACAAAACAATACTCCGCAGCAAACGCCACAGTCAGCCCCGCCTGGGTATGACGAAACCTATGCAGATCGCTATCAAGACTCGCCAGAGCTTGGCAACACGTCCGATTTTGCGCAACCTGTGCAGCGAAAGAAGCTAGCGCCAACTAATCAGCGTATCGAAGCGACTCCACTGCGTACAGCACTGGCATTACTGCTATTTAACCCAGAATTAGTTGCGCAGGTGGAAGATTATGAATATCTTCGAGCCAACACCAATCCAGAAGCAACAGTGCTAGTAGAACTTATCGATCTACTTAAAGAGCAGCCCGATACCCCCACTTTTAGCCTGATTGGCACCTGGATGGGCACCGATAAAGACGATTTTGCCAAGCGCATGCTAGCGCTAGAGCACCTACTGCCAGCCCACGGCATTCAGCCTCAGTTTGAAGGCGCGATGGCCACAATAAAAACGAAATCTCAACGAGCGGAGCTTGAAACCGAGCTACGCTCACTACAAGCAATCAGCATTGGTGAAATGACCACTAAGCAAAAAGATCGCCTGCGTGAACTTTTATCTAAATTACAATCACTTAGCTAAGATATTCTATATAAAAAAAACAGGCAAAAAAACCTATATAGGTTATAATATCTGGCTAAATAACGATTAATCTCCAACACGGTGCAGCAATTACATGTCGGAAACGCCTACTCCTCCACAGTCTCGTATTAAAGATCTAATTCTCAAAGGTAAAGAGCAAGGTTACCTAACCTATGCCGAGGTGAACGATCACCTACCGGAAGGGATTTCTGATCCTGATCAAGTTGAAGATATTATTCAAATGATAAACGACATGGGTATTCAAGTATTTGAAGAGACCCCTGACGCTGATACTTTACTTCTTAACGAAAACGACTCAGCCGATGACGTTGCAGCTGCTGAAGCTGCCGCAGCACTTGCCGCAGTTGAAACCGAAGTTGGCCGCACCACCGACCCAGTACGTATGTACATGCGTGAAATGGGTACGGTTGAACTGCTGACTCGCGAAGGCGAGATTGTTATCGCCAAGCGTATCGAAGAAGGCATCCGTGAAATGATGGCCTCACTGGCGCATTTGCCTAACACGGTTATTCGCGTTTTAAATGAGTACGACTTGGTTGCTAAGGAAGAACGCAAGCTTGCTGACATCATGACTGGCTACTTAGATCCACAGGACACCAGCACGCCTCCGCCACCTCCAGTCATTAAAACTGGCGATGAAAAAGATGATGACGAAGAAGAAGAAGATACTGGCCCAGACCCAGAAGAAGCAAAAAAACGCTTTGCTGCGCTGAAGAAACAACTGAACAAGGCTGAAAAAGTGCTTGAAAATAGCGTGCGTTCAGACAGCAAAGTACAAAAAGAGATGATCGAGCTTGGCGAGCTATTTAAGTTTTTCAAACTAACTCCACGCCAACTAGACCCACTAATTATAGCAGCACGCGATAATCACGAAGCTATTCGCAGACATGAAAAAGACATCATGAAGTACTGCGTAACTTATGGCCGCATGTCGCGTAAAGAATTTATCGCCAGTTTTGTGGGCAGCGAATCTGATCCAAAATGGTTAAATAACGTTACTAAGCGCAAGCAAGACTACGCGCCGCGTATCGAAGCTAGCCGCGAAGAAGTTGCTCGCTCGCAACGTAAGATCGGCGCCATTGAGAAAAAGCTAGGCATGAATGTTGCTGAGATCAAAGACATTCATCGTAAAATGTCTTTAGGTGAAACCAGAATGCGTCGCGCCAAAAAAGACATGGTCGAAGCTAACCTACGTCTAGTAATTTCTATTGCGAAAAAATATACCAACCGTGGCCTGCAGTTCCTGGATCTTATCCAAGAAGGCAACATCGGCTTAATGAAAGCAGTAGACAAGTTTGAATATCGCCGTGGTTATAAGTTCTCAACTTATGCGACCTGGTGGATTCGCCAAGCCATCACCCGCTCGATTGCTGATCAAGCACGCACCATTCGTATTCCAGTACACATGATTGAGACGATCAACAAATTGAATCGTATCTCGCGTCAAATGCTGCAAGAGATGGGCCGTGAGCCAACGCCTGAAGAATTAGGCGAGCGCATGGAAATGCCAGAAGATAAAGTTCGCAAAGTATTAAAAATTGCCAAAGAACCTATCTCAATGGAAACTCCAATTGGTGACGACGAAGATTCGCATCTAGGTGACTTCATCCAAGATGACAATGTCGACTCGCCAGTTGATTCAGCAACTATTGAAGGCCTACAAGAAGCCACCATGGAAGTATTGTCTGGCTTAACCGCCAGAGAAGCGAAAGTACTGCGTATGCGTTTCGGTATCGACATGAACACCGACCATACACTTGAAGAAGTCGGCAAACAGTTTGATGTTACTCGCGAGCGTATTCGTCAGATAGAAGCCAAAGCATTGCGTAAACTACGTCATCCAAGCCGCTCAGACCACATGAGAAGCTTCTTAGACGAATAGCCATTACTAGAAACATAAAAGGCGTGACAGCGAAAGCTCTCACGCCTTTTCTTTTGAGTGTAGTATTAGCCAATAAGCAGACTTAGCAGGCTCATTTATGGCAAAACCAACATTATATATATTCGCAATATCTCACTACTGCGAGAAAGCCCGCTGGGCTTTAGATTACTTAGGTATCGAGCTTGACCTTGTACCTTTGGCACCAGGCCTAAACGCTCAGTTTGCTAAAAAACATAAATTGCCATCAACATCACTTCCAATACTAAAAGCTGGCGACACTTTTATTCAAGGCTAAAGTAATATCATTGACTGGGCAAACCAGAACTCTAGCAATAGTAAAACCCTAACGCCCGAAAGCCACGACACTATATGCCCAGACTTGGAACAAAGGCTAGACGAGCTAACTGGTATCAACATACGCCGCTATTACTATTCAGAAGCTTTAGTTGAGTATCCCGATACAGTCGAACCGCTGCTCACTAAAGACTTGCCACTGGATCATCAACAATTTATTAGCAATATATGGACTACTGTGACCGAACAAATGGTTAATAAAATGGATTTGGGTTTTGAGCAAGACGAAGCATCGGAAATCATCATTGAGAACGAATTTAATTAACTTGACTAATTACTCGCTGATGGCAGGCCTTATTTGGCTGGAGACGCTTTCAGCAGAGCCGATCTTACTGCGGTTAGCCTAATCTCTCCGCTACAGGTATCCAAACAACACCCACTCTTTGAGTTACTTGTGTTACCACAACGAATAGCTGCAAGCCAAAAACAATGGCAAGATCGCCCAGTATTAAGGTGGATTAAGGTGGATTAAGGAACTTTATCGACGACATCGCTAGCCACTGATTGTTTGAATGACTGCCTGTATAGAATTTTCAGTAATTCAGCCGATGTCAGCTAGCGCGACGAGACCTAGAAAATAAGTCCCATGTCTTCTGGCCATATGATTTCCTATTAGCCATTATTCTTTTTTCAATAAAATTCCAAGACAATATAGCAAGCGCTAATGTAACAACAAAAGAAGTAATACATAGCTCCAATATGGTTATGTTTGGATACATTGCCACCAAGGATTGCTGTACTGGGAAAGCATATATATACATACCGTAAGAATAATCCCCTAGGCGATTGTACAAAGTAGTAACCCCACTTGGCACATAAGCCAAGTACAGCACCACATAAGCTAACAAGACATTAATCGTAACTAGCCCGGCGGCTTTGTTCAATATTACCGCCAACCAAATTGCTCCACAGCAAAGTAACAAGCTCACCACCGAAAAAAATATTTTATCCTTCAGCACATACAAGCCACTACCGATAAAAAAGAACGATGTAAAGCGAGCGAAATTATAAATATTTGAAAATGGGTTAACCTTACCCGCCACATATAGGTAGTTATAATATAGCGTTGAAATAACACCTACACACAATAACAATATTTTTAATTGACGAGCACTTAATCCTAAGGCCATTAGCATGCCGCCGGCAGCCAAAGCCATATACATGCCTAACTCCCACGGCAATGTCCATAGCGATCCATTTAATACTCCACTAATAGGATTAGCTGAAAACACGTCGTGCAGCCTCAGTGGCAATCCAGGCCAAAGTGCCGTTGCATTTCTAACAACAAACAGCCAAAAATCAGAGTGAAAAAAGTACTCAGATACTGGTAGTTTTGTAAAAAATGCACCAAGCACAACAGTAAATATAACAGCGATAACGAGAGCAGGATAAATACGAAGCATCCTCGCCCATATAAAACTGCGTACCGAGGAATGATTAAACAAGCTACCTGTGACTAAAAACCCACTAGTTATAAAAAAAATATTTACTGCCAAACTACCCATTTCAAGCCCAACCAGACGAGACAAAGGGTCATCAAATATTCTGCCAGTGACAAACGCAAAGCTATGACTTACCAAAACCAACGACGCAGCCACAAACCTTATTAAATTAAGGTTATTGTTCCGCCCTGACGCCACGTCTGACAAGACTACTTTCATCTCAAATGACTCATCTGCCCTATCACTGTAGTCACCACGTCTTCCGTACCGCAACTAAAAGCGTCAACTGTTAGTTGTGCATACTGTGTATATAACGTGTTGCGCTCAGTAAACAAATTTTCAAAAGTCTGCTCAGGCCTGTGGGCAATGCCGCGTTCATCGTAATTTTTTACTCGGTATCGAAGCTCAACCAGCGGCACGTCTAGATACACAATAGTGGCATTAGCCGCCAAATTTTTCATACCTACTTCGCTATATACTGCGCTACCGCCAGTGGCAACAACCACCCCATTGTACTCAGTGCTGCCATCAAACAAGCTCAGTAACACTTCTTCTTCTGCTGCGCGCAATGCTAAATAGCCTTTAGCATCCAATAGGTCCTGCAGGGTTTGCTGCTGACGCACCTGAATCAATACATCGGTATCAATGAAATTTAAACCAAGCTCTTTTGCTAGCAATACGCCAACTGTGCTTTTACCCGCACCCGGCATGCCAATTAATACAATATTCTGCCTCATCATCTCGCTAAACTCGCACTTACATATTCAACCAGGCGCGCCACCGCTTCGTTATTCTTGCGTCTATCATATAACAAGCTTATACCAATTTTCCCTAACGGCATTAAACCTTCCGCTTTACCGACTATTTTTAGCGACGGCGGCACCACACTGCGCGCCAATACAGTGACTCCTAAGCCTTCTGCGATCGCCGCCTGTAAACCGGTTAGATCTGAATTAGTGTACACAATGCGCCACGGCCTACCTTCTTTCTTTAGCACCTGCAAAGCGCGCTCGCGGTAAATGCAAGGCTCGGGAGCGGCAAGCAATGGTAGCTCGCCATCGGTAGATCGCCACTGCTTGCCGGCAACCCAAACCAAGTCGTCAGTATGAACCAAGCCTTTATCACCTTCTGCAGGCTGGTCTTGCAAGGCCAATATCAAATCAAAATCACTGCGCCTATCATTGGCGACAAGATTTTTACTCAAATCACTAACAACCTCCAGCTCCACACCTGGGTAGTTGTTAGCAAAGCGCCCCACTACCTTGGGCAGCAACGTAGTCGCAAACTCACTGGGTATGCCAAAACGCAACTTACCTGCCACTGCTGGGGGGTTAAGGCTAAGCATGGCCTCATCATTTAAGGCCAATATCTTTTTAGCGTAGCTATAGAGCAGACTGCCGTGAGTGCTTAGCTCTAAATTATGTCCTTGGCGATGAAGCAGGCTAACGCCCAAACCGTCTTCGAGCTTTTTAATTTGCAGGCTAACGGCTGGCTGTGAGCGCCCCACACTTATCCCCGCTTGGGTAAAACCACCTAATTCAGCGACGCTAACAAAGGTTCTCAACACATCTATTGGCAAGTTTTTCATGGCAGACCAAATCATTTAACTTTCAAATGATTTTATTATAACTATTAATTTAACAAATTACGCTTAGATCTTTATCATGCGCTGATATTCAGCGCAGGAACGTAACAATGAGTGATTCAGACCAGCAAGAACTACTAAGCACTCCCCTACTAGAACTCCACCGCCAATGGGGCGCAAAGCTGGTCCCGTTTGCTGGCTATGAGATGCCGGTGCATTACGTCGACGGTATTATGAGCGAGCATTTACATACCCGTGAAAACGCTGGCCTGTTTGATGTATCCCATATGGGCCAAGTGATTATAAAAGGTGCCAATGTTACCACTGAGCTAGAAAAGATCATTCCGGTAGACTTACAAGCACTGCCAATTAACAAGCAAACCTACGGCGTATTAACGAACGAGCAAGGCGGCATAATTGACGACCTAATTGTTACCCGCTGGAGCGACGACGAATTCTTTTTAGTGATAAACGCTGGCTGCAAAGAGGGCGACATTGCCCATATGCAAGCCAAGCTGCAAGGGGTAGAGATTACTCCACTGCCCACTCAAGCCTTAGTAGCGCTGCAAGGGCCTAAAGCCCGCGAAGTAACGCAACAACTGGCTCCAGCGGCGGGCGGGCTAACCTTTATGAATGGCTGCCATTGTGAAATTGCCAAGCAAGAAGTTTATATCACCTGCTCTGGCTACACCGGTGAAGACGGCTATGAAATCTCGTTTGCCGCAGCAAGCACCGATGCCGTTATTAATGCCATTATGGCCTTCGACGCAGTTAAACCAATTGGCCTTGGCGCGCGTGACTCATTGCGTTTAGAAGCCGGCTTATGCTTATACGGCCACGATTTGAATACCGCGATTAGTCCTATCGAAGCATCATTAATTTGGTCTATCAGCAAAAGTCGCCGTGTCGATGGCAGCAATGCCGGCGGCTTTATTGGCAGTGATGTGATTCTTGACCAAATTGCCAATGGCGTCAGTCGCAAGCGTGTCGGCCTAAAAGTATTAAGCAAAATGCCAGTACGCGAAGGCGCCGAGCTAGCGAATGAAGCCGGTGACAAAATTGGCATAGTTACCAGCGGCGGGTTTTCACCTTGCCTGCAAGCGCCAATAGCCATGGGCTATGTCAGTACCGAAAACGCAACACTAGGCACAATCTTAAATGCGCAAGTACGCAAAAAACTGGTGCCCGTAGAAGTGGTGAAAATGCCTTTTGTTGTCCAGACCTACAAGCGCTAAGCAAACCATACTAACCAAACTTTTTTATACACATGGAGCACACCCATGCAGTTATCTGCTAACTACAACGATTTAACCTCACACGACGAATTTATTGCTCGCCACATTGGCCCGTCAGCCGCCGAGCAACAGCAAATGCTTGCCAGCATGGGCTTTAGTAATATGAGCGATTTTATTGCCGCGGTAGTCCCGGCTAGTATTCGCCTTGACCGCGAACTAGATCTTGAAGACGCCAAAAGTGAAGACGAAGTATTAGCCGAGCTAAAAAGTCTTGCCGCGCAAAATAAGGTATTTCGTACCCACATTGGCCAAGGTTATTACAACTCCCATACGCCTAAAGTGGTATTGCGCAACATCTTAGAAAACCCAGCCTGGTACACCGCGTATACACCGTACCAACCAGAAATTTCACAAGGCCGCCTAGAAGCCATCCTTAACTACCAGACCATGGTGTGTGACTTAACTGGCATGGAGCTAGCCAACGCGTCTATGCTTGATGAGGGCACTGCTGCCGCTGAAGCAATGGCTTTGTGCAAGCGTAGCGCCAAATCAAAAAGTGATGTATTTTTTGTTGACCATGACTGTTTACCTCAAACCATAGACGTCGTAAAAACCCGCGCTGAGCATTTAGATATTAAAGTGATGGTTGGCAACCCAGCAACCGACTTGCCCGAAGCTTACTTTGGCGTATTACTGCAATATCCTGGCACCAGCGGTGAAATTACAGACCATAGCGCCTTAATAGAAACGGCTCATAGTCAGAAGGCTATGGCAGTTATGGCAGCGGATATTTTGTCCCTAGTAGTTCTTAAATCACCACGTTCACAAGGGGCTGACGTTGCCGTCGGGAACACCCAACGCTTTGGTGTACCAATGGGCTTTGGCGGCCCGCACGCAGCTTATATGGCCACCAACGACAAATACAAACGGGCAATGCCTGGCCGCTTAGTTGGCGTGTCTATCGACAGCAGTGGCCAGCCAGCTTACCGCCTTGCATTGCAAACTCGCGAACAGCATATACGCCGTGAAAAAGCCACCAGCAACATTTGTACAGCGCAGGTGTTACTCGCAGTTATTGCCAGCATGTATGCGGTTTACCATGGGCCAGATGGTTTACGTAGAATAGCCCAGCGCGTACACCGCGTTACTGCAGTATTTGCAGCGGGTATTAAGCAGCTTGGTTTTGACATTATTAACCAAAACGCTTTTGACACTATCTCGATTAATACGGGTGATAAAACCGACAGTATTTTTCAAGCAGCGGCAGACGCTGAAATTAACCTACGCAAAGCAGACAGCAACACTTTAAGCCTAGCGTTTGATGAAACAACCACCCCTACGAATATAGAACAGCTGTGGGAAATTTTTGGTGGCGAGCTAAGTTTTACTGATATAGACAGCCGCGCGAAAAATTTAATCCCACAAGATTTGTTGCGTGAAGATGAAATTCTCAGTCACCCAATATTTAACACTCATCACAGCGAAACAGAATTACTACGCTATATGCGCACCTTAGCCGACAAAGATATCGCCCTAGACCGCGCAATGATCCCACTTGGCTCTTGCACTATGAAGCTAAACGCCACCACTGAGATGATTCCAGTAACATGGCCAGAGTTTGGGCAAATTCATCCGTTTGCGCCAAACGATCAAACCGTTGGCTACCGCGCGATGATTAACGAGTTAGAAGAGATGTTGTGCGAAACAACGGGGTACGACAATATTTCACTACAACCAAATGCCGGTTCACAAGGTGAATATAGTGGTTTGTTAGCGATCAAGGCCTATCATGAAAGCTGTGGTGAAGGTCAGCGTAATATTGTGCTTATCCCGGCATCTGCGCATGGTACTAATCCTGCATCGGCTCAACTTGCCGGTTTAAAAGTTGTCGTTACCAAATGTGATGACAATGGCAATGTAGACCTAAGCGACTTGCGCGCCAAAGCTGAAGAGCACAGCAACAACCTATCAGCCATTATGGTGACTTACCCATCTACTCACGGTGTGTTTGAAGAAAGCATTGGTGAAATTTGTGAGCTGATTCATTCACATGGTGGCCAAGTGTATATCGACGGCGCCAATGTAAACGCAATGGTAGGTCTGTGTTCACCGGGTAAATTTGGTGGCGACGTATCCCACTTAAACTTACATAAAACATTCTGCATCCCCCACGGCGGCGGTGGCCCTGGTGTTGGTCCAACAGCCGTTAAATCGCACCTTGCGCCATTCTTACCAGGCCACGAACTGTTAGCTGACTCAATTGTGGGCCCGGTATCTTCAGCGCCTTACGGCTCTGCCAGCATATTGCCCATTAGCTGGAGCTACATAAAACTTATGGGTAAAAAAGGCTTACAACAAGCCACCGAAAACGCCATTCTCAGTGCTAACTATTTGGCCAATGAGTTAACTAAAGACTTCCCTGTACTGTATACTGGCAGCAACGGGCGCATTGCTCACGAATGTATTATAGACCTGCGTCCAATTGAAGCTGCCACCGGTATTAGCGGTGAAGATGTTGCCAAGCGCCTAGTCGACTTTGGCTTCCACGCGCCGACCATGTCATTCCCAGTACCGGGCACATTAATGATCGAGCCCACCGAAAGCGAACCCAAAGGCGAGCTAGACCGCTTCTTAGCGGCCATGGCACAAATCAAAGCTGAAATAGACTTAGTTGCCAGCGGTGTATATACATTAGAGGACAACCCACTGGTTAATGCTCCGCACACTGCAGCAATAGTTAGCGGCGATGAATGGAATCATAACTACACAAGAGCTACCGCGGCTTATCCAGTAGCAAGTTTGCGAGCTAACAAATACTGGGCGCCTGTTGGACGAATAGACAATGTCTATGGCGATAGAAATTTGGTTTGCTCTTGCCTACCGATTGAAGCCTATATGGAAGAATAGAGACTTTGATTTTTAGCATTATAAAAAGGCCTGCATAATGCAGGCCTTTTTATAATTTCAATTAAACAAGACTAGATTTACCTGACTTTTTATCTTTCTTTTCTTGACGCTTTTCTTTCAGCGTTTTGCCTTCTTTTTTCTTTTCGGACTTCTGCGAACTTTTACCCTTAGCCATGAAGCACTCCTATCTTTACTTGTTAAAAAATAACGATAACACTAATAGATAGGCAGAAGTAAAAAGCTTAGCGTGCCGCTCTGCTACGCCAGCGCTGTCAAAAACCAACTGACTAGTAACCTTAATTGTATTGATATTTGGGCTTTGCTGTAACGAAATCAAACTATGCAGTTTTGATATATTGGTATGGCTTGCTTCATCATTGGCGGTACCATCTAAAAGCATAGTGATTTTTTGAGCTTCGCCTTCTACAGCTTCAGACGTGTGAGTAATCGAGATATTTCCCATACAGCCTATAAGCGCCAAAAAACAAATCGCTAGTAATAGAGTTGTTTTCATGACGTCATAACTCCATTGACTTAACATCAGTGTACGACCCCAAATTATCATAATAGGCTGATATTCCACAACTAGAGCAGTAGTAACGATTATCTTCCATACCCCATCGCAAAAATTTAAACCGTTATAACAACACTAAGTCCAAATACCGGTATCACTTAGCTTTGGCGACAGCTCTACGTCTTTACCGCCGGCTAGTACGGCCTTGTTACTCATTAATATGGCGGTGGGCTTTATTTCAACAAAGCGCTGCGCACCTTTGAAGTCGCCAAATTGGTCTGGGTTCCACAGTATATTTGCTTCACCACTTATCCACATGGCGCTACCGCTTACAAAGTTAGGAATGAACAACCCGACTCTTGGGTCAGCGACTATATTGCCCAAGGTGCTAAAGAAATTATTGCCAGTGAAGTCGGGAAATATCAAATTGCCGTTGTCGTCTAGCTTTAGAAAACCAGGCCTGCCACCGCGGTGCGATACATCGGCCCCGGTGTGGGGCTCATTTGCTAAGGCCTTAGAGCGCGAGGCAATAAAAAATGTATCGGCTTGCTTTAGCATGGCGACAGTTTCTTTTGCATTGACGGTTATTGGATAGAAGTCGTCTTGGGCGAAGTGGGTATTTGCTTCACTGCTGACACTGCGCTTTTGAATATATTTGGGACAGTTACCAAAACTTTGGTCAACGCTTAGGGTAAACCCTGCGGCGCTGGTTTCAGTGACAACACCATTGACTCTGTTGCGCCGCCTTGTTGCTAGCTCTATACCCAATAGGCCGAGCTTTTGTTGGCGGCTAACGTCAACATTGCCTGAATATTCAATAACTGGCTTGGCGTTTATGGCTAGCGTGGTGGCATTGGGCGAGCTGATAAAACCAGCGCTGCCCACAATAGGAGATGCCCAAGGCTGGCCAGTGGCGTCTAAAATACCTGCCATTACCATTGTTTGTGCGGTGTAAAATTCTCTGTGTTGGTCGGGCATATGGTCTCGAATTGCCCTAGTGGCAAAACCGCTTACCGACTCAGCTATGCCAACTTTTCTTTGTACCTGTAGTTCACCGTCATGAAATATTGCCATGGTGCTGCCCCTTATATTTATAGGCCTAGGTCTGCAAGACTCGGATGATTGTCTGGCCTGCGCCCTAGCGGCCAATGAAATTTTCGCTCGCTATCATCGATGGCTACGCTGTTAATACTGGCAATGCGTTTGTGCATTAGGCCATGCTCGTTAAACTCCCAGTTTTCATTGCCGTAGGCTCTAAACCATTGCTTGACGCTGTTGTGAAATTCGTAGGCAAACCTTACGGCTATGCGGTTATCGGTATATGCCCACAGTTCTTTAATTAGGCGATATTGCAATTCTTGCTGCCATTTCTGCGACAAAATTTGTTCTATATTTACCCGGCCGTTGATAAACACGCCGCGATTTCGCCAGCTACTGTTTACGGTATAAGCCTGCGCTACTTTGGCAGGGTTTTGGCCATTCCATCCGTCTTCAGCTAAGCGCACTTTTTGTGTTGCGCTGGCGGTTGTAAACGGTGGTAGTGGTGGTCGTATTGCATCGCTCATGTTTTGCTCGCTAATAATGCTGTAATAGAAAAGGGGCCTATTGAGTCCTTGCCCTCAACAGGCTTTGATTAAATTACGCTACTGCAGTTTTTTGCATGGCAACAAAACCGTTAAGGCCTTCAACATTACTAAGCCATTTGGTAATACTTGGATAAGCGTCTAGTGACACCTTGCCTTCTGGTGCGTGGGCGATATATGAGTAACAGGCAATATCGGCAATGGTTGGTGTGTTGGTAACTAGCCAATCTTTGCCCGCAATTAAGTCTTCAATTTTGCTTAGCAGTTGATGGCTTTGTTCAATGGTTTCAGCTTGATCATAGCTTGCGCCAAATACGGTGATTAACCGTGCGCGCCCTGGACCTTGGCTAATTTCGCGCCCAGCTAATGCCAACCATTCATGTATACGAGCAAGGGTTTGTGGGTCTTGTGGATACCACTGCGGCCCATACTTGCTTGCCAAGTAAGCAAGTATGGCTACCGAGTCGCGGATAACAAAACCATCGTCATCTAATACTGGCACCAACGAAAACGGGTTTAACGCAATGTAAGGTGCTTGCTTGTGCTCACCGTCACCAAGGCTAACGTTAATTTTTTCGTAGGGTAGTTCTAGTAATGACAACATAAGACGGACGCGATGAGCATGGCCTGATAATTCGAAATCGTGAAGTTTTAACATAGTCTTCTCCGGTAATTAGTTTTTGCGGCATATTCGTCACGCCGCTAAAGTAGACAGATCTGTATACTTGGAATTATTATAAAGAGACAGATCTGTCTATGTCAATTAAAAATATAACTAACCATAAATCTGGATGAGTTAAATCTATCTATATTATTGATTTTTATACCTATTATTCGAAATAATGATTTTTTTTGATAAGCCTAATGATTGTAATATTGGCCATAAGTAGACAAATCTGTATACTTAATGCATTAGAGGATACGAATAATGACCACCAGCAGAAGAGAACATTTAGTTAACACCGCTCAGCAGTTGTTTTACCAAAACGGATTTAGAGCGACGGGCATTGATACGGTGTTGGCGGAATCTGGTGTGGCGAAAAAGACACTTTACAACCATTTTAAATCGAAGGACGAGCTGATTATTGCAACGCTGCAACAGCGTGACCTACAGTTTATGGACAACTTGCGCTGTTCAATAACACGCCTTGCCCCGCTGCAAAATGGCGACCCTAAGCTTGCCCGTGTATTGGCTTTTTTTGATGCCTTAAACGAATGGATTACGTCTGATAACTTCTTTGGCTGCATGTTTATTAACGCCTCGGCTGAATACCCACGCCAAGAAGACCCGGTGCATGTAGCGTGTACTAATCACAAAAGATTAGTTATACAGTTTATTGAAGAATTGATTAGCGATTTAAAACTCGACAATTCACATGAGCTTGCCCGCCAACTCGCCTTACTAGCCGACGGCGCCATTGTGAATGCCCACACCACCAACGACAGTGACGCCCCCCTACAAGCAAAACGTATGGCATTGGTATTGCTGCAAGCCTAGCGGCTTAACATTAACCGACCAAATCCTGCGCTGGCAAAACGACTACTGAACGGTATTTTTAGTAATACCCAAGTAAGTAGCATAAGCGGTTACAACATCGCCACTGGCTAAATAAAATAGCGGATTCCACAATGTCGCTATATGAAACATCGTGCCTTCAGGGGTACCGGTTAACACCAATGTTTTGGCTGGTACTTTGTCACAGCTATTTAGCAGGCGTATTTCTTCAGTTAACTTTTTATAAACCGTATTACAGTCTTTAAGCGTGCGCTCTAGTATCTGTAGCGGACTCCATATCATCAACCCCGCTTTACTGTGTTGGCGAAGGTCGTTATTCACATATAACTTCATATCAATATTTTGATAAAAGTCATCTGCTGCCGGAATGACCAATAGTGAGCCTACCGGTAAATGCGACACTCCGCCTTTACCTAACGCGAAACCGGTTCTACCCATTTCACCGCCAACATCCATGTCTTTCACCAGCAACCAGCGGTCGGTGTAATCGCCACATAACAAGTAAGCTAGCTGGGTTTTATCACCGACATGATAGTCACTAAGTGGTACTGCACAAATTTCTACTTCGTGATCTAAGCGGCTGCCGTTAGCAACAACAGCATTCCAGCTCGATGGGATAGATAGCTTAGGGAAAAGAAATGGCTCGCCGGCATGACTAACCTCAGCCGCATGAGCCGCAAAATTAGTCCCTGCGGCGACAATTTTATCGCCAAAGACCACCGGGATTGAGAGGCTTTCCCATGGGTATATTTTACTCTCTGCGGTTGTTGCAAGCGTTAGCAACTTGCCTCGGCCAATATCAAGGTAAGCATCTATGGCATCCAAGTAGCCGGCATTACTGCCGCCGAGGCTAATCGCACTTATGCCCTGCTGATCAGCATTAGTAACCAGTAGTATCTCTCCTGCACCTGTTACCCCTAAGGTAATCGCTTGTTCGATAGGCGCAACTGTAATTTGTGCGGTGATATCATCAGGTAGCTTACCGTCAAACTTCGGCTTACTTAAGTTCCAACCGGCTAGATAAGTGATGACAAAAACCCAGCTAATACTATTAGACCTTTATTGATCAACTTCATCTCTGTCCCTTTATTATTTTTTAGGCGCCTTTATACACCGCCGGCCTACGCTCAATTCGTGCCATTAAACCCTCCATAAAATCAGCAGATTTAGTAAGCTTGTTTAAGGCCTCATTTTCTCTGTCCAATGCATTGCTAACTTCATCAACCAGCGGCGCATGTAATAACTTTTTCATTTCTCGTATTGCCAATCCCGCACCATGGGGTGGTATTAGCTGCATCGCTTTCTCTCGGGCATATGTCATTAGCTCATCATGGGGCACGACTTTGTTAGCGAGCTGTATATCTACCGCCTGTTGGGCGCTAAGTTTTTCAGCGAAATAAATTAACTCTTTAGTACGATGCATGCCCAGCAAGCGCGGCAACAAAAAGCTTGAGGCTAACTCCGGGCACAAGCTAAGTTTAGAGAAAGGCAGCTGGATCCAAGCGTTTTCTGATAAATAAATTTGGTCGCAGCCGGCAAACGTGAGAGTGAAAGCTCCACCAATTGCCAAACCATTAACGGCGGCAATAATAGGTTTGTCGCATTGATACATTTTTAGCGTAGTACGTTTTTGGGCAATATCACTAGGGTCTAACAGCTGCACAGTTGCTTCAGGCACGCCATCTAATGCATCAGGATTAAAGTAACCGCCGCTGCTGTATGCCTCTTTATCAGGCTTATCGCCTTCAGCTACAGCACCCGTAATAATCATAGCGTATGCACTGTCGTCTTTTTCGAACACATCAACCGCGCAATACACTTCGTAAAAAGAGTACATGCTTAATGCATTTTTACGCTGAGGAGTATTAAATGTTATGGTGACAATACCATCAGCATCTTTGCTGTAGCTTATATCTCTAAACTGGTCTGGAGTCATTTCGTGGCCTGATATAATTTTTATTAAGGCGCACATAATAAAAGTTATAGGCAGTATTTACCAATAAGCTTATTTAACTTACCAACGATTCATTGACGCCAAGGCTTACCGTCGCATTGATCATAATTCGTACAGCCAGCTGTGCAACCTCTGCACGGCAGTCTTGGCGGTACCTGTTCTGCGCTGGCAGCACTATATTGCGTTTTTGGATTTAGCGTTGAGAGGCTTAAAGTATTTGGCGCCTGCCTAACTGTTTGACCAATCATTTCGTCATAAGGGCTGTCTTGCACTAAGGTTAGTTTTTTAATAGTGCAGGCAGACAGATCTTTTTGAATACTTGATACAGAATATGAACGATACATTTTAAAACCTTTTTTAAGCTTGTAGTAGCGCTCACCCATAACCACAGTAACGCCGTAAAGAGAACTGTCCATCGAGTATACCAGCAGTTCATCAACAGTCTTATCTTTAAGCTGGTTAATACTAAGCGTCTCCACTATAACATCACCTTATCAATCGCTTGTTTTAACTTGCTGCTTGAAGGCGCTACTTGGCTATCAAAACGCTCCACTAGTTCACCATCACTGTTAAATAGATACTTATTGAAGTTCCATTTGGGGATTAAGTTTTGCTGTTGAATATATTTAAAAACCTGATTGGCATCGCCACCCTTTACGCTACTAGTTGCAAGCATGGGAAAGCTAACGCCGAAATTTACAAAACAAACCTCAGCCGTTTCTGACTCGTCTTTTGCTTCTTGGGAAAAGGAGTCACTGGGAAAGCCCACTACTACTAGGCCTTTGTCGCGATATTGCTGATACAGCTCTTCCAAGCCGGTAAATTGATTGGTGTAGCCGCAAAAGCTTGCTGTATTGACCACCAAAACTGGTTTATTAGCAGTTAACTCACACAAATCAACTGACGCCTTTGAGTGCAACTGGCGCATTTTAGTATCGAAATGGGCGGCGCAATTGTCTTTGGCATTGGCATTGGCATTGGCATTGGCATTGGCATTGGCATTGGCATTGGCATTGGCATTGGCATTAAAATTCGCCAGTCCTAGTAACAGTATCAAGATAGCTTTCATATTTTCTCATATCTTATCTATAAACATAATCATTATACGCAATTCGGATCACTGATAGATCAATAAAAATCTACTGCTATTAACCATATGGCAATGTACAGCCGCTTTCGCATAATGGCCTTATTTGTATAAACTCAGTAAAAACGAGTGCTATTAATTTATGAAAAAACGCGTTGTAGTCTTAGGCTTTGGCGATACCGGGATGCTAGCTGCTATTAATCTTGGCGATGATGTCGATATTATCGGTATCACCCCCAAACCATGCTTAGTCAGTGGTCAAGAACTAGGGCTGCGCCTTACCCAACCTACTAACTGGAAGCGCGACTATTTAGTGCCATTTCGGCGCTATAAAAAACTAGACAATGTCACTATCTATCAAGGCCTAGTCAACGCAATTGACACTAAAAGACAATGTGTGGTGTTCGCTGCGCCCGATGGCAGCCAGCAACAAGTAGACTACGATGTTTTAATACTGTCGCCAGGCGTAAACAACGGCTTTTGGCGGCAAAGCTGTATTGAAGACCTTGGCGCAATTAATCAAAATATCGAGTCCAAAGCAAGTCAGCTAGGCAGTGCAAATACTATTGCCATTATTGGAGGCGGTGCAACAGGCGTAAGCGTTGCCAGTAATTTAGCGGAGCAGTCACCTAATAAACTGGTGCATCTATTTTACAGTCATGACCAACCCCTACCCGGCTATCATCCAAAAGTAAGAGGCTCGATTGAACGACATTTAAGCCGCAGTGGCGTAATCCTGCACCCTCAACATCGGGCGATAATCCCAGCTGACTTTAACTGTGATGAAATAACGACCAACGCTATTGAATGGACAGCTGGACAGACGGCTTTTCAGGCAGATGTAAGCGTATGGGCTGTTGGCAAGATGAAACCCAATAATGACTGTATACCAAGCGAGATGTTAACCGAGAAAGGGTTTATTAAGACTGACGATTATTTAAGAGTGCCCGGTCATAATAATATTTTTACTGTTGGCGACTGTAGTGGCCTAATGATCTTGGACACCAACTTAGGTGGTAAAATCCATCTTACAGAGGTGTTTAATGACAACGAAAAGAAGAACATTCAGTCCTGAGTTTAAACGAGAAGCCGCGGAGCTAGTACT
>JBKEHH010000026.1:0-17859 GCA_046710535.1 Pseudomonadales bacterium
CGGCCTAGACGAAGCTAGATTAGATATTAGTAGTTACTTGATGGGGTACTATAATTACCAAAGGCCGCATACATTTAATCAGGGTTTAGCTCCAGCGATAGCTGAAGAAAATATCTAATGTCCAAAATTACTTGACCTCTACATATCCTAGTTATCCTAGTTATCCTAGTTATCCTAGTTATCCTAGTTATCCTAGTTATCCTAGTTATCCTAGTTATCCTAGTTATTATTCATTAGATTTCATTTTTTTGGCACAAAAAATACAAAAAATATAACAATAAAGATATATAAAATCCAAAAAACATAAACAATCCAACAATTACCTTATGTTTTATATTTTCATTTTTATGAGCCTAATTTTTATAAAGGTATTTTTTATATTTATCTATCTTTATAAAACCTTTCTATAAAGTCCTATCTTTATAATGTCCACAGTGACACATCATCAATTAGTCCAATGAAGTTACCCACAGGTACTGTTTTTAATGCATTACTACTATACCCTTTACCACCTATGGTAAAGCGCATACTTTGATTCAATTTTATTTGTGCATCACCGCTAGTTAGATTTGCACCAACAACGTTGCTATCTATTTCAATAATCAACTGTGAAAGTTTTGAACTATCATGAGGCATACTCACCTTAATACGATGCCATTTACCATCATTAAGTTTTGGGGTTTGGGGTTTGGGGTTTGGGGTTTGGGCATTCAGTATTTTTTTGTTTGAAATTGCAACAGTTGCTATGCCATCATTTAAGTACAAATTTAGAAAGTTTTTCGGGGTATGCCCCCAGATAGTTGCAGTATTAATAAGTATTTGATTCTCTTTAGATTGAGTTTTAAAAGATAGCTCGTAAGCAACAGCGTGGTTACCTTGTAGAGGTCCCATAGCAAAAACTGCCATGCGTGAATCTTGGGTAAACTTTCCTACATTGCCATTTTTACCCGCTACAATATCAACATTACAATGCAGCGCATCGTACTGAGCGCCAAAGTTGCCTGAATTCGCTATTGTTCGGTCACAACGTTTACCGTCAAGTACAGAACCGCTTTTCTTTTCTCTTAGGCCATTAATAGGGCGATCTACTCGGGCAAAATCCTCATCAAAAGTGAAATGCAATAATTTAGATTTTGGCTTGAGTAAAGCTAATTCGCCTGTGGCCTGTATTGTGGTTATATGTGTAGTTGATAGTGCAGTTGCTCTTTTTAATTTATCAACTGTTAAGGTGCCAGCAACGCGATAATTACCATCAGACGTTTTTTCACCAAAATGACGATATAAGGTCATTTTAATTTTATCATCAGAAATATCAATTGTTTGGAAATTAGTGAAGGAGTTACCCCGACTAACGACTTGTAATAAATCGGATTGTGGGTCTTTAGTGACTGTATTTGCGTGTGCTTCACCCGCAAAGTAAATATCGACTTCATATTTTCTCATTAATTTCCAAAACGGATTATTTATACCGTTATCAATTAACATGCCACTGCTACTAACTTTACGAACGGGATAGATCACAGGCAAGTGTGACTGCACAAAGATATGTTTTATTGTGGAGTCTTTTCGCGCTTCGATTAGTACAGATTCAAACCAATCTAAATGGGAACCAACAACAGTTCCTGTTACCGTACCTTCTTCGCCAAGAGATGTTTTATAATCTTCTTGATGAAACACATCCATAGTGATAAATAATACGTTTTTATGTTGATAAGCATAGGAGGTGTCTTGATATTTTGTTCCAATTGGTCTTGAATTAGCCGCGCCAATCTTATGGCTATATTTAAACGTAGTTCCGTCGGTGGAATAATTAAACGCATTAGCAAAAGACTCTCTAAATTCTGCCTGATATTTAGATACATCTGAGCCAACAGGCCAAGGATTATCGCCCACCTCATGATCACCCACAGCCATTAATAAAGTGTTGTAGCCGCCTTTTTCAAAAGTATCTATCATACCTGCATAGCAAAGCTTTCCAGCTTGTAAAATTGCCTGTTTAGGCGTTAATTTAGCATTAAACTTTTTAATGAATTCTGGGGTGTCCCAGCGGCCACCATTACTGTCACCTGGCAGAACGATTAACTCGCCACCAAAATCACGTTTTAGTAATGTTAATGTGGCAATATTTTCATCTATGGCTGCTGCATGTTCTTCGTATCGATCACTCATAATGTATTTTTCAGCTGAATGCCAATCAGCAAGACTGATAAAGCGCCAAGGGGTATTTTTATTATCTGAGCTTTCAGCTTCTTGTACCGATACCTCAGTTAATAAAAATGGCAACACCAGAGAAAGTATTACTAAGGCTGGTTTTACTGCAGTTGATACATTCATAATAATATACTTAAATCTTTATGGTTAATGCGTCACCAACGGCAAGCATTATTTGTTGCTCAAAGGCAATGGTGATGTCTTTGCCTACTTTTATAACAGAGGCTTAGATAACAAATGGGGGCAGAGTAAACTTTTTACCCAACCCTTCTTGGTCACATTTACTCATACCATCACATTCTTTGGCCTGCCCATTTTTGACGGGGTCATTCTGCGTTTAAAGTTTATTTCAATGTCTTGTTTGAAACTCTCATTTCCTATCGCTATACCCTTGTTAGTGGCATCACTTATCTTTGTCACCAATTCTTTATCAAGTTGATACTTAAATAAATCCTGATAAATTTTTTGACGCTCATCTACGCTCTTGCTCAATGTTAAATGTTCTTCATACGGCGTTAACAAATCACTCTGCTTCCCCAATGCATTACATTGATAACTCGACCATTTATATTCTGCCGGATCACTTACCATATGTGCTCGCACAGGGTTCAACTCTATATAGCGATAACACCGCAATAGATAATTCTCTGTTTTAACTATTAATGACTTAAACCACCCTCCCGTAATGTACCTATTCGCTTGTATTGTTTATTGAAATATCACACATGCATTCGACCTAGTGACAGCATCATTTTTGACAAACCTTCTTCTAACTTAGGTGTTACCAACATATGTACATGATTAGTCATTAATACCCAAGCATGTATATCAACTTAAAAATTTTCCGAGCATTCCTTTAAAACAATAAATATAAAATGCAAATTCCTCGTCACAACAAAATGTAACCTGGCTGTGTTACATGTTGCGGTATTCCCGCTGGTGTAAATCTCGCCAATCTTGGCATATCTCCTCCTTGTGAATAGAGCCATGATAAACGTCATAAATGGCCTTAACTAGAAAAAAGTCTACTCTGACCCCTCTTATCTTTTCGTAAAAAATTATGACACACATGAACAGCTGTAAATAAGCCTCAAAAATTATATCCAAATATTAATATCTTGAGGTGTCTGGTTACTATTAGAATGAGGAATATTTGTATATGTATAATTCCGTAACGTCATGTTTTTGTCAGTATAGTCCGTGAACTATTCTCGCAACAACTGCTTAAATGACATGCCCCTAAAATTTTCTGTTTTTTTAGGCTCATGCGTCTCTCATGCTTACTTTTAAATATAATAATCCTACGTTAAATTAATCCCTAGTCATCATGTATTATGAATTTATATGATCATTCCAGAAAATCAACTTCCTGCAGAAAAATTACGTGCCGTTATCGAAAATTTTATTCCCCGTGAAGGTATAGATTATGGTGAAACTGAATATTCCCTCGACGATAAAGTAGAACAAATATTATTATTAATTAAACGAAAACAATTCGTTATTTTGTTCGATAAGGATTCAGAATCCATAAGCTTAATGGATGCTAGCGAGGCGAAGTCACAAGGTTATCTTGATCATGATGATTGATCGTTCTCAAAACCCCAAAGCCATCATCATATTAGCTCACGGTTCGGGTGCCCCCATGCATTCGCATTTTATGAATACCATAACCCGCGAACTAATGGCACACAGCATAGATGTCATACGCTTCGAATTTGATTACATGGCGCAACGCCGCACCGGTGGTAGTAAACGACCACCACCAAAAATGCCTATCTTAGTTAAGCAATTTGAGCAGGTGTGCCAGCACATACTTACGTGTGAGAAGTTACCGGTATTTATTGCCGGTAAATCTATGGGGGGGCGTGTCGCTTCACTGTTGGCCGCTTCATCTAGAATGCCTGCGGCTATTCATGGTGTTGCCTGTTTGGGCTATCCCTTTCATCCACCAAAAGAATTAGATAATACCCGTATAGAGCATCTTCCTGAAATAACCAAACCGCTTATTATTGTGCAAGGTACGCGTGATGCATTAGGTAACGCAGATGACGTACAAGGTTACAACTTGCCATCACATATAAAAATACATTGGTTAACCGCAGCCGATCACGATTTTGAACCATTAAAAAGTAGTGGCTTAACGCAGCAGCATTCTATTACTCAGTCGGCTCAATGGGTAAGTGAGTGGATAGATTTAAGTTTGTAGGTTTGGTTCGTCAATGACATGAATATGGAAATTTAGCTTACACACACCGTGAAAACGTTCGTGTAGTCTCGCCTGCCGCATCTCAGTAAATGCTCCTGCATTACTCTATCTCTCGCCATCCATGGCGGTCGCATGCGGTAAACGATTTAGTCTAATCTCCCATAATCATTTATTACGTTAACGGAAAGTGGTGTGATAAATTATAAAAATTAAGAAAAAAAGGAGGGAGTATAGAAAGGGTTAATACTCCCCCCCTAATATCTCTCAATCTACTAAAAGATCCTAGTTACTGGCAATCGACAGGCTATTATTAATGCTCAGCTGTGGGATTAGCAGGCATAAATCAATGGTGCGCAGGCCCTTTTAGCGTTTTCCGATTTTAGGCCCATAACCTGCCCCGCCAGTCTTATCCATGAGCAGCTCCAATCATCCTCTCCCTGTTGATATCTAATTAAATAGCTTTTCCTGCGGCGATGCGCGGGGCTCTGGTAATTGATTCACTGCTGCGGCCGCTGCGGGCTTTGCGTCCAGGTGGGCTAAAATCTTATTGATGATCGCCGGGTCCTCGATACAAGTAATAATGCTCAACGCGCCATCACAACGGGTACAGATCGTGATACCAATAGTTGGTTAGTTTTGCCCTATAATCCTAGTGGTTCGCCATGTACCTTCTTCGCTTAGTCGCATGGTTTGATAGAATTTGTAAGCCGTTTGGTCAACTCGATCTAGCCATCCTGTAAAGCGGTTGTCTAATATGTAATCTATGTTCCCAATGGTCACAATTAAAACAGCGTGGTCTATATTCGTGCCATATAGACTGCCAACTAAGGCAAATCGAATTTTATCTGCAGGTACAATCCCGCTAGCTTCAAGTATTCTTAGCTTTGTCCAGGCGGCCCCATCGCAATCATCTTTAAAAGTCTTGCCAGCTAGCACAGTCTCAGCATGGCTTTGCCAGTGGTCGTTAGCTTTACCATTCTTATCTGTGTCGTGTCTAAAGTGCATAGCGCCATTGACTTGATCATTAACCTTTTTAGCTTCTTTCATTTCGCGCTTGATCATTTCTTTGTAAGATTGCGGGGCGGGCACGATGTATCCATCCTCGACCAGTACCGGCTTAGCCGAGCAGCCTGTTAGCCCAAATATAAAGTAGCAAGCGACAACAAAAATTATCCAGATTGCTATTGATTGAAATACGTTAAGCTTCATTATTACCTTTTTAAAAAATGCCCGCCTATCTAAACGCTGGCTAAGGCGGCCGACGGGGGCTTGGCTTGCAGACACGCTTCTGGGATTCGGCGCAGTTCGGCTTTCCCAGAATCTAGAACAGGTTGATCATGAGTCGAAGCAGTCATCTCAGGGTCAAAAATACTAGTCGGAAGCGACCCATCAGACTTTCACTTTTGATTCCAAATATTTTCTCGGACCGCTGAATGTAGGTTTACAGGTCGTTGAAATTTATTTTTTAACCATTTAGATGATACCTTTAAATACTAGTCAAGCTTGATGAGTATAGACCCAGTACAAAAAGTTCATGACCATCAATTACTAAGATCCTTGTCATCAATTACTAATATTATTTGTAGGCTCATAATTAAATTAGCCTTCTCATTGTTTGTAAAGTGACTAACAATAGCAGGCTAAAAGCACTAAGAAAACAGTCTTTTAAATCTATTTTAAGTAAATTAACTATTACACTTCAACCATTTATTTTTTAATAATAAGTTCTAATTTTTGAAAAATTATTAATAGAAAGAACAGTTATTAAGATTAGGTTAAGGCCTTCTAAGGCTTTGACTATATCCTCTAAGGTGCCAATATCATCTGCGACAATTAGCGCTGATCCGTTTGGTAGTGCGCTGCTAATTCACATAATCTACCCAATGTTGTTTAAGCAATAGATTCAATTGATACTGTAACTGCGAAAGATGTAATAAATATGCTGAATTTGTGCAAGTTTATGCAACGCCATACCGTTTTTATGCTCTTGATGTGCATGTCAATGGATGCTGCTGACGATTTGGCTACTGTCACTCTAGGATCTACTGCTTGGTTAATCATGTGGTTATTCCGAAGGAATAGAAATGCTAACGAACTTGTCCGCATTGATCAGGTCTGGCCACCTTCATCATGCTGATAAGCTAGTGGTCGAGATATCATTTTTTAAAGTTAGCCTGGTGTTTCGAGAGATCCTCGTTGTTAACCCTAAGCACTGGTTGGCGAGGTAAAAAATACTCCCTCTCACTGATATGCAACTGAAACTCGGGCCAATAGGGCTCGATGAGTTGATAAAGCAGTGATTGCTCTGGCCGATGCCGGGCATAGCCAAACACGTCACCGCCAGGCATCCTCTCCGACCTTGGCTGGGTCATACAACGCGTTCTTGCGTTATGTCTTGGCGGTGAGGGTATCAGCCAGAAGTATCTACTGACAATCCAACAAACTCCGAAGGGGCACCCATTAATTGTCGGTACCCCCTATTGTTAAAGAACTACCGCCTACGAATTGCGGTTCTGTTTAAGGCTCAAGCCGCTACCTTCAAGGTACCCACTTTCTCCAGTTCGATATTCCAGGGCAACAGAGCTTCATAGTCTTCCACGGATTCACAACAAGGGATGTCTTTAAGGATTTTTACATAGTACCGGTAGGGATCGAGCCCGTGGCGCTTGGCCGTTCTAATCAAACTAAAGTGAAGACACAGTGCTTTGGCCCCACTCACTGAGCTACAGAACATAAAGTTTTTTCGGGCAATGACAAAGGGTTTGATTTCCTGTTCAGTCAGATTGTTATCCGCTTCCAGGCGGCCATCATCCAGGAATCGGCATAAGCCATCCCATTTCAGGGTATAGTTAAAGGCTCTGCCCAGGGGGATTTGGGTAGCACTGTGGGGGAATTCGCATCCAGCCACACTTTGAATTTCTTCATAATCGGTTTGGTCAGCCGCTGTCGCAGAGCATAGCCCTGATGAGCGGTCATCGTTTAACCGCCTTAAAAACCGTCTAACTAGTCAGTTTTTAGGGAAGAATAGAGATATTCCATGGTCCGCATACAACTTTTGGTTATATTTAATTTCTCCTTCAGAAAACCTAAATATTACCCAAAGATAGTTACTCCCTGAATATCGTCAATTCGAAAAGCACTCTCTTATAAGCGTAGTTTGGGACGATAAAAGCTGACAGTAAAACAAATAGTCACTGATAGTTAAACCTCGTCAAACTTCGCTAATATGGCCAAACTATGGGTCCATGCACAAAAGCTCATCAAATTTCTATTTTTAGTAGGATTATTCTAGATTTATTCGCTAAATTATTCTCATCTACTCAAAGCAACACCTGAGTTGAACCAAAAATTACGCTAGTGCGTAAAAGTCGTGACTCTTTCCAAAAGTCTTTAAGTTTGCTCAGGCTAACTTATCCCCATCTAGGTCTTAAGTATTATCTTTTTTTGGCGCGCTACTTGTAGCGCGCCTTTTTTATTGTAGTAAGGTAAAACTATGGTAAGTTTACTGTATTACGCAGGAGACAGTAATGAGCAAAGCAAAAAAGACCTCTTCCAAGAACAAAATTAAAGAAACTACTGACAAAGCCAGTGATGTAGCCAAGAATATTTGGCTAGCGGGGCTTGGTGCCTATGGCAAAGCCTATGACGATGCGGTTAGCCGAGTTGAGCAGGCGGGAAAAGACGTACCCAAGCTATTTGAAGACTTGGTTAAAAAGGGCGCTCATATTGAGGCTGACTCACCCCCTGCTGAAACCCCCTTAGAAAAAGCCCGCACAGATATCGAAGAACGTATTGCCAAAATGCGTGAAAACTTAGGCTTTGGGAAAATCAGTAGCGCTGGAGGTGACCTTAGTAAGCTAGAAGCCAGAGTTGATGTCTTAACTAAACAAGTAGCCAGCTTGAGCAAAGAACTTGCCAGCCTTAAAAAACCTGAGGCTAAAGCCAAGGCAGCACCTAAGGCGAAAGCAAAACCTAAGGCCAAAACCAAAGTAAAGACAAAACCAAAGGCGGCGCCTAAAGCTAGAGCAAAAGCGAAAGCCATACCAAAGAAAAAAGCCAAGTAAGTCGACTAAGCCTCCAAGAGCTTAAAGATACGCATGAAAACTAAAGATAAAATTTTAGCGACTAGCTTATTACTGTTTAACGACGAGGGCGAACCCAACGTTACTACTGTTGATATCGCTCATGAGTTAGACATAAGCCCCGGTAATTTGTATTACCACTTTAAGGGTAAAGAGGCGATTATCGACTCTTTATATGCTCGGTTTGACGTTGAAATAACTGATATTTTACGTGCCCCGCTAGAAAAAGACTTAAGCGTAGAAGACAGCTGGTTTTATCTTTATGTGGTATTTGAGCGAATTTATAGCTTTCGCTTTCTGTATGAAAACCTCACCGATATTTTACAGCGCTACGAACCGATTAATAAAAAGTTTCGTCGGCTATTAGATTTAAAAGCCAAAACCACAGAAACAATAATTGATGCGCTAGTCGATGCTGATGTTTTAGATATGGAGCCAGAAGATATTGCCTCGGTATGTGAAACTATCACCGTCACCCTCACCTACTGGATAACTTACCGCCAACTGCGCACCAAAACAGAAAATGAGATGATTTTATTTCATGAGGGCGTATTCCAAATTGTGCACGCAATAGCGCCGTATTTAACCCCGCAATACAAACATATCTACCTTGAAAGCCGCCAGCTTTATAGTGCGGCTATTACTCAACTAGAAAACTAGCTGTCAAGACTCGTAAGCAACTCCGTGCTGTAGCATAATCGCTGCCTTTTTAGTTAAGGCAAAAAGTTATATATGGAAAAAATACTGCAACAAATTACTGCCGAGCTGAATGTACAAGCTCAGCAAGTTAAAGCCGCAATAGAGTTATTAGATGGCGGCGCAACCGTACCGTTTATTGCCCGCTACCGAAAAGAAGTCACTGGCGCGCTAGATGACACCCAACTGCGTACGCTTGAAGAGCGCCTGCGCTATTTACGTGAGATGGAAGATCGGCGCAACGCGATTATTGGCACCATTGAAGAACAGGGGAAAATGACTCCTGCGCTGCATAAAGACATTCTGGCCGCCGACACTAAAACTCGCCTAGAAGATTTATACCTGCCTTATAAGCAAAAGCGTCGTACTAAAGGGCAAATTGCCATTGAGGCCGGTTTAGAGCCTTTAGCTAATAGCTTATACGAAGACCCAATGCTTACCCCCGCAACCGAGGCGGAAAAGTTTATTAATGCCGACAATGGCATAGCAGACAGTAAGGCGGCCTTAGATGGGGCCCGCTATATTTTGATGGAACGCTTTGCTGAGAATGCCGAACTGCTTGGCAAACTTAGAAGCTTTTTATGGGAGAACGCTGAACTGGCGTCCGCTGTGGTTAAGGGCAAAGAAACAGAGGGCGCAAAGTTTAGCGACTACTTTGACCGTAGCGAGGCGTTAAAAACTATTCCATCGCATCGCGCCTTGGCGTTATTCCGTGGCCGCAAAGAAGGTATTTTAAGCGTTAATATTAGCACTGGCGAAGAAGCACCAAACCCCTCTCCCTGTGAAGCTATTGTAGCCAGTAGTTACAATATAAAAAATCTAGACCGCCCAGCTGATAAATGGCTGAGCGAAGTGGTTCGTTGGACTTGGCGGATAAAGCTTTACACTCATTTAGAAACCGATTTACTGGGCCAAATACGCGAAGCAGCAGAAACCGAAGCCATCAGGGTATTTAGTACTAACTTAAAAGATTTATTACTACTGCCACCGGCTGGCCAGAAAGCGAGCATTGGCTTAGACCCTGGTTTGCGTACTGGGGTGAAAGTAGCGGTGATTGATGCCACTGGTAAAGTATTAGACCACTGCGCAATTTACCCTACCCCGCCGCAGAATAAGATAGAAGAATCGATTCATGTATTAGCAGGCTTAGCGAAGAAATATAATGTGGAATTGGTGGCTATTGGCAACGGTACTGGCTCGCGGGAAACAGACCGCTTTGTTGGCGATTTAATTAAGCAACATCCAGCGCTAAAGTTGAAAAAAGTAATGGTTAACGAAGCGGGGGCGTCAATTTATTCAGCGTCTGAATTAGCAGCAAAAGAATTTCCAGACTTGGATGTCACCATTCGCGGCGCCGTATCAATTGCCCGTCGGCTACAAGACCCATTAGCCGAGCTAGTAAAAATTGATCCTAAATCTATCGGTGTTGGTCAATACCAACACGATGTTAGCCAGACGGCCTTAGCACGTCAGCTAGAAATCGTGGTTGAAGATTGTGTGAATGCGGTAGGCGTTGATTTAAACACCGCCTCTGTACCGCTATTGGCCTCTGTGTCTGGTCTAAGCCGCACTATTGCCGAAAACATTGTTAGCTACCGTGATCTCAACGGTGCGTTTTCATCCCGCGCGACGCTTAAAGAAGTACCCCGCCTTGGCGACAAAACCTTTGAGCAAGCCGCTGGATTTTTGCGTGTTATCAATGGCAGCAACCCACTTGATGCATCGGCAGTTCATCCTGAGTCATATAAGGTGGTAGAAACTATTGCCAAAGACAATGGCAAACAGGTTGCACAAATTATTGGCGACCGTGAATTTTTAAAGAGCATCAATGCTGCTAAATATGCCAATGAAAATATTGGTGTGATAACTGTTAGCGATATTATTAGCGAACTAGAAAAACCCGGTCGCGACCCCCGTGGGGAGTTTACAACTGCTGACTTTGCCGACGGCGTTGAAACCATGAAAGATTTGAAGGTTGGGATGATCTTGGAAGGCTGTGTTACTAACGTTACTAATTTTGGCGCCTTTGTTGATATCGGCGTCCACCAAGACGGCCTAGTACATATTTCTGCGCTGGCTGACAAGTTTGTTAAAGACCCGCATGAAGTGGTGAAGGCTGGTGAAATTGTCAAAGTAAAAGTAATGGAAGTTGATATTGAGCGCGGTCGTATTGGGCTAACTAGGCGGCTTGGCGACGAGGCTAGACCAGCTAAGCCACAACAAGAAAGAGTTACCAACAAACAACGCAATGCCGTTAAACCGCAAGCGGCGCCAGCGGTTGGGGCACTTGGCCAGGCGCTGTTAAATGCCAAAAAGAAAGGCTAATAAACGGCGATAAAAAACGGGCATTAAGCCCGTTTTTTATGATTGAATTTTAGTTAAATAATGCCATTTTTAGACAAGTTCTGCATGGCTGTATCATCTAAACCCAATATGTCTCGCAACACTTCATCGGTATGACTACCAAGTTTAGGCCCAGCCCAACGAGTGCTACCCGGCGTTTTTTCCAAGCGCGGAATAATAGCGGGGATTTTTAATGGTTTACCGTTTATCTCTACTTCTTCAAACAAACCACGGGCTTGAAAATGCTCGTCGTTCATCATGTCTTCTACATTGTAAATAGGACCAACAGGCACCCTTACCGCTTCCAACGTATCAATCACTACTTTTGCAGTAATCGTTGCACACCAGGCTGCTAGGGCCGCATCAATTTCTTTTTCATGGACTACGCGGCCAGCGTTATTAGCCATGGCTGGATTATCTGCCAATTCAGAGTAGCCAGCGGCAATCATTAGGCGTTTGTAGATTGAATCACCGTTGCCACCGATAACAACAAATTTACCGTCAGCGCATTTGAATGTGTTGGTTGGCACAATACCAGTGACGGTACTGCCACTAGGTTGGCGAATAATGCCAGCGCCGTCATACTCAGGCACCACCCCTTCCATTAAGTTAAACATGGCTTCATACAAGGCCACGTCAACCACTTGGCCAGTGCCACTTTTATTGCACTCTAGCAAAGCCAAGGCAATACCTAGGGCGGTATGAATACCGGCAATAGTGTCGCCAAGACTTAAATTTGGCCTTACTGGCGCTTCGCCTGCAAAACCGTTTACATACCTAAAGCCACTCATGCCTTCGGTTACTGAAGCATAACCGGGCTTTTTAGAGTACGGCCCAGTTTGGCCAAAACCTGAAATGCGGGCATAAACCAACTTAGGGTTAGTCACTTTAAATTGGTCTGGCCCTAGGCCCCATTTTTCCATCACGCCGGGACGAAAATTTTCTACCACTACGTCAGCCGTATCAATTAATTTTTTAGCGAGCTCACGCCCTTGATCAGTTTTTAAATCAATGGTGACTGACTTTTTATTACGGCCTAATGAGTACCACCATAGCGAGGTGCCGTCTTGAACTTCGCGCCAACCTCGAATCGGGTCTCCGCCAGCGGGCGACTCTACTTTGATAACCTCTGCGCCGAAGTAACCCAAAATACTGCCAGCAAAAGGGCCTGCCAATAGCTGCCCTAATTCCAACACTCTAATACCCGCTAAAGGGCCGTTACTCTCGTCGGTCACTGACCACCTCGAAACATCATCAAGCTTAAATTTTAACCTTAGGCGGCTTCGCTAAACCAGCCGCTTTTCCTACTCGCGCGATAGACTTTTCTAGCGACTTTATAAATGGCGCTAAATCAGCAACGATATCTAAGTCGGAGGTAATACCCCAGCACAGTATGCCGTTATAACTCATCACACCAATGCCAATACCCATATTTTCAAGCAATGGTAGCACTGGGTAACTACGCTGCATTTGAGCACCTAAGTAATAAAGCGGAAACTGCGGCCCTGGCATATTGGTAACAATACTATTAATTGGACCACTAGCGTTGCGCGCCGCAAGTGACATAAGCCCTGGCGTATATTCAATAAAAGAAGTGATCATGTCCACTGCCAGGGCGTGGTTAGAATCTTTCAGCTCTGAGGTTATTTCATGTATATGCGCTAACTGATCAACCGGATTAGCAATATGCACTGGCAAATCAATGGTCCAGCTAGTTACCTCGTTACCAATAGCCCCATGACCCTGATCGCGACCCCACGTGCTTACTGGCGCGGCCACTCTAAATGGCAAATTTTCTAATTCTTGATCGCTTTTAAGTAAGGTATCTCGAAAAGCGCCAGTCACAATTGTCAGCACTATATCATTAACAGAGTAACCCAAAGCTCTACGAATACTTTTAATATAGTCTAACTGGGTATCATAAAACGCCACCGTGCGATGTGGCCCATTGCTGCCATTTAACACACTTGGCATCCGTTTTTTGCCTATCCCGGCGGCAAAGGTTTCGCTCAGTGCTTTTGCTCTGCTGGCAATCTCCTGCCCAAAGCTTTCTGATTCCTTCCACAAGCTGGTAATGCTTTCGACAATTTTTACCGGCGCCATCACTTGGTCACGCAGTGACTCGTCACGCAGTTCTTTTTGGCTGGGTGCAGGTCTCGGTTTATAAGATTTGGCCCTTCTAGTTTTATATTCTGGCGAAGTAGACATGGTGATATTAAGCAGATCAATGCCCGACTTAGCGTCCACCATGCAGTGATGCATTTTACTAATAATGGCAAAACGGTTTTCTTGTAAACCTTCGACTACCCAGATCTCCCATAGGGGACGGCTGCGGTCTAAGGGCTGCGCGGCAATTCTAGCGGCGAGCTTAGTTAACTGTTGCTCGCTGCCCGGCTTGGGCAAGCTAGTGTGACGCACGTGGTAGTCTACGTTGAAGTGATCGTCGTCAATCCATACTGGCGGTTTGGACTCATCTGACTGCTGCCAGCTAATCCATTTCAGATAAGGCGACTGACGGCTTTTGGTTTGCCACATTAGTTTTTGACGATAGCGCGGGATTAAATGTAATTTCGCCCCGTAAGCATTTTTAATCGCTTCAAAATCAATTCCGCCATCGCTAGTTGTCAACGGAGTTGCGTCAAACACCATCACGTCCTGAACATGCATATGCAATTCAGGCGTCTCGGTAATAAGGAAGGTGTAGTCGGTAGGGCTTAAGCCCTCAAAAAACGTCTCCGACATGAAACTGCTCCATGACTAAAAAGGCGCGCATTATATAGTAATTACGGCCTTTAGGGGGTTTTAGCAGGGATGGAGGCTAACAACCCTGTAATAATGGATAAGCAAATACAGGGGTTAATTAGACTCTTCGGTTCGATCTTTAATTTCTTTTGAAAGCTCTTCTATTCTTGAGGCTGACGCTCTAATTTTTGTTTTCTTTTCTTCAGAAAACTCTTCACTTTTTAAGCTAGTGATTTCCTTACGCAACTCTTCGATTTCGGAGGCCTTTTCAGCCTTATCAAAAATCATATCTTCAGGGCTACTGGCATTATCATCTTTTTTGACTGCAGGCCGCTGCGCTTGTGGAATAAACTCTACCCCTGCAGCCAACTGGCGCTGGTTCATAAAGCTTGGCGATACAATTTCGATACGATTTTTATGTAACACGTCTAACATATATTTACGTAAATTAGACTTGGCACTAAGCAGCTGGCGCACCTCTGTCAGAAATCCATACACTTTGTATTCAACCGAATAATCACCGAGATGATGAACAAAAACAAAAGGGTCTTGCAGGCCGGCCATTTCTGCCGCTTCACACAATAATGCTTCTACTTGGCTATGAGGAATGTCATAGCCCAAAGACAGACCACTAGAGATCATGGTGCCGGAGCTATCAACTACCGTCACTGGATTAGTAATTAAAAATAGATTGGGAATGGTCGACAGATCTCTGTCTTCGGTTTGAATTTCAGTGTGAAACAAGCCTCGTTCGGTGACTCGGCCAAAATACTCACCCGCACGAATAAAGTCGCCAGGCTGAAAACCACCGATAACTCGCAGCATAAAACCACCCAATGCATTGGCAACAAAGGTGGTGGAAGAAATTGCCAGCACGCCGGTTAGCACTATGCCGACTAAGCTAAGCAGCTGCCCACGAGAAGCTTCAGACATTGGCGAATAAACAATTAAGATCACTAATGCAACAACGGTCAAGCAAAACAAAAGCATTTGGCGCGGCAATTTCTTTTCAGCGCCAAGGTGCTTGTCAGTCAAAAGTAGGCGATTGGCCAGCCATAAAATAAAGCCAAGCGCTGCAACCAATATCATTAATGGGTAGTGCTCATTTAACCAAGCCTGCATAACTCACCTTTTATTATTTTTTACTGTTTAAGCTCAATTAACTCTACTGTTAATAGTGATTATAGTGTTTTCACCCGCAGTGACACACTTTTCTTACCACCTTCAGTTTCTTGGGTATTGACCTGTTTATACTCGCGCTTTTCATGGAACTGAATTGAGGCGTCATTAGCCGGCCGTAGATTCACCTCACAGCAAATACGGCTTATATGGCGGCTATGGCAATAACTTTCAATATCTTGATACAGCGCAGAGCCAACACCGTGACCGCGCGCATTGTCTAAAGTAATAATCCGATCGACATAAATAAAGTCATCATATTCACCAGAAAACCATTGGTAGTTATCGCTAGCGTAATCAGCGCTAGGCGCCATAGCCATTAAAAACCCAGCTAGTTCGCCATCTACTATAGCAACTTTGAAATATGCGGTTATATTAGCCAATTCAGTAAACTGCTCTAAGTTAAGAGAGTTCACATGGGGCAAATTAGCTTCGTTAGTCGCATGGATAGCCACTAAATCTTGCGCGGTAAAGTCTCTGATATTCAACATTGTTTACTCTCAATTCACACTGTTAATATTAGCTTTTGCAATGGGCATTTTTTTACCCAACCACACCGTAGCAACAACGAGTAATACGAACGTAACCGTCATTATACTAATACTTTCGCCAAGCAGTATGACCGCAGCGAACAGAGTAATAAATGGCTGCAATAATTGAACCTGACTGACTCTGGCGATACCACCCAAATCCAGCCCTTTATACCAAATAAAAAAACCACATAGTTGACTGACTAGCGCTAGATATAGAAAACACAGCCAGCCTTGTATTGGCACTGCTGCTAACTCGGCTGGCGCGGCATTAATTGCCGGCACTATGTTAAGCGGGAAAACCAACACTAGGGCCCAGCAAATCACTTGCCAGCCGCCTAACTCTTTTACCAAGGTTGCACCCACTGCATAACCAACCGCCGCCGCGAAAATGGCGCCTAGTAATATTAAGTCAGCTAATTGAATTCCGCCGACGCCGTCGAGTAGTGCAAACGTCACAACTAAGCAGCTGCCGATAAACCCAACCAACCAAAAGCCTAAACTGGGCCGCTCGTGAGAGACCACAACTGCCACCGTAGTCGTCGCCAGTGGCAGCACACCCAACACCACTCCACCGTGTGATGCCGGTAATGTTTGCATAGCAATAGAGGTAAGCACCGGAAAACCAATAACTACCCCTGCAGCAACCAAAGCCAACTTTACTAATTGCGCCTTAGTGGGAATTTTTACTTTAAAAATTAACAGCAAGATAGCGCCGATAATTGCCGCCAACGACGCCCTACCCAAACCGATAAATATTGGGTCAAAATAAGTTGTGGCTAAACGAGTTGCCGGCAAGGTTAAACCAAATGCGCAGACGGCGATAAAACCCAATAGCATGCCTTTATTTTCGTTTTGCATAATAAATATTCACTACAAAGGGGTATTTGGCCACTGCATTATATTTCGATAATACCGGTCATATATTGTACAGCCCGCCCAGCGACCTCTACTTGATCATCAATCAGGCGACACTTTAGCATGCCGCCGCGGGCTGATGCTTGCAGTGCGTTCAGCTCATCTTTGCCTAAGCGCTGTGCCCAAAACGGCACTAAGCCAGCATGAATAGAACCTGTTACAGGGTCTTCATCGCCACCATTAGTAGGCCAAAAATAACGTGACGCAAAATCATAGCCGCCACCTTTACCCTGAGCAGTAACAACAACATCATGGGGCGCCAATTGTTTAATCAATTCTACCTCCTGCACCACATCATGCACCGCTTGCTCGTCATCATACACAGCAAAATACGCTTGCTGATTTTGCCATACTTCATTAGGCACGATAGAAAGGCCTGCTAACAATGCATTAGGAATAGCATCTACCTTAACTGGGCAGCGACTCGGGAAAATCATCGCAATATAATCGTCGTCAGCTCGACAAACTTTTAGCTCTCCTACTGCCTTGGCATAAAAGGTAATTTCATTAAGATCGTTATTTTTCTTAAACAAAACAAAAGCACTGGCCAGTGTTGCATGGCCGCAAAAATCAATTTCCGTCATTGGCGAAAACCAGCGAATACCGTAAACCCCTTGTGCCAACACAACGAATGCGGTTTCAGACAAATTTTTTTCTGTCGCAATAGACTGCATCAAGCTATCTGTAAGCCAATCATCAGTAATAATCACCCCAGCATAGTTGCCCTTAAAGGTGCTGTCGGTGAAAGTGTCAATGTGGTGATATTCCAGTTTCATATTATTTTTACTTCAACTTATCAATTAAATTTTTTTTCACGCCAACCCATTCAGCGCTAGTAATACCAAAAATTACCGAGTCTCTAATGCGCCCATCTGTCATCTGCATATGACTTTTTAATATACCTTCTTGCTTGGCTCCAATTCGCAAAATAGCATTACGCGATGTTTGATTT
>JBKEHH010000027.1:0-15255 GCA_046710535.1 Pseudomonadales bacterium
GTGCCCACCGGAATACCCGCAGGCATTTGCACAATAGAAAGCAAAGAGTCTATGCCATTAAGTGCTTTAGACTTAATCGGCACGCCCAATACTGGCAAATGAGTCTTAGCAGCCACCATCCCGGGTAAATGCGCAGCGCCACCGGCGCCGGCAACGATCACTTCAATACCGTTGCCATCGGCGGCTTCGGCAAATTCAAACAATCTGTCTGGTGTACGATGCGCTGAAACCACCGACACTTCATGTGGAATCTCTAGCAATTCCAAAACATCAGTGCAATGTTTCATAGTCTCCCAATCCGAGGTTGACCCCATAATTACGCTTACCAAACACTCTTTATCTTTACTCATCGTCTACCAAGGCCTGCATATTTAATTTACTGTTTACTTTCTTTTGTCGCTGAAGTTTCTTCACACGACGCGCTAATAACGACTTAGCTCGTTCAGTAGAGCGATCTACCGCATTTACTAATGAGTCTGCTTTAGAAGAGATTACTACCTCCTCTAAATTATTGACCCGTAATGTTACCGTACACTCTTTATCAATGCCGCCTTTAGGACCATTAATATCTTTAAAATACAGGTTTATTGAGTGAATACTGTCTTGAAAGCGCTTCAATCGCTTCAAAACTCGCTGTTTGAGACTATTACGAACATCTTCGTTAAGTGATAAAGAACCGGCTTGTATGTCTATTTTCATATATTTCTCCTACTGCACTGAACTATTAGGTTTTCATTAGCTCCCCAAGCACTGGCAACAGTCATATTAAACGGCTTGCGATTTATATAAAATTCGAATTAAAATATAAAACCATTCGCTTTTATCGAAGTATTTTAAATGATCAATTATAAGCACCTACATTATTTTTGGGTTGTGGCTAATAAGGGCAGTATTACCAAGGCCTGCGAGACACTTCACCTAACCCCCCAGACGATTAGTGGACAGTTGTCGAAACTTGAAGCGCAAATGGACATAAAGCTATTTACTAAGGTTGGTCGGAACTTAGCACTAACCGAATCTGGTCAATTAGTTTTAGAGTATGCCGATGAAATATTTTCTGCTGGGAAAGAGCTAGAAGCAATGCTCCGCACCCTGCCAGCGGAACACTTAGTGGAGTTCAAAGTTGGGGTACTGGATTCTATTCCTAAGACTATCGCCTATCGCTTACTCGCTCCGGCATTAGAATTATCAGCGTCGGTAAAAATAGTTTGCACTGAAGGTAATATAAAAAAAATTACTGCTAGATCTTGCCGTTCATAAAATTGACCTAGTACTAGCCGACCGTCCAATACCAACATCGGTAAATGTTAAAGGCTTCAATCATCCATTGGGTGAATGTGGTATCTCATTTTTTGCTAGTGAAACAATAAAGTCGAAACTAAAAAAAACGTTTCCTACTAACTTAGACAACCAGCCAATGCTGATTCCAAGTAGCATTGCTAACATTCATGCACCGTTACTTAACTGGTTTGAAGCTAATAATATACGCCCAATTATAACTGGAGAATTTGACGATACTGCGCTGATGAAAACTTTTGGCCGCGGCAGTACCGGCATATTTACCGCTCCTACACCAATAGCCAAAGAGGTAGCGCGCGACTATGGGGTCTCTGAGATAGGCTCAACCACAGATATTTTAGAATCTTTTTACGCTATCACCGTTGAGCGAAAAATCAGCCATCCAGCGGTTATTGCGATAACAGAAAGTGCTAAGAAGCTACTATTTAAATAAAAAGCGCTGATTTTTGATCTTAACTACCGAGGATCTATCGATTAAATTTCACCTAACCGCAGCTAGAAAAATTTGGCGAATGCCATCCTAAGGCTATAATCAGCGCTATCTTCCACTAGCGGGCTATCAGTAATCCCACTGCCAAACCATGTTCGGCCCACGCTAATACTGGAAAATCCGCCGAAGAAAATTGGGGTTGAAACCGAAAAATTAAATGAAGTATTGACTGTACTCTCACCCGAGTACTGGGATCTAAAACTATTCACTTCATCATTAGTAACGCCGTAATAATAATCGACATGGTTAGCATCTAGATAACTCACTGTAATTCTAGGTTCAAAGAAAAACGGCCCATAATTATACACTCGCCCAAGTCGTGAATGCAGTTCATAGCCATTAGAGCGATTCAGCACATCGAACATAGCACCCACGTCAACTCTCCAATTATTCTTTTCATACAGGAGACCGACACCAGAATCCATGGAGAATTTTCGCTCTTCCATGCCTTCAAAAATATCACTATCAGAATCATCAAAGCCTTGAAATCTTGGCACAGCCCGCACCGAAAACTTAACTGCCTCGAAACTAGCCACATCATAGCTAACGAATGGCGCCAATACAGTTAGCTTTTCTCCCCGGTAGCCGATAGTTGGCAGTGGAATCACTCTTCTGTCAAAACCCTTATAAATCTCTTTTCTTACCGCCAAGCCCAAACCATAGACAAAGCCTCGGCGCTCAATTCTCTCACGCGCATCACCTCTGTCTTCGTCTGCAAAGGCTCCAACGGAGAACATCAATAATAATAAATGGAACTTACATTTCATATACATACTCACAACTAAGCTGTTGATATCTTATATAAAACGAATATACACCAACAATAGGTCTCTGGGTTCGACTAACAACTGCTGTGGTTAGGGAGCAACTATACAATTCTACGTCCTTAAGCCTACTCAAGCGCATATTATTACTATTATATAACTGCATTTGCAGTATTGTTAAGGACAAAAATTCTATACATGTCAGATTGATCTGCTAGTCTGCGGCAATTGGAATGCGGTCTTTATTTATCAAGGAAATTCTTTTGACACTAAATAGTACGAAATCTCGCATTATAATTATAGGAGCCAATTTTGCAGGCCTTACTGCGGCCAGCAAACTGAGTAAATGTTATGCCGTGACTGTTGTTGATTCGAGACAGGATTTTCAATGGACACCAAATATCCATGAGATTTTGTCAGATGTTAAAAAGGAAACTAGTCTCAACTTAAATCTTGCAACTATTATTGCCAGATTAGGCCACCGCTTTGTTAACCAGACTGTTACTAGCATTAACGGTGACTTACAAACCGTTACCCTGGATGATAAGCAAGCGCTAAATTACGATGTCTTGTTGATTACATCTGGCCATGCCCGCTCGAACTATGGAGTCAAAGGTGCCAGTAAGTATGCTGGGGGATTTCGTACAGCTGATAACGTAATACAAATACATAACGACATTGAAGCTGCGCTTAATACAACTAAACGCACTATTAACCTTAACATTATTGGCGGTGGCTTTACCGGCGTAGAAGTTTTAGGCGAGATATTGCGCAAATATGCAACTAACGAGCGACTGCATATTAACGTAATCGATAGCGCATCTAGATTAGTAAAAGCACTTCCAAAAAAACTATCAGATGACATTTTAAGCCAATTTAAAAATTATCAGCTTAGTTTTTACTTTAACAAAAAAATCACTGAAGTTAAAAAATCTAGCATTCACTTCAGTGACAAAGAATCTCTCAAATCAGATTTAACAATATGGACAGCTGGCACCAAACTGCCTGACTATCTCGAAAGTCTCGACCCTGAATCTAGTTCCAATGGGTTAGCTGTTAATACTTACTTACAAAGCAAAGAATTTAATAATATTTTTGTCGCTGGCGATTCAGCTGCATTGCCAAATCCACTTCCTAAACAAGCCAGCGTTGCCTTAGATATGGGTCACCATGCCGCTACCAATATCGCTCGCTTTTGTGCCAAAAAAACCTTAAAGCCGTTTAAAATTGGCACCACACCAGTTCTATTATCACTTGGAGACATCAACACTTACTTCATCCAAGGCACGCTCGTTTTAGCCAGCCCAGTGCTTGCTGCTGCCAAAGAGGCTGTCTATCAATTTTATATGGCTAAGCTATCAAGGCTGCTGCCATTAGAGCAAGGCGCTTTAGGCCTAGCTAGCAGAATCACTCTATCTACTGAGAAGTTACTACTTGCTGAAGTATTAAAGTTAAGACCCAAAGTATTGCTGCGGCGCAGTAAAGTTTTGTAACAGTCTGTTGCTAACTCCTTACCACAATATCGCTATCCTTAACTCGCTTTAGCCAAATTATGTTGAATAACTTTTGTAGGGGTATAGCGCAAAAATATAGTAACTGCCAAGATAAAACTTAAAGCCTCTGCAATTGGTAGAGCAACAACGAATAGATAGTCGGTCAATAGGAAATAAAACAGAATAAGTAAGGTCGCCGGGAAGACTAGACTACGACACAAGGCGATAAGGCCAGATTGAAATGGCAAATGAATAGCCGTTAAATACCCCGAAACCAACATATTAATACCCGCGAATAAAAATAATGGCCACACATAAGTAATAAAACTATTGGCTAAGCCGATAGTTTTATTACTATTATGATCATCGACAAACATCAAAATTAATGACTCGCCGGTGAGCAATAATGCACTAATGAAGGCTGCGCTCATCAGCGCAACAGCGACCGTTGCAGTAATCATGAATTGACGTATTCGCTTACTATTACCAGCGCCAAAGTTCTGCGATACCATCACCTGAATAGAATCAGATATGGCAAAAAACGCCATAAATCCTAGCATCAATAAATAATTAACCACAGTAATCGCGGCAACCCCGTCCACTCCGGCTCTCTGGATTAACATCCAATTAAAAATAAGCGCAATAATACCGCCAGATATTTCATTGATGAATTCTGAAACACCATTATACGCTGCCTGAAAAACCTCTCCCCAATTGCTTTGGCGTATTCCGAAACTGAGCACACGATTAGTCGTAGTGAAGTAAAACATCAACACCGACATAGAAAATAACTGCGACAATCCGGTAGCATATGCTGCGCCTTCTAGGCCCCAGCCATAAACAGCAATAAAAAAATAATCCAACACCATATTAATAACCGCGCCAACCATTAATGCAGCAGCTGCTAGGTTTGGCGCGCCATCCATTCGCACAAAGAAATACAACACCACAGTAATTAATTGCGGCAGTAAAAACGGTATAATAATTCGATAATATTCACTCATTATCGGAAACAGCTCTGACGTAGCGCCAAGCGCAGAAAATAATTTAGTTTCAAATATAAGTGCTAAAACTATTGCCACGCAGCCATAAAATACAACGGATAATAAGGTCTTACTAAAAATTGCTGATGCAGCCGCAACTTTCTTTTCACCCAAGTATTTACCACTGCGTACCGAGCCGCCAATCGATAGCATTATGCCAACGCCAAACATCAGCGTAGTGATAGGAATAATTAGATTTACAGCTGCTAAAGCGGTGGTGCCTACATAATTGCCAATAAATATTCCATCAACCAAAGAGGCCGATGTCATGGCAATTAGCCCTACCAGCGAGGGGATCAAGTACTTAATAAAGGTAGGAACTATTGAGCCAGTCAGCGCAGCACTATCTTCTACTTTGTTCGCATTCACACTCAATATCTCTAAATCGCTTACTTGATGTTTCTCTTTTGTGGGATTATTTGCAGCGCCAACCCTTGGCGCTGAAATTATAACACTACAAAGCCTTTCACTTTTGATCTGCATGTTATAAATATTCAGTTATTTATGCGGCTAAGCTGAAGCCGCTTCAAACCAACATTAAGCTTTATTACTAATTAGGGTTCCGAACTGCGTCTCACCGCTAGCAATACTTGTAAAGGCCAAGGGATCCCGAGTATCAACAATAGCAATCGTGTCCACACCAGACTCTAATAATGATAAGGCTTCTTCTACCTTTGGTATCATGCCGTCGACAATAATACCGCTATCGATAAGCTTTCTTGCGGCCGCTGAATCTAATTGGGCAAAACGACTAGCAGGATCTTTTATATCTTTAAAGATACCGCCAATCCCAGTGACAAAAATAAGCAGTTCTGCCGACATTTCCCTAGCAATTTGGACCACTGTGGTATCAGCATTAATATTAAAAACATCACCATTGTCATTGATACCTAAAGAGGCAATTACAGGCACTAGATCAGCCGCCAATAAGCTATTTAGCAAGTCAGTATTAATCGAAGTAACGTCGCCTACCTCGCCAAAATTTATCGGCTCACCGCCGCCGCCGGATACTAATATGGGTGGCCGTCTTGTTGCCCTAATAAGCTTACCTGACGCGCCGTGACAACCAAATGCGTTAACCCCTTGGGCTTGCAGTATAGACACCAGGTCTACATTCACTTGGCCGCATAATACTTGTTTTACCAGAACCAAATCTTCTTTGCTGGTAATACGCCGCCCTGCTACTTTGCGCGATTCTAAACCACAGCGAGCCTGCATAGAAGACAACTGGGGGCCACCGCCATGCAACACTACCACTCGCCAATCTTGCTCTATTAGCCCCATAATATTTTTTGCTAACCCATCCTGCTGGGTATCATCGAGCAAAATGTCACCACCTACTTTGATAACTGCTAGCGGCTTTAGACCGACGTTCGAACTCAGCTGATCAATCATGGCCACATGCCTAATTGATCAAGCTGATAATTATTGTCATAGCCGGTCATCAGGTTGAAATTTTGCATGGCCTGGCCTGCACCGCCTTTAATTAGATTATCTAATACACTGGTCACGCATAATGTTGCTGAGCCATCGCTGTGCTGTTCACTTATATCAATACCAATTTCTATACGGGCAGAGTTTTTGATGGCAACAACTTCTGGGGCAACGCCCTTTGGCAATACTGAAATTAGTGGAAACTGCTTATAATAGGCTTCATACATAACCCTTAATTCATCTTCGCTAATACCTGCCGGCATATCCAGTTGGGCAATGGACATCATGCCTCGCGCTAGCGGCGCCGACACCGGCACAAAATCAAGTTTGACCTCTCCCGCCCCCGCCGCAGTTAATGTTTGTAGTATTTCTGGCGTGTGCTGATGATTGAATACTTTGTAGGCTTTTAAATTATTGCTACGAACTGTGTGATGATTGCCCGCTTGGGGATGCACACCTGAGCCACTTGAACCGGTTAACGCGACTAATCTGATTGCCGCCTGCTGCATATGGCCAGCATTAGCCAATGGCAGTAGTGAGGTAGCAATACAGGTAGCAAAACAACCGGGGTTAGCCACATGTTTAGCTGTTCTAATTTGCTCGGCATACAGCTCGGGCATCCCGTATACAAAAGTGCCTAAACGCTCAGGACACGGATGCTGGTCAGCATAATAGCGGGTGTAATCGCTAAGTTCGTTAAGCCGAAAATCACCCGACAAGTCAATAATTCGCACATCTAGCTCAAATAATTCCATCGCCACATGAGCGGTTATTATATGGGGCATCGCCAAAAAGACAATATCTGCGCCAACGGCACATTCTTGCGGCGGAATATCTTCGAGTACAATATCGCTAAGACCCCAGAACGAGCGATTAACCTCACCAATATTTTTGCCGATATGATCTTTGCTAGAGACCCTCAATATCTCCACGTCACTTCGACTTAACAAATTACACAATAGCTCGGCAGCCAGAAAGCCGGAGCCGCCAATAATAGATACTTTAGTTTTTTTCATAAGGTACTCACATTTATCTAATCGTCAGGCTTAATAATGACCAATGCTCGCTGCCCTATAGCAACGTTCTCATTGGGAAATAAAATTCGCTCGCCGCTGTCAGCGACAAGGTATTGATAGGCTTTATCAGTCGCTAAAACGGCGCCAATTTCAAACTCAGTAAAGTTGGCAATATCATCAGCAAAACAAAGGCGGAAATCTTCAGTTTGCTTTAGCACCTCTCTAGTAATACTAAACCGCTTAGCTACCTTGGTGTGTGCTAGTAAATTTTCATCACCACTGATAACTTCATGTAGCCCAATAATGACCGAAGAGAATTCAGCTAAATCGTTTTCACCGAATGGTTTTACTTTGCCAAGCTCTAATGTAAAGCTAGTAGCGCCGCAGCTATTAGCGGTGAAATTCGAATAAGTCGAAGTCTTTTGCTTAGTCGTTAATATTGCTTCAATGCCCCATTGGCTTAGCATCGAAAACTGCTGCTGAGTTATCGGTAATTGGCTAGCATTTGGAGATACTGCAAACTTTTTGTAATAGGAATCTCTAATCGCAGTATGTAAGTCATAGTGCAGTTTATGCTTAGCCTCTAGACCAAAAAATATTCGACTATAGTCCATTAAGCAACAGCTTCTTTGGCGCTCATCACTAGCGTTACTGTTGCCGACAAAATCAGTATTAAATAGTCGATTCATATTTTCGTCTATTTCTCGACGGCTAGCATTTATCGCGACTGGATTAGCTATCACAATGAGCAAATTTTTCTTAACAGTAATTTTCTCTGCCAAGATATCACTCACCAATTGATCGATAATTTCTATCGGCGCAGTTTCATTACCGTGCACGCCCACTGACAATAAGATTGAGTCTACTTGAGAGCTGTCATTGGGTTGCAAAAACAACACGCCATTATCCCAAAGCTCCACTCTCACGTTGCTGCCTAGTATTGCGCTACGCTTAGTTAAAACAGGATTATCTGCTAGTGTGAATTGCAAAAAACTTTGCCCGTCAAATAATTGTTGCTCAACAATTGTCATTACATTAAACCTGCTGAAACTCATAAAAACTGCCCAAATCTAATATTTGAGTTAATTCGTCTAAGGCTGCTTTACTCTCAAACAGTAAACTAGGATCAGCTAAGTCAGCCGGGCTTAGCTCTTCACGGTAGTGCTTATCTACCCAGCTATTTAAGGTAGCAAACAGTTCATCACTAAACACAAAAGATGGATTAACCTGCGCCAACTCACGCTCATTTAAGGCTACTCTCAGACGTAAGCAAGCGGGGCCACCGCCATTGCGCATGCTTTGACGAACATCGACAAATTCCAGATTTTTAATCGGAGTGTCTTGCTTGATAAGGTCAAGTAAATAACTATATACGCTGCTGTTTTCTTGGCTTTCCATTGGTAGCACCAACGTCATCTCATCGCTGCCAGGTAAATTGACTAGTTGCGAATTAAACAAATATGACTTTATAGCGTTATCTAAAGACACTGTGCGTTCGGGTACTTCTACAAAATGTAATGGCTGGTCGCCGTAGGCATTCGTCACCTGCTTAAACAAATTGTCCTTATCGGCAAAAGCTAATTCATGCATAAACAATACGTTTTTATTGCTGACGCTTACTACGTCATTATGAAAGCCACCAGCATCTATCACCTGACAGCTTTGACAGGCCATAACTACTTTACTGGCATCAAGCTGATGCTTGCGTGCTATCGCCATTGATGCTTCTAACCACTGCCTTGCGGGAAAGCTAGTACTGGCTGGTGATAAGCCAAAATCACCCTTTCCGTAAACAAACAGCTCAACGCCTTGCTCGCCATAGTCAGCACATAGTCGATTGTGATTAGCAGCGCCTTCATCGCCTAAATGGACACCACCAGAGAGTGCGTCATGATGAGCGAAATACTGATCATTATTGAATATAGTTTTTAGTAGCTTGCTTGTCGTTTTGTGCTCTATAGAGCGGTGAAACATGCTTTTTAAGTTTGCCGGCGTAAAGTGTACCCGTGTATCTTGGGTGTCACTGCTAGGCGACACTGTAGCTGCATTGGCCGCCCACATTGAAGAAGCCGAATAGCACATTGCTAGTAACTGTGGCGCAGTTTTATATGCTTTTTCTACAATGGTCTGGTCTGAACCGCTAAAACCTAGTTGTCTCAAGGTAGGAATATGCGGGCGCTGCTGAGGAATTAATATGCCCTGCTTTAAACCTAAGCGGTGCAGGCGATGCATTTTTGCCAAGCCTTCTTTTGCCGCCTGACGTGGCTGTGAAACAGCCTTAGCATTATTGGTCGACGCCAAATTACCCTGTGACAAACCCGCATAATTGTGAGTACTACCAATTAGACCGTCAAAGTTCATCTCAACTGTATGGGACACGTTTCACTTCCTATCTCTCGATTACTACAAATAAAAAACCATGGACAAACAAAGCTGCTATACGAAACATCGGTTATAGCGGCACGTAACGAACCGCGTCGTTTATTGATAAGTTCAAAGCATTCATGGTTTCTACTGGCAGCAGCACATTGCCATCAGCTGATATTTCTAGGCGACTAATGCAGACCACAAAAGAAGCTATATCGCCACCACTGACTAAGTACTGAGCTTCATTGCAGCTGCTCGCCTCACCTTTAATAGTCGCTACAGCACTAGCCTTAATAGTTTCAAGCTGATCAATAAAGGTATCAACGCTTGGTGCGCCGTCAAAAATGTCTATCTGCCCACGCCAATGAAAACCTTCTTTTTCTAACATTCCCAAGGCAGGCTTACCTTGATCATTTGGCCGACCGATAACATCCCGCGCCTCTTGAGATAGCAAGTTAACGTAAATAGGCTGTTTCGGCATTAGGTCGGCGATAAATTGATTACCATTCAACGCGCCAAATAAATCTGCATCGGTAAAATCCATATCGAAAAAGTGCTGGCCGATAGCATCCCAAAACGGTGATCTTCCCGCCTCATCAAAATAACCACGTAAGTCCGCCATTACTTGGTCAGGAAAACGCTCTCTAAATTCTGCCATGAATAAATAACGGCTTCGAGCCAGCAACTTGCCGTTGCCATTTCTGCGGTAAGACTCGTCTAAAAACAACGTCGCCACTTCAGCAAAACCTTCATAATGGTTAGACAGATTAAGCGTTTCAACAGTAACTTTTTTATCTAAAGCTTTGCTGCTATGAGTGACCTTATTAATTTTATAGGAGTAAAACTGATCGTCCTCACCCAACTGCGCAATAATGCCCGCAGTGCCAACTAATAGCTTAGCGTCGGTATCTTCCATAACTAGCAGGTAGTTTTCACGCCCAGGTTCGGTTACTTGCTTATTCAAACTTACTATCGATTTCTCAATTTTTTTGGTTAGCGCATCACGATCCGGTGGCAATGTTGTCATACCCGGATACGCCGCTTCAGCCAAACGCATCAAGTTATCGATGTCGTCGTCTCTAATAGGTCTGACAATAATCATAGTAAACTACCTTTATATAACACTTAGCTTTAGTTTATTTATGCAGTGAAAATTACAGTACTTGCGCCATAACGCTGCGTACTGAGTCATCAAAGATATTGACGATATTATCAATATCTTTAGTAGTACAAATTAGGGGTGGTGAAAAAGCCATTGAATCCAATGACGGCAATGGTCTTGAAATCAATCCATTTTCATAACATTGCTGCGCTATCTTGGCTGAAATCTTTGTCTCTTTATCAAAAAACGTTTTAGTAGTTTTATCTTTCACTAACTGCACAGCAGCTATCATGCCGGTACCACGTACCTCGGCGACAAAACTTTCATTAGCAAAACGTTGCTTTAATTGCTGATGAAAGTAAGCGCCAACCGTAGCGGCGTTATCAACCAATTTTTCGTTTTCAATAATATCTAAATTAGCCATTGCAACAGCCGCCCCAATTGGATGACCAGCGTAGGTATAGCCATGCGCAAAGTTGCCGTACTTAACTGAGCCCTCTTTAACCAACTCCCAAATTTCCTCTGATACAAAGGATGCCGAATAGGGGAAATAGCCGCTAGTTAGTGCCTTAGCCGTTGTCATCATATCGGGCTTGAGGTCATACAGTTCACTGCCAAACCATTTCCCTAAACGGCCGTAAGCACACACTACTTCATCAACAATGAACAAAATATCATATCGCTTAAGTACTTTCTGAATCGCCTTAAAATAACCTTGAGGCGGAGGAACAACCCCGCCTGCGCCCAGCACAGGTTCTGCGATAAAGGCGGCTACCGTATCGGCTCCTTCACCTAAAATCATCTCTTCTAACTGCTGGGCGCGCCGAGCTGAAAACTCTAATTCTGTTTCCCCGTCTAAACCATGACGAAAAAAGTCCGGTGATTCAGTATGTAAAATATTATTCATCGGTAGATCAAAAGCAGTATGAAACGACGGCAAACCAGTAAGGCTAGCGGTTGCTACCGAGGTACCATGATAGGCTTGCCAGCGCGAGATGATTTTCTTCTTTTGCGGTTTGTTACGAATATTATTGATATACCAAACCATTTTTAACAGGCTATCGTTACCATCTGATCCACCGCTGCCAAAAAACACTTTTGACAAACCTCTGGGTGCTTTTGATAACAGGCGCTCAGCTAGTTCAATTTGCGGTACGTTCGACATGCCCGAAAACGTATGATAATAACTAAGTTCTAGCGCTGCTTTTTTCATCGCTTCGGCTAGTTCTTCACGCCCGTAGCCAACATTTACGCACCATAACCCCGCTACGGCATCAATTAATTGCTTGCCCGAATCGTCACGTAAATAAATCCCTTTACCTGACTCAATAATTTTCGATCCATTGCGGGCAAAGTCTTCCGCATTGGTTGCAGGATGTAGAATTATACTAGCATCGATAGCAGTTAAATTTTTCATCGAATATCACCTGTCAGTTTCTGTTGCAGCCACTCGAAGGTTTACTTGCTTAACAAAACTTTAGCTGCATGTTTGATCAGAGAGATAATAGAGAGCTAAGGCGTCAAACGATATGGCAATATTTAATATAAAATGTATGGATAGTTATCATATTGCTAGATATAAATATCATTTATTATACTTTTTAGTCACAATACCCCCTTCTTGCCAAAACCAATGTTAGGATTATGAAAAATAAAGACCGCGCAGTGAGCTATGATTCCCTCGATCGAGAGCTCATTTCATTACTTCGTAAAGACGCTAGAGCCTCCATTTCAAAATTAGCCCAAGAGTTAAAAGTATCTCGCGGCACAATCCAAAATCGCCTCGACCGGTTAATTTCATCGGGAGCAATTCTTGGCTTCACCATCAGAGCTAGCGAGAGCGTTGATGACAGTGCTATTCGAGCCATTATGTTGATAGAAATAACCGGCAAGTCTACCTCCCAAATTATAGCCAAGTTACGAGGGCTACCTGAATTGCAAAAAGTGCATACCACTAATGGCGCATGGGATTTAGTTGCTGAAGTGCAAGCGTCAAGCTTAGCTGAATTCGATAATGTATTACGAGAAGTGAGATTAATTGAAGGAATTGCTAATAGCGAAACCAGTATTTTGTTGAGTACGGTATAAACAAAAACTGAGCGGGGAATGCAAGCAACAAACATTGATTAGTTTAATCTACCTGAAGACCACAACAGCCTTGCTTTCAAGCATTTGGATCAAAAAGAACTGACTAGAATTTTCTTAATAGTTGTCGTAGCGCAGTGACAACTAGGATTAGGCCCATACCCACCACTTCAGGGCCTTGCTGCGCAATAATCAACCCGCCGTGAATGGCTTAGACACCGACTGAAGCGAAAACCCATAGAGTGCGCCATATTAGATTACTGAAGCCCCTGCTAATGCTGGGGTTTTTCAGTTTCTGAAGCTAGGAAATTCCTCAGAGTTACAGCTAGAGTTACAGTTGTCAGATATAAACTCACCAATTGATGCTCTTGAACTCCTATCCTTCTGTCGTCAGGTAGTTACCAGCCAATTTAGACTCTGCTCCACAACAAACTGATTGGCTAGTTGCATATCGGCATTATTCCTTAATATACTTCTTTAGACGCCAAAAGAGGACGTAATTATGGATCAAGCTGAGTCTATTTCCGCGACAAAATCATTGGAAGGTCTATGGTTAAAATTAGAGGAAGACTTTAAACCTTTTAATCGAGAGGTTTCTGTTGCGGACAGTCCAATAAGCGCATTTAGTTATTATGTGGGAATGGGAAAATACCCACCACCAGAAATAATGATCGATATTATGCGCGGATTTAGTACTTACCTTGAATCACAGGGCGACATCTCGTTAGACCAAGCATTTTTTGGTATCACTCACTCCAAATACAAAAGTCTAAGCTACAAACAGCAGTATGCTCTGAAATATGCTGAATTTCAGAGGTTCATTTACACGGGCGAATTTAAATCGCTGAATGAAGCCGCTGAGTTGTTCCTATCGAATAAGTCCAATGAAATAGATCAAGATAGCTTTTTGAGGAGTTATCGGGCTTGGAAGGCGCATAAGTAGTCAGCGGACAAAACACTCCAACTTGTGTCCGTGCGGATCTTTAAACTACATGGCAATATTTCTCTGTACTAATTAATTACCTAGAGGAATATAAATGATTAACAATGAACCCAAGCGTATTCTACGCTTCAAAGACGTACAGAAAGTAATCCCACTATCTCGCTCACATATCTACAACCTTATTTCTAATCAACGTTTCCCAGCACCAGTAAAACTTGTAGCAGGTGGTCGAGGTGCAGGCTGGTGGGAGCATGAAATATATGAATATCTAAATGGGCGATATAATGATAGCCGCGGGGGTAGTTCAAATGGGGCGTAATAATCCCCTCCAGCAGTTCTACTTAAACCCGTCATCACGAGCCTATGCTATTAAGGCCAAATGTGCGGAGTGCGTTGGTTGCACTCCAGATCACATGGAAAAAGGCTTTAAGGAGACTATTTCGTCCTGCGCCTCCCACTCCTGCCCATTGCATAGGTTTCGTCCTTATCAGCGGGAAAAATCTCTGGAAGGCCAAAAAATCGCGTTATATAAGCTATTCTTGAGTAAGGATCACGATTAATTATGGGAAACAAAAATAAAACAAAAGATAGGCGAGGGTATGGGCAATTTATGGGAATACCCCATGTTGTTTTAGAGCACTCTGACTACATTGACTTGTCGACCAAAGCAAAGGCTCTGTTTGTTGAGATAGCCTATCAATATAATGGTCACAATAATGGTGACATGACGGTCGCATTTAAAATACTCAAAAAGCGTGGTTGGAAAAGGAATGCAACAATCTCAGCGGCAGTTAAAGAGCTACTGGGAGCTAATCTAATTATTAAAACTCGTGAGGGGCGCTTCCAGCATCCATTTAGTAGATGCGCACTATATGCTTTAACATGGCAGTCTATAGATGATTTCTCTGATAAGGGGCTAGAGGTTAGTCCCACGGCAACAGCTCCAAGAAAGTTTAGCTTGGAGAGATGTCAAAAAAAACACCCATTACTCAAAACGTAACTAGTGGGGACTTATAGCGTATCGAGCGGATGTATAATTACTTAATATGTTCGTGCTTGTACACTCAATGGGTATCGAGAACTGACTGTTTGGAGGGCCAGCTTGTTACTCAAATAGTAAACCTTTATATATCTACCATATGATTACCTCAAAAGGAGATGTTATGAATCACGTTTTGATTATGTTTATTTTGTTATTGATGACTATCATTTCTGGCTG
>JBKEHH010000028.1:0-10159 GCA_046710535.1 Pseudomonadales bacterium
AATCATGCATTATTACCTTGTTATAAATTATTGATATTAACGCTATTATAGATTGGTTATGCAGGGTTTAGTAGCGCACATTGTCACTTGAGTATAGCACCGCCACTTGTATAGTAAGCTACGTACCCCTTAAGGATTAACTATGTTCTGGCCCAGTAAAGATATATCAAGCCTGTTAAATATACAGCACCCTATATTACAAGCCCCAATGGCTGGCTCCACTAACCCGGTACTCGTTGCCGCGGTCTCAAACGCTGGCGGTTTAGGCGGTCATGGTGCTGCACCTCAGTCGCTTGATGCTCTATGTAAAACTATTAAGGAAATAAAAGCACTTACCGACAAGCCGTTTAATATCAATTTGTTTGATCACAGCACCGAAGGATTTGATAAAAGCCTTCAAATTGGTCACCTACATCACCAGCAATTAACTCAATATCATAGCGAGCAAGGTCTTGGTGAGATCCCATCACCTCGCTGTTTATTTGGCCCAGCACAGGATCAACTGGCGGTGTTGCTAGATGAAAAAGTCCCTGTTATCAGTTTTCATTTTGGCGTTGATGCTGACACCATCACCTACGCTAAAAGTGGCGGAGCAATTGTTTTATGCACTGCAACTACTGCTAGCGAAGCAATAATATTAGAGCAAGCTGGCATTGACGCAATAATTGCCCAAGGCAGCGAAGCTGGTGGACATCAAGGCAACTTTAGCGATACAGCACCGGCCTTAATCGGCAGCATGGCATTAATTCCGCGCATTGTTGATGCCGTATCAGTGCCGGTAATTGCAGCGGGGGGAATTATGGACGCTAGAGGAATAGTCGCAAGCTTTGCGCTTGGCGCCAGCGGTGTGCAAATGGGCACGGCATTTTTAGGCTGCCAAGAAACACAACTATCCGCCACCTGGTTAAACGAACTAGAGCGTGCAGAAGGCGAAGATACTGTTATTACGGAAGCATTTTCAGGCAAGCCAGCACGTGGGCTAAAAAATCGCTATATTACTGAGATAGATGCCATAGACCAGCCATTACTGCCCTATTCAGCTCAGTATTCCATATCCGCAGACTTACGCAAACAGGCAATTAAACAAGGTAACAAAGATTTTATGGTGATGTGGTCGGGTCAAGGGGTTGGTTTATTTAAGCAGCAAACGACTGCAAGCCTGATGCAAAGCTTAGTTAGCGATTCGCAAAAATTGTTGCTGAAAATGGCAAGGAGCTAGTTCACTATCTATACTTGTCCAATAACTAAAATCTGCAGCAGAAGCGTTTAGGCCGGTATCGTGTACTCTTTTTTTACAGCACTTATTGCGACAGTTCTTGTCACGCTATCGCATCTGCCACAGGCATTGTCAGCTGACGTCTATAAATATAAAAACAATCAAGGCAAATGGGTATTTAGTGATAAAAAGCCAACTGTTAATGCTGATACAGAAACACTGAGCTACGACAGTAATTTGGCCGAAAAAATTGAGCCCAGAATATACTTCATAGCTGAGAATAATATCGAAGTAATAAACCCCCTTTATATTCCTATTGAAATAAAATTTAGCGATAGAAATAGCGAACTGTTATATCGAGGAACGGTGGCTGAAAATTCAACTGAAATCATTTATCTAGAGAGCGGAGAAAGCTTTCGCTATAACTATAGCTGGGTACGTGGCAATCCAGACGGAAATCACACTAACACCTATTATCAAACGCCTTTTAAAACATCATTTGAAAGAAGAATTACTCAGGCCTTTAATGGCAGCTATTCTCATACCAGCGATAACAGTAAATATGCCGTTGATATCGCTCTACCCGTCGGCACACCTATCGTGGCGTCTCGATCAGGCATAGTGATCTATACTAAAGACGACTATGCTTTTTCAGGCAAGTCAAAATACTTTTTGGACAAAGCAAATAGAGTTGAAGTGTTACACGACGACGGTAGCTATGCAGTTTATGCTCATTTATTACAGGGCACGGTAAGTGTTAATATTGGCGATACTGTAACCGCGGGTGTCGAGCTAGGTAAATCAGGTTCATCAGGATTTTCAACAGGCCCACATCTTCATTTTGTTATTCATAAAAATATTGGTTTTAAAACTATCTCGGTGCCATTCCAATTTAGCGATAACAACGGCAACCCATACACTCCTACTACTGGTTATTACATACAGCCCAATCGCTAAAAAGCGTGGAGAATAATTAGGTCTAAGGAAAGTCACCTGCTATATCTTTAACTGATTTTTCTCAGTCGACAAAAAACATCCGTACTGGGTATCAAGTCTAACTAACTATTCAACTCATTGATGGTCGCGTATATGCATTTAAAATGCACTATCGCATCTTCTGGGTGATATCCAACAACAACTGAAATACTATGGCGTACCTAATTTGAGGACTACATCATGCCATTACAAATCCGCTCAGAAGTAAAATCAGACAATACCTTCAAAATGTCTCTTGCCGAAGTCGACATGCCAACTCCAGGTGATGACGAAGTTGTTATTAGAGTGGAAGCCACTCCTATTAACCCTTCTGACTTAGCCCTACTAGTTGGCCCAGCTGATATGGCCACAGCCAAAGACAGCGGCAGCGCAGAAAGCCCCGTAGTAACAGCAGACATCCCAGCTAACATGATGCCTGCACAGAAACCAAGACTTGATAAATCTTTGCCCGTAGGTAATGAGGGTGCTGGCGTAGTGGTTGCGGCTGGCAAGTCAGAACAAGCCCAAGCACTGCTAGGCAAAGTTGTTAGCGCTGCTGGCGGCGCAATGTATTCACAATATCGTGCCGTACATGCGGGCTTATGCCTAGCTATGCCAGAGGGCGTTACGCCACGTCAAGCTGCATCAAGCTTTGTTAATCCGCTTACTGCACTAGGAATGACTGAGACCATGCGCATGGAAGGCCATACGGCCCTAGTGCATACCGCAGCGGCATCTAACCTTGGACAAATGCTAAATAAAATATGCATCAGTGATGGCATTGATCTAGTCAACATTGTGCGTAAACCTGAGCAAGTAGAAATTTTAAAAGAGATTGGCGCCAAGTATATTGTCGACTCATCCTCTGACACCTTTATGGCCGACTTAATTAATGCATTGGTAGCAACTGGCGCAACCCTTGCCTTTGATGCTATCGGCGGCGGTAAACTTGGCAGCGATATTTTAACGGCAATGGAAATTGCCGCTAATAAAACGGCCACTGAATACAGCCCTTATGGATCAGTTGTTCACAAACAGGTCTATATGTATGGCGGATTAGACCGCACGCCAGTAATTTTAAGCCGCGCATATGGTATGTACTGGAGTGTTGGCGGTTGGTTGTTAACGCCGTTTTTACAAAAAGCAGGGGTTGAAAAAATGATCGAACTGCAAACCCGCGTTGCCAATGAAATCACTACCACCTTCAAGTCAGAATATACCGCTGAAGTATCACTTGCTGAAACAGTAAGCCTTGCTGCAATAAAGCAATACGGCAAGCAAGCTACTGGCACCAAATATCTTATTAATCCGAATAAATAGCCATTAGCTAACAATTAGCCCGTTGCGCTAGTTAACATGACAGGGTCTATTAATTTAATAGATCCTGTCGATTTCATTTATGGTAGCGTTAGTTTAATTAGACTTTTGACTTAGCCAGCCCTTTACGCCAAATAGTAAAACCTAAAATAACAACAGCTCCTGTGGCAAGCAAAGTCATGGGGCCTACTTCCACCGCAGCAACAACAGCAACTATACTATTAACTAACCCTGATGCAGTATTGGCATGCACATGCTCCTGAAAACCAGTATGCGCAAACATTAACGAAGGTGCAGTTAAACTTATAAGTGCTAGTAATTTTTTCATAACAAACCTTTGAATAATTAAACAGATTAAATTGAGCGAGATGAATGAATAGCGGCGTCAGCGGTAACTTGATGTGCCGGTAACATGTCATTGAGCAAAGGCTGAATCGAACCTTTAGGCTCCAGCATTCCCTGATCGATAATAAAATTTACTACCTCAGCGACACCTTTGGTTGTTTCCACGTTAGCAAGTACAAAGGGTTTTTCACCGCGCATTTTTTTGGTATCTCGTGCCATTACTTCCAATGACGCACCAACATGCTGAGCAATATCCACCTTATTTATAATCAACAAATCAGACTTAGAAATACCCGGCCCGCCTTTACGTGGAATTTTGTCACCCGCGCAAACGTCAATCACGTAAAGCGTTAAATCTGACAGTTCTGGACTAAAGGTTGCCGCTAGATTATCGCCGCCACTTTCAATCAGTACCAGTTCCAATCCTTGGTGCACATCTTGCAGCTGTTTTACCGCAGCCAAGTTCATCGACGCATCTTCTCTAATCGCCGTATGTGGGCAACCGCCGGTTTCAACACCTAAAATTCTATCTTCAGTTAAGGCTTTATTTCGCAATAAAAACTGCGCATCTTCTTTGGTATAAATATCGTTAGTCACCACAGCAATACTGTAATGGTCTCGCATTGCCCGACATATCTGTTCGAGTAATGCAGTTTTGCCAGACCCAACTGGTCCACCGACACCTACTCTCAATATCTGTTTAGTGGCTGACATTAATTATTCCCTCGTTATTTATGATCTAAAAAGACGCGAATATTGCTGTTCATGTAACGACGAGGCAATAGCGCTACCAACAAGACTAGTACCAATGTCTCCATCATCAATTGTCATCGCGTACTGACAAGCCTCGCCTATTTTGGGGATAAGGGCTTGCAGTATTCGCTGGCCGTCTGACTGCCCCATCGGCATGGCTTTACTGGCGCAGGTAATTTGATTCTCAACCCAGCTCCAGGCAAAACCTTGCAGTGCTGCACTAACCTCTATATGACTGATAACAGCCGCCAAAGAATGCATTGCCACTACTGTTGGCTGTATGCAATGACCTAAATACTGCTCTCGACCCTGGTCCTGCCCTCGATGCCACTGGGCAAAAGCACCACCAATTTGGGTATCTTCTAAATAAAGTTCTTTAGTTTCGCGAAAGGCCAGTAAAGTGTCATTCCAATGCTCTAGCCTTTGCCAGTCGCTATCAAACCAAGCTTGATAAATCCGCAGATAGATAGGTAGGTCTAGCTGCCCTAAACCAAACTTCAAATTTGCTTCTATCCAACTCGCTACCTCATCACTTGTCGTGCACCAGCCGCTTTCCAACGCAAACTCTAAACCCTGCGAGTAAGCAAACGTCCCAACAGGCAGCGCAGAACTAGATAAATGCAGCAACGCCAGTAACTTATTGTCTGACACCTTAATGATCATGATGGTGGGACTGACCGCTATGCTGATGCTGGTGGTCGTGTACATCAGAATGACTGTGTGAATGCCCTGCTTTCGCATAGGCACCATTTTCCGGTTCAAATACGGCTTGCTCGTGGATCACATCAATACCGAGACCACTCAACATGTCATCTAACACATAGTCTTGTTGATAACGCAAAAAACCATCGCCAATTTGTAATGGCACATGCCTATTGCCTAAATGATAACTGCCTCTGGCAAATAACAATGGCATATCAATATAGGCTGTTGACACTGCCTCATTGCTAGCATGAATGACTAAATAGCTACCGCCGTCATCGGATAATACTGTTCCATCCCGTAACACCTGGCCCCGCTCAATTTGAATTCCTATTTGCTGCTGGTTAGCGCAGCTTACTTTCAGTCGGCCGCGCTTGCGATCATCAAAACACAGACTAACTTCTTCAGTTTGTGCGCCCCTAGGAATTTCCTTTGTCGTTACTTGGGTATAAATTTTCATCAACAATACTTCTTAATTAATGTTTTATTAAAATAAATAATAGCGCTGAGCTAGGGGCAGTTCGATGGCCGGGTCGCAGCTTAAGACTTGGCCATCAGCTTTCACCACATAGGTTTGCGTATCAACCTCTACCTTGGGCTGGTAGTCATTCAATTTCATATCAGCTTTGGATATTGTGCGGGTGTTGCTAACTGCAGATAAGGGTTTTTGTAAGCCCAAATGATCTAACGAACCTTTTTCGATAGCGAGCTTAGAAACAAAACTAACACTGGTTGCATGCACTGCTTTGCCCATAGCACCAAACATAGTGCGATAGTGCACCGGCTGCGGTGTCGGAATTGATGCATTGGGATCACCCATAGGCGCACCCGCAATCATTCCGCCTTTAATAATAAGTGACGGCTTAGTACCAAAAAACATCGGTTTCCATAATACCAAGTCGGCCAATTTACCAACCTCGATAGATCCAACCTCATGAGAAACACCCATTGTTATCGCAGGATTAATAGCGTACTTCGCAATGTAACGACGGCAGCGGAAATTATCAGCGCCAGTACCCTCATCTTCAGGTAACACACCTCGTTGCACCTTCATTTTATGGGCGGTTTGCCACGTTCTGGTAATCACCTCACCGACTCTACCCATCGCTTGAGAGTCAGAGGCGATCATACTGAATGCGCCTAAGTCGTGAAGAATGTCCTCAGCAGCAATAGTTTCGCGACGAATACGAGAATCAGCAAAAGCTACATCTTCCGGAATATTTGGATCCAAATGATGGCAAACCATCAACATATCTAAATGCTCATCCACCGTATTTATCGTATAGGGGCGGGTCGGATTGGTAGACGATGGCAACACATTGGACTCACCGCAGGCTTTAATAATATCTGGGGCATGGCCGCCGCCCGCACCTTCAGTATGATAAGTATGAATAACACGTTTTTTAAAGGCGGCAATTGTATCCTCGACAAATCCCGACTCGTTTAATGTGTCGGTATGAATTGCGACTTGTACATCGCATTGCTCCGCCACTGTTAAACAGTTATCAATAGCCGCTGGCGTAGTTCCCCAGTCTTCATGCAGCTTTAGCCCCATTGCACCTGCGGCTATTTGCTCAAGTAATGGTTCTGGCAAACTTGCATTACCTTTGCCTAAAAACCCAATATTCATCGGCATATCTTCTATGGCCTGCAGCATCTTGCCAATATGCCACGGGCCTGGCGTACACGTTGTGGCATTGGTACCTGTCGCCGGACCGGTGCCACCACCGAGCATTGTAGTTATCCCACTCATCAATGCTTCTTCAATCTGTTGGGGACATATGAAATGAATATGCGCGTCGATGCCGCCGGCGGTTACGATTTGTCCCTCACCGGCAATGATCTCTGTACCGGGACCAATCTCAATTGTTACACCTTGCTGCGTGTCTGGATTGCCCGCTTTACCAATCGCTAAAATCCGGCCTTCTTTAATACCTATATCGGCTTTTACAACGCCCCAATAATCTAAGATAAGTGCATTAGTAATTACCGTGTCCGGAGTATCTTTACAAAGAGCCTGGCTTTGACCCATGCCATCACGAATAACTTTACCGCCGCCAAATTTAACTTCATCACCATAGACGGTGTAATCTTTCTCCGGTGAAATAAATAATTCAGTATCGCCTAGACGAACCTTATCACCAACGGTTGGTCCATACATATCAACATAAGCACGACGTTCAATTTTAGCCATGTATTCCTCTGATTCTATCAATAAAAAGTAACAACGATTGCGGTGTCATCATTAGCCTATAAACTTCCTTGGATCTCGCCACGAAAGCCGTAAACCCTTCTCTTACCCGCATATTCAACTAACTCAATAGACCGCGTCTGTCCCGGCTCAAACCGAACTGCAGTACCAGCGGGAATATTTAACCTAAAGCCACGAGTTTTGGCGCGCTCAAATTCTAAGGCAGGGTTAGTTTCATAAAAGTGATAATGACTACCTACCTGCACCGGCCTGTCGCCTAAGTTCGCAACCTCAACAGATAATGTTGTTAAGCCAACATTGATCTCAATATCTTCTTCACTGTAAATTATTTCACCAGGTATCATTCATCTCTCCGGGTAGCTGTAGCAGACTAAGCAATTGGATTGTGAACAGTGACTAACTTAGTGCCATCGGGGAATGTTGCCTCAACTTGCACCTCATGAATCATCTCACTGATGCCATCCATTACATCGTCTCGACTCAAAATTTCACGCCCTGCATTCATTAATTCGGCCACACTATATCCATCTCTAGCGCGCTCCATTATGTAGCAGCTAATCAATGCAATGCTTTCTGGGTAATTTAATTTTACGCCGCGATCTTTACGCTTTTGCGCTACCTCGCCAGCAACAAATAATAATAGTTTATCTTTTTCTCTTGGTGACAATTCCATCAAAAACACCTGACTCTGCTATTTATCGGTTTATGTATTCCATATTCTTGGCCTACAAGCATTTTTATTAATTATCTGTGGCCTAAGTATCGCCCATAGCGCTTCAAAACTACGGCGCACGCTTTCGCTATTATCACTTAGCATTCGTACCACAAACACTCCAGGCTTCTGGGTTGTGGCAACACTGCAACTAATATGTTTGTCGCTATCACACTGGTTTATCTGTTGCTGCCAAGCGGTTATTTTTTCTTCGTTATCTGCATTAACCACAGTAGTGGTAATTACCAAGGTTCCGATCACACTGCGCCCTTGCAGGCCCGCTTTACTTGACTGCAGTGCACTGGGTGATTCTATTTTTAGCCGATCAAAAAATAATGGTTTACCATCTTGCTGAATAACGAGAGATAGCTTTAACTCCCCTTCCACAAACTCTTCCTTACTCGCCTGCATGCCCAAACAAGCAATCTCCCAACCTATAAACAAACCATCGCCGGTGAGATCTACCTGAGTAGAAATTTCCCCGTCAGCGCCATTAAATATAATATTTTCTTGTGGGAAATATTCCATCACTGCCTTACTGGCAACTCTTATGGAGGTGTATTGCCCTTGTTTTAATCCACTTATATTGCGATATATTTTGCCAGCTGATGGTGTTGTCATAACAACATGCGCGCCTGCGCTAACGGTTAAATCAACTGCCAACCTGTCGCCGCCGACCAAGCCACCTGGTGGATGCAATAAATACAAATGCAAGCATGCGGGCCCCTCTGGAAAAAATGGCCGCTGCACTCTTAGTGGCCCATAATGCTCAGTTTTACCCAGTCGAGTACAGCCATCTACATAGCCAAAGCTGGCACTAAACTTGGCCAACCAACGCTTGGCATCATATTTTATATTTGCTTTTATAAGTTCAGCCATTGCTACATTTCGTCAACCGAGTGCTGTTTTTGTATGCTGTTAAACATGCCCTAAAATGTCGCTCGTCAATAATAGATAGAGTGATTTCTAGTTTAAGAAGAGCAATTACTATGCCAAGACAATAAGAATATTTTATGCAATAAAGTCACAAAACATACTTTCTACGCACCGCAGGCGTGCATCAAAGCATGTAGCGCACCAAACAGATGCATGACTGATAACTTAAGGAGATTTGTTGTGCTTAGCGCAATAAAATAGATATCCGCTATAGGCCAACTTTGGCACAAAGCTCGCTGAAAGAATACTGCAAGCACTGCTGGTAATACTTAGGGTCTGGCAGCATTTTTTACAACAGCAAAAAGTGATGGTGATTTTGCCTGTGCAGCTAAGCACCACGTGAAACAAACCCAATGCGCTAGCTATTGGGCCCATACCCATCATCATATGCACTTTTGCGCCGGCCATATACAGAGGTATCTGCGGCCCCGGCACATTCAAAATAATAGTATGACTCGGCGCAGGCACATGTTCATTGCTAGCCGCATAAGTGGCCGCCTGCGTTGGCCTACCCATTAAGCCCGGTGTAACAACCTCAGTTATTTCCATAATCATACTAGCGCCAATTTCAGCTGCATAAGCCTTCGCTTCTAGCGCTAAGGTGAACCGCCAGTAACCGCTCTAAAGGATCTTCAGTATCAGTTGCCTTTCTAATTGTCATTTGGCTAACCTGATTACCCGATGAACTGCGGTCATGCTCTACCCGCAGTTTTATCGACGTGCTGCATGACAATGTGGTTTCAGGTAACTCTTCTAGGCTTTGCAAATACTGGCGCAGCCCACCGCCAATAATCGATAACATAATATCGTTAACAGTAACTCCTTCTACTGCTTTACGAATCGACCGAATAATATCGAAATCAATTACCAAAGCATCGACAATTCGATCACCGCTTAAATGCCCATTAAAGCGCGAACTCACTAACGGTGCCGGGGGATGCTGATAATCAGACGATTTTTTCTTGGCGGCTGAATAACCACAGGCAAAAAA
>JBKEHH010000029.1:0-9633 GCA_046710535.1 Pseudomonadales bacterium
ACTAGCTCCGCGGCTTCTCGTTTAAACTCAGGACTGAATGTTCTTCTTTTCGTTGTCATTAAACACCTCTGTAAGATGGATTTTACCACCTAAGTTGGTGTCCAAGATCATTAGGCCACTACACATCAACTAATAGAGTTAAGAGTGAGCAAACGTGGTCGTAATACCTACATTTTAGTGCATGTTGTTGTTAGTGATGAGTTTAAAATAACTAGTATTAAAGAGTTAGATGTTATTCGTCACAAAACCAGCGATGCCATGGTAGCGTGGAACCCCGATATCGTTTTAGATATTATGTTTGTGCAAGATTTAGCGTTTGCTGAGTAAACTAAATACTACGACAACAATAAGCTCTTAACCGATAACTTATCAAAAAATACCGCTTAACTTGTCAGTATCGCGATCCAGACTGTTAAGGCGTTGCCGTGCCACCCATTGACAATGTTTTTGCAGGGCTTCGTTCTGTAACAGATTTTCAAGTGTATTGAAGCATTTGGCCAAAGTCATTTCATCAAAAATTTGGTGGACGCCGTTGTGACATAGCCTACAAATATAAACGCCTGCGGCCAGTTGCTGACGCTTATAGGTTTTTTGAAAAAATCTGCGCCGATGCATCTTTTTCGGAATTAAATGATGAAAGGTAAGAGCAGTGCTGCGCCGACACAAAGGGCATTCTCCGGCTTTCGCACCGCGGCGGCGTAGAGTTGACGACGTTAATGATTCACTGCTGGTATCCTCAGCTAACTTTACCGAGTAAGGGTCACTTTTACTCACTGCTTAGTGAATACCATCACATGTTGCTGCGGTAAATAGTCGTCGGTACGCAACCACTGCAAGCCGACAGCGCTCATTTCTTTTTTGGCTTGCCGCTCGGTCATTTTATGTAGTCGCTTGATCGGCACGCTGCGGTCTTCACCACGGTATTCAACCAACACCACCCGCCCGCCCGGTTTTAATCCTTTCACCACACCAGCCATCACCTCGCGTGGGTATGAAAACTCATGGTAAGCATCGACCAGTAGCGCCACATCAACACTGGCATTGGGTATATTGGGAGACTGCTCACTGGCCAGCACAGTATCAATATTGCTGACTCCTTCGACTAATTTTCGCTGCTCAACCAATCTGAGCATTTCAGGCTCTATATCGACAGCCAGTACTTTACCCGCTATTACTTGCTGGGCTATCGGGAAGCTGAAGTAACCAGTACCGGCACCCAAATCAGCAACATGGTCAGTGGCCTTTAAGGCCAGTTTTTGAAGCAACAAATCAGTGCGTTCCTCGCCCTCGCGGGTGGAACGCTCAAGCCAACCGGCGCCCAAGTGGCTCATAACGTGGGATATTTCACGCCCCATATAAAATTTTCCGATGCCATCGCGACTGGCTTCCCCAGTTTGATAGTAGGACACATCGTTATGAGTGTCGGCCTGAAGTTGAGCAGGTGCCAGAACCAATGTCAGAGTGATAAGAATGATGATGATCATAAAAATACCTTAGACTTTGAGCCAGTTTAATAACGCCCGCTTATATTCTTTATCGCTGTGTTGATACGCAGGGCTGGGGCCAGGGGATCAGTTTGCTTTTCTTCCTCTCACTGGAACGATCCAGGCTGCAATGGCAATCGTATATTGTGGAGACTAAACATGTTTATTCAGAGAATACTTTATGTCCGGTGATACCCTTTATTACGACGGCCAGTGCCCACTGTGCACTGGCGAGATGCAGAAGCTGCAGCGACATATCAGTGGCGAGCTGGAGCTAGTGGATATTCACTCGCTGCCAGAAGACCCTAACCTGCCAGACAAACAGGCACTATTGGGCAACTTGCATCTCAAGCAAGCGAATGGCGATTTTTTGATAGGGCTTGATGCCAATGTTGCTGCCTGGCAGCACACTCGCTTTGGTATTTTTTTCCGCTGGCTACGTTGGCCTATACTGAAATCAATAGGCGATTGGGTTTACGATCGCTGGGCTTTAATCCGTTATCGGCGTCTCTATTGTGACAAGTGAAACAATTATAACAACTGCCTAACTATTCTATTTATTTAGCCAGCACTATGGATGGACATGATTGATGAAAAAAACCGTTGCCTCTCTGTTAAACGAACAAGTCCAATGCGTGCTAGCGACCCTCAGTGATAAAGAGCTAGCGTTACATCTAATGGCTTATGCTGTCTCGGCAGAGTTGGATCAAATCTACTTCGCATCGCTAGAGAACACCCAGAAGGTAAAGAACATGCGTGCCAACCCTAATGTCACTTGCCTTTGGGACAATCGTACCGGCAGCAATACCGATCATACCAGGGGTTTGGCCATGAGCGGCTTTGGCCAGGCGGGCGAACTGACCGGCGAGCCAGCTCTAGCGGCGCAGCAGTTATTGTTGCAGCGCAATGCGACACTGAAAGCACTGCTATCAGAGCCCACCCTAGTACTTTTTGCTATTCACATTGGTCGTTACCAGTGGGTAGAAGGCTATACCCGAGTGCTGATCTATGAACCAGAGAAATCTACTCTGAACTAAAAGGCTAGCCCGTCTCTCCTCTTCTTATTGTCACCACTGCAGCGTTTAATTCTACACCCGCTTTATCTTGGTGAGGTAAAATGAATGTTAATAGTTAGCCGGATTAAATCAACAATCCGCAACACCTTTAGTTAACGCTACGTAGTAACGTGAATCACAATGATAGAAATATTTGGCAAGGATACTAATTCTTAAACGATTGCTGACAGACTGTTAGCTGATGGCGGTGTGATTGTTGCCAATCAAGCTGACAATGCTTTAGTTAATAAAGTAACTAGAGAGCTACGCCCTCACTTTGATCAACAGGGTGATAAATTCAGCAACGAATTTAATGGCTACAAGACTTTACGGCTTAGTGGAATATTAGGTATATCACAAGCCTCTGCTGAATTAATAGCACACCCATTAGTACTGGCGGTGGCTGATCAAATCTTAAAACGCCATTGTGATAATTATCAAATTGGCAGCTGTACCGCAATTGAAATTCATCCTGGTGAGAAAGCACAAGAGTTACATCGTGACGATGACCTTTATCCGCTACGAATACCAAATGTTGAGTTTCAAATATCTGCCATGTGGGCACTGGATGATTTCACCCTAGAAAATGGCGCTACCTGCGTTGTTGCAGGCAGTCAAGATTTACGAGAAATAGACAACATAAAGCAAGAGCATATAGAGCAAGCGGTAATGCAAAAAGGTTCTTTATTGTTTTATCTCGGTTCAACAGTTCATGGCGGAGGAACTAATAATTCAGCTGCACCCCAGTCGGGGTTAATTAATACCTATAGCTTAGGGTGGCTGCGTCAGGAAGAAAATCAATATTTGAGCGTGCCACGAGAAATTGCCGATTCATATCCAGAACCGGTTCGTCGGTTAATGGGCTATCAATCTCACGGTCCATATTTAGGCGTTTATCCTGATGACCCAGATGGCAACTGGTTTGATGCTTGAAGTTAAGTTTCTACTGTTAAGTTGGTTTTCTATAGCCGCTAAATAAACCTAAAAAAATCTATCTATCTGCTGCTGATTTCTAAGACTAAAACCACTTGGTGTATTTAAGCTTAAATTTTTGATCCAATAAAAACTCTGTCTCAAAAATATAGGGTGAGTATTTGTCAGTGACTCGCCGGAGTATTCAGGCTACGCCTGCTCTTTTCAGACCGCCCATCGCCACTCAAAGCCATCACTTTTTATTAATATTTGGCAACCAACTTTGCTGCTATAAGCGATTGCCGTGTTCAGAAAACATAGGGTAAAGTAATAAAAAAAATGTAAGCGTTATCCGCTATAAATATAGGAGTTATTTTATGTCTATTAAAGTGGTTACATGGGGTACGGGAAACGTTGGTAGCTACGCCGTAAGAGCTGTAATGCAACATCCAGAGCTAGAGCTGGTGTCGCATATTGTATCTACTCCAGAGAAGGCAGGAGTTGACGTGGCAGACCTTGTCGGTCTGTCAGAATCTACCGGTGTTATAGCTACGGACGATATCGATTTAGCCTTGGCCAGTAAACCTGATTGCGTGATCTACACGGCTCACTCCGAAACTCGGATGATGGAAGCGGCGCAGGATCAGGCGCGCTGCCTAGCTGCAGGTATTAATGTTGTCTCTAGCTCATTATTTATGTTGCAGTATCCGCAAAATCCTAACGTGTCATTTCTAGCTGGCCCACTTGCCAAAGCTTGCATCGAAGGCAACACAACTTGTTTTAACAACGGGATAGATCCTGGTTTTGCCAACGATACAATGCCTCTGGTATTCACTGGACTGTCTGAGCATTGGAACAGTATCCGCATGCGCGAGATTATTAATTATACTAAATATGAGCAGGAGCATACCATTCGCGAAGTGATGGGTTTTGGTTATCCTGTCGACCATGACTGCATGATGTTTAAAGAAGGAATGCTATCGCTGGGCTGGGGCGGGTCGTTGTATTCCGTTGCAGCCGGCTTAGGTATTACCCTAGACAAGGTGTATGAAGTACATGAGCGGTTACCACTTGAGCATGATATAGAAAATGCCATGGGAGTTTTCAAGGCGGGCACTACCGGTGCCATGCGCTTTGAAGTGCGCGGCGTTGTCGACGGCCGAGAAGCCTTAGTACTAGAACATGTCACTCGAATGACTGATGACATCGCACCAGATTGGCCAAAGGGCAAGGGCTACAGTGTCATTATCGAAGGTGAACCGCGGATGGAAATCACCATGGATATGGAAGATCGCAATGGCGACCATGCCGTCGCTGGCGTAATACAAACCGCAACTGCCATCGTCAACGCAATACCTGCAGTCGTTGCACAAGCCCCCGGACTAGTTGCGGCTATGGATCTGCCAAAAATAACCGGCAAAGGCCTATATCGCCCAGACCTTGCCTAACAAACGCTTCGCATCGAAAACTGCTGAGCTTGTAGATAGTCAAAAGTCGTGAGCTTATTCGGGCTATGCTCGCTGCTTTCGGATCGGGCTATGGACGCTCAAAATTCAGCTTAGGCTAGGTAGCTACATCTTTAACAAGTGACAAAGTAATGGCTTCTGAAGGAGGCACCTGACCCAATATAATTTTCCGATAAGCGGCTTGAATAGAATCTATAGTTTCTGACCTATCGACCTGAATCCAGTTGTTATCAACCGCCACATCAACAAAGCTTTGCAGAGCAATATCAGCCTTGCGATCCATTTCATCTTTACCCCATCGCGCTAACAATTCATGCCTGACGGTCGGTGCAAAAAACATTTCTAAAGGCGGGTTTAAGTTTTTGCTAGCCCACGTTTTAATCGACAGTGGCGCCACCATATCGATAAACATTTTTACAAAGCCAGTCAAACCGAAAGATTTTAATGATGACGTTTCTGCGTCTGAATGAGTGCCTCCTACCGCCAAACCTTTAATCAATTTATCTTTGATTCGTTTATAAATAACTGCATCGCCAGCCACATCAATCAATACATGCTGTAAACCTTCATCGGCTTCAATAGTTTGGTCGTAAGTCAGCGCATCATCAAAAAAACTAGTATTTTTAACAAACTCCATATTGCCTACTGACGTACAACCAATCACTCGCTTGAGATTACCGCTGTCGCGCTCATTTTTTAACAGTAGCGCTGTTGCCAAAGATAATTTGGAGGACGCCGATGTGAGCACCACACTATTACCTCGATAGAAATCATGTGCTTTTAACAGTTCATAAAGCAAGAACCCACTTAATGCCCCTGGCGCCGAAGTCATCGCTAAATCAGACTTCACTCCTTCGCCGCTAATAGGTGACGCCGAGTTATTTTTTACCTGAATGAATCCATTGTAGGCCTGATTTAATTTGTCACGCTTTTCACCATAAGCAATAAAACCTTCTGGGCTTCGTCGCACTTTCATTTGAACAACATTAGTTATATGGAGCAGGCCACGAAACTGTTCTCCCACTGCAAACTCAGGATTGTCGGATTCAATAATTGTTGCCACACCCCATGCGGGCAGATTGGCAAGATGATTATACTCATCACCTAAGGGGTATACCGAAAAGAACTTTAAAAATGGGGCGTACCCATTTGGGCATAAAAAAGATTGTTCGCACTCAAACCCACTTTATCAACCCGTAGACGAATTTCGTTATTCTGTAACGCGGGCAGTTCATCGTGCAAGACAACAGTCTCAGTCATGTCCTCACGCACAGTTGCTACCATCACTCGTTCAATACTATTTCTCACTGTTTCATTCTCCTTAATAAATACACAGCTGTTATTTTAAGTACTGACAATATCATTAATTTGAGGTTTTCCTATTTAAAATACAACCTAGCATTAGTAAACTCATCGAGTAGATCCAGTCCTAAAGCAGAGGCAGGAGTCAAAATTCCAGCTCTCTTAGGCAGGCGTTTGTCATTTTTTGCTAACAGCAAACCGACTTGACCAATAATATCTGCAGTCGACTTATAACCAGGCTGGCCTTTTCCGGTAACGGTTGCAGAAGCTGTATTACCCGATTCGTCGATTGCTTTAAATTCAATGGTGTAAGACCATAAATCAAGCCGTTCTGCTTTTGGACCATCACCCGGCTTCGGACCGATTCGCTCCATAATTTTACCCATCATTTTTCTAGGGCCGGCGGTGTCGAACTTTAATAACAGATCGCTAGCTTCCAACATCAACGCCATGCCTACTGAGGTAAACGGTTTTAACAACTTGTCGCCAGGGAAAAAACCACTGGTATCCATACCTTCTCTGTAAGTAAATCCAGCATCATTGTTACCCGCTCTGAGCACCTCTTGAGTACGGTAAATTACTGCGGGGTTCAGCCAAGGTTGCGGCACCATGGGAGCAAGCCAGCCGCCACCATAAGGGAACGCATTTTTCAATAACTGATAACTTTGACTTTTCTCAGGTAGCCAACTTCGATCACTACTTACTAAAATATGCGGATCACTAACACCATCTAAATTGTCAGTCTTGAACATTTCTACTGCGCTGCCCCAAGTGCCCCCACTTAGTCCATCTGATGGATAAATAACATTGCCGTCAAAATGAAACTGAGCAATAGCCTCAACTAATATAGGCTTTTGATGATATTTTTCCTCAAACTTGTCGACAACAAACAGACAACCTAAATCAAATGGTAAGGCTTCATAACCACACACCGGGATAATTCTTGCTCCAGTACGCTTGGCAGCTTTACCGTATTTTTCAATCATATCTCTGACAAATAATGTCTCACCACTCAAATCAGCGTAAGCAACACCTTGCTTTGCACACTGCCCAATAACATTGACACCATAAATGGCATATGGCCCCGCTAAATTAATTAGTGCGGTTGTGCGCTTTACCATTGCTTGTACAGATTTTTCATCCAACGCATCAGCGACAATCACACCATCTAAATCAAGATCGAGTTCGGTAACTAAGCTCTGTAATTTCTGTTCATTGCGGCCAGCTATTGCCCAACTAACGCCATGCTCTTTAGCAAATTTATTGACATAAAGTACTGTCTGCCTGCCGGTAAGCCCAGTGGCGCCAAAAATAATGAGTTGAAACTCTTTCATACTGTTACTGCTCCGATGGGAAAGCGTGATCAATAATTTAATTGTGACTAGAGTACTACCCTCTGCACTGACATCTTATCAATAAAATATCAGCTAACTTCTCAGCAACCACAAATGTCCTAAGATATTGTTATAATAAAGACTAATGCCCTCTGGTGACAATAATGTCAGTGTTAGTCTGCAAAAAATCAATGTATTGGTTTAACTATATTTTTTATAGAATACAATATCTCTGCTTTAATAGACGATTGCAGCAGGAACAATCATCAGTTTTTAGGCTCTACGTTTTAATGTTTCAAAAATTGATTCGAAAATAATATGAAAATACTTAGTAAGTACGCTATAACAATATTAAACCTGATTATATTCGGGCCATTCGCCAATGCCGACAGCTTAGCCGTTAGTATTTCATCACAATGTGTGGCCGCACCACAACGACAGATGACAGCAGCATCACCGATAACACTGCCGATAAAACTATTGAGTTGGAATATTCAGAAAACGGAAAATGATGGCTGGCGGGAAGATCTAACTCGCTACAGCAATGACAGTTCCTTAGTCCTCTTACAAGAAGCCAATGACACTGCGCCTTTGTCTGATGCACTACTGCAGTTTTCTCAGGCATCTTTAGCACCGGGCTACCATACCGGAGAAATGCAGACTGGGGTCATGACTACTGCTAAACAGGCAGCCTTGCATCATTGTTTTTTACAACACCGCGAGCCATGGTTGCAATCATTCAAAACGGTGCAACTCAGTTGGTATGCTTTAAGCAATCAACAAAGGTTATTAGTAGTGAATATACACAGTGTTAATTTCACTTTTGGGACTAAAGATTACCAACAGCAGATTCAAGCATTTCGTGAAATAGCTGAAAGCCACCAAGGGCCAATGATCATTGCGGGTGATTTTAATACCTGGAGTGTTTACCGTTTAGCTAAGCTTGATGATTCTACTGAGCAATTAGGTTTAGCGCCCGTGACATTTAATGCCGATGTGCGTAAGCGTTTTTTTGGTAACCCCTTAGACCATATATATATTCGCGGGCTTAAGGTTGACACCAGCTCAACGGAGGCCTCGTCAAGTTCAGACCACAACCCTTTATTTGCAGAGCTTTCAGTACAAAACCCTACCCTTACTCAAGCGGTTAAACATTAGGAAAGCTGTCATCAAAAACCTTATATTAGTTTTCATTTTAAGCTTTATAGCGGTTAATGCGGCGGTTGCCGACAATATTTCAGAGCAAACTGATCAAGAGATTAAAGCGTTGCTACAAGCGGTGGCTGACAGTGGTTGTGAGTTTACTCGTAATGGTTCGCAGCATTCAGCGCAGGATGCCGGTGAACATTTGGCATTAAAATATCGTCGCGGAAAAAAATATGTGAGTGATGCAGAGAGTTTTATTGAGCGCTTGGCAACTAAAAGCTCTTGGTCGGGTGAGATTTATATGATGCAGTGTTCAGGATCAGAGGCGCAAACCGCAAGGGTTTGGCTGATAGCTAAGCTGACTGATATTCGAGAAAATGCTTAAGTATCAAAGCTATTGAGAAGGCACTTAAATAGTTAAAATATATCTAAATAGCCGTCTGTTGATGTTGAAGAACGGTATGCCGTAGAATCAAACTAAGAGATTCTTGTTACAGCGGCATATTAAAAGTTAGACGCCAAACTTTTACCTTATTACTATAGCGGTAACCAATACCTATTCTATCTATATCAAACAAACGAAAATCGATAGGTTTATCCAAACCCAACGTTACCCCAACTTCAACAGAATTATTGACAGTAACGGTCTGCGCTTCTGGCTGAAAAAACTCAAGGTTGTTGAAATACCATTGACCTAACAAATAGCTAGAGACAAAACTGGAACGCCCCATTATCGAAAAACTCCATGGTAGGCGCCAGTCAACTCCACTCTGAATAGAGGCAAAACCGTCTTTTACATCTGACGACAAACTGTAGTGGTCAAGTAATTTTGGACATTGAATAAGGTTTTTCTTCAGCTATCGCTGGAGCTAAACCCTGATTAAATGTATGCGGCCTTTGGTAATTATAGTACCCCATCAAGTAACTACTAATA
>JBKEHH010000030.1:0-9537 GCA_046710535.1 Pseudomonadales bacterium
GTTGCTCGCGCATTGGCAGCAAAGTAGCAATTGGGTCCCAGGCGCTTTCACGTAAAATTAACTGACCTTTGACTTCTTGTTTAAATGCAGTGCCATATTTACTGCGCACACGCACTACATGGGGTGGGTAGTCATAATTTTCTGGCTGCAGGTCTACTGCGCGCATGCATTTAATCCACCATTCATTGGTTTCATACTCTGGATCATTGTCTAGTGTTGCGCCGACTTCACCTTTGAATTCGACAAAGGTATGTCCTTGGTGCGTGACTTTGGCCGAGACGTAATCCATTAACCGGTAGTATTGGGTTTCGGCATAATACTTAGGTTGGCCCCAGCGCTCTTGACTGATGTAGATAGCGGACTCTTGATCTATCCCCAGGCAAATAGTGTATTCACCTTCGATGCCATTGTAGTTGGCAACAACATTGATCACTAAGCCAAACTCAGGCTCGCCCTGTACAGGAAAATTATAAATAGTGAGATTAACGTTCGGCTCTGCGCCGATTTCAATACCGGGTGGTAATAGCGCCGCTATTTTTTCAGGGTCGGTGCGATAGCTAATTTTTAGCATAGGCCAATTTAAAATATCGCCAGGATTACTTTGAGGTACTTCGCTCATTGCGCGTCTCCATTGATTGTTATCTGTTGTTTCAGGTTTTTCTTACGGTGAAGATGTTAACGTCATTATTGACAATATAGGGTGTAATCAGAATTAAATTTTTGTTAGCCACCGTTAACAGTTGTTTGTTCTGATAGCCTGTCACTCTATAAATTTTGAGTTCATTATAAGACCGAGTTGGAGATCTTTTATGCAAGACTTTACCGATAAAGTTGCTGTAATTACTGGCGGTGCCAGTGGTGTAGGGCGATCAATTGCTTTTAATTTAGGTCGCCGCGGCGCCAAAGTCGTCATTGCTGATGTAGATAAAGCGGCTATGGAGGCAACTGTAAAAGATCTTGGAGATGAACAAATAGACAGTATTGCCCAGTTTTGTGATGTGAGTTGTGTTAATAGCTGTGAAGCTTTAGCGACTAAAGCACAAGACCATTTTGGAGGTATTCATTTAGTATTTGCAAACGCCGGTATTAGCTCGGGCGAGGGCGGTAACATGTGGGAGTATTCTGATAAAGATTGGCAGTGGGGCTTTAATGTCAATGTATGGGGTGTAATCAATTCGATTAAGGCATTTATGCCTAAATTGATGGCGCAAAATCAAGAGGCACATTTTGTCGTCACCGGCTCAGGCAACGGTGCCTTTTTAGTCTACCCTGACCAGCCTATTTATACCGCAACTAAAGCCGCAGTGCAGGCGATTACCGAAAATCTATATTACCAAGTCAAAGCCAGCGGCTCACCAGTAAAAGTGAGTGCGTTATTTCCTGGTCCACATGTTGTTGATACCGGTATTTTTAACTCTGATAGAGTGCGTCCTGAGGAATTTGAGCGGGTGAGCAGTGTGCCTGACTCTGGTATTCACTCGGTAGAGGATATGAAACGCATTATGGCGCAATATGATATGGAGCTGGAGACGACTCACCCTGATGAGGTGGCTGAAACCGCAGTGGCTGGAATTATGGCAGACAAATTTTGGATAAAAGTGATGACTGATGAGGGCATGGCTAAGATGCGTGCCCGCTTAGATATGATATTGGCTGATGAGGACCCAGTTGCAGAGTCTGTCTAACAATAGATACTAAATGCGGTTTGGTTGGCAATTGGGCACATAATACATAGTTATTATTCTATACATAGTGCAGTATTAGGTTTCGGTTAACTTACTTTCTAGGATCTGTTATGAATAATTATAAAATGTTAGTTGCAGTATTGGGTGTATCTTTATTAGCTGCTTGTGCAGGAGAAGCTCCTGAAGCTCCTGCCGAGAAAGTGGAGGCTGCTGTAGAGCAAGCTGGCGACATGATGGATGATGCTGGCGATATGGGAAATGATATGGCTGACGAAGCTGGCGATATGATGGATGACGCTACTGACGAAGCTGGCTATATGATGGATGAGGCTGGAGACATGATGGATGACGCTACTGACGAAGCTGGCGACATGATGGATGATGCTACTGACGAAGCTAGTGACATGGCTGATGATACTTCAAATAAATGAGGCGAAATGATGGATGAATAATCCACTCTTCGTATTACTAAAGGTGGTTACTTAAAGGTAGCCACCTTTTTTATTGCGCAGAATTTCTATTGAAGTAGCAAGCGAAGCCAAGAGCGCCGACCATACTAATAATACCAAGACTAAACGATATACTTGCAATGGTCTGGTCTGCATGGAGCAGCCCTGTTTCGGTTAGCAAATATTCCCAGTCGTGAAAACCATAAGGCGATGAATGACCAAAGTTGCCACCAAGCAACGGTAACTGTCCTGCCCGCGCGTCATAAATATAGGGTGAAATATCGATAAAATTCTGCCCAAACCACCACATGGCTATCATTGAACCAAAGAAATCTTGTTGTTTAAACCATAGCGCATAAGCGCAGATTAGCGGCATAATCAACTGCCCGATCGTACCCCCCAGACTACTAATAAACTGCCCAGCAGGGCGCAGTATTACATGGCCTGCCTCATGAAATGGCAGTGCAATCATGTGCATTATTTTGATAATTGTAGTGTCGCCATTGATTCCTGTAAACAGTATTTGGCCAGTAAAAAAGATCAGTATAACCACTAATGCGAATTTAACTAAACGATAATTATTGGGCTTTTTTTTATAAGTGCGAATTAGTTCTACGGGGTTTATGGCGGATGTTTGCTTAGGTTCTGTTACTGCTGTTTTTTCAGTTACTTGTTGCGGGTTATATTTGAAATATTTACTAAAGATAAGTCCGCAGTTAGAGCATTGTCTAGCTGCGGCCTGTATGTTTTTACATTTAGGACATTCGGTGAGTTTCATTTTAGAAAGTTAACTCACCTTGAGTAATTAAGTACCCATCATGCTCTGTTGGTAATTTTGGATGCCAACTTTTTCAATTAGACTTAGCTGAGTTTCAAGCCAGTCAACATGCTCTTCTTCTGACTCGAGGATGTTTTGAAATAAGTCACGGCTCACATAATCGCGAACTGACTCACTATGCTCAACGCCATCGCGTAAATCAGGCACCGCTATGTGCTCAAGTTTTAAGTCACACTCAAGCATTTCCTTGGTGTTTTCACCGATAAACAACTTACCTAAGTCTTGTAAGTTGGGTAAACCTTCGAGAAACAGAATGCGTTCAATGAGTAGGTCTGCATGCTTCATTTCATCAATTGATTCTTCATATTCTTTGTCGGCTAATGTTTTCAGCCCCCAATCTTTGTACATGCGCGAATGCAAAAAGTACTGGTTGATTGCAACCAGTTCGTTAGCTAATGCCTGGTTTAAAAGCGCGATGACTTTTGGATCACCTTTCATGGTATTGCCTCTTAAATGGAGTAAATGTTACAGATGCTTAGTTTGCTAGCGTTAGCGCTTGATGTCAATGTAAGTCATTGATTTAAAAGAGATAATAATGAGAATCAGAAGCATTATTACTTTAAATTGGAGTGGCAAGCTGGTAATGCTAGGAAACGGAATTGAGAGTGCAGAAAAGGGCAGGTTTAACCTGCCGCATAATACATATCGTCGCTAAAACTGGCATTGTTGTCAGCTACAGCTTCATTGATAACGTCTTTAGCAAGGCACGCACATTTGCCGCATTGGCTGGCTACACCTAAAGCGTTTCTTACCTGACGAAACGAGCTAGCACCGCTATTTACAGCGCTTCTAATCTGGTGGTCGGTAATGCCTTTACAGACGCATACGTACATAATCTATTATCTTCCTAATATCTGTTTTGGTCGATTTGATAAAGATATTAATGATAATGAGAATGATTGTCAATTAGATTTACTGAGTAATTGTACTTATTAGCTATTTCCGACAATTTTGAGGTCACCAAAGAAAATATGATGATTAGGAGCATACATTTATGGGTAGGGATTGTCGGGATGGTGCTGTTTTTGTTGTCTGGCCAATATTTCGTATTAATGATGAACGGTCTACAAGGTTTAGCTGATGCCCCGAGGCTGTTACTGCGCTCATCTCATGTGTAGTTCTTTTTTGGCTGCTTTATCAATATTATTTTTGGTCTTTATTATATTGAGCCCAACAAACTGCGTTGGTATTTCAATACCAGCCAGAGTCTGATTATTGCCTCACCATTTTTGCTGGCTTATGGCTTTATGTTTGAATCATTTAATGCGCCCGATATTGATCGCATTATAGGTATTCAGGGCGCTATTATTTTTTTCGCGTGGCTGGTGACGACTGCTATAGGTAAGCTAATTGTGCGGTTTAAGCAGTCTTAGCTTTACTTTGAATATACTCGCTGAGCTTTTCTTCGGCTAAATCACCAAATAAAATTTCGCAGGCGACTTTCAATCCTGGTGCATTAATAATGTCTTGATGGCTAACCACTTGCGATATTTTTGAACGCCGCCTTAAAAAGTCATCCAAGGTGGTAATCATTTCACGCCTAGCGGCTAGCTCTATTTCTCCACGTAAATATTCAGCATTCTCTATTAGTAGCTCCGCTCGCTCTGGATACTCTCTGATACTTTCAAGTATTTCTAAGGCATTGCGTCCATATCTACGCCACAACCTTGTTGTTAATGGCTCTGGCGATGACGGGTCAGTCATATCATCTAAGTCCATTAGCCGAGCCTGATGAAGAAATTCATCATGTACCGACTTACTTGGTTCGCCATACCATTTTTTTGTAGGGTAGGGCGTATTAATATTCATCTCAGCAATGTGTTTTGCTACTTCATTGCCCACGTTCAAACAGTCGGTTAGTTTACCGCCGAAAATACTCAGGTATTTATCTGCAAGATTCACTTCAATACTATGTTTGCGTGACAGCTTCACCCAGTCGGCAATACCATCACCGCCTTCCTGTGCCAGCGGACGTATGCCCCAGCGCTCGGCAACGATATCTTTTTTTGTTAGTGGCTTCGGCAAGTCTAGCAAGGCATTAATGTTATCTAGAACAAACTGCCTATCTTCATCGTTAATATCAGCATTGGGTTGATCGACTTGGGTGTCGGTAGTGCCTATGCAGGTTTTTGGGCCCATTGGAATAACGAAAAACATCCGCCCATCACTAGCAAAAAATGTTAATACTTTTTCAGCCGCACCTATCTTATCAACGATTAAATGAATCCCTTTGGAAAACAAATGATGGCAATTAGTAGTTTGATTATTTGCTGTGTTGTGTTGGTCTACCCAAGGACCACAGGCATTGATGATTGCTTTAGAGCGAATAGAGAACTCCTCGCCATCAATAGTGTTTCTGGCTTTGGTATGCCAGAGCTCGCTACGACGCTGGGATCCCATTGATTCTACATAGTTGGCAGCAATACAGTCATAATCCATAGCCGTGCGGATAAAGTTAAAAACAAAACGGGCATCATTGTCATACAAATAACAGTCGGAGTATTCAAAGCCGCCTTGGGCGTTGGCAGTATTTATCCCCGGATTAGACGTTTCGATATTGCTAGCAGAGTGATAGGTTGGTGCTTTAGTGTTAAATCTACCGATGACCCAGTACAGTAAAGTACTTAAGTATACTAGCCAAACCGGGTAGCGAAAACCTTTAGCAATAGTGGTCATGAATCGAATTTCTTTAACAGTAGAAGGATAACTTGCCATTAAATGGTTACGGCTTTTACAGAGTTTATTGACCAAAAGAAATTGATAGCTCTCCAAATACTTAATGCCACCCCAAGCAAGATTTGATGATTGTGAACTAGTGCCGCCGGAAAAGTCATTGCGATCAATTAGCGCAACTTTGACTCCTTTTGCGGCCAATGATGCCGCCGCTACAGCACCGTTAATTCCGCCGCCGACAATTAATACGTCATAGACTTCTGTAGGTAGTTTTTCAATATTACTATGTCTGAGATGCATTGTTATTCCGGTAGCGTTTAATAAAATATTCTAGGCTAGTCGACTAGTTCAATTCCTAAACTTGTTAATAGGTTAACTGCTTCATCGCGGCAAAACTTAGCGCCACTAATATTGTTATGCGCCACATCAATATTATAATTAATAGCATCAGCAAAGTTAGCTTCTTTTAGATTAGTGTTACTGAAAATACTGTAGGCTAGGTCTGTATATGCCAAATTAGCGCTGGATAAGTCGGCTTCACGAAAATCTACGTCATGAGCTTTACACTCTTTTATCTGCATCTCAGATAAGCTTAGGCCAAAGAAAGATGAGTTATTAATAATGCACTTGTTAAATGCTATGGGTGCAGCTACAACGATATTAGGCCATGAAACTCTGGTCCAATCGATACCGACTAGTTTACATTCGTTAAACTCAACATTGCTGAAGCGGCAGTAGGCAATGGTACAGTTACTTAAATTACATTGCTCAAATTGACAGTCTATAAAGCGACAACTTTTAAAAGTAACGTCACTAAAGTCTGTGCCAGTAAACGTGCAGCTATCGAACTCGACTTCTGTGAGCTCACCTTGCGGAATGTCTAAAGCCGAAAATGACTTGCTTATTTGCTCGCTATTGTTCAAGTTAATAGTACTCGCTGAAGTATAAAGCTAGATTATAAAGCTTTGTAATGAGATGAATTTGAATCACTTTGTCAGTGGTATCGTTACTAGTAGGGTTCTATGTTAACGCAATCAAGCAGACAGTTTATCAAGGAGCAGCAACTACGGGAAGATTGATTCCGGTTGTTGATTGAAATAGTCATTTTAGGTTGTGGGTCAATTTGTTAATTTTGACCTTTAGTTAGAGCGCAGGCGGATAAAATAAAATGGTAGAAGTTGTCGGTACAGTAAAAGAGTTATGGCGCTATCCAGTTAAGTCCATGGTAGGTGAGTCTGTTAGTTCAGTGCAGATTGAAGCTTATGGTGTTGTTGGTGACAGGCTGTGGGCGGTGCGCGATGATGATGTTGGTGAGATTACTGGTGTGCGCAAGAAACCCAAGCTGTTAACTTGCAGCGCCCAGTATTGTGAACAACCTGTAGGCGATCTTAACGATAAGGATGTTCCTGCCATTGACGTCACTATGCCTAGCGGAGAAGTTCTTAATAGCAGCGATAGCCGGCTGGCTAGCGCTTTGTCTAGCTTATTAGGCAGTTCAGTATCCTTGCATCCGCTGCAGCCAAAATCTAACAAGAAGCATTACCGCATTGCCGCTACAGTCGGTGCGAAAGAAATTAAACGGCAGTTTGCTAGTAAAGAGCTACCTGATATGTCCTCTTTCTCGTGGGCGCAATTAGGTGAGTTAATGTTGTTTGTGACGCCTCTGGGACGCTACTACGATGTTTATCCCTTGCATTTACTAACAACCAACTCGCTAAAGAAGATGGCTGAAATAGAGCCCGAAGGCGATTTTGATACGCGCCGCTTTAGGCCAAATATTGTTATTGAAAGCCCGGCTGGTGAAGTGGGTTTTGATGAATTCACCTGGCTGGGTGGTACGCTCAGTATTGGCGACACTGTGATTAAATGTGAAACTCCAACTGTGCGCTGCTCAGCGCCAGCTCAGCCTCAGGCCGGCATGGCAAAGAGCGCTAAAGTGGTTAAAGCATTAAGCCAGCATACCGGCAGAAATATGGGTATTAATGCCACTATTATTGAAGGCGGGAATATTAAGCTTGGTGATGAAGTGCGGTGGACGCCAGCAAATAAATCAGCGCTAGCTGAGGCCGTAACTGGCTGCGGCGCTAAAGTGAAAAATTCGATTATTCACACAATGATGAAAGGCGTAGATTTAGTGTCAAAATAAAAACAACGCAGGCTGTGTTAGCAACCTGTGTTGTCAGATAAATTTAGGCTGCTGCAGTTTGCATACTGCCAAACTCTTTATAAATTCGCTTAGCCTCACTCGGCTGTATATTAACTTTGCTCAAGTCACCTTGAATATGAGGCAGGGCTATCACGCGCTTATCCATTATCTTGTACCAAAGCCAGGGAATGTAGGCGACTAAATACATGCCGTAATAGCCATTGGGCAATTGCGGAATATCGTCAAAATTACGCAAGCTCTGATAGCGCCTTGTTGGATTAGCATGATGGTCTGAATGGCGCTCTAAATGAAACAATACAATGTTGCTAAATATATAATTAGCGTTCCAAGAGTGGTGGGGCTGACAGCGCTCGTAACGACCGTTAGGTAGTTTTTCTCGCAGTAAACCATAATGCTCAATGTAGTTAGCCGAGGTTAATTGAAACCATGCCCACACATTGTGAATAAGTAAAAATGGAATCATTACCCAGCCAAATAATGCGATCAGCGTACCTTGTAGCACCAAGCTAATAGCAAAAGACTGCAAAATATCGTTATCAATGCTCCAGCTTGATTTGCCTAACTTGTTTAAGCGTTCAGCCTCTTGTTGCCAGCCGCGTTTAAATGAGCCGGGGATTTCGCGTAATACAAAGTGGTAAATTGACTCACCCATGCGCGAGCTAGCTGGATCTTCAGTGGTTGCAACATAGGTATGGTGACCGCGATTATGCTCGATACAAAAATGGCCATAAGCTGGGACCGCTAACACTATTTTTGCCAAGAGTTTTTCAAACTTAGGCTTTTTGTGGCCCATTTCGTGGGCGGTGTTGATCCCAAAGCCGCTATAGCCGCCGGCGATAAGTGCTAGGCCCACAACAGCCCAAGCCGATAAGCTATGGGTGCCGACAAACCACGCCATCGCGATCAGCACGATAAAATGCATGGGAACGGTGAAGTAGGTGAGAAGGCGGTAATACTTGTCTTCCTCTAACTGAGGCACAATTTCTTCTGGTGGATTGTTTTCATCAGAGCCAAACAACCAGTCAATAATTGGGATAACAAAATAGGTAACTATTAGTGGTAAAAGGAGTGTCCATTCCATGCCTGTTTGCAGATAAACGACTATTCCCAGCAATGGAAATATCGGCATGAAAACGGAGGTCAGCCATAAATAACGTTTTTTATCGCGGTAGCTTATTAGACCTTTTTCTGGATCGTTAATTGTGTATGTCGTCATCGCTCTAATCTCTTTGATAATGTAGAGGCTAGATTAGGCTTGTTAGCTATTAGCTGATATTTCACTAAATGACAATTTAGTAGTCATTTAGTGACATTAGTTGCATTATAGCGGCATGAATTCCGGATATTTTATGTCATCGGCCTACGTAGCGTTGTTTTTACGCGGGGTACAGTTGCCCGTTGACGCTTTGTTAACGGGTACGCTGATAACTGAGGATTGGCTTGCCGTCAACGACTACGTTGCTGCTGAGCAGGTTGCTCGGTTGTTTCATAATATTGAGCAGTCGTCTGCGCCCAGAGACTGGACAGTAAAGGTGGGCGTACAATTAAACATAAGTACCCATGGCCCACTGGGTTTCGCTGCCTTGAGCGCGCCAACCCTAGGTGATGCCTTAACGGTGATGCAAAACTACCACGCGGTTCGAGTAACGTCATTGGCGGCCAGCATGAAGGTTGAGGGCAAGGTTTGCCGCTTTGTACTGACAGATTTAACCGGCGATTAATTTT
>JBKEHH010000031.1:0-8721 GCA_046710535.1 Pseudomonadales bacterium
TTCAGCGCTAGTAATACCAAAAATTACCGAGTCTCTAATGCGCCCATCTGTCATCTGCATATGACTTTTTAATATACCTTCTTGCTTGGCTCCAATTCGCAAAATAGCATTACGCGATGTTTGATTTGAATAGTCAGTTAAAAATTGCACTCTATTTAAAGCTAAAGCCTCAAACCCATAAGTCAGCATCAATAGCTTTGCTTCAGTGTTAATTTTTATTCGCTGATATGATTCGGCAATAAAGGTGAAGCCAATTTCTACTCGCTTGTAAACCGGTTTTGCATCCATAAACCGAGTAGAGCCAATAACCTTATTAGATGCTTTGTCTATGGTAGCCAAGACTAATCCTTGCCCGTTGTTATAGTGAGCTATGGCATTGTCTATAAACTCATCAATGGCATCTTTATGCGGCACCATTGTTACGAATAACTCACATAGTTTACCGTCAGCGACAGCCTCAATTAAGCCTTGTTTGTGCTCAACAGAGATGGGCTCTAGCCGAACATAGTCGCCTTCTAACACCACTTGCTTGAATTGCTGCATACCCATTGTAAAGACCTATTTACTCTTGTGAGCTAGCGTTGCTGCATTTTGCTCCCAGTTGCCACCATCAAAGTTAGCAAGTGTCATATTACTTGGCGGTGGCTCTATATAATTGGCGTTAACACTGTAGCCGTCGGGATTTGAATGCGGGATATAGAACGTTTTAATTCCACACACTTTGCAAAACTTATGCTGTGCTGCTTTTGTATTAAATGTATAGGTCTGTAACTACTGCTCTCCAGCGACCAGTTTGAAGTTTCTCTGGGGTACAATTAAGTGTAAATAAGCCGACTTAGCGCAGACAGTACAACTGCAATTATCAACCTCTAGATGATCGCCTACTTCTACTTCAAACTGCACCGCCCTACAGTGGCAGCTAACATAATATTTCACCCAGCTTTTTCCCCAATATTTGTGGGGGAATATAGTATCTTGTTAACTTCAATGCGGGAATGAAATATTTGGACTCTGGTTCAATGTAAAAGCTATCTTTAGTGTTTTTATTGCAGCGCAGGCCTAGTAGGATAGCGAACATTGTAATAACAAGCACGCTGATTAAATGGCCAGCAGATCGGTACCATTGATGGCAGCGACGAATACCTTAGCATTAAGAGCATCGCCACCACAGTTGATGCAGCCAAACTAATAATTGTATGTAGCATTTTATAAACCGGCCTGAAAATGTCGCCTACAGATTTACCAAACTCAATCGAGGAAGATCATGGACACTAGCAACTTTATTAAATCTAAAGCCGCCATCGCCTGGGGGCCAAAACAAGCTTTATCTGTTGAAGAGGTTGATGTAATGCCACCGCAAGCTGGCGAAGTTTTGGTGCGAATTGTTGCCAGTGGAGTTTGCCACACCGATGCCTACACTTTGTCAGGCGAAGATTCTGAAGGGAAATTCCCGTGTATTTTAGGCCATGAAGGCGGCGGTGTGGTTGAGCAAATTGGTGAAGGCGTAACCTCTGTCGTGGTTGGCGATCATGTTATCCCTTTATACACTCCCGAATGCGGCGAGTGTAAATTTTGCCTATCAGGTAAAACCAATTTATGTCAGAAAATACGTGAAACTCAAGGCCAAGGACTAATGCCCGATGGCACAACCCGTTTTTATAAAGACGGCGAGCCGATATACCACTATATGGGTACGTCTACTTTTAGTGAGTACACGGTGTTACCAGAAATATCGCTCGCTAAAATAAATAAAGAGGCTGATCTAAAAGAAGTCTGTTTACTTGGCTGCGGCGTTACCACTGGCATGGGTGCAGTAATGAATACGGCTAAAGTTCAGGCTGGCGATACGGTGGCTATCTTCGGTTTAGGTGGCATTGGCTTGTCGGCAGTTATTGGCGCGGTAATGGCCAAAGCCTCACGAATTATAGCTATCGACATTAACGAGTCGAAATTTGAACTAGCGAAACAACTGGGTGCAACAGACTGTATTAATCCAAAAAAAGTAAGTGGCCCAATTCAAGACCATATTGTAGAAATCACTGATGGCGGTGTAGATTTTTCGTTCGAATGTATCGGTAATGTCGATGTTATGCGCTCAGCATTAGAGTGCTGCCATAAGGGCTGGGGCGAGTCGATAATTGTTGGGGTTGCGGGCGCAGGTAAAGAGATTAGTACTCGTCCGTTTCAATTAGTTACCGGTAGGGTTTGGCGCGGCACAGCGTTTGGCGGCGTGAAAGGCCGCAGTGAGTTACCTGATTATGTTGAACGCTATTTACAGGGTGAATTTAAGCTCAGTGATTTTATTACTCACACCATGGCACTTGAAAAGATTAATGAGGCATTTGACTTGATGCATGAAGGAAAAAGCATTCGCAGCGTTATTCATTATTAACAGTTCATTATTAATTGGAATCGATAGATGAGTCTTAAAAAGATTAGTGAAAATAAAATGTTTGGTGGTAGTTATCAGCGCCACAGTCATTTTTCTGCTGCCAACCAATGTGCTATGACTTTTGGTATCTTTTTACCGCAAGCCGCTAAGCAAAACAATGTGCCTGTTTTATATTGGTTGTCGGGGCTAACCTGTACTGATGAGAACTTTATGCAAAAGGCAGGTGCACAGCGCGTTGCCGACGCACTGGGCATTGCTATAGTCACACCAGACACCAGCCCTAGAGGCGATGGGGTAAGCGATGATGCAGACGGCGCTTACGATCTTGGTTTGGGCGCAGGGTTTTATGTCGATGCAACGCAAGCGCCTTGGGCCAAGCACTATCAGATGTATAGTTATATCAGCGAGGAATTACCTGCCCTGATCGAAGCTGAATTTCCAGTAAGCAACCGAAAATCTATTAGTGGGCATTCAATGGGTGGCCATGGGGCGATAAGTATTGGGCTAAAAAACCCCGCGCACTACCAATCTATTTCTGCCTTCTCGCCTATTACTAACCCGATCAACTGTGCTTGGGGGCAAAAGGCCTTAACTGCTTATTTAGGCGACAACAAAGATGCTTGGTTGACCTATGACAGCTGTGAACTTGTAAAAAGTTACGCGCCTGAAAACCAACCACCGCTGCTTGTCGACCAAGGTGAAGCTGATGAATTCTTTCCAGACCAACTGTTAACACAAAACTTAATCGATGTAACAAAAGAGACTAACTACCCCGCCGACATTCGTCTGCAAGCAGGGTTTGATCACAGCTACTTTTTTATCGCGAGCTTTATTGAAGAGCACTTACGCTTTCATGCTGAGCATTTACTAGCTGAATAGATTAACTAGCGGCCCACTGTTTAGCTTGGATTAAACTTTCAAATGGGAAGGCTTTTATCTCGGCCGAAATAAAGTGCGATGCCACTTTTTCAAATAAGCCCGCTATGGCTATGTTAGTCACAAATGCTATTTTTCGAACTGCATTGTGATGCTCTTTGATGAAAGTAAAGTGCTGCAGCATAGCGCCAAAATTTTCCCAGCCAGGAAACGATTCAGTGACAACAACAATTGCTTCAGGACCGGTGCCTTTATCAATATAGCCGTCAATAATTCTTGCTGCAGATTCAAAGTCAGCCTTAGTTAAAGCACCTTCGGGCCGCAAAATAGCAATATTTTTTTCAATATCAAACTCTACATGCATAACCAAACTCCTTTAGCTAAGCTATTGGCTTTGTAATACAGTTCGTACTGTAGACTCCAAGCTTGTTAAGCCCCATTGCTTGCCTATCTCGACGGCTTGATCAGCATCTTTACCATTAGCTATTGCTTCATTAATTGCAATTAAAGCACCGACTCTATTACCGCTAGCGCAATGGACGAAATAGGGCTCGCTACCAAAACCATTAATTAGTGCGCCTAACTGCTTAGCGCTAGCAACGCTAAGGTCATCAGCACCTGCGACTTCAGTCTGATGGTAACTCATGCCTAAATCCTCAACGACCTCACCCTCATTCCAATCTTTTTCACTGCTGGGACGTAGGTTCACCACATGCTGGATGCCACCATCTTTCATGATAGCAAGGTCAACCTGACTAGGCTGGCCGCCAGTAAAGGCGTTATCGCCTGCCTGAACTAAGTTTTTAATTGGTAAGCTATTAACCATACCAACATTCAATTCTGTTGGCGTTTCAAAGAAGGAACAACCGACACTCAATAATGAAATCATAACTATCGAGAAAAACTTCGCACAAACATTTATTTTACTAACCTCACACTACTAAATTATTAGAAAAAATTCGCCGCCAGAAAATCCTGGGTAACAGCAAAACGTATTATTAAATATAACAGCAGCCCAGCCGGGCCAAACATTAGTGTTAGCAATAAACATGGCACTAACAACCAGTGAGAAATATTATAATGAGCCCCATTGCTAACGATAAATAAGCCAACAAAAAGGTCAAATGCTAAATAATGAATCCAGCCAGCTAAAACGGCTCGTGGTGATTTAAATAATTCCATCACCCCGTGTAATGAGGAAAAATTGCCGGTAGATTTGTAACCTGGCGCATCGAAGCGCTTACCAAATAAAATTAAATAGGTATAAATAAAACTCAGTAAAGTCACAATAATACCAACTACAATAAACTGACTATATTGCCAGCTCGGCAGCACCACTAGTAACAACCAACCTGCCATAGCAATAGCACTAGAGACTTTAAAGATTGTTGCTAATGTATTGATGACCGCTCCCCTATTTTACTAAGGCTTAACAATAATAGTTTGCAGCTCTAACTGTATCCCCGCGGGGATAGACACTGCTTTGTTACTGGCCTTGTCAACAAACACATGAACAAAATGCCCATATGCACTGGCCTCTGCTGCGCCTTTTTTAAATACTGCCACGCCATATTGCACCGAGCTGTTGCCAATTTTATCAGCGCGTATACCAACTTCCAATTCATCGGGGTAGGCAACAGGTGAGGAATATTCACAGCCAGAATTAACCACAAAACCGACCACCTCTCCGTTGTGAATATCTAGCCCACCTTGTTCAATAAGGTATTGATTAACCGCGCTATCAAAGTAGGTGTAATACACTGCATTGTTAACATGGCCATAAATATCGTTGTCTACCCAGCGCGTTGATACGGGATAAAAGACTGCATAGTTTGATCGCACTGCTACTTGTCTTGCTGCCACTGTTTAATAGCCCTTGTTTTAAAAAATCTATTTAGTACGCCGCTTGATAAATAGCCAAGGCGTCAGCCAGTGTCACTGCGCGTGGATTATTCATTAATAGACGCTGTTGCAACATAGCGTCGTCTGCCAGCGTAGTTAAACTATCCTCGCTAACTCCCGCCTTTTTTAAGCTAGAGGGTAGACCAACCTCAACAATTAACTGCTCAATAAATGAAATTAGTTGTGTTGTTTTTTCTTCATCACTGCCACTGCAACTTGGCACTAATATTGGCGCTAGCTCGGCATACAGATGACGGGCATGCGACGCGTTAAAGCGCATCACTGCTGGCAGCACCAATGAATTACTTAGCCCATGGGGAATGTGATAGCGGCCCCCTAATGGATAAGCAAGCGCATGCACTGCAGCAACTGGCGCATTGGCAAAGGCCTGTCCTGCTAGCATCGCTCCGAACAACATATTTGCTCTGGCTTCAACGTTGGCCCCGTCTTTAACGGCAATGAGAATACTACCGGCTAAGCGCGCTAAAGCTTCTTTTGCTAAGGCATCTGAGTAAGCGTTCTTTTTTATTTTTGAGGTATAGGCTTCGATGGCATGCACCATTGCGTCGATGCCTGTCATTGCGGTTATTAATGGGGGCAACCCGAGCGTTAACTCGGCATCTAACACCGCAACATCGGGCAATAGCTGTTTCGATGACACGCCAGCTTTGGTCGTTTTACCGGTGGTGATTACCGCCACTGGTGTCACTTCAGAGCCGGTGCCAGCCGTAGTAGGAACTAAGACTAAAGGTAGTCGCTGGCCAGTTAACAAATCAACACCGTAAATGTCAGTTAAGCTTTGAATGGTGGAACCGGCCAATACAGCGGCAAGCTTGGCAACATCCATTGAGCTACCGCCGCCCAAACCTAGCACTGCATCTGCAGCAAAATCTTGTGCGCAATTAACGGCCGACAGCACTACTGATTCTGGCGGATCTTCACGCACTTGGTCGAACAATTCAACCTGCAAGCCATTAGCCACCATTGCATCTAATACCGGCTTTACTAAGCCTAGCTTTACCAACCCGGGATCAGTAACTAGCAATACTCTACTAACACCCAGGCCCTTAAAAACCTCGCTAAGCTCTAAACTAGCACCAGCTTTACTGATAATTGATGGTGCGGTATTAAATACAAATGGCTGCATTGTGGACTACCTTTAAAACGTCAAAATAACTTTACCGCGAGCACGTCGCTCAGTCAGGCAGTTAAATGCCTCAACATACTGTTCTATAGGGAAGCAATCGGTAACCGTCGGCGATAATTTACCTTCGTTAAACAGTGTCCATAACTCATCAATATTTTTAAGATTTTCTTCTGGTTCACGGGCGGCAAACGAACCCCAAAAAACACCTACAATGGCGCAACCTTTAAGTAAGGTTAAATTTAGTGGGATTTTAGGTATAGGACCTGCCGCGAAACCAATGACTAAGTAGCGACCATTCCATGCAATACCACGCAATGCTTCTTCGCTATAGTCGCCGCCAACTGGATCGTAAATTACATCTACGCCTTTACCATCTGTTAGTTCCTTAATAGTTTGCTTTAACGGTTGCTCAGAATAGTTAATACATTCGTCAGCGCCCATTTTACGGGCAAGTTCCAACTTCTCTTCAGTGCTGGCTGCAGCAATAACTTTTGCTCCCATTAGTTTGGCAATTTCAATAGCGGTTACACCTACACCACCGGCTGCACCTAGCACTAAAATAGTCTCGCCCGCTTTTAGATTTGCCCGCTGCTTAAGCGCATAGTAAGAAGTGAAATAGGTAATACTAATGCCCGCCGCCTGCTCAAAGGTCAAGCCTTCTGGCATTGGGAAAGCACCAAATTCATGCACATGAACTTGCTCTGCAAACGCGCCAGTTTGGGCCATTGAAATCACTTTGTCGCCCACCTTATGACGAGTAACGTTTTCACCAATGGCGCTAACTACACCCGAACACTCCCCACCGGGGATAAACGGTAGCTCAGGCTGAATTTGATATTTACCCTCTATAATCAGCGTATCAGGGAAATTTAAACCTGCCGCTTTTACGTCAATCACAATATCATGTGGGCCTAGTTCGCCATTATCCCAATCATTTCTCAACACTAATTTGTCAGCGGTACCCAGTTCTTCACAAACAACTGCTCGCATATCCTTCACTCCAATCAATAATTATTTTTAGCTTTACTAAGCGACCACATACATTAATAACCACTCACCAATTAAGGCGGGCTTATCTTGGCCTTTAATTTCAACACTGATAGCTTGCTTGATTAAAATCTGACCGCCATCTTTATGGGTTACATCAGCAATAGTTACTTTGGCACGAACCTCACTACCCACTCGAACAGGATTTATAAACCGGACTTTGTCAAAGCCGTAATTAACACCCATCACTATGTTCTCAGGCACTATGCTGCAGTTTTCAGTAAGATGCACCAACATAGAGAGCGTTAAAAACCCATGGGCAATAGTGCCTCCAAATGGCGTCTCTTTTGCTTTCTCTTCGTCTATGTGAATAAACTGATGGTCTAAAGTGGCGTCGGCAAATGTATTGACTTGGTCTTGTGTAATGGTGAACCAATCGCCTGCCTCTAGTTCTTTGCCGATATAATCAGCTAATTTTTCTTTTGCTACTACTTCCAACATAAATAACCCCAGTATTAGAAAATAAATTTGAATCTGAAACATTACCACAGGCAAGCAACATATTGCATTGCCAGTTTTGTACTAAAACTTTACCTTTTATGCCGTTTGGCTAATAGAAAAAACCCGGCCTGAGCCGGGTTTTTCTTGTCTTACAACAACACCATAGTACCGAGCTATTTACTAGCCTCGAATGCTTCGCGGTAAGGACGTAGCTCTCGGCGCGCAACTTGCCGACGATGCACAGCATCAGGTCCATCAGCCAAACGTAATGTACGCGTACCCATCCACATAGCAGCCAACGGGAAATCTTGTGAAATCCCCGCTGCACCGTGCATTTGAATAGACTCATTGATAATACGTTCTGCCATATTGGGGATCGCCACCTTAATTTTAGAAATCCACACATGCGCATCTTTGGCGCCCATAGTGTCGATGATATGAGCCGTTTTTAATACTAACAAGCGCCCCATCTCAATATCGATACGAGCATTAGCGATAAGGTCAAAGTTGGCACCGAGATTAACTAATGGCTTACCAAATGCGGTGCGACTAACGCCGCGCTCACAAAACATTGCCAATGCTTTTTCAGCACTGCCTAGTGCACGCATACAATGGTGGACACGACCTGGCCCTAAGCGGCCTTGCGATATTTCAAAACCACGGCCACGACCGAGGATCAGATTGTCTTTTGGCACACGCACGTCGGTGAAACGAATATGCATATGGCCGTGAGGCGCATCATCCATAGAGAACACATGCATTGGACGTAGAATATCCACGCCAGCGGTATCGATTGGTACCAATATTTGCGACTGACGAGAATGAGCTGGCGCATCTGGTTCTGTCACCACCATACAAATCATAATTTTACAGCGTGGATCGCCGGCACCAGAAATATAGAATTTCTCACCATTGA